>JAXMCY010000003.1:0-166260 GCA_046349135.1 Methylocystis sp. | reverse complement strand
AGAGTCCATTTGAGATGGCCAAGATGCGTGGTCTCGTCGATGACGAGGCCCTCGATCTGATGGAACATCGGCGTATGGGTCTGGTCGAAATCGCAGCGATAGACCCGGCCCGGACAGATGACCCGGATCGGCGGCTTCTGCGACAGCATGGTGCGCACCTGCACCGGGCTCGTATGAGTCCGCAGCAGCCGCTTCTCGCCGCCTTCCGGCGCGAGGAAAAACGTGTCCTGCATTTCCCGCGCGGGATGACCTTCGGGGAAATTGAGCTTGGTGAAATTATAGTCATCGCTCTCGATGTCCGGGCCTTCGGCGACCGCGAAGCCCATATCGGCGAAAATGATCGAGAGTTCGTCCGTGACCTGTGAAATCGGGTGAATGCGCCCGCGCTCCAGCGGGCTCGCCGGCGCCGGCAGGGTCATGTCGAGCGTTTCGGCCGCAAGCCGCGCGTCGAGCGCCGCTCCGGCAAGCGACTCGCGTCGCGCGGCGATGGCGTCAATCGCCCTGTCTTTCAGCGCGTTGATCTTCGCGCCCTCGGTCTTGCGCTCGTCGGGCGACATTTTGCCGAGCATTGCGAGCAGCGCAGAGATCGCGCCCTTCTTGCCGAGCGCGGCAAGGCGCACGGCTTCGAGCGCAGCCTCATCAGCGGCCTCGTCGATTTGGCGCAGCGTATCTTCTTCGAGTTTGGCGATGTCGGTCATATTAGTTTCTAATGTGGACGTTTCCTCGTTCTTCGAGACGCCCGGTCCGCGGGCTCCTCAGGATGAGGAAACGTAAAGAGCGCCGCTTCCGCCCTCATGCTGAGGAGGCTCCGCAGGAGCCGTCTCGAAGCATGCGGGCGAAGATTAGCCGCCCTTTTCGGAATCTTGTCAGGCGGCGGCGGTTTTGCCACGCGGCGGGCCTTCTGTCGAGAACGCTAGATCACGCTGCATTTGGGCGGAATCGCCCAAATGCAGATAACGTGATCGATTTCAAAGTTCAGAGCGCGCCTTGTGCGAAAAACCGGATTCCGCTTTTTCGCAGCGCCCTCTACGGCGTGGCGCGCGGCCGATGGGTAAAAATCTGCGCTAGCGCCGAAGAGACGACGCGGGAGCCGACGTCGTCGGCGCGGCTGGTCAGAACGATGGGCACGCGCGCGCCGAGCACCAGCCCCGCCGTGTCGGCGCCGCCGAGAAAGACGAGTTGCTTGGCCAGAATATTGCCCGCCTCGAGATCGGGCGCCACGAGAATGTCGGCGTCGCCGGCGACCGCGGACTTGATCTGCTTGGCGTCGGCGGCTTCGCGCGAAATGGCGTTGTCGAAGGCGAGCGGCCCATCGAGATCGGCGCCGGCGATCTGGCCGCGGTCGGCCATTTTGCACAGCGCCGCCGCCTCGATCGTCGAGGGGATTTTGCCTTCGACCGTCTCCACAGCCGACAGCAGCGCCACCTTGGGACGTTCGATGCCGATCGCATGCGCAAGGTCGACGGCGTTGCGCACGATATCGCGCTTGATGTCGAGAGTCGGCGCGATGTTGATCGCCGCATCGGTGACGAGCAGCAGCTTGGGATAGGTCGGCGCATCGATGACGAAGACGTGGCTGATCCGCCGCTCGGTTCGCAGCCCGGCGCCTTCGCGCACGACGGCGGTCATCACCTCGTCGGTATGCAGCGCGCCTTTCATCAGCGCGTGGAGACGGCCGCGGCGCACGAGCTCCACCGCCTGATCGGCGGCGGCGTGGCTATGCGGCGCGTCGACGATCTCTACGCCGTCCAGTGAGACGCCGCTGGCGAGCGCGGCCGCCTCGATTTTTGCTCGAGGACCAATAAAGGTTGGGACGATCAGGCCTTTGTCGCGGGCGGCGATCGCGCCTTCTATCGAGCGGGCGTCGCAAGGATGGATGACGCCCATGCGAATGGGCGGCAGCGCCTGCGCCTGGCGCACCAACGCATCCAGCAGGGCGCCGCGCGCGCGGGCCTGAGCCACCATGGACCAGGGCGGGCGCGACGTCGCCATCGGTTCACACCCTGGGCTCTGGCTCATGGGCGTCTTCCCTTGTTTATGCCGGCGGATCACGGGCGATACGGTCGACGAAGAATTTCGTCGCGCGCGCCCAGGATTGATCATTGTCGCCGCGAAAATCGAAGCCTTGATGATAGATTAGTTCGCCCGTCGAGGCGCGCGCAATCGAAACGCCCATGCTGAGAATAAGGGTGCTGACCTTATTGACGACGCCGGTGAGCACGAGATCGGCGCCGGCCTTCGCGGCGAGCGAGAATTCGCAGCCGTTGCAGGTGCGAATGTAGGTCCGCCTGAGGATCGCATCGAGATCCGCCGCAATCGGCGCCCGATCGACGACGTCGTAGACGCCGCGCGCGGCGAGCCCTGCGCTGATGTCGTCGCGGGCGCGCGCCAGTCTTCTCGCATGTTCGGCGCTTTGGTCGATGGGCTCGTTCGACGTGTCGACCAATTCGAAATCCAGAACGAGCAGACGCCGTCTCGGCGCATCCGCCGATACGGACCCGGCTCGAAACAGAGGCAGGAGCAGGGCGAAGCCAAGCAGCTTGCGGCGCGCGATCATCGCGCCCTGGCCCCATATTTATGCAGATGCGCGCCATGGGCCGAGAGCCAGGCTTCGGCGCGATCCGTTTCTCCGCACAGCCGCCGCGTCAATCTCCAAAATTGCGGCGAGTGATCGAGATGCACCAGATGCGCCACCTCATGGGCGGCGAGATAGTCGAGAACGAAGGGCGGCGCCATGATAAGCCGCCACGAAAAATTGAGCGAGCCGGATGCGGAGCACGATCCCCATCGGCTGATCGGGTCGCGAAGGCCCACGCCGCGCGGCGCCAGGCTCAGGGCGGCGGTATGGCGCGCGACCGCCTCCTCAAGGTCATTGCGCGCTTCGCGCTTGAAATGATCCTGAACGCGCCGATGGACATGGGCCGCCTGACCGGCGACGCAGAGCGCGAATGGAACCTCGGAGTCGTCCAGAGCCTCGATCCAGGTGACGCCGCGACGTTCCGGATGGTGGGCGATCATGTGAGCGACGCCGCGCAGCGGCGTGACCGAACCATGCGCGAAGGGAATAGTTTCGGGCAGCCTGTTGAGGCGCGCCGCGATCCAGGCGGCGTGGCGCTGGGCGAAATCGCGAGCGTCCCGCAATGACGCCCGCTGCGGCATGGTCAGCACCGCATCGCGCGCGGCGAAGCGCACCCGCAACGTAAATCGACGCGCGTTCTGCGACCGGCGCAGAGCGACGAGAATCGTTTCACCCGCGTGAATCAATGTGAGAGTCGACGCGCCGCTCGGCGCCGGTCCTTCGCGCAGGAGTCGCAGCATGACTCACATGCTAGCGCAAAGGACATGTGAGTCGCGAGTTCGAAAATTGCGGGCAAGCAAAATATTTCGCTTGCACGGCTCCCCGCGCCCGGCTCTTCGGTCGTCGACGACGACGGTTAGAGATAGCGCTGAAGATCGCGCACAGCTTCGGCTGGGCGACGCGCCACGTTGAACGTGGAGACAAAGCGGCCGTTTTTGTCCATTAGGTAAACGACGGTGGTGTGGTCGACGGAATAATCTTCGTCCTTGCCGCCCGCGCGCTTCGAGAAGATGCGGTATTCGCGCAGCACCGGATCGATCGAAGCGCGTGGCCCGGTGACGCCAATGATGCGCGGATCGAAATTGGAGAGATAATCCTTGAGAGTCTCGACGGTGTCTCGCTCGGGATCGACGGTGACGAACAGCGCGCCGACCTTGGCGTCCGGCCCCATCGCCCGCAGGATCTCCGACATTTCGAAGAGCGTCGTGTGGCAAATGTCGGGACAGTGCGTATAGCCGAAGAAGACCAGGAAGGGACGCCCAAGGAAGTCCTGTTCGGTCACCTGCTGCCCGTTGTGCGCCGTTAGCTGAAACGGACCGCCGATCGACTCGGTCGACGTCGTCGGCTTGCCGCTGGTAAAATATACGAAGGCGGCGAAGATCGCCGCGAAGACGGCGCCGACGCCGATCAGCAGCGGCCTTGACATGCTTGGTCCGCTCGCGGATTGCGCGCTCTTTGCGCCGCGCTTCAGTCCTTTTGCGCCACTCTTCGATCCGTTGGCCATCTTGCGTTTCCTGTGATTGTTATCATGGGCGGCGCATCGCCGCAGCGGCTCCGTCGGGCGGGCCGGAATAGTTAGTCCGCGAAAACTATATGGGCGTCATTGCACAAGTCCACGTCGCCCGAATCTTTCGCGTCGTCGAACGACCAGCGGGCCTCAAAACGACAGCCCTTGGCGCCGGTGATTGGAAATTGCGCGTGGCCGCCCGCGGCGAGCGGCTCGTCGATCTTGCCGACGATGGTTTCCCGGGTCTTGTCTTTCGCCGTCATGACGATTTCGAAGCTTTTCAACGGCAGGAGACGCTGGTTCTCCAGGCTGACGGCTTGCGCCAGCTTCGATAGAGCCGGACGCGCTTTCGTCGCGCCGTCCGCCTGCAGGACGCCGACGGCGGCGATGACGCCGCTCATCGCCAAGCGAAGCTTCATTGGACGTTCTCCCGGGCCGAGAACTTATCCCGCCCGTCGGCGTTCGCCAAGCGCTGCCGAAGCCTCGGCCGGTCCGAACCGCCGGAGACATGCGCGCGCCGCCGCGATGGTGTAGCTTGACGTATTCCGATTCCCAAATTGCGAAAGCGCTTCACCATGAGCGACACTCCAAGCGCGGTTCCCGGCAAAATACTCGTCGGCGCAAGGGTAGAGGGCGGGAAGCCGCGCGATTATCGCTACCTTACGCTGGCGCTGGGCAATCGTCACGGCTTGATCGCGGGCGCAACCGGCGGCGGGAAGACCGTCTCCCTGCAGCTTCTCGCGGAGGGCTTCTCCAACGCTGGGACCGCGGTCTTTCTCGCCGACGTCAAAGGCGATCTCGCCGGACTATCGCAGCCGGGCGATGGCAAGCCTGCCTTCGTGGCGCGGGCCAAAGAGATTGGCGTAGCCTATGAGCCCGATCGCTTCCCTGTCGTCTTCTGGGATGTTCTCGGCGAACAGGGGCACCCTATTCGGGCCTCGATATCCGCCATGGGTCCGTTGCTCCTGTCGCGTCTGCTCGATCTCAACGACATCCAAGAGGGCGTTCTCAATGTGGTTTTCAAGGCCGCGGACGAGCAGGGCCTGCTGCTGCTCGATCTGAAGGATCTGCGCGCGATGCTTGCGCATGTCGCCGAGAACGCCGCGACCTACAAGGCGCAATACGGAAATATCGCTTCGGCGAGCGTCGGCGCCATTCAGCGGCAGCTTCTGGTGCTGGAATCACAGGGCGGCGACAAATTCTTCGGCGAGCCGGCGCTCGACATCATGGATTTCCTGCGGGTCGACCGCGACGGACGCGGGACGATCAATATCGTCGCCGCAGACAAACTGATGCGCGCGCCACGGCTCTATGCGACTTTTCTTCTTTGGATGCTTTCCGAACTGTTCGAGACCCTGCCGGAGGTCGGCGATCTCGACAAGCCGAAGCTCGTCTTCTTTTTCGACGAGGCGCATCTCCTGTTCAATGACGCGCCGAAAGCGCTGCTTGCCGCGATCGAACAGGTCGTGCGGCTGATACGCTCGAAAGGCGTCGGGGTCTATTTCATCACGCAAAGTCCTCTGGACGTGCCCGACACGGTGCTCGGCCAGCTCGGCAACCGCATTCAGCATGTGCTGCGCGCTTTCACGCCGCGCGACCAGAAGGCGGTGCGCGCGGCCGCGGAGACCTTTCGCGACAATCGCAGCCTTGAGGAAGCCGAGGCGATCATGCAGCTCGGCGTCGGCGAAGCGCTGGTGTCTATGCTCGACGCCAAGGGGACGCCCGAGGTCGTCGAACGAACGCTGATCGCGCCGCCGTCCGCGCGCGTCGGGCCGATATCGCCGCAGGAGCGCGCGGCGATCATGGCGGCGAGCCCTTTCGCGGGAAGTTACGACACGATGGTCGACCGCGAATCCGCCTTCGAAATGCTCCAGGCGCGCGCCGCGAAAGGCGATGCGGCGAGCGGAGCGGGAGGCGGCGGCCTGCTCGGTACTCTGGGCGGCATATTGGGCGGAATTTTCGGCAAGGGCGACAGGAAGCGCATGTCGCCGGCGGAACTTGCGGCGCGCAGCGCGATTCAGTCTGCGGCGCGGTCCGCCGGCACGCAGATCGCCCGCCAGATTCTACGCGGCGTGCTCGGCGGGATGTCGAAATGACGTTGCGGGATACGATAATGACAGGCGGACTGACCTGCTGAACGCATCGTTGATGAATCCACCGCGTTTCGCAAAAGCTCGACCTGAGTCAATTCACATTGCTGAAACTTAATCCGCGCTTTAGCGTCCCTTCACGCAATCGTCATTTTCAGCCCCTGGGCGGCGCCTATAATGTTTGCCTGTCGCGGTCGACGTTTCGTGACCTCGCGCTTTGCGGACTCGCCACATTCGGGAGTTCGTCAGGAGGGACTTATGGCGAATGCCTTGCCCATCGTTTCGGAAGACGGCCTCTCGCGCTATCTATCTGAAATCAGACGGTTTCCAATGTTGGAGCCGCAGCAGGAATATATGCTCGCCAAGCGCTGGCGCGAGCACGAGGATCCCAAGGCCGCGCAAGAGCTGATCACGTCGCATCTGCGGCTCGTGGCCAAGATCGCCATGGGCTACCGCGGCTATGGCCTGCCGATCGGCGAAATCGTCTCGGAAGGCAATGTCGGCCTGATGCAGGCGGTCAAGCGCTTCGAGCCCGACCGCGGCTTCCGACTTGCGACTTATGCAATGTGGTGGATCCGCGCCTCGATACAAGAATATATTCTGCGCTCGTGGTCGCTCGTCAAAATGGGGACGACCGCGAGCCAGAAGAAGCTCTTCTTCAACCTTCGCAAGGCCAAGAGCCGGATCTCCGCTTTCGAGGAAGGCGACCTCAGGCCCGAAAACGTCCAGAAAATCGCGCATCGGCTCGGCGTGTCCAAGCAGGACGTCATCGAGATGAACCGCCGCATGGGCGGCGACGCCTCGCTGAACACGCCGTTGCGGGAAGAGGGCGAAGGCGAGTGGCAGGATTGGCTTGTCGACGACAGCGCCGATCAGGAGCATCTGCTCGTCGCGCGGGAAGAAAGCGACAATCGTCTCAAGGCGCTGCGCGGCGCGCTCGATGTGCTTAATCCCCGCGAGCGCCGCATCTTCGAGGCGCGGCGGCTCTCCGACGATCCGCTCACGCTCGAAGCCCTGTCCGAGGAGTTCGGGGTTTCTCGCGAGCGGGTGCGGCAGATCGAGGTGCGCGCCTTCGAGAAGGTGCAGGCCGCAGTGCGCGACGGCGTCGCGCACATCGAGTCGGCGCATGCGCCGGCGGCGATGTAGACGCGCTAATCGCAGATCGTCCGCAACGCCTTCCATTCTTCGCCTGTGAGCACGGGGTCGGCCGTGGCTTTGTCCGCGGCCGACAGTTTGGCCAACCTGTCTTCGCTCAAGGGGTGGTCGTGGAGGATGGTGAGAAAGCCGTCCTCTTCCTTGCCAGTCACCCTTAAGAGCAATTCTCCCATCGGTTTCGCCGGACGCCCGAGGCTGGCGAGCGTTTGCGCGGCGAAGGCGTCGGCACGCGCCTCGGCCTCCCGCGAATTCGCCGCGGTGAGCAGCGTCTTGCCGACGAAGACGACGGCGCCGCCGCCTGTCACGTCGCCAAAGAGCAGGCCGAAGAGATAAGCGATCCCGCCATTGGCGATGAGGCGGCGCAGGTGGTCGCGGTTCTGCAGATGGCCGAGCTCATGGGCAAGCACGCCAAGCACTTCATCTTGAGACTGCGCCTTCTCCAATAATCCCGACAGGATGAAGACCTTTCCTCCCGGCAGCGCGAAGGCGTTCGGCGTTTTCGAAGAGATCGCCTCGACGGTCGCCGGCAGGCGAAGGCTGGACGCGTCCTGCAGACGTTTGGAGAGCTTCGCGAGCGCGGCTGCGCCGCTTGGCGAAGCGCAGCGCTTGCCGTCGAACATTCCGCGCAACTGGCGTTCCGCCACTTCGCCGAAACGTTTTTCCCATGAGACCGGCACGATCGGCGCCAGGCGATCTGCGGCGAAGGGAACGCCGAACCAGATGAGGCCTATTATTGAAGCGGTGGCGGCCAGCGACCAGGCGACAATTTTGAGCGTCGAGGCGTCAGCGCGTAGGGCCTCGTCGTCCGCAAGCTTTGGGCAATGGCGTTCAACTTCACGCTGCGTCTCAGAATCGCGGATGTCGAGATGCGCCAATTCCGCTGCGCCAATCGCGCGCAGCCGCATCACTTCCGGCGGCGCAGGGAGGCGCCGCACGTCGGCGCAGGGCCATGCCGAGAGAAGCGCGCCGTCTTCACATATCTCCAGTGCGGGGCCGAAGGTCAGCGTGACATGGCGTTTCTTGTTGACCAGCCCGTCGAAATAGATCGCCTCGAATTTGTCCGTCACTGCGATCAAAATCCCGCGACGTCGAGACTGTCCGCGAAGCCCTCGCCGAGCGCCGTCGGCGATGACGGGTCAATCCGCATCGAGACCTCTTGAGCGGTTTGCAGATTATGAATCGTGAGCGATTTGATGACGATCCGCCAGACCAGCTGGACAAAGTATGTCCGCCACAGGATCGAATATTGCATGATCAATGCAAGATAGATCAGCACGCCAAAAATGATTCCGGCGATCTTGGGCATGAGGCCAATGGCGAGTCCGACGGTCAACGCGGCCACGACCGAAGCAAAGAGGAGGCCGACAAACATCCAATAATTTCCGGTCAGCGCATGAGGCGCCAGCGTCGAAGTCGCCCCCACGTCGCCGAGGCGCACGCCTTCCAGCCACCACTTCCACTGCACGGACTTATACCGCGCATATATGAAGACGGCGGCGGCAAGGGTCGGGAGCATCAACAGGAGCCAGCCCGGTTGCTTCGTTATTCCAGAGAGGACCGGACCCGCGATGTAGGCGGCCGTCGTGAGCGCGGCGCATATCCAAAGCAGCCAGCCCCGCTTGAGAAAATCGCCGCCGGTCGCGACGAAATCGCCTCGAAGATCGCCGTAGTAAGTATGGCGCATCTTATAGCGCTCCAATGCGGCCTGCATCCAGGGCAGCGCCAATCCGAGCGTGATGATCGTGACGAAACCCCAGCCCATGGCGCGCAGCGCGTAGGACAGGCCGGAGCCATCCATGTGAAAGCGCAGGCCTCGCCAGGCGGTGCGATGCAGCCGATAGCGCCGCGCGCGATAGAGGGCGAATTGCCAAAACGCAAAAAAGAACACGCCGAACAGCAATGAGGCGAAAGACCGCGAGCGTTCGGCTTCGACGCCGAGCAGGAAGGATGCGAGATAGATCGGCGCCAGGATCGCGATGGCGAAAAGGAAGCCGATGAGCAATTCGCGCGCCGTGCCGAGATAGGCGAAGGCGTCGCCGTCGAGAATCGTGTGCGACCATAGATGCTGGCGGATTTTGGTCGCGAGCCAAAAACGATAGAAGCCGAAGGTGACGATTTCGAGAGGCGCGCCTTTGTAGAGGAGGTCGCGAAACTCATCGTCACGGCCGGTGAAAATAATATCGCTCGACTCTGCGGCGCCATGCGCCGCCTTAATTGTCATGTCGTTCATGAAATGGCCCCCTTTAACGGGGGAATACTGCACCGCCGCACGGCCGCGGACAAGCCTGCCCGCCGTTGCGGCGGCGCTATATTGAGAATCGGCAAAGAACTCGAAAATCAAACCCATGGGAGATGCATGGCTCACTGGCTGATCGTGGGTGCGAGCCGCGGAATTGGATTGGAGACCGCCCGACAGCTTGCTGCGCGAGGCGAGCGCGTGACCGCGAGCGTGCGCAGCGATGCAGGTCTGGCGGCGCTGAAAGCCGCCGCGCCTGGGGCGACGCCTTTGCGCTTCGACGTTCGCGACGCAGCGGCCGTACGCGCGGCCGCTGCACAAGTCTCCGATCCGATCGACGTTCTCGTTGCCAACGCCGGCGCCTATGGCCCCCAGCGCCAATCTTCCATCGACATGGATTTCGATGGCGCGCTCGATCTCCTCTCCATCAATACGCTAGGCCCACTGCGCGTCGTTCAGGCCTTTTTGCCGCTGGTTAAGCGCAGCGCCCGTCCGCGCATTGCGGTGATGACGAGCCGGCTCGGTTCGATGTCGCTCGGCGGCACATCCAATGTCGCCTACCGCGTCTCAAAAGCAGGCTTGAACAAGATCGCGCAATGTCTCGCAGACGATTTGAAGGCGGATGGCGTCATCGTCGTCGCCCTTAGTCCGAGCCGGGTGCGCACCGACATGGGCGGGCCGAACGCGGAGCTCGATGTATGGGACAGTGTGGCGGGCGTCATTCGAGTCGTCGAGTCACTGACGCTGGCGGATACGGGGCGTTACCTGGACTATCGCGGCGAAGACATTCCCTGGTGAGGCGCCCGACAATGTGCGCCCAAATCGTTACGGCTGCTGCGGCTCTGCGCGCGTGGCGGCGAGCGCCTTCCGCGCCTGCGCCTCGATCTCCTCTGCCGCCTCCTTGCCCAATTTTCCGCGCGGCGTCGGGACATCGAGCGTCGCGACGACGCGCGCGGGGCGCGGCGATAAAAGAAATATCCTGTCTCCGAGCGCAATCGCTTCACCGAGATCGTGAGTGACGATGAGCGTCGTAATGCGCCGCTCGTCGATGAGCTGCGCGATCATCTCGCGCAGAGCTTCGGCGAGGGCCGTGTCGAGCGACACGAGCGGTTCGTCGAGCAGCAGCAGATCCGGCTTGACGGCGAGCGCGCGCGCAAGAGCGACGCGCCGGGCGAGTCCGAGCGAAAGTTCGAGCGGGAAATGCGTCGCATGCGCGGCGAGCCCGAGTTCATCGAGGAGCGCGTCGACGTCTTCTTCGCGCGCATGCGGCGCGGCGATGCGGATATTGTCGACGACGCTGCGCCAGGGCAGCAGCCGCGGCTCCTGAAAGACCATGCCGAGCCGGCCGTGTTCAGGAAGCGCAATGCTGCCGACATAATCCTTGTCGAGCCCGGCGATCAGCCGCAGCAGCGTGGTCTTGCCGCATCCGGAAGGCCCGACGACCGCGCCGGCCTTTCCGGCAGGCAACGTCAGCCGCAAATCTTCCAGCGCACGAAGCGGCCGACCGCTTGCGGAATGAAAATCCTTAGACGCGATCGAGACGTCGAGAGACGCCGCGCCGCCAGCGTGAGACGTGTCGTTCAAGAGGCTGCACCAGAAAGGTTTCAACGCCGAGCATCAGCGCGACGAAGGGAAGCGCGTAGGCGAGCAGGAGCTTCATGTCGAAGAGTTGGAAGGCCATGTTGATCTCGAAGCCGACGCCGTTAGAACGCCCGAGCAGTTCGACGACGAGAACGATCTTCCAGACGAGCGACAGGCCGGAGCGGGTCGCCGCCGCAAGATAGGGCGCGAGCTGCGGCAGGACGAGATGTTTGAAGCGCGCGGAAGGGGGAAAGCGGAAGACCTCCGCCATGTCCTCGAGATGCGGATCGAGCGCGCGCGCGCCCTCGCGCACGACGACGATCGCGTTCGGCAGCTTGTTGAGCGCAACGGCGCCGATCGCGGCGACTTCGGTCAATCCCGCCCAGACATAGGCAAGCACGATGACGACCAGCGCCGGAAGATTGAGCAGCGTGACGACCCAGGGATCGAGAAGCCGGTCCGCAAGCCTGTTGCGGCCCATGGCATAGCCGATCGCCGCGCCGAAACTCATGGCGAGCGCAAAGGCGGCGGCGACGCGCGCGAGGGTGATCGCAAGATTGGAGAACAGCGCGCCGGAGACCGCTTCCTCGTAGATTTTCTCGAAGACGGCGACGGGACCCGGAAGGCGATGCGGATCGGACAGGGACGCGCCGATCTGCCAAAGCAGGAGCAGAGCGGCAAGCGATGCGAAACGGATCAACGCCGCTTGCCCTCGGCGCCTCTATAGAAGGTTCCGGGATCGAGCGTCTTGCCGGGGCCGACAAGCTTTTCGCCGCCGAGCGCGGCAAGCGCGCTATAGAGCGTGCGGGCATCGGCTTCTTCCTCGGCGATCGAACGTCTCGGCGCGCCGGCGACATAGCGCTTGCGATAGATGTCGATCGTCTTGGCGTCCTTGCCGCCCAGTCGCTCCGCGATGACCGCGCCCCAAGCCTTGTCCGATGTCGCGATCAGCTCTTTGGCCTTGCGGGTCACGGCGATGAAGCGCGCTAGCGCGTCCTTGTTCTTCGCGGCGAAGACTTCGTCGAAGACATAGCCGGTGACGGCGACATCGTTCTTGGCGCCGAGCGCCTTCTCGATATCGGCGAGTTCGATGGCGCGTGCGAAGCCCTGGGCTTCTAGATCGGCGGCGAAATTCCAGAATTCGAGCGCCGCGTCGATCTCGCCTTGCAACGCCTTTTCCGCGATGAGCGGCGGCGCGCCATATAGCACCGTGGCGGATTTATCGAGATCGACGCCGTTCTTGAGCGCATAGGCCTTGAGCATCAGCCAGCTCTTGTCGAGCGGGCCGCCGGCGACGCCGAGCTTCTTGCCGGCGAGGTCTTTGACGCTTCTGATCGCGGGGTCCTTCGTCATCACCGCGCCGATCGCCGAAGAATGGGGGTAGAAGGTCAGCTTCTGACCCTCTGCGCGCTGGCGCGCCACCCATAGCCAATCAGATACGATAATGTCGGCGCCGCCCCCCTGCAGGGCGATCTTGCCGGCGTCGGTTGACGCAAGTTCGGTCGCGTCAATCTCGATCTTCGCGTCCTTGTCGAGGCCGAACGCCTTGATGACGGCAAGCTCCCAGCCGAGCGTGCCGGTCTTCTGCAGCGCGATGCGCAGTTTCTCGGCCTGCGCCGGTTGGGCGGCGAGGATGAGACCGGCAAGACCGGCGGCGAGAGCGACGAAAAATCTGCGCATGTTTTTCCTGAGGTTTATCGGAACGTCTTACCGCAGGTTCGACATATCGTCGATGCGTCCGCGTCATCGCCCCTCCCCGCATTGCCGCGCAATGCGACTCCCCCTGATAGGGGAGGGTGCTGGCTTGCGGTTTGCCGCGAGTCCTGCCTCAGGTCGAGGGGAGGCGCGCGCTCTTCGCCGCCAGCGCCGCTTCATAAAAATCCGCGAGCAGTGAAAGCTGCCCGGCGCAATCGCCCTCATAACTCGAACCATGCATCGCCGCGAGGCGGCATGGCTCAAGCGTCGCCAGCATGCGAAGCGTCGAACCGATCGCCGGCGTCAGCGACGTCGCCTGAAAGGCGTTCTCCGCCGCGATTGCGGCGTCGAGCACGCTTTCTCTGACGAGCGCGGGACCTTGGCCGATCTGCGTAAAGAGATCGCCGCAAAAGAGCGTTCCAGTCGTCTCCTCATAGATCAGTCCCGACTCCCACGCATGCGGCACGTGCGGCGTATCGATGTAGCGCACGCGCTTTCCGCCGATGTCCATGGTCTCGCCGTCGGCAAGCGCGCGCGGCGGCCGGTCGGCAAGATCATTGAGCGACACCATGCAGGCGGTTTGCCCGTGAACCACCTGCGCCCGCGGCGCCGCTGCGAGCCATAGATTCATCGCGCCGCATTCATCGGCTTCGACATGGCCGAAGGAAATCCAGCGCAGCCTCTCGACCGGGATGACTGCGCCCAGCGCCTTCGACACGAGCGGAAACAATGCGCGCGGCCCGCAATGAAAAAGGAACGGCTCGTCGGCGTCGATGAGGAACTGATTGAAGGTGAATCCGGCCGGCGCAGCGATCTCCGGCGCGAATGTCGAAAAGCGGTAGATGCGCTCGGCGATTTCGTCGACCTTTGTTTCCATCCTCAAACTCCCGACGCTTATCGCCTGGTTAAATGCCGCTCGATTTCGACGAGAAATTGAAGCCTTCGACGAGCATCGCCGGCGCGGCCGGCGCGCCGCCATCGCCTGCCGCGCGCCAGGTCCGGCGCGACGGACCGAGCGCCTTGATATTGGCGAAGAGGTCGCCGAGCCGTTGATTGAAGCGCATGTTGCGCGTCGGCGCGACGATGCGTCCGTTCTCGATCAGAAAATTGCCGTCGCGCGTGAGGCCGGTGAGCAGCAGGCTCTTCGGCTCGACGATGTTGGTGTACCAAAGCCGCGTCACCAAAACGCCGCGCCGCACCGAGCGGACCATGTCATCGATCGAAACATCGCCGCCCGACATCAAGAAGTTGCGCGCAAAAGGGATGGGCTCGGCTCCCGTTCTTTGCGCCCAGGCGCGGGAACGGTAAAGCGTCGTCGCGACGCCGTTGTCGACGAAGGCGCGGGCGCGATGCGGCAGGCCTTCAAAGCCGAAGGCGGCTTCGGGCGCTAACGGATCGGCGGGATCGACGCGGATCGTCAGCTTTTCGTCGAAGAGCTTTTCGCCGATGCGCGCGCCGCCGCCGGGACGGGCGAAAAAACTCCTGCCCTCGTCGGCGGCGCGCGCCTCCATCGCCCTGACGAGCCAAAAAGCCAGTTCAGTCGTCGCGTCCGGTTCGAGAACCACCGTATAGGCGCCAGGTTCGAGATCGACGGGCGCCGCATCATGCGCGCCCTTGGCGCAGGCGACCCGCGCGATCGCGTCGGCGTCGAGTCGATCCGCGAAGAATTGATGCCCGCCGGCCCAGCCTGACCAGGAGTCGGCGCGGTTGCGCGCCGTGGCGGAGAGATCGATTTCGCTGCGCCGCTCATAGGCGAAGAGGCCGGCGCTAGTTGCGAAGGCGTCGAACCGCCTGGCGGTCGTCGCGCAGCCGAACGTGTCGACGCCGATCCGCGCGCCTTCTTCCATGACCGCTGCCGCCGCGCCCGCGAGCGCGTCGAGGCGCAAAGTCGCCGTCGCCTCATCGTAGCGGTTGGAAAAGCCGTAATTTTGTGGACCAAGCGGCGCGACATAATCCGGATCGACGGGCAACATGCGCGCGATCTCTTCCGAGCGCGCGACTGCGGCGGCCAGGGCGTCGTCGTCGAAGCGCGAGATGCTGCAGGCGCCGATGCGGCCGCCGATGTGCGACGAAATGCGCAGATTGGCTTCCGCGCTCGCGAGATTGGTCGTCGCGCCGCCGCGCGCGAAGCGCAGGCTCTGGTCCAGGCCGCCTTGAATGTGGACCGCGCAAGCGTCGGCCTTGGAATTTGCGAGAACCTTGTCGGCGATCGCTTTGGCGTCGTCTGAAGAAAGATACATGCGCTATGCGTCGTCGCTCGTGTTCAGCACGCGCACGTTGCGAAACAGCGCCGGCGGGCTGCCGTGCGAGACCGGCGCCAGCTGCACCGGCTCGGCCTTGCCGCAGGTGAAGGTGCCGTCGAGATGATAGGCGCTCGCGTCGCAAAGGCCTGCGAGGGAATTCCAAAACTGCGTGGTGCGGCCCTGATAGGCGCCGTCGCGTAACAGATCGCCGAGTTTGCCATTCTTGATCTCATAGAAGAGCTGCCCGCCGAACTGGAAATTGTCGCGCTGCTGATCGATGCTCCAGCTGCCGGCGCCGACGACATAGATTCCGTTCTTCACGTCGTTGATGAGATCGTTAAACGAGCACTTCTGCGGGTTCGGCTTAAGCGAAATATTCGGCATGCGCTGAATTGGGAATGTCGTCGGACTGTCCGCATAGGCGCAGCCGTTCGAATGCGACAGACCGATGAGATGCGCCTGTCCGAGGGCCATCTGAAAATTCTTGAATACGCCGCGCTCGACGATGGAGAACTCCGCCGCCTTCGCCGGAGCGCCATCGTCGTCATAGCCGATCGTCGCGAGCGCACCCGGCTGGGCGCGATCGGCGATGATCGTCATCAGCTCCGAGCCGAACCGCAATTCGCCGAGCATATGGGGTTTGACAAAGCTGGTTCCGGCGAAATTCGCCTCCCAGCCGAGGACGCGGTCGAGTTCGGTCGAATGTCCGACCGTCTCGTGGATCGTGAGCCATAAGTTGGTCGGGTCGATCACGATGTCGTAATCGCCGGCGATCACCGTTTTGGCGTCGAGTTTCGCGCGCGCCTCCGCGCCGGCCCGCGCGGCTTCCTCGATCAGGCCGGCGCCGACGACATCTGCCCACCCGGCGCCGCGCGCCGGCGTTAGGCAGTCGCGCGTCGCGAAACGGCCCTTGGCGCGATCGACCGCGGCGGCTTGAAAGCTTGGCGCGACGCGGGTGCGCGTTTGATGAATCCTGCTGCCGAGGCTGTTGGCGAAGAATCGCTCTTCGCAGGTCGCCGAGAGCGACGCCGTAAAAATCCGCGCCATGGTCGCGCGCGCTGGCGATGATCGACAGCAGCAGATCCGCTTTCTCGCTGGCCGGCACGTCGAACGGGTCCACGCCCATTGGCATGATCCATTCGGCCTCATGCACGGGAAGCCGCTCGAGTTCGATCGGCCGGAATTGTAGCGGCTTCACCGCGCGGGCGTTCTCCAGCGCGCGCGCGACTCCATCGCGCAGACTCTGTGGGTCGAGCCGGCGCGCGCCGTAAAATCCCCAGCAGCCGTCGAGCAGGACGCGCAGGCCGAACCCTTGCGATTCGCGCTCGTCGAAATTCTCCAGCCGGTCGTCCTTGGCGAAGGCGTATTCGCGACGCGTTTCGCCGATTCTCAGGTCGGCGTAGCTGGCGCCGTTTTGCTGCGCGGCCGTGAGCGCAATATCGGCGAGATCATAGAGCAGCCCGCGATCCAGCGCGAATGCGCTACCGCTCCGGCAGGAGGTTTCCATCGGCGAAGGCGTGGCGGCCGCCATATGTGGCTCCAAATTCCTTCGATATGTTGGGCGTTTCGACGCCGATTTGCAATCGCCGCGTTACGGCTGCGCCGCGCCAAGCCTTCCGCAGACCGCCAGGGCCTCTGACATATGCGGCGGCGGCGGGGCGACAGCTTCGACTGGCGGTTTGCCGTCCTGCATCGGCACGCTCACCGCACGCGCATGAAGATGCAGCGGCGGCGCGTCCTCGCGGCGGCCTGAGCCATAGATCGGATCGCCGAGAATGGGCCATCCCATCGCTTGCGCATGCACCCGGATTTGATGCGTGCGCCCCGTATGCGGCGTAAATTCAATGAAAGCGAGCGCGCTATCGGCGCTTCTTCCAAGCACGCGCCAAGAGGTGCGCGCCGGCAGGCCCAGCGGGTCCGGCCGCATCCACCAGCCGCGCGCCGCGTCGAGCCGCCCCAGCGCAAGGTCGATTTCGCCTTGCTCGCTCGAAGGCGCGCCCTCGACCACCGCCCAATAGGTCTTGCCGACGCGGCCCGACTTGAACAGGCGGCCAAGCCGCTCCAGCGCCTTGCGGTGGCGCCCGAGCACGAGACAGCCGGAAGTATCCTTGTCGAGACGGTGCGCCAGCGCCGGCGGACGGGGGAGGCCGAAGCGCAGCTGGTCGAAGGCGTCTTCAAGGCTCGGGCCGCCTTTCGGGCCGCGGTGGACGGCGACGCCTGCCGGCTTGTCGATGATCAGCATCAGCCCGTCGCGGTGGAGCAGGCGAGAGAGAAGGTCCATCGCGGGCTTATAGCAGGGCGCGGCGCTTGAAAGCGCTATTTCCCGGCATCCTTTCCAAGCGAAAGCGCGCCGCCGATAAATTTTCCATACTTATGGAAGTATTCGTCGGTCAGATGCACGCCATCGGTGGTGTAGCGCCGCTCATTTCCCTCGTAGCGGTCGATGAAATCGTCATATTCGATAATGTTGAGTTCAGGGTGGTCGCGCCAAAGGGCGACCCGATAGAGGTCGTTGACCTGCTTCTGACACTGATCATAAAAGCAGCTCAATATGGATCGCTTGACGGCGCTGTAGAGATTGGGCGGCCTGAAGCTGCGTTCGTTGACGCGGGGAATAGCGATGACTTGAACGTCGTCAACGTCGGAAAAGTACTCGACGAGCTTTTTCGTATATTCGACATAGGCCGAAGCGCCGACGTGCTGAATTTCATCGTTGACGCCGTTCATGAGGACGACCTTGTCAGGCTTTTTGTCGTCAAACAGGCGGTAGAGTTTTTCTCTCGAAAATTTGTCGCGCAGTTCTGAATACAGCAAGCGCGAGTTTCGACCCGCGAAACCAATGCTGCAGGCCTTGACGCCGCGACCGTGAAGTCGCTCCGAAACGGCGCGCGGCAGTTCGGGCAGAATCTTGCCGTCCGAGGCCCAAGATTCACCGACAACGAGGATCCTGTACTCGGCGCCGCCGCCGTCGACCGTAGCGCAACTGAGCGTCGGCTCGTCCGAGCGCTTGAGGCTAAGAAGCGTCAGCCCGCCGGTGAGAGCCAGAACAAACGCCAATCGCTGCGCGCCAGGGAACATGGCGCACCCATATCCCGACGACTGGTCTCAAGCAAATTTTAGAGTGTGATTTGCATATGGCTCGAACGCGGAGCGTTGAATCGCTGCTTTAGAGCGCGTTCGTGATTTTCCGATTCTGATGGGGATTCCCGAATCGGACGCGGCATGATTCCTTCTTCGCGATAGCGATGGAGACGGATATGGCGCGGGCCTACAGCCAGGATTTGCGTGATCGCGTGATTGACGCGGCAGGCGGATTTGCCGGCGCGCCATGCCGCGGCGCGATTTGGGTCGGCGACGCGACGGCGATTGTTTGGGTGCGGCGGGCGCGCCAGACGGGCGAACGCGCCGCGCGCAAGCAAGGACAGCCGCGACGCTCGAAGCTCGATCCACATCGGAACTATCTGCTGGGATTGATCGAGGCGACGCCGGATTTGACCATCAGCGAACTCTTGGAGCGGCTGCTCGCTGAGCGCGGCATCAAGGCCAGCCGCGCGACGCTGTGGACGTTTCTCGACCGCTGCGGTCTGACATTCAAAAAGACGGCCCATGCGAGCGAGCAAGACCGGCCGGACATCGTAAAGCGACGCGAAGACTGGTTCGATGGCCAACTCGACCTCGACCCAGAGAAGCTCGTGTTCATCGACGAGACTTGGGCGACGACAAATATGGCGCGCAAGAGCGGGCGCGCCCCGAAGGGCGAGCGGTTGCGCGCGAGCATTCCGCATGGACACTGGAAAACGACGACCTTCGTTGCCGGCCTTCGCCGCACAGGTTTAACGGGCGCCTTTTGTCCTCGACGGACCGATCAACGGCGTCTGGTTCCAGGCCTATGTCGATCAGGTTCTCGTTCCGACGCTGCGCAAAGGCGACATTGTCGTCATGGACAATCTCGGCAGCCACAAGGGCGCAAATGTGCGCAAGGCGATCGAGGCGGCAGGCGCGACGCTGCTTTATCTCCGCCCTACAGTCCGGACTTCAATCAATCGAGATGGCGTTCTCAAAACTCAAAGCGCTGCTGCGAAAGGCAGCCGAGCGAACCGTCGACGCCCTCTGGGACAGAATCGGCTCTCTGCTCCACGAATTCACGCCGCATGAATGCGCAAATTTCTTCGCCGCCGCCGGATACGAACCGGTTTAAGACGAATCCGCGCTAGCGAGGTTGGCGTCGCGTAGCGCCCCGACGCGGTCCTGCCTATGCGGTCGCCGGCGCGACGAGCGCGGCCGTCGCCAGTGGCGGCGCAGCCGGCTCAGCCAGAAGCCGCCCGGAAACCCAGGAGGCGCGCAGTCTGTTGATCGGCCGATCGAACAGGCGCCAGATCAGATAAGAGGCGATCATGATGATCGCGAGCGCTTCGGCGCAGAGGAAAATTCGTTCGGCGTAAGACCCTTCCCCGGTCTTGAGCGCGCCGATGACGGACCAGTGCAGCAGATAGAAAATATACGAGAGCTCGCCGAACATTCTGTCCCGCGAAGCGCTCGCCTGCTGCGTCGTGTAGAGCGCCCAGGGCGTCATCATCACTGCGATCACGAGATTCATCTTGTCGCTGAACGCGAGCAGCTCCTGCTTTTCGCCGAGCATGATGTCCTTGGCGAAAATCAGCGCGCACAGGAACAGCGTCGCCAGCGTGGTGTATAGCGCACGATAGGCGAAGGCGCGGTTCGGCTTCAATTGGTGGCTCGCCGCCGCGACGCCGACGCCAAAAAACAATAGGAACGGCGCGACGGTGGCGGACCCGCCGAGCAAAGGCGCGCCAGCCGAGATCAGGAGACAAATCAGCAAGAGATAGACATTTTTCGTAATAAGAAAGATGATCGCCGGCGCGATCAGATAGAACTGCAATTCGATATCCAGCGACCAGCCGGGGATGTTGGCCTGGAAGGGCAGGGAGCTGTATCCCAGGATCATGACGTTGGAGAAGAGCTGATGGATCAGCCCGCCAATGGCGACCGGAGACTCGCCGCGCCAGAGGAGCAGCGACCAGGCGATCGCTGAACACAGGGCGAAAACCGGCGCGATGCGCCAGACACGCGAAACGATGTACGTCAGATAGGACGCCGTCGTTTTCGAATAGGTGTTCTTCCACATCGCCGCGACCCAGTAGCCGCTCAGCACGAAAAAGATCAGCACCGCGGCCATGCCGAGGTTGAAACTGGTCGTGTGGTGGAGAAATACTGCAAAGGCTAGAATCAGCCGCAGGGCGCCCGGCGACGCGAATTTATCCGTTCCCATCGCCCATGCTCCGAATCTTGCGGGGAGGCTTTCTCAGCAGGCGGGGTCGACATTATCTCGATCAAGCGCGCTAAATATTGTGGCAGAAGGTCGCGGAAGCCGCGCCGCGCCGCGGCATTCGGTCGCGCAGGAACAAGCATCGGGCGACGTTCGAAGATGTGCTCTCGAGGAACAATGGCGATCCGGTCTCCGATACCCAAACTGCGCGTCACGGTGAATTTCGGCGTCGCACGGCTCAACATCGAAAATCCCGCCAAGCGTAACGCCTTCGACTTCGAGATGTGGCGCGCGCTGCCGCAGCTGATGCGCGACATCGACGCGGCCGAGGAGGCGCGGCTCCTCGTTGTCAGCGGCGCGCCGGGCATGTCGTTTTGCGCCGGCGCCGACATCAGCGAATTCTCGACTCTGCGCGCGACCAGCGACGGCGGGCGCGCTTATGAGAAAGCCAATGTCGAGGCCTTCGACGCGATTTCGAATCTTTCTAAACCCACGATCGCCGCCGTGTCGGGGTTTTGCCTGGGCGGCGGTTTCGGCATTGCCGCGGCCTGCGACCTGCGGATCGCCGATTCGCAGGCTGTTTTCGCCATTCCGGCGGCGAAACTCGGGGTCGGCTATCCGCCTGCGGCGATGTCTTACGTCGTCGCCGCGGTCGGCGTGCAGCTGGCGTTCGATCTCTTTTACACCGCGCGCCGGCTGACGGCCGCCGAAGCCAAGGAAAGCGGCTTTGTCAGCCGGCTGTTTGCGTCGGAGAGTTTCGAAGGCGGCGTGCATGCGCTCGCCGAAACGATCGCCGCCGGCGCGCCGTTGACCTTGCGCGCCGCCAAAGCGGCGATCCGCGCCGCCGGACGACTGCCGGGCGCGCCGTCGCACGATAAGTGCGAAACTTTGGCGAACGCCTGCTTCGACAGCGATGACTATATGGAGGGGCGCGCCGCTTTCCTCGCGAAGCGGGAGCCGCGTTTCTCGGGGCGCTGACGCGCGTCGCCGCGGAAAATCATCGTATCTCCAGACCTCTCATAAGACCGCACGGGGAAGCGACACTTTAAAAGTTGCGCCGCCGCCAGGCGTATTTTCAACCCATATCCTTCCCTTCAGCTTGCTCACGAGCTCCTTGGCGATCGCTAAGCCAAGCCCCGCGCCGGATGCGCCTTCGCTCATGCGCCAGAACGGCTCGAAAATCGCTCGCCGATCCTCTTCAGCGACGCCGGCGCCGTGATCAATCACCTCAATCGTCGCACTCTCATTGACTCGGATCGCCACAGAGCCGCCCGACGGCTCAGCGCGAAGAGCGTTGTCTATAAGGTTGGCGACAACCGCCTCGATCGCAACCTTGTTGCCGCGAACGAAGACAGCGCCTGAAGGACCCAGGTACTCTATTTCACGGCCGTCCCGAATTGCAAGCAATGCGGCGTCGTCAACCATTGCCCGCGCCGACGCGGCGACATCCACAAGCTCGTCAAGTGGCAATGTTTGTTCCTCCGCACGCGCTTCAGCGAGCAGTTGGTGAACGATGTGGGAAATGCGCCAAACGTCTCGTCTCAGTTGGAATTCAAAATTCGGTTCCCGGGGCGCATCGAGGCGCGCCGCAAGCACCGCAACCGGGGTGCGCAATTCATGGGCCGCATTTGCGGTGAAAAGTCTTTGTCTTCTCGTTCCGACATCAAGTCGCTCGAGCGCTTGATTGATCGCTCCAACGAGCGGCATCGCCTCAGTTGGCACGACATCCAAGGTCAGCCGATTCCCTAGAGTGTCCATGTCGATGAGCGACGCTTCATGAGCAACCTGACGCAACGGCAAAAGCCCATTTCGCACAGCAAACCAGGCCGTCGCGGTTGAAAGCACGGCGGCCGTCGCAAAATAGGCGGCAAGAACTTTGATATCGAACGCCCACGCGTCAATCAGATCGTTCCACTGAAATTTTTGTCCGTGCACCGCGATATGCAGCTGTCCAAACGGAGTCGTCATTGGCGCCATGAAGCCTTCAGGCGCAAAACTATCGTCATCGGGGAGCGCAAAATGGACATGAGTTGGACTGATCCCGACGACTGGGGTCAGAATGGAAACCAACACTGGGTCTGATCCAGGCAGCGCTTGCCTGAGTTTGTCGAACACGGCGACCCGCATGTGCGGGGCGCGACGAATCTCGGATTGAAGTTCTTGCGTCGGCGTGATGCGGACAGTTCCGTCTTCATCCGCGGTGAGCGACGCGATCGCCTGTCGCTGGGCTCGTGAAATCGCAAGGGAATCCCATGACGACGGAAAAACGCCGATTCCCGCCATCGATAGCGCGGTCGAAATGGTCCAACCGCAGAAGAAAGCAAACAACTGAGCGACGATAAGATATCCGACAACGCGTGGCGCGAGAGGCAGCGATTTCACAATCCCTTCTCCGCGAGCAAGTAGCCTCTCCCACGCACGGTATGAATTTCCACGCGAGCGCCGAGTTCCGACAGCCTCCGGCGCAGTCGGGAAACGATCGTTTCAAGAGCCGTATCACGCACGTCGTCTTCGCTTCCATAGATTTCGACAAGCAAAGAATCGCGTGACGTCACTCTGCTCACTCTTTGCACGAGCGTCCTTAACAGCATTAATTCTCGACGAGACAAATGAATGATCGAGCCGTCGACCGACACATCGTCCGTCTGCAGGTCGTAAGACAGCGCGCCGACAACGATAGGCGGGCGCATCTCCCCGCCCGGCCGACGGAAACAGGCGCGGATCCGCGCAATGAGCTCTTCGCCCTGAAAAGGCTTGGTCAAGTAATCGTCGGCTCCGGCGTTTAGCCCGGATATTTTGTCGCTCAATGCATCCAACGCAGTCAACATGATCACGCGAATGCCGGGATGCAGGTGTCTTGCCGCCTTCAAGATGGCCGCCCCGTCGCCGTCGGGCAATCTTCTGTCCAAGAGAAGCAAGTCATACGTTCCTTCACGAATAGCATGGAACGCATCGGCGATTGTCGTGACCACGTCGACTTTGAAACCAGAGTGAGCGATGAGGGAGGCCACCAGGCGCGCCATCTCCTTCTCATCCTCGACCAGCAAGATCTTCATCAGGTACGCTCCTGTATCGCTGAGCGTTTTACTACGGCCCGCGCGAGAACCGATCTATGATGGAGACAACGCATGGAAGGCGGCGTTGATGCTCATTGGCGACGAAGCTACTTACTCTGCCGAGTCTGGTGACGCTCAAGGTTGAGATCCGGCCATTGCTGTCTGCGCTCGCTGCCATGGCCAATGATTTTCCGCTCCGGAAGGGTTGTGGCTAAAATGTCACAACTGGCTGTAATTGCCAGCATCAAGTCTAATGACAGGCTGTTGCAAGGTGAACGGGCGTATCAACTATCCCGACTTGTCGCTTCGTGCAGACTTCCATTCGGTCCTGTCAATGCCTCGGAATCATCCGCTTGCCGAACTCAGGAAATCCGCTTCGCGTGAGCCGCGCGTCGGCCTTTGCGCGTGGAACGTCTTTTCCTATCGGACTGATCCGAGCCGTCTTCTAGTCGTTTTTCTGCAGATTGCCGCGATCGCCCTCGTGCTGACGGTTGGTCCGCGCGATGCGATCGGAGCTCGCGGGTATCAGGCGGTCGAGAGCGGCTTAGCGTCATCCGCAGATACTGCAAACTGCAAAGTGCAAGCTGGAGACGAAGGGCCGGCGCATCCGCGTCCTGGACACGCCCAATGTTGCCTGTCCTGTGCCCCTGGCGGGCGCGACGTTTTAGCTTTTCTCATCGCAGGCATTTTTGTCGCGGGATATTGTTTCGTCTCTGCGGCCCATCGATCGGTCGCCTTTTTTACCCGTCGCGGATTCGGTCCTTCCGTCCTGGGATGGGCCAGCAGTTGGTCCTCCCGCGCACCCCCTGTCTTCCCCTGACCTGATCGCCTCCTCAAGGCAGGCCTAAACACTCTCAGATCAAATCAGGAATGCGGTCCGCGCCGCATAAGGGGATACTCATGTCCTTCAACACTCTATTGCGAGGCGTTTCCGCCGGCGCTGTCGCTCTCATGTGCTGCTCGACCATGGCCGAAGCGCAACAAAAACTGCCTACGATCGATGTCGGGGGCCGCACGACCGGAAAGCCACAGCGCACGCAGATTTCGAGGGGGGGCGCCTCGACGGGCGCGCCGCAAGGCGCCGTCTCACAACCGTCGACGTCACAGTCGGCGCCTCAGCCGCTCCTCGGGATTCCCCGCCGGCAGGACAGCTATGTCGTCAAGACCACGTCCACCGCGACGAAGATGGCCATTCCGATGATCCAACTCCCCGCTTCGGTAAAGGTCGTACCGGGAGAAGTGATCCAGGATCAGAGCGTCACCGACATCAAAGGCGCGCTCGAAAACGTCAGCGGCGTGCAATCGGCGCAAAGCCAGGGCGGCAACGCCTCCTTTACCCGCATTCGCGGCTTCCAGACGCCGAGAATCTTCCGAAACGGATTATTGGCGGTGTCGCCGACCAACTTTACTGATTTCGGCACGTCGAACATCGAGAGAATTGAGGTGATGAAAGGCCCCGATGCGATGCTCTACGGACGCAGTGATCCGGGCGGACTGATCAACCTTATAACCAAGCGCCCCGTCGTCAATCGGATCAACTGGGTCCAGCAGCGAATTGGCAAGTATAATGACTATTTCACCGAATGGGATTCAGCCGACGCGTTGACCGACGACAAATCTCTCTTCTATCGGTTCTCCGGCGGCTATTTGAACACTGGCGGATTTGTCGATTTCAGCCGCGCCGAACGTGTGCACGTCAATCCGAGCGTCGCCTGGCATCCGGAAGAGGATACGACCTTCGTCGCGGACGTGGAATATTACAATCAGGACTACAGGCCCACGCTCGGCCTGACCATCAATCCCTTCAAGACCACGAGGCCCGCCGACGTTCCGGTTTCGCGCAACCTCGAAGGGCCGTATGTGCCGCTGTCCAATAACAATAACGTCTTCGTCGGTTCGGACTTCACGCACCGCTTCAACGACACGTTCACGTTCAAGCAGCGGTTCCTCGCGGCGTTCCTGCATCATAATGACGCCTACTCCAGTCATGCAGGCGTCGATGCGATAGGCAATGTCCTGAAGAACGCCTTCAGTCAGCAGAATGACTCGGACGTCTACGGAACCAATTTAGATCTTCTCGGGCATTTCGATTTTCTCGGCTCCCATCACGACACGCTGCTCGGATTCGATTATCAGCGCGTCCACTCGATATACGGCAATCAGGGGCGCTTTTTTCCGCCGAATCCTTTGCTCACCGTCAATATGTTCTATCCGTGGACCAGCAATGTCTACACCACGATCCCTACAGCTTTTTATGAGTGGCAAAGCGTCTTTGACCGGCCCCGCTTCCTAAATGATCGGCAAGCCAACATCACCAATCAGGAAGGTTTTTACTTCCAGGATCACATCACGCTTCTGGACGGAAAGGTGCATATTCTCGGGGGCGGTCGCTTCGACTGGTTCTGGCAAGGCCAGGCGAGAGGGGCAACCGGCGACTTGGCGGAATCTTACATCTTTACCCATCCCTATACGATCAATCCCGTCGCCGTCGGCGATCCCTTTTCCGCCGCCAACCGGCAATACAATTTCTTTGCGCCCACGCGTTTCGACTCGGCCTTCAGTCCGCGCGTCGGACTTCTCGTCCAGCCAGTTCCCTGGGCGAGCTTCTATGGAAGTTGGACGCAGGCGTTCGGACCGAACGTCAACGCCTCGATCGGCGTCGACCAGTTCAATCGGCCGTTCGCGCCTGGAAAGAGCGAACAGATCGAAATCGGCGCGAAGGCGGAATGGTTCGAAGGTCGTCTGTTGACGACGCTGGCGTTATATAACCTCACCAAGACGAATATTCCGGTGAGGGACGTCACATCGCTAGATCCGACCGCGCTCGTTTTGGTCGGCGCAGCGCGCAGCCGGGGCGTGGAACTCGACGCGACGGGGAAGATTCTCGACAATCTCAGCCTGATCAGCAGCTTCACCTATATGGACGCGCGCGTCACCCAGGACAACAACACCGATCCGGCGACCACCACGCTCGGACGCCGCCTGATTGGCGTGCCCCGCTATCAAGGCAGCTTCTGGGCGAAATGGGACATCAAGGAGATAGCAGAGCTGGATGGCTTCAGTCTCGGGTTTGGCGTGTTCGTGGTCGGCAACCGCCAGGGCGACGATCAGAGCACTTTCCAGCTGCCCGGCTATGTGCGGCTCGATGCAATGGCCGCCTATAAGCTTAAAGTTATGGGCAGCGACGTGACCGCGCAGCTCAATCTGCGCAACCTCGCAAATACCCGGTATTTCGAATCCGTGGACAACAACTTCTCGACGCCAAGATTGAGCATCTATCCAGGCGCGCCGTTCAACGCGATGGGTACGATAAGAGTCGCATTCTAATTGGGCGATGCGCGCAGTCGGCGTGCTGAACGAGAGAGGTTGGCGCCGCCGATTCGTGGCGCTGACGACACCATGGCTTCGCGATTGCGCGCATTCGTTGTGCGGACAGGTTGATTTCGTGGCGTTGCGGCTGCTGAGCGTCAAGGTTTCGTTCGCGGCCGCAACGCCTGCGAGCGCCCCCTCAGGGTTTGCATTGACCAAGAGTCGCGCATAATTTCTCTCTGCGCGAGGCCGGTCACGGATCTGACATCCAAGCGCATAGGAGGCCAAGATGTGGACGATGCCCTTCTCAGAACAAGAGGTAGTAAACAGCAGGCTGAATGCGGCCACATCCTACCGGATGATTTGGCGGTGGCATTTCTATGCTGGGCTCTTTTGCCTGCCGTTTGTAACCATCCTCGCCTTGTCTGGGTCGGTCTATCTGTTCAAGCCGCAGATCGACGCCTTTTTCGACCGGCCATACAACCACATGTCGCTTTCCGCCCCCGCGCGTAGTCTCGACGACCAGGTCGAAGCGGCTCTTGCCGCTGTCCCGCAATCACGCATCAAGGGTCTTGCACTTCGAAGCGATGCCTCTGACGCCGCAAGGGTGCATGTCGTCGACGCGCAAGGGCAGGAACAACGCGTCCTGGTCCGCCCGGATACGCTCGAAATTATTAAAGTCGATGCCGAGAAATGGCGTCTTTCAACGCTGATGCATGACATTCACGGCTCCATGCTCCTTGGCGACGCCGGCGCAATCGTGCTCGAACTTGCCGGGGCTTGGGCCATCGTGATGATATTAACGGGCCTCTATCTCTGGTGGCCGCGAAATTCAATTGGCGTGGCGGGCGTATTATACCCGCGAAAGGGCCGGCCGTTTCTACGCGATTTGCACGCGGTCACCGGTCTCTATGTTTCATTCTTCGCTCTGTTTTTACTCGTCTCCGGGTTGCCGTGGACGAAGGTGTGGGGCGAAGCGTTCCGTTGGTCGCGGGGGGTCACGCCTCAGCAGCAGGTCAAAATGGATTGGACCACTGGACCGAACTCGGCGAAGGCGCAGCGCGTCGCGGCTTTTCAGTCCGCGCCCCAGTCGGTCGCCGAAGCCTCAGGTGAGCACGACGCGCATGCGGGCCATGCCGGCCATGCCGCCATGACAGAGGGTTCGGCCCCGGCGCATATCGTTGGTTTCGACCGGGTCGCCCCGGTTGCTCTAAGCGCACGCCTTACTGATCCCGTGATGTTGGCGCCGCCGTCCCCCAAGAACCCCAATTGGCAGGTGCGCTCAGAAACGCAAAATCGGCCGCTTCGGGAGACGTTATATCTCGACCCGACAAGCTTCGACGTGGTCAGGCGCGAAGATTTCTCCGGCAAGCCGCTCATAGACAAAGTCGTTGGCGTCGGCGTCGCGGCGCATGAGGGTCATCTTTTCGGCGCTGCGAATCAAGTGCTGGGGCTTTTCACGGCTCTGTCTTTTCTGACACTCGTCGTGACCTCGATGCTGATGTGGCTGCGGCGTCGCCCGAAAGGCGCATTGGGCGCCCCGCCGGCGCTCGCGGCGCCGCCGCGTTGGGCGCCTGCTCTCGTCTTGTTGATCTTGGCGCTGGGCGCTTTTCTACCCACCCTCGGCGTCTCATTGATGCTGGTTCTCGGCTTTGAAGCCATCGCGCGGCGCTTCTTGCCCGGGGTTTCACAATGGCTCGGGCTTACGCCTCGCGCCGCCTGACGGGAGCGCAACTTAACGCACGAGGACGCGAGCGCCCTGCCAATTCCGCGAAGCCGCGGAGTTATCTCCGTTTCCGTGCGCTTGATTTGGAGATTGGCGGACCCGCGCCAACAGCGCCGCGCCGCTTGCGCCAGCGCTTGTAATTTCGCCCATACAGTCTAAGTATCGCCTATCGAATTTCGGCCGAACGATCTTGCTTTCGCTCCCTTGGCGCGTCGGCTCCTGACTTCCTCTCCAGAACTTCGATCCCCAAACGCGCCGCGCATGTCGTTCGGCGCGGAACCCTGTTCTTGAAAGGACATCTCATGCAGACAGGCACCGTAAAATGGTTCAACGCCCAAAAGGGTTTTGGCTTTATCCAACCGGAGAGCGGCGGCCCCGACGTCTTCGTTCATATCAGCGCCGTTGAACGCGCAGGATTGTCTGGCCTCGCGGAAGGCCAAAAGGTCACCTACGAGATCGCCATCGACAGGCGCAGCGGCAAGTCGTCGGCGGATCAGCTGCAGGTCTCGGCTTAATCATGCTTGCGCCCCTGGCGGTCTTCGCCGGGGGCAAAATATTTTGCCTTGCCGAAGCGCTTCGAGCTTAAGGGCGAGGCAATACGGCCCGGCGATGGCGCGAAGCCAAGCACAGGAGGGCTCAAATATGGCTAAAGGCCAACGGCGCAGCACGCGCGAAGCGAAAAAGCCCAAGAAGGACAAAGCTCCTGACGCAGGTTCGCCAGCCGTTAAAGGTTCATCTTGGCTGACCGTCGAAAAGCTCCAGGTCCGCGAAGCCGAAGCGAAGCGGCGGCGATGATGAGAAGCGCGGCGCGCGTTGGAGCGCTACGCGCTCAGGACCGCCAAATGGAGGATCACGTCCAATGACGAATGACAACGAAACGAGCCGGCGCTTTCGGCGTCCGGCGCAACGGCTGACCGCCGTCCCATCGCATAAATTTCCCGTTGGAGTCCGCGTTATCCAAAAGTCTGGCGCGGCGACCGACGCGGATTCATTCCATGTGACGCGTCATCTCCCGGACGGCGGCGCAGGACTGCAGTACCGACTGAAGAGAGATCGCGACGGACAGGAAAGAGTCGCCGTGGAATCCGCCCTCGAACGCGACGCGGGGGACAATTTGATCCAGTAGATGCTGGAGGCGGACGATGGACGCGAAGGATTATGGAAACGAGGCCGTCCTCTTTTTTAGCAAGGCGGCAAATTCGAAATACAAGTCTCTTATTTTCAGGCGTTTCACGCGAGCCTCGGACGCCATTCGTTACGCGGTGGAGGAACTTACGCCGACAGCGCTGGCGAGTTGCTCCTTGGAAGTGAATGAGCAGCATTTTTTCGGCCGACAGATTCGACCTCTTTATGACAGCGTCGACTACCCCTTGCGCCGCCGGCGCGTAAAAGGACGCGCTCATCGCGCCTGACAGCTGAGCGCCGCGCTCGGGCAGCTCGCCGCCAAGCTCCAGAAATCGCTGAAGATATAACGGCCAGCCGTATCGGCGGGCGCGCCTTTTGGCCCGCGGCGTCCTATCTGCTCTTGCAAGCGATATCAGGCGACCGCCTGAGCGCTAGCGAGGAACGGACAATGGCCAAGCCTCGAAAATTCGCCAGGTCATACGCCGGCGCATCTGACGCCATCCATGGGACGACCCCAATCGCCTTCGCCGGAATCTGCGCGGCGCTCGCGGCAGGTTTGGGCGTCGCCGTTGCAGGACTTTCCGTCGGATTCATGTGCGCCGTCGCCGGCGCCATCTGCGGGGCGATCCTCGGCGTGTGGTTGGATCGCCGCTGAGAGGCGCTTTCGACTTGGGAAGAAAAGCCGACGCCGCGCCCTCGCCGCCGAATATCCGACCGTTGCGCTGCTCACCGCGCGTGCGGGGGCGCACATTCGCTCAGGCCTTCATCCGCTAATGTCATTTTATCAAATGACAGGAGGACATTATGTCGAAGTTCAGCGGTAAGATCATCGGAGCGATCCTTGGTTCGGTCATTTTCTTTGGCGTCGGCGTCGGGCTCGCGCATGCGCACACGGCGCCCCAGCAGACCGGCATCGTCATCTATATCGATCAACCCTAAGACGTGACCGGGCGGTTAGCGGCCTGCGCCTCGGTGGATCGACCCTCTATGTCGACCGTCGCCGAAACAGCAGATGATCAAGCGAGATCACGCCGGGTCCGCGCGCGATCAACACGATGAGAATTGCCGCCCAGTAGGCATGGACCGTCCACCATGCGTCAGGAAAGACGAACATCTGAATGACGATGGTCATCATCAGAAGGCCGAACGCCGATAAACGCGTCAGAAGCCCGAGAACAAGCAGCAGCGGCAGGACGAATTCGCCGCCGCTCGCCACATAGGCGGCGACCGTCGGCGAAATGAGCGGAACCTTATATTCATCGGCAAACAAGGCGAAGGTCGAGTCGCGCACCGCCGTCGGGATTTGGAACGACAGATCCAGGCCGAAAAGTTCGCGGCCGATGGTCGGCCCTTCGATCTTGGTCTGGCCTGAAACGAAGAATGGATGAGCGGCGACGATCCGCAGAAAAAGCGCGATGAGAGAGTAGGGGATCGCATCCAGCCAGCGCGCAACCGTTGTTATGATATTCATTGCGTCTCAATCTCCATCATGATCAACAAGCGGGCCGGGCGATGAAATTTCGCTAGTGCGAGACGTTGATGGCGAGGAACGCCTCCGCAAGGAAGAGCGCCTGCAAACAGGCCGTCAAATCGAACTCCCGCGCTAAGCCGCTCGCCGCTTCGACAGCCTGTCCAAATGTTCCTCCGCGTTCAAGCGCATGCACGAAAACCGATCCGCCGACGGGAAGCGTGGTGACGCTAATCGCCAGTTGAGGCCGAACGACTAGCGCCTCTTCGCCATGGTCCAATTCCAGCTGCGCCGTCTCGTCGCCCGACATGTGGCGCCGCCAGATCGAAACAATCGGATATTGCGACGCGATGACATGCGTCGATGGATGCAATTCGGCCGTCGCGCCCGCCAGTCGATCGAGTGGAAGGGCGCGAAGCGCGTCCATTGACAGCGGCGCCGCGTTTTCGGCGTGATAGGCTTGGCCGACGGCATATTCGAGCTGCACGACCTCCGCGAGGTAAGCAAGCTCGCGCGCTGGCTCGAAGCTCGAGACGAAGGCAGCGAAATCGTCCCCATAATCGAAGAGCATCGGCGTGCGCGGAAGGAAGTCGCGTACATGGCAACGCGCCATGGCGCGGAAAAACTCGTCGCCGACCAGTTGCCGGCAAACCGGAAAGCGCTCCGACAGCGCGTCGACCAGTCCAACGCACACATTGTTGCGATAGACCGCGAAGCGCCGCTCCGGCTGCAGACCACGGCGCGCTTCAAGCCCGCCCGGGGTTGGAAGTTCGGGATCGAGCAGGGCGCGGACAAACGCGCCTTGATCGAAATCAACCGACGCCGTCATGAAGCGCCTCCGATCCGGCGTCCTCTACGGCGGCAGGCCGTCTGCTCTTGAGAAACTGCTCCGCATGCGTGGCTTGCTCCAGGAGTAGCGGCCAGGGCGGTATGTCATTGTCCCATTCGATCAGCGTCGCGACCGGTCCGCGCCTCGCCAGTGCGCGATCGTAGAGACGCCAAACCTCTTGCTGGACCGGCGCGCAATGGGCGTCGATCAGCAGAAGGTCGCCGACCTCGTCGGCATCCTCGGCGTATCCGGCGAGATGTATCTCTTCGACGTAGGACATCGGGAAGGCGTCGATATAATCCTCGGCCGAAAAGTCGAGATTCGTCGCGCTGACATAGGCGTTCGTCACGTCGAGCAGCAGCCGGCAATCCGTCCGGCGCACGACCTCGCGCAAGAAGTCGATCTCGGAATAGTCAGAGGATTGGAACCGCAGATAGGCCGCGGGATTTTCAAGCAGCATCGGCCTGCCGAGGGTCTCCTGAATTTCATTCACATGCGCGACCACATGCGCCAAAGTCGCCGAATTATAGGGCAGGGGCAGCAAATCGTTCAGAAAGCGCGCGCCTTGGGTCGACCAGGCGAGATGTTCCGAGAAGGCGGCCGGCGCATAGCGATCGACAAGAGATTTCACGCGGCGAAGGTGCTCTCGGTCAAGAGGCTCGGCGCCGCCGATCGACAAGCCGACGCCGTGGATCGACAGCGGAAAGTCCCGCCGCAATCGCATCAGCTGGGCGTGCGGCGGCCCTCCGGCACCCATGTAATTTTCGGCGTGGATTTCGAAGAAGCCGACATTTGGCGCGGCGTCTTCGATGTCGGCGAAATGCGCGCTCTTGAATCCAACCCCCGCGCGAGCGGGCAGCGAGGACGCCGCATATTCGCTTCTATGCTCGGGGGTGGAACGCGTCTCCATGCGGCCTTAGTCGGCGATGGGCTCGAGGCTGCCTTTGCCCTTGGGCGTCACGATGGACGTGCAGGTGCCTTTCGGAACATATTTCCATGCGCTGCCCTGATAATCCGTCTTCGACGTTCCCGCACAGCTCGTTCCGGGGCCCGCCGCACAATCGTTCTTGCCCTTCAAGGACACGCCGAAGCACTTCTCCTCGGATTTCGCGGCCTGCGCCGTTTCGGCCAGAGAGCAGGCCGCCGCAAACGCGCCCGCGATGGCGAAGGCGGCGCGAAGTTTCTTATCTGACATTTTGTTCTCCCTCTGCTTTCCCTGGATTTATTCACTAACGGTCAAAAATCTGGCGTTTCTTGCGCTTACCAAAACGACCGCTCGCCTCTCAAGCGCTAATTCGTCGCGACCGCGCCAAAGGTTACTCCCCATGGGGCCAGCAAGGCGAGTCCGGCAGATGGCGCAGCGACGCCTGATCGACTAAAACTAAGCTAACGGGCCTGCGCGTTCCGGCCCGGGTGAATATCGGCTTCAAAGCGGCTGAGCGAGCCAGACGGATTCGCTACGGACATGGCGAGTTGAGCGAAACGCCAAACGATCGGGAAAGTCGCTGGCGCGCCCTGATGGCCTTGGCGCAGGACGGCGATCAGGCGGCGTACGGCGAGCTCCTGTCCGATCTCTTTCCCGTATTGCGCCGGTTCGTCATGCGGCGCTGGCCGAATGCGCATGATACCGAGGATGTGGTTCAGGAAATCCTGGTGTCCATTCACACCGTGCGTCAGACGTATGATCGTCGTCGACCCTTTATGCCCTGGCTGATGACCATCGCCGCGCGACGCGTCGCCGACGCCGCGCGAAGCCGTTACGCGCGCGCCAATGAGACCGCGGTCGACGTGTTGCCTGAAACCTTTCACGGCGATGCCGCGAAATCCGATCAAGAGGCGAGGGACGATCAGGAGGCCCTTCGCCAAGCCATGGCGATTTTGCCGGCTGGCCAGCGACAGGCGATCGAGCTGATCAAGATTCAAGGCCTTTCGCTCAATGAAGCGTCTCGGGTCACGGGAAAGAGCGTCGGTTCGCTGAAAGTCGGGATTCACAGAGCCGTCAAGGCGATGCGGCGGGCGCTCGAGGGGAATGGCTAGCTGATGTTGAACGAAGCCCTGATCAAGACCCTGACCCAAAATTGCGCGCCGATTCGCCCGCTGGCGCACCCTGCGAGACGCGCGCTCGTTTGGTTTACGGTCTCGCTTTGCTACGTTGGCGTCGTCGTGGCGTTCATGGGGCTCAGGCCCGACTTTCTGTTCAAAGTCGCTGATCCGCAGTTTGCGACGGAAGTCGTTGCGGCCTTTTTGACGAGCGTCGTCGCCGCGGCGGGCGCCTTCAGCGCTGGTTGTCCGGCGCGACCGATCTGGGAGCGGTTCGCCGCCGGGATTTTCTTATTCGTCTGGGTGGGCGCTCTCGCTGTCGGATGCTGGAGGGATGTCGACGCGTTCGGCGTCTCAGGTTTGCTGTCGCATTCGGACATCGACTGTCTGCCGACGATCCTCGCCATCAGCATACCGGCGGCGCTTCTCATACTTTCTATGGTCAAGCGCGGGGCGCCCATCGCGCCATTCGTGACGATTGGTCTTGCGGCGCTCGCGTCGACGGCCCTGGCGGCGGGAGCCCTGCGCCTGTCTTTCCGGCAGGATGCGGCGGTGTCGGTCTGTATCTGGCAGTTCGGCTCAGTCGTCCTGCTTACGGGCGTCGCGTCGCTTTTCGGTCGAGTCTTGCTGCACTGGACCATGCGCGACGAGTTGATCGCCTCCTTTCAGGCGCATCGCCGCTGATTGCAATTTCGGCGCGCCCTTTAAATCGGGAATCGGCGCGGCACGGAGCGGTAAAGCCGTCCGTCCGCGCCAGGTGACTCACATTTCGGCGACGGTGCCGCCCTTCGCCTCGCAGGCTTTTGCCGATTTTTCAGGCAGCCACCCCTGTCCCTTGCAAGCGTTCATGCCCTTGCAGGCGTTGTTCGCGGTTTTGCAGACTCCCTTCCCCTTGCATGAATTGATTCCGCTGCAATGGACGGTCTTGCTCATTTTTTTGGCGAGCGCGGGCGCCGGCGCAGCGCCGCTCAGCACCAGAGCGATCGCGGCGGCGGCCGCCGGGGCGCCCGAAACGATTTTGGCGTTCATTTACATCTCCTTGCAAATCAGCTCGCGGGACGAGCGGTTCAGGGTCTTGTGAGAACCCGTCCACGCTATTCGTCGTTGCCACGAATAAGGTTACAGCGCGATGCGCGTGCCGCGGCCAATCGCAACATGCGGCGCTTGGCCGGTCAGCAGGCCGGCTTTGCATGTGGCTCGAAAAAATATTTCATGAAAAAACTTATGCAACTTCGTGGATTTGGTTGATTGCAGGCCGGTCCTAACCGTTTGGCCGGGAAGAAGAATGATGACAGACGCGGCCTTTGCTGTGACATTTATCGAAGGCTAAGATCGTTTTCGCCAGCGGAAAAATTGGAGACGTCGTGCATCCACCGCTTCGCGGCTTTTTGCGCCGCTGCCACGAACAGTTCGTCACTGACGATTCAGGCGCGGTCGCAGACTACATCCCGGAATTGACGAGGGCCGACCCGGCACATTTCGGGGTCAGCCTCGCGACGATCGACGGATACGTTTATGAAGTCGGCGACAGCGCCGCGCCTTTTACCATCCAGTCGATCTCCAAGGCGTTCGTATTCGCGCTCGCGCTCGAAACGCTTGGCCATGAGCGCGTCGAGTCGGTTATTGGCGTCGAGCCCAGCGGCGAAGCTTTCAATTCGATCCGACTGACGGGCGAAAACAAGCCGTTTAATCCCATGGTGAACGCCGGAGCGATCGCATGTTCCGGCTTGATCCATCAGCATGAAGGCGACGGCGCCTTTGACGTCATTCATCGCATGCTCGGGAGGTTCGCCGGACGCGAACTCGACGTCGACGAAGCGGTCTTCGCCTCGGAGCGGGCGACCGGCGACAGGAATCGTGCGATCGCGTGGCTGCTGCGGAATTATTCGGTGCTTCGGGACGACGTCGACGCCGTTCTGGACGTCTATTTCCGGCAGTGCGCGGTGCTTGTCACCGCACGCGATTTGGCCGTTATGGCGGCGACATTGGCCAACAATGGCTGCAACCCGCTGACCGGCGACCAGATCGTTTCCCCCTATGTCGTAGCGCGCACGCTCTCGGTAATGACGAGCTCCGGCATGTACGACTACGCCGGCGAGTGGATCTATCGAGTCGGAATTCCGGCGAAAAGCGGCGTCGGCGGCGGAATTATCGCCGCCCTTCCGGCGCAATTGGGGCTCGGCACATTTTCGCCTCGACTCGACAGTCACGGCAACAGCGTCCGCGGGTTAAAGGTCTGCGAGGCGCTGTCGGCGCATTTTGGATTGCATTTGCTCAATCGCAGCGACGACGTGCGCAGCTGCATTATTAGAGATTACAACGCCGGGGGCGTTTCCTCGCGCCGCAGCAGACAGACTTTCGAACTTAAGATCCTGCAGCAGCATGCGAGCGCTATTCGAGTTATCGAACTGGTCGGCGCGCTCTCATTCGCTGCAATGGATTATGTGTCGCGCAGGCTCGCCGGCGCAGCGCCGCCGGCTGCGCTGCTGATTTTGGACTTTCGACGCGTTCCGAGCGCGACGATCGCCGCCTCGCGGCTTCTTCAAGAGGCCTTGGCTGGCCTCGCCGCTGGCGGCGTAACGATCATCGTTGCGGGATTTGAAAAGGAGTCGCGTCTCGGGCAGGCGATATATGGCGAAGATATCGCATTGCCGAAGCTGCGTCATTTCCTGCTGCTCGACGATGCGATCGAATGGGCCGAAGACCAGCTGATCTATCGCTATGGCGGTTTCGAGGGCCTTGCCAAAACGATACCTCTCGGCGAGCAGGAGTTGCTCGCGAGGCTAGCGTCGGATGAACTGGATCATATCAGGGAGATTGGAGTCGCTCGTTCCTTCAAGACTGGCGACCGAATCATCGGCGCCGGAGAGCCGGCTGATTCGTTGTTTTTCCTGCAGAGCGGCATGGTTAGCGTAAAGCTTCCCAGCGGCGCGCGTCTCGCCTCGATTTCGCCGGGCATGGCGTTTGGCGAGATGGCGCTCATTGAACGCGAACGCAGCGCGGACGTATGGGCCGACACGGCGGTGCAATGTCTCGAGTTACCGCTGAGCGCCTATGCGACGTTCCGGAAGAGTCATCCGGAAACTGGAGAACTCATCATGCGAAATCTCGCGTCGCTGCTGTCAAAGCGTCTGATGCTCGCCAACGCGAAAGTCAACCTGCTCAGCGCATATTGACTTGCCCACGCCAAGCGCGCGACGCCGGTAGAGCTGGCGAGCTATCCGGGATTTTTCGGCGCCATGCTCGGCGCGGCGGCAGCCTGCCGGAGAATTGCGCCCGTTTCTTCGGCCGAGAAGACTCTGGTGAGACGATTGCGGGTCAGATGGCCCGCGGCGACGTCCGCAATCTCCAAAGCGGCCGCCGTCGCGTCGTCAGGCGCCTCGAACAGCGCGAAGCCGTCATATTCTGCGCCTGGCGTGTAGTATAGTCCGATGAGTCGGCCGCCGAAGTGCTTGAGAAGCGCCTCCGAAGCCGCGACGCGGTCCTGCGGCGTCTTGATGAATGTGGCCCAGGCCGCAGGGGAATATGAAAATTGCGCCAGGAATAAAGGCATCTCGTCCTCCGTTCGCCGACGGCAGTCTGCGCGTTTCGGAAGAGCTTGGCAATGCTGGCCTGGAGCAGGCGCTCAGCGCGTGATTTGCCTTCTGACGGCGCCGATCTTACGTGATGTCTGCGTTACGCGCCCGTCAAGATCTGGCGCTTCAATGCAGATATCGTAACCGGAGGCGAGATGACGTTATCGGGTCGTGTGGCCGCGCGCGTCGGCGCGAGTCACGAAAGAGTCGTCAGCGCAGTGCTTAAAATGTTCGCAGCGTTGCTTTTTGTCGCCCAAGCGGCAGAAGCGCGCGCGGAAGGACCGGCTCCCGAAGTTGTCGTTTCTCGCCCTCTCGCCAGAACAATTCCGAACTGGGACGAATATACGGGGCGTTTCGAGCCCCTCAAGCAGGTCGAGGTCCGCGCGCGCGTCTCCGGCGCTCTGGAAAAGATCAATTTTACTGACGGGCAGTTCGTCAAAACAGGCGACGTTCTATTCGTTATCGATCAGCGGCCGTATCAGATTGCGGTCGATAGCGCCCGAGCGGAGCTCGTCCGGGCGCAGGCGCAGGCGGCGATGTCGTCTCGCGATTACGCGCGTGCGCAGGAAATGACGCAAGGCCGCACCATTACCGCGCGCGACGTCGATCAACGGAAAGCGAGCAGCGATATCGCCAAGGCGCAAGTCCTGAGCGCCGAAGCGGCGCTTCGAAACGCCGAGCTCAATCTTGAGTGGACCCAGGTTCGCGCCCCGATCTCTGGTCGCGTGTCGGACCGTCGCGTCGACCCAGGCAATCTCGTTCAGGGCGGACAGGCGGGGGCGACCTTACTGACGACGATCGTGACGCTCGATCCCATTCATTTCGTTTTCGACGCCTCGGAGGCGGACTACATTCGTTATGCGCGCACGGCGGAGCGACGCAAGGAACTGTCGCATGAGTTGAAGAATCCCGTTTCCGTCCGGCTTGCCGACGAGACCGAATGGACGCGCAGCGGCGTCATGGACTTCCTCGACAATCAGATCAACCGGCGCTCCGGCACGATCCGCGGTAGGGCGATCTTCGACAATAAGGACTATTTCCTTACGCCTGGCGCCTTCGGCCGCCTGCGTCTGTTCGGCGGCGACATTTCGGCGTTGCTTATCCCTGACGCCGCAGTCGTTTCGGATCAGACGAGCAAGACCGTGCTTGTCGTATCGGATGACAACAAGGTCGTCGCCAAGTCGGTGACCCTCGGCGCCATTCACAGGGGCCTGCGCGTCATTCAATCCGGTCTCGACGCGAAGGATCGAATCGTGATCGGCGGGCTTGCGAATCCGATGGTTCGGCCGGGCGCCGCGGTGCGGCCGAAGGACGGCGAGATCAAGGAAGCGCCCGTCGCGGTCAGCGACCGCTAGTCAACGAAGCCAGGAACGCTATGCGCATTTCGCACTTCTTCATCGAGCGGCCGATTTTCGCGGCGGTGCTGTCCGTGCTTCTCACACTCGCGGGGGCGATCGCGCAAGGCGCGCTTCCAGTGTCCGAATATCCGGAAATCGCGCCGCCGACGGTCAACATTACCGCGACCTATCCCGGCGCCTCGGCGGATGTGATCGCCGAAACCGTCGCCTCGCCGATCGAGCAGGAAGTCAACGGCGTCGACGACATGCTCTACATCACGTCGCAATCGACAGGCGACGGACATGTGTCGATCGACGTGGTGTTCAAGCCGGGCGTCAATATCGATCTTGCTCAGGTGCTCGTACAGAACCGCGTCGCCATCGCCAATCCGCGCCTGCCGGAAGAGGTGACGCGCTTCGGCGTCGTCGTGAAGAAGGCCTCGCCGGACCTGATGATGGTCGTGCATCTGCTGTCGCCGGACGGCTCGCGCGACCAGCAATATATTTCGAACTATGCGACGCTTTACGTGAAGGACGCCATCGCTCGAATAGACGGCGTCGGCGACGCGCGCCTCTTCGGCGCGAGAGACTATTCGATGCGGGTCTGGCTCGATCCCGCGAAAGTCGAAGCGCGCGATCTGACGGCTGGCGACGTCATCGCCGCCCTGCGCGCCGCCAATCTCCAGGTCGCCGCGGGCGCCGTCAATCAGCCGCCTGCCGCCTCGGCGGGCGCCTTTCAGCTTTCGGTGCAGACTCTCGGACGGCTCAGCACGCCGGAGCAGTTCGGCGACATCGTCATCCGCGCCGACGCCGACGGTCAGATTCATCTGCGCGACGTCGCGCGGATCGAGTTCGGCGCCCAGGACTATACGCTCAACGCCTATCTGAACCACGACGTGGCGACCGCGCTCGGCATTTTTCAGCGCCCGGGTTCGAACGCGTTGCAGACGGCCGAATCCATCAAGCAGGAGATGGAGCGGCTCAAGAAGAATTTCCCGTCCGGCGTCGACTATACGGTCATCTACAATCCCACCGAGTTCATCCAGCAGTCGGTTGACGAGGTTGTTCATACGCTACTGGAGGCGATCGTCCTCGTCGTCCTGGTCGTCATCCTTTTCCTTCAGACGTGGCGCGCGGCGATCATTCCGGTGGCGGCGATTCCGTGTCGCTCGTCGGCAGCTTTGCGGTGATGAAGGCCGCAGGCCTCAGCTTCAACACGCTGTCGCTTTTCGGCCTCGTGCTCGCCATCGGCATTGTCGTCGATGACGCGATCGTCGTCGTCGAGAATGTCGAGCGCTATCTGGCGCAAGGACTATCGCCCAAAGAAGCCGCCCACAAAACGATGGACGAGGTCGGCGGCGCGCTGATCGCCATTGCGCTCGTGCTCTGCGGCGTCTTCATTCCGACCGCCTTCATCAGCGGCCTGCAAGGCGCCTTCTACAAGCAGTTCGCGATCACCATCGCGAGCGCCACGATCATCTCGGCCTTCGTGTCGCTGACCCTTTCGCCGGCGCTCGCGTCGCTATTGCTGAAGCCGCACGATGCAGAAGAGAGCGTCCACCATCGGCTCACCTGGGCGCATGCGCCGCTGCGCCGCTTCTTTGACGCCTTCAATGCAGGGTTTGATCGCCTGTCGACGGCCTATGGCGCGGCGACGGCGCGTCTCGTCCGGCTTGGCGTCGTCATGCTCGCGATCTACGCGATCCTCATCTTTTTCGCTTTCGATCTGCTGCGGCGAACGCCGACCGGACTCATCCCGCAGCTCGACCGCGGCTATGTGATCGCCGCCTTCCAGTTGCCGCCCGGCGCGACGCTCGATCGCACAGACAAGGTCATGCGTAACGCGACCGACATCATTTTGAAACGTCAGGGCGTGAAGGACGCCGTGGTCTTCACCGGCTTCGACGGGGCGACCTTCACCAATGCGCCGAACACCGGCGTGATCTTCGTCACGCTTGAGTCCTTCGAGGAGCGCGCCAAGAAGGGCCTGTCGGCCGCGCAGATTCAAGGAGACATTTACGGGGAACTCTCGAAGCTGAGCGACGCCTTCGCTTTCGTGCTGTTGCCGGCGTCGGTTCCGGGCATCGGCACCGGCGGCGGATTGAAGGGCTATGTGCAGGATCGCGGCGGACGCGGCCTCCCGGCGCTCGAAGGCGCGACCTGGGCGCTTGCCGGCGCAGCGGGACAATCGGGAGAATTCACCCAGGCGTTCACGCTGTTCAACACGCGCACGCCGCAAATTTTCGCTGACGTCGACCGCACCAAGGCTGAACTCATCGGCGTGCCTATTTGGCGTGTTTTCGAGACGCTCTCCGTCTATCTCGGCTCGACCTTCGTCAATGACTTCAACATGCTCGGCCGCACCTACCGTGTCATGGCGCAGGCGGACAATCCCTATCGCCTGACGTTGCGCGACATCGCCAATCTCAAGACCCGCAGCGCCTCTGGGGCAATGGCGCCGATCGGCGCCGTCGCCACGTTCCGCGACACGACGGGCGCCTTCCGCGTGCCGCGCTACAATCTCTATCCTGCCGCCGAGGTGCAACTTAATCTCGCCCACGGCGTTTCGTCGGGACAGGGGATCGCCGCGGTCGAAAAGCTCGCGGCGGAAAAGCTGCCGCAGGGTTTTGGCTTCGAATGGACCGAAATCGCTCTGCAGGAAAAGCTTGCGGGCCACACCGCCGCGCTCGCTTTCGGCCTCGCGGTTGTGTTCGTGTTTCTTCTTCTCGCTGCGCTCTATGAAAGCCTGCTGCTGCCGGTTTCGGTGATCCTCATCGTGCCGATGTGCATTCTTGCGGCGATGCTCGGGGTCGTGTCGCGTGGGCTCGATCGCAACATATTGGTCGAGATCGGGCTCGTCGTGCTGATCGGCCTCGCGGCGAAGAACGCCATTCTGATCGTCGAATTCGCCAAGCAGGCGGAAGACGCTGGCCAATCGAGATTCGAAGCCGCCGTCACCGCCGCTCGCACGCGCCTTCGTCCGATTCTGATGACGTCGCTCGCCTTCATCCTCGGCGTGCTGCCGCTCGCCGTCGCCGAGGGCGCGGGCGCCGAAATGCGTCAGTCGATCGGCACCGCCGTGTTCTTCGGCATGCTGGGCGTCACTGTCTTCGGCCTCATCTTCACGCCGACCTTCTATGTGGTGGTGCGCATCCTGGCGCGGCATCTGCCGGCACGCTTCAAGCGAGGCGCCGCGCCCGCAGCTGGACCGGCGGAAAGCTTCGCGCATGACATCGGCTTTCACGAAGCGAAGACGGCGCTCGTGAAGAACGTGATCGAGCGGCGATAGGCCTTGGATCGGGAACCAGCTGACAGCTCGCAGCGGTTTCTGCGACCTAGTTGTTGAGCCGCCATATCCACCAGCCCTTGTGCTGATAGACGAGGGAAAGGCGCGTCGGTTGCGAGGGCAGGGAGGTCGAGAACGGTAAGAGCCGTGCGATCAGCCTGTCGCCGTCGCTCTTGCGTTCGAAATAATGCAGCCGCGTCGCGCCGCCGAACGGTTCGACCGCAAAGCCGCCGTCGATCTTTTCGTCGCGCAGCCATTGCTGGGCGGATTTGATCAGCCCGTGCGAGACGCCGGTCGCGGCAAAATCCTTATAGGCGATCGAGAGCTCTTGCGGGCGCGCGGCGGCGAGCCTCCACACGTCGGACATGCGCACGGCGACATAGGCGGGCTTGCCATCGGCGAGCGTCTTCAAGGATTCGCTCGCGCGCGGCTCGTCCGAGTCGAGTAGCGCGTCGATGAAGCGCGTAAAGGTATCGACGGAAGCGACCGGAGCGCCTGCGCCCCAGCGCGCGCGCTCCGACGCCGCCGCGGCGGACCAGGCGGGGGGCATGAGCAGCCCGCGCGCCTCTGCATCGTCCAGCGGCGCGACGCGCCCTGCGACAAGACGTATCGCGCGCGAAAGATCCCACCAGGCGAGCACGACGGCGTCCTGCGGCACATGTTCGTGGATCGCGGCAAGCACTTTCGAAAGGTCGCTTGCGGAGGCGTCGGAGAAGAAGATCGGCTGCGTCACCTCATTACGCCACACGAGCGGCGTCTGCCGGCCTGACTCGTCGCGCGCGATGATGCCAGCGGCGAGCGGACGTCTTTCGTTTTTCGCCGACACCTCGATTTGTTGGAGTCGGTCGGCGCTAAGCCCGAAGCTTTCGACCTCCTTCGCCGCTTCCGGCGAGATCGGGGTAAGCTGACGATCAAACGGAACGGTTGGATTGAGGCCGGCGTAAATCGCCCAGCCGAGCAGGGCGAAGCCGAAGACGAGGAGGGCGACGCCGGCGATAAGGCGAATACGGGAAGTCATGGGCGTCTAACAATCAGAGTTCCGATTCTCGCTCTCGGATTGTCATTCCCGCGCAAGCGGGAAATCCAGAGCCCGACGGCCGTCATTGCGAGGAGTGAAGCGACGAAGCAATCCAGAGCCGCCTTGTCGCGCTGGATTGCTTCGCTATGCCCGCAATGGCGGCAGTGAGTTTGGATCACCCTCGCTTGCGTCCACGTTGCATCAGCAGTCCAGCGCCGGCGAGCACGGCGAGCAGTCCAAGACCGCCCGCGAAGGCGCGGCGCGTCGGCGAGTCGAGATCAAGGTCGCCGCGCTTCTGGCCGGAGACGCGCTTCAGCTCGGCGCGGATCTCGGCCGCCTCACGCAGCTTCGTATCCTCGTCGTTGATCTTCGCCGCCGCGCCGATGAGCTGCGACCAGCCTTCGGTATAGGTGTAGCCGCCAGGGTTCATATGAGCGAGCCCCTTGTAGTGCTTGATCTGATGATGCTCCCACATGTCGGCAAAGACATATTCGATCGCGCTCGGATTATTTCCCTTCTGCCAGAAGAGCTGGAAGAAGCCGCCTGCATCGTCCTTCTCAGGCGCGGGCGGCGCTGGACGATTCGTCGTCTGACCCGGCAGCAGTTTGTCGTTGTAGAGCTTCACCAGAACGCTGCGCGCCTTCTCGGTGATGTCTAGGCCGGAAATGATTCCCTTGTCCATGCCGTCGAGATAGGCGCGGGCGAAGCTGTCGGAGTGGCAGTTGGAGCAGGTCGACACCCACGACTCCTTGCGCTGCGTGAACCAGGGGTGGTTCAGATTATCGGCGATCTTCGGCATCGGCACGAAGGCCCAGCGCGCCTTGCGCACCATGTTGTGCGTGAACTTGCCCTGATACTCCATGTGGCAGAAGGCGCAGGTCGGCGCGTTCATATTGCCCTTTTCCATCGCGTCGGCGAGGCGCACGTTCCAGTCCCATGTGTCGCCGCGGGTCTGATAGATAGTGCCGTGTTTCGAGAGCATGTAGCCCTCGAATTCATTGTGATCGACGCCATTGTGGCAGATGGCGCAGGCCTGAGGCTTGCGCGCCTGCACGGCAGAGAATTCGTGGCGCGTGTGGCAGGAGTTACAGGTCGTCTGCGGCGTATGGCAGAAGGTGCAGCCTTCCGCGACTTCGCGCTGTTCCATCGCCGCCCATACCGCGTTTTCGACATTGGCCTTCATCGACAGCGCATGCGACGGATGGCCGGGTTTCCATTGATCCTGCGGCCAGGTGAAAGTGTCGCGCTCGGATTCGCGTTCGGCGAACTGCTGGACATGGCATTGTCCGCAGGCGGCCGCGTCCGGCATCCGCAATTCAGTCTTGTGCTGCCCATGATCCTTGCCGACTCCCATGTGGCAGTCGATGCAGCCGACCTCCTTTAGCGTCTCGCCGTTCTTGAGCGTTCCCATCGAGCGGAGATTGTTCTCGACCTCCGTGATCATCGCCTTCTTGTAAGCGCGCGCATCTGAGTCAGGCAGATTGCGGATGGCGTCGAGATTGCCGTGCACGCTGCCTTTCCAGCTATGCGTCCAGCCGGGCGTGACCTGGCTGTGACATTCGACGCAGTCGCCGCGCTTTGCGTCGATGTCGATCGTCTGCGGCGGCTTATAGAAGTCGTGCGGATTGAGATATTTCGAGATTGGGATCGGCTCCCAATATTTCGACAGCGACCCTTTGCCGGCGCCTTGCGATTCGTCGTAGTAGCGCTTGGTCAGCGCGTCATAGAGCTCTTTCGGCGAAGCGGTCTTTGCGAGACCAAGCGCCTTGAACGTCTCATCGGGGGTGTCGGCAAGAACCGGCGCGCTGAAGGCAAAGGTCAGGGCAGGCGCGAGGATCAGCGCAAGGCGGGCCGCATAAGCAAAAATCTTCTTCAAATTCAGCATGCTTCCTCGCCCTTCTGCGTCTGGCTGCATTCTCGGCTCCTGCGAGGCGAGTGGAAAGGACCACAGCCTTTCCTGCGGATGAGGCCACCCCTTTGCTTCCTACCGCCTCGTCAGGGCGTTTGGCGACGGTAGATGACAAAAAACCATGACGACGCGCGCATTCTCATCCCCCTTAAGGACCGCCGAGGCGCCGCCCGGCATGCGCCTTTACGCGATCGGCGACATTCATGGCCGCGCCGATCTTCTTCACGTCCTCGCCGAAGCGGTCGCCGAAGACCTCGTGGCCCGGCCTTGCCGTGAGGCGGTGACCATCTTTGTGGGCGATTATATCGACCGCGGCCTTGGCTCCAACGGCGTGTTGAAGCGCTTGTCGGCTGGGGATTTTCCCACCCAGATCGTCGCGCTCCGCGGCAATCATGAAGACGCACTGCTGCGCTTCCTCGACGACGCCGCGACGCTCGATCAATGGGTTTACAACGGCGCGCTGACGACGCTGCATTCCTACGGCGTCGACGCCGGCGAAGAATTCGCGCTCGGCGGCGCGTCGCGGGTTCGCGCAAAATTTGTTGCGCATTTCCCGCAGCAACATCGCCGCTTTATCGAAGAAACAAGACTATGGACCGAATATGGCGGCTATTTCTTCTGCCATGCCGGCGTGCGGCGCAGCCGGCCGCTGCATTTGCAGGACCCGCAAGATCTGATGTGGATTCGCGACGGGTTCCTCGACTGCGATCAGTCTTTTGGCAAGGTGATCGTGCACGGCCATACGCCGCATCGCGACGTCGAGGATTTGCCGAACCGGATCAATCTCGACACCCGCGCCGTAAACAGCGGCGTGCTCACGGCGGTGGCGCTGGAGGGAAACGAGCGGCGGTTTATTCAGACCGCGTGAGTCAGCCGAGTCGAAGCTCGAAAGCGTTTTCGAGATGGCGCGGCAGTCGGCGCGGCGCGAGAAAGATCGCGTCCGCCCGCAGCGTATAGGCCACCGCCCAGGGGTTGGCGGCGAGCCAGCGGCCGACAGCCTGCGAGAAGCGCCGGCGCTTTTGCGGCGTGATGGCGATGACGGCGTCGTCGATAAGGCCGCGCGCTTTCACTTCGACGAAGACGATCGTGCGGCCGCGCCGCGCGATGATGTCGATCTCGCCGCCATGCGCGCGAAAATTACGCGCGAGAATTTGATAGAGCCGCGCCCGCAGCCATAGCGTCGCCGCCGTCTCGGCGCGCAGGCCGTAGACATAGGCGGCGCGGCGGGCGTGGTCCTTTGTCTCGCTCATCATGGAACAGGCGTGATCACTGCGCCCCCTCCCTGTCCCTCCCCCGCTGCGGGGGAGAGGGGACCCTAACGACGCAGACTTTGCAGTTTCATTGCGGGGACCCGAGTCGGACTCCCTCTCCCGCGAATCGGGGGAGGGTTGGGGAGGGGGCGCAAGCTCATCTTACTTCCCCCGTCCGGCCGCAAGCTCCAGCGCGCGCGCATATACCTGGCGTCGCGGCTGGCCGGTCGCGGCGGATACAACGCTCGCCGCGTCCTTCACCGAATGCGCGGTCAACGCCTCTTCGATTTTCGCATCGAGATCGGCGGCCGAAGCCTGCGCCGCGCCTGCGCCCGGCGGCGCGACGAGCAGCACGATCTCGCCTTTCGGCGGCTCCTCTCCGGCAAGCGCCGCCGCGAGTTCGTCGAGCGCGCCGCGCCGGACAGACTCAAACATCTTGGTCAGCTCGCGCGCGATCGCGGCATCGCGCGCGCCCAGCACCGCCGCGCAATCGGCGAGCGTCTCGACCAGTCGGCGCGGGCTTTCGAAAAACACCAGCGTGCCGGGAATGTGCGCGAGTTCGGCGAGCCGCGCCCGGCGCGGGCCGCTCTTATGGGGCAGAAAGCCCTCAAAGAAGAAGCGGTCGGTCGGCAGGCCGGCGACGACCAGCGCCGCGAGCACGGCGGAAGGCCCCGGCACCGAGGTCACGTGCACGCCTTTCTCCAGCGCCTCCTGAACCAGCCTGAACCCCGGATCGGAGACCAGCGGCGTGCCGGCGTCGGAGACCAACGCGAGCTTTGCTCCCGCTTCCAGCCGCGCCAGAAGGTGCGGGCGAATGACCCTGGCGTTGTGCTCATGATAGGCGATGAGGGGCGTCGAAATCCCATAATGAGCGAGCAGCGTCTTGGTGACCCGCGTATCCTCGGCGATCACCGCATCCGCCGCAGCGAGCGTCGACAGGGCGCGAAACGAAACGTCCTTCAGATTGCCGATCGGCGTTGCGACCAAATGAAGTCCGGGCTCGATCCTTTCCGCTTCGGCGCGCAGGCCGAAAGCGGTATAGCTCGTAGAGGGTGGGGGAGAGGCCTCAATGGTCATGCGCGTCGCCGATCTTCGTTCTTTTTAAGATACGTGATGTTCGTTTAACAGGACAAGCGCTAACTGCGCGCCAGCCGCAATTCCTCCAAATGGCCTGACTATTGACTTTCGACCAGGGACTCGGACCTTAACGCAGAACAGCCGCGCCATGGCGAGAGCCCTGTCGCAGGGGGACCTTATGCCGACATTGTCTTCTCACGGGCGCGCCGGTGCGCCCAGGCGCCGGGCCGTGATGAAACATGCCGCGCTTCTTGGCCTCGCGGGCTTTCTCGCCGCCTGCAATCCCACCAGCGGACCTTGGGCGCCCGGCGCACGCGACCTGAAATTGAGCGCCTCTACGCAGACCGCTCCTGCCGAGGGCGAAACGATCGGAACTGGCGCGGTGAAAATCGCGCTGATCGTGCCCTTGACCGGCCCGTCGGGGCCCTCGTCCGTGGGCGCGTCGCTTTTGAACGCCGCGAAGCTCGCCTACGCCGACAGCGGCGACAATGACGTGACGATCCTCGTCAAGGACGATCGTTCGACGCCGTCGGGCGCCGCTGCGGCGACTCAGACGGCGATCAACGAGGGCGCCGAAATCATTCTCGGTCCGGTGTTCGGCGCCGGAGTCAAAGAGGCGAGCCGCGTCGCGCGCGCCGCCAACAAGCCGATGATCGCGTTCTCCACCGATTCGTCGGCAGCCGGCCGCGGCAGCTATCTTCTCTCCTTCGCGGTCGAGGGCTATGTCGACCGGGGCGTGAGCTACGCGTCGCAGCATGGCAAGAAGTCGATCGCCGCGCTCGTTCAGAAAACGACTATGGCACGCTGGCGATGGCGCAGTTCCAGCAGAGCGCCGCGACCTACGGATCCGCGTGCCGATGATCGAGCGCTACAAGCCCGGCGCGCCGGGCGAGTCGGTGAAGCGTCTGGCCGCCGCGCGCGATCAGTTCGACGCGCTGTTCATTCCGGAGCAGGCCGAAGCCATGCAGGCGGTGTCCAAGGAGCTTGTCGCGAACGGCATCGATGCGAAGAAGGTGCAGATATTCGGCACCGGTCTGTGGAACGACGCGCGCACGTTGAACCTGCCTGCGCTGCAGGGCGCCTGGTTCACCGCGCCAGAGAACGCCGGCTTCAACGCTTTCGCGCAGCGCTATAAGACGAAATACGGCTCCGACCCGGCGCGCGTCGCGACGCTCGCCTATGATGCAGTGTCGCTCGCCATCGCGCTGTCACGTTCGCAGGGCTCGCAGCGCTATTCGGAAAGCGTGCTGACCAATCCGTCCGGGTTCAACGGCGCCGACGGCGTCTTCCGCTTCAAGCCGGACGGCGGCAATGAGCGCGGCCTCTCGGTTCTGGAGATCGGCGGCGGCTCGGCGAAGATCATCTCGCCGGCGCCGCGCAATTTCACCGGCAACGGCGCGTAGCGGATCGTCGCGACGCTCAGCTTCCGGCGCTCTATATTACAGGGCGCTGTCAGTAGGCATGCCTTTTAATGGGAGGATATCATGGCGACCAATCGCACGAACGTCTATTCGCCCTCCGAGTTCATCGAGCGACAGAGTTCTGACGCCTGTCTGCTCGCCATCATCGCCATTGGCGTCTCCAAGCCGGGCGCCGATAAGAATCACATCCTCTTCGCTTTGGATGTCGCGCGGGACGTTTTCATCAACGTGCCGACCGCGCTTGTGGAAAATGTCGAGGTCTTGGGCGAGTCCAAGTGCGGCGCGGAGAGCCTTTCGCATGTCCGCCTGCGCATGAAGGAGCCGAGTTCGCCCGAAGGCCAGGCTTTCGCCGCCTTCTTCAAGGGAACGGAGAACGCGTTGCTCTCCGTGATGCGCAAGGTGACGCCGATCCTGCTTGAGGCGGGAAAGGCTGGCCTGCGCGACGCCTGCCACGACTGCGTAAACGCCTGCGCGCAGGTGCCCAACCCGCCGGACGATCCCTTCGCGCAGATCTCCTGCATGCTGGGTTGCAGCGCCTGCCCTGGATAACGCCTAGAGCAAGTTTTGAAAAAGTTGACCGACTTTTTCGATTAGAACTTGCTCCAGCCTGTTAACTTGGCGCGATTTCTTATCGATCAGACGATTCCGTCTGATCGGAAAGCGCGCTAAGCGGTCGCGCTTTCCCCTGCGATCTTGCCGAAATCGGCGACGCCCATCATCACGCGGCGCAGTTCGGCAAGAAGCCGCAGGCGGTTCAAGCGCAGATCGGCGTTGTCGGCGTTGACCGTCACATCGTCGAAGAAGGCGTCCACCGGGGCGCGCAGCTTTGACAGCGCGCGCATGGCGCCGGCGAAATCTTCCGTCTTGAGATGTTCCGCGGTTTCTTCGCGCGCGCGGGCGATCGCCGCCGCGAGCTTATGCTCCTGCGGCTCGATGCGCAGGTTCGGCGCATGGCGATGCGCATAGGCGTCTGGCCCGTCCTTCTTCTCCTCGATCTTGAGAATATTGACAGCGCGGCGGAAGCCCGCGAGCAGATTCTTGCCGTCGTCAGTTGAAAGGAATTTGTCGAGCGCCTCGACTTTGCGCGTGATCATGAGCAGATCGTCCTGTAGCGGCGCGCTCGCAGCTTCTTCCTTTTCGGAGTCTGCGAAGGCGACGGCGCCAAGCGCCGCATCTATCAGATCGTACCTGGCCCCCTTGTCGCGCAAGTAGACCTTCAGGCGATCGATGAAAAATTCGAGGAGGCTCGTGGCAGCACGGGCACGATTTAGCTCTGAGATGTCTGCTGGATCGACGCCTTCTTGCTTATTGTGAGACAAAGGAGGCGTAGCGAAAGATCGACCGTGCTCCAAAAAAATGCGCAGGAGGCATACACGCAGCTCATTCTCCAGCACGATCCTGATCACCCCCAGCGCCGCACGACGCAACGCATAGGGGTCCTTGCTCCCGGTCGGTTTCTCGTCGATCGCCCAGAAGCCGACGAGCGTGTCGAGCTTGTCGGCGAGCGCAACGGCGATCGACACGGCATCAGTCGGTATGCGGTCGTTCGGCCCCTGCGGCTTGTAATGCTCCTCACACGCCGCCGCGACGCTGGCGTCCTCGCCCTGCGCGGCCGCGTAATAGCGGCCCATCAGCCCCTGCAACTCAGGGAACTCGCCGACCATTTCGGAAACGAGATCGGCCTTGCAGAGCGTCGCGGCGCGTTCGGCGAGAAAGGCGTCAGCGCCGACGTTTCGCGCAAGCTCTTTCGCCAGCGCCGCGATGCGCTTCACGCGTTCGCCCTGCGTGCCGAGCTTTTCGTGAAAGACGATTGAATCGAGCTTCGGCAGCCGCGTTTCCAGCTTCGTCTTGAGATCAGTCTCGTAGAAGAATTTCGCATCCGACAGACGCGCGGCGATAACCCGCTCATTGCCGGCGACGACCGTCGCGCCGCCGTCGCTGGCTTCGATGTTGGAGACAAGGATGAAGCGGTTCGTCAGCGCGTCGGCAGTCGGCAGTCGGTCTTCGGTTTCCGACTGCCTACTGCCGATTGCCGACTGCCGAAGCACGAAGCACTTCTGGTTCACCCGGATCGTCGCGCGGATCACTTCCGGCGGAATGACGAGAAAACTCTCGTCGAATTTGCCCATCAGCGTGACTGGCCATTCGACGAGTCCCGCGACTTCTTCGAGAAGTCCCGCGTCCTCGACGAGCTCCAGCCCCTGCGCGAAGGCGAGGTCTTTCGCATCATGAAGAATGATGTCGCGCCGGCGCGCCGGATCGATGACGACCTTGGCGCGTTCGAGCGACAGCGCGTAATCCTCGAAACGCTTCACCTGGATTGGCTGCGGCGCCATGAAGCGATGGCCGTAGGTCACATTGCCGGACGCAACGCCGTCGACGTCGAAAATCACGACGTCGGGAGTTTCGGTCTCCGGTCCGAAGGTCGCGACAATAGAATGCAGCGGGCGCACCCAACGCAGCGAGTCCGGCCGCTCTGACGCGACGCCCCAGCGCATCGATTTCGGCCAGGGAAAGCTCTTGACGATGGCCGGCAGAATCTCGGCGAGCACGTCGATCGTTTCGGCGCCGGCGCGTTCGATGACCGCGAGATAAAACTCGGCGCCCTTCTTGTCCTTCTCGACCTTCGCCTGGTCGAGCGAAGCGAGGCCGGCGCTTTTCAGGAAGCCGGCGATCGCCGCCTCCGGCGCCCCGACGCGCGGACCCTTACGCTCTTCGCGCAGATCGGGCTGGCGGTTGGGCAGGCCGACGATTTGCAGGGCAAGACGGCGCGGGGTGGCGTAGGCGGCCGCGCCTTCATAAGTCAGGCCGCGATCGACCAGCGCATTGGTGACAAGCCGTTTGAGGTCGTCAGCCGCCTGCCGCTGCATGCGGGCCGGAATTTCTTCGGAGAATAATTCGAAAAGGAGATCGGACATTGGCGGAGACTATTGCCTCAGTGGAACCGGGTGAAGGACTGGTTTTCTCACTCTCGTCCTTCGAGACGCCGCGTACGGCGCTCCTCAGGATGAGGGTGAGGAACGATGCTCGAAGACGGGCTTCCTCGTCCTTCGAGACGCGAGCTTCGCTCGCTCCTCAGGATGAGGAAGCCCTTCAGCCGATTCGCCTAACTATTCACCTCCTCCCGCTTGCGGTGGGGAGGGGAACTCTCAGGCGATTTCCTTGACGGCCGGGCTCGGCGCATCGAGCAGAAATTTCTCCACTTCCAGCGCCGCCATGCAGCCAAGGCCCGCCGCGGTGACGGCCTGACGAAAGACTTCGTCGGCGACGTCGCCGGCGGCGTAGACGCCTGGCATGCTGGTGCGCGTCGTCCCAGGCTCGACGGCGATGTAGCCTGAGGGCTTGATCGTCAATTGGCCGCGGAAGAGTTCCGACGCCGGCGAATGGCCGATGGCGACGAAGACGCCGTCCGCCGCAAGCGCATGAACAGCGCCGGTCGCGACATTCCTGACGCGCGCGCCGGTGACGCTCAGCGGATTTTCGTCGCCGACGATTTCCTCGATGACGTGATTGAAGAGTATCGAGACGTTTTCCTGCGCGAGCAGGCGCTTCACCAAAACGCGCTCGCTGCGGAACTCGTCGCGGCGGTGGACGATCGTCACATGCGACGCGAGATTGGAAAGATACAGCGCTTCCTCGACAGCAGTATTGCCGCCGCCGACGACCAGCACTTTCTTGCCCCTGAAGAAGAAGCCGTCGCAGGTTGCGCAAGCCGAGACGCCGAAGCCCTTGAACTTTTCTTCGCTCGGCAGGCCGAGCCATTTCGCCTTCGCGCCGGTGGCGATAATGAGCGAGTCGCAGCTATAGGAGGCGCCCGAATCTCCTATGAGCCGAAATGGCCGCTCATCGAGTCGCGCCTCGACGATATGGTCCGAGACCAGCTTCGCGCCGACATGTTCGGCCTGCAGGCGCATCTGTTCCATGAGCCAGGGCCCCTGGATCGGTTCGGCGAACCCGGGGTAGTTCTCCACCTCCGTCGTGATCATGAGTTGGCCGCCCTGATCGAAGCCGGCGATGAGCATCGGCTCGAGCAGCGCGCGGGCGGCGTAGATCGCCGCCGTATAGCCAGCCGGGCCGGAGCCGATGATGATGACGCGCGCGTGCTGCGGCATAGGGCGGCCTCGCAGATGATGACGCCCGCAATCTAGTCATTATCAGCGTCGCCGCAACCGATAGGAAATCCGGCTCACCAGCCCCAGCCGCCGTCGCCGGAGCAGACGTTCACCCATTGGCGTCGCCAGCCCCGTGGCGTCGCGGCCCGGCGGAGCTGAACGCAACCGCCATCGCCATAGTAAGGCGCGCCCCCGCCCCAACTAGAGGCGGGCAGGTCCGTTCGGTAATAGCTCCAGCCCCAGGGCTGGCCCCAGCCTTCAGGCCGGCCGGGGCCGGCGCGGCCGCCCCACCGGCCGGCCCAGTGGACGCCGGGCAGTACGGCGCCACGAAGGCCGGCGCCGCCCCAGCCGAGGTCGCGCCAGCCGCCGCCGCCCCAGCCGAAGCCATGCCATCCGTCCCAAGGCTGCGCCTGAGCGACGCCCGATTGGGCCGTCAGGATGAGGAATAAAGCGCTCGCCGCGGCCGCCGCTTTGATCAACTTGGACATGTCCAGTTCCTCCGCTCTCGTTCGCATCAGGCGGGCGGACCGAAGCGCCGCCGCGGCGGGACGAGCACGGGGCGCGAGACCTGCCTAACCGTCTCCGCGGTGGGCTCGGGATGAGCTTGGGGCTAGTCGTAAAGCTTACCAACCCCATCCGCCCCAGCCGCCGCCCCAGCCGCCACCGTAGCCGTTCCAGCAGACGTTCACCCACTGACGCCGCCAGCCCCAGCTGGTCCACACGGTGCGCAGCTGATAGCAATCGTTGTAGCCGATGCTGGAATAATAGGGCCATCCCCAGCCGGCGCCGATCAATCCTGCGCCGTACCAAGGCCGCCACGGGCGATAGTAGCCGGCCCACGGTCGCCTCCATCCCCAGCCGCCTCCGCCCCAGCCTCCCCATCCACCGCGCCAACCTCCGCCCCAGGGCCTGCCCCAGCCGCCGCCCCAACCGGCGCCGCGCCAGCCGCCCCAGCCGCCTCGGAATCCTCCCAAACCGCCGCCCCAGCCGCCTCGGAATCCTCCAAAGCCGCCTCCCCAGCCGCCTCGGAATCCTCCGAAGCCACCGCCCCGACCGCCCCATTGGGCGTCGGCAATCTCCGTTTGCGCCAGCAAGCCAACGAGCAACGCCGCCGTCGCGACCGCCGTCTTGATCGATTGAGACATTTTGCAGCTCCTGATGCGGCTTAACACCGGGCTGGCTGATGGAAGGCGCGCACAGGGCGCACGAAATTCCGCCGCCAGCCCCGCCAACCTCGCTAAATCGCGCCCTGCGCATGTATTTCAAGAAGCGACGCTTTCGACCATTTCGCAGGACTCGAATCTGAGTCGATAATAATTCGGCAGTGCTGCGCTTATGTCCAATAGCTACAGGAGGAATATTGCAAAGCAGACGCATTCGTCAAAGATAATTGCAAACAACAAAGGAACAATAGTCGGACAAGTATTGTTGCTTAGATTGCATGAATTCGTTCTTGACGTTGCGGCGATGAATCTATGGTCACGCCATTCTTTGGTCACGAGCGATTTCTATTGGCGGCAGAGCTGAGCATCAGCCCGTGCCCATGCAAGGGAGAAATGGTTGTGAAAAAAATTATGTCGGGAATTCTGGCGGTCGCAGTGGCGAGCGTGCTTACCGCGAATGCGGGGCAGGCGAGGGAATGGGTAGGCAAGGCCTCCTATTACGACCTCAAGGGCCGGACGGCGAGCGGCGCGCGGGTCGGCGCATTCACGGCCGCGCATCGGACGCTGCCCATGGGTTCTCGCGTGCGCGTCACCAATCTGCGCAACCATCGTTCGGTCGTCGTCACCGTGAACGATCGCGGCCCCTTCACGCATGGACGCGTGATCGACGTCTCCGCCTCGGCGGCGGAAAGCCTCGGGTTCAAATCGGCCGGCGTCGCCCCAGTCAAAGTCGAAACGGTTTCCGACTAATATCGCCACCATAAAGCGCTGATCAGGCCGCGCTCGGCGGGGGAATTCACCCCGCCGATGGCCGCTATTCCGCCGATTTGCAGGGAAAGCGATGCGGTCATGTCATAGACCGCGCTGAGCTGAAATTTCTGTGCGGCGATGACGCCTGCCGGACCTCCTCTGGGCGCAAAGCCAGAGAAGCTTTGCGCGAGAAGCAGGAGCGGGGGCAGGGGACGCAGGCCGGCGGTGAAGTCGGCGCGAATTTCGTCGCCGTTCTGTCCACGAGATCTGTAGCCCAGTTGCGCGTCGACGAAGGCGGGAAGGCCGAAAACTTCGAACGGCCTGCCGACGAGAAGGCGCAGGTCGCCTTGAACGGCGTCGCGCATATCGAGAAATCGCCGCGCTCCGGGCGAGGCCGCCCGCACGCCGGCCTGCAGCGAGACGATATAGTCGCCCCAAGTGAAAAGCAGCGTTCGCGCGCCGAGTCCGCCCAACCCCAGGCCTTCGTACCGAGCGCCGGCCGGCCCCTGCAACGACAGGGGAAGGCCGGCTTTGGCTTCGTCGATCAGCAGGTTGAGATGGTCGAAGGGTCCGGCGGCGCCCTGGAAATTCATGTAACCGCCCTCGGCGACGATGGTCAGCCAGTCGAGGACGCCATGCTCGACATAGACGCGGGTCTCGAACTTTCGGTAGGGCGGCGTTTGAATCAGCCGTCCCTTTGCGTCATAGGCCTTGCGCGCATCGGCGAAAGTGGTGGTGAGGATCGCCTGTCCCTCGCCTGGCGGCATCAGCCACGCGCCGGCGTAGACGTCTTGCGCGGCGACGGCCGTCGCGCAATTTACGATGACAACTGCTGACGACGCACGCATGGCGCAACGCTGGGCCAAATGCCGCCCGCCGCCTGCGGTCGGCGTACTTTGCGACCGTAGGCGTGATATTGTCGGTTGGCAATCGAAAGCCGCGCTTAAGCGCCGACATGCGCGTGCACGTCGCGTCCGCCGTGACGCCGCATGATGTCGATCGCCGCGCGCTCCCTTTCGTCGTTCCAGGCGCGCGCCCAAAGCAGCAGCCCGCCGTGCTTCAGTTGCGACTGGGCCCAGTTGGCCTGACGGTCGCCGACGAGCTTCGAAAGCAGCAGGCCCAAAACTCCTGCCGCGCCGCCGGTCAGGAGGCCGATGGCGATGGCGCTCGCAAGCGCCAAGCCGAAGGCAAGGGCGAGGCCCGCGCCGATAATCACGCCAACATAGAACAGAACGCCGACGAGCGAGGCCTTGCCGATATTGAGCGACTCGCTGTCGATATAGGCGGAGCGAGGCGCCGCGGGACTGTCTTCGAGTTCGTTCGCGCGCATCTCCTTGTCGCCGAGCTTCTGGCGCACCTTGTCCTCTTCGGCGAGCAGGCTGATTTCCGAACGGTCGAAGCCGCCGGTGAGAAGGTCGTCGATCGCCGACTGCAGCTTGTCGACGGCGTCGAACACGCCGACGACCTCGCGCATGTCATGCCGTTCTTCGGGGGTGGGAACTCGGTTCGTTTCCATGTCGGTGCTCCTCGCGGCGCTTGGAGCAAGTTCCGAAAAAGTTGGCCGACTTTTTCGATTTGGACTTGCTCGAGCCTGTTAATTTGGCGCGATTTCTTATCGATCGGACGATTCCGTCTGATCGGAATGCGCGCTAGCGCGGCCGCGCTCCTGACGCTTAAAGGGAGCGGCGCCGACGGCGTTCAAGGGCGCGCCGACGGGAAATCGAGACACGACTCAAAGCAATGTGGGGCGCGTCGCGTCTATAGGGGCCACTTGCACGCGCCAGTTTCCGGCGGGGCTTAAGCCGCGCGGCGCTGGGAAGCGCCGCCGAAAAATTCGAGATAGCGCGCGTCGATTTCGGCGACGGGCATCACTACGAAAACATCGGTCGTGTTGAACTTGCGGTCGACGACGGCGCCGTCGCCGAAACGCGCGCCGACGCGCAGATAGCCTTTGATCAGCGGCGACAGCGCGTCGCGCGCCTTGCGCGGGTCGAACGCGTCGCGCGCCAGCATCCGCATCGGCGTATGCAGCTCTTCTCTCGCGCTGACCCGCCACATCTCTTCCGCCGGCGCATAATGCGCGAGATAGCTCAAGGCCTGCGCATGGGCGAGCGGATTGGCGCCGTGCAGGCTTGCGCAGCCGAACATCACGTCGATGTCATGCGCCCGCACATAGGCGAGCAGTCCGCGCCAGAGGAGTTCGATGGTTCGCTTGCTGCGATAGGGCGCGAGCACGCAGGAGCGCCCCAGCTCCAGCGCGCGTTTGCCGGCATGGCGCGCGAGCAGCGGCGCGAGATCATATTCGCCTTCGGAATAGAAGCCGCCGGCCTTCGCCGCCATGTCGTCGCGCATCAGCCGATAGGCGCCGACGATTTTCGGCCTTGTCCTGCCGCGCCTGGTCTGCGCCGCGTGATCGATAACGATGAGATGATCGCAATATTTATCGAAGCGATCGGCGTCGCGGCGGGTGAAGGCCGTGCGCGCATCCGGGATGGCGCCGCCTTCTTGGTAGAACACTTCGTAGCGCAGGCGCTGCGCCTTGCGCACTTCCTTCTTGCCGCGCGCAAGCCGCACTTCGAGCGAGCCTAAGCGACCGAGCGCGTCGCTCAACGCTTTTTTGGGTCCCGGCCTTTTCGAAGCAGTTTGCGGAAAATTGACGAGAGCGAAGATCGTCTGACCGAAATCCGCATTGACCGTCCACATGTGCGACTCGCTCCGCTGCGATCTCTACGATTGAAGATCACGGGGAGGCGAAGCTTTTGTGACGCGGGGACTGCTCCAGAGTCGTTCGCGGCGCGAGCGCGAACTGTGATGCGGCTCATTCGCCGGCCGACAAGTAGCTATGCTCGTCCGCTACGGGAGTTGGCCCGTCGTCATTCGAGGCGGGGGCTTCGCTCGCTCCTGAGAATCGCCGGTCAAGACGGCGGAGGCGCCGCTACGCGCGCTCAAAATGCGGCCTTGCCGAATCTCGCGAGATGGCCGAGGCTGCCCCCCACCCCCGGCGACTGGAATTTTCCCCAATATCCACTAAATTGTCCACATATTGTCGATCCATTAATTTTTTACCACTACATCTTGACGGCGTCGCAGGACTCGCGCAGTCTGGAGGCATCACGGAATGACGACGCGGCGAACGTTCCCAGGGGAGTTCGGCCGTCCCCGGCGCCAGCCGGACGTGAGCGTCGCTTTGCGTGGGCGTTATCCTCGTTATCAGCGTGCTTTCCTGCGCGGCGCATTGATCCGCGAGCGGAGGTCGCGCGTCTTTCGAGTTTGGATTGGCAGGAATGCGTCGCGGGCCGTCGGACGGTCGCGCGGGGGCGAAGGCTCTCACCGACAGAGGTGACGACTTAAATGTTCAGAGATCAAAAGACCGTTTTTCGCTCATATGAGACGCTGTTGGAGAGTGTGCTTCGACATCGTAATCGACTCGGGGTCGACCATTTATGCCAGCCACGATTTCGGTCGATGGTAATTGAGCCGTCCCTGTACAGTGAAGCTAATCCCTCAAAGCCAAAAATAGCCCTTTTTGACTATGACGGGGAACCGTTCTTCGACCGACGCACATTTTCTATCAATGCACACATCGAACTATGGAAAGAAGCAGGAGAAGGAGAGCCGCTAGCCTGTTTTAAACTTTTACACGAACTCGCTCATGCCCGCTTGCATCGTCACCCTCATCACGGGTTTACGACGGCCGACAAATCACTGCTAAGAATAGCGCAGGACGAAGAAAGTTCAGAATGGCAAGCCAATGTGTTTGCTGCTCTGTCGATGGCTCCGCCCTACTTAGCAATCGAATGCAATACTCGGCGATCATTCCATGAACGGTTCAACTTCCCTTCGGAATTCACAGATTTTTGGTTCGCCTTGCGTGCCAAGAGGCCAATACGCTTCGCGCACAGGCTTTGTTCAAAGTGTGGAAGTGACCGCGTAGCCAGTATCGGCTCACTGCTTCGTTGCGTTGATTGCGGTCTCATTGCGTGAAGAGTTGAGCAAGACCCAGAACTTGAGCGAAAGGATAGGATATGGCTACCAATCCGCCGAAAGGTGATGGACATCGAAATGGGCCGGTGCGCCAGCGTTCCCAGACCTTCAACCCCACAACGGAACAGTGGGTGAAGAGAAACAAGTCGGACGGCCGCTTCATGGACGTTAAGCAAGACGGGGCGCCATTCAAGGGAGTCACGAAAGAGCCAACCAAACGCTGACAATGCCGCTGGCACCAAAAACACAGGCGCCAGCAATCGCTATTTTTCCAACGACACGAGAAAAAGCACGAACTGGGTCGATCAGCGCAAAAAGTCAGGCTTGCCAGAATCGAGTTTTAGAGTTCATTTACCCCCACTATCTACTAATTGTATGCATGAGGCTCTCGGGCCCCGCATATCTTGTGGATACCCCGGGGTGAATATGGACTCCTTAGGGCCAATCGGGGCATCAAATAAGCGACTTCGGCGACGTCCTGGAACTCACCGGATCGCAGGACCCCTACTGCCACGGTTGCGCTTTGTGCGTTGTGCACCGGAGTGGCTAACCGCTCTCCACGAGCGGTTGTCGCGGTCTGTAGCAAAGATGTCGAGTAACTCACTTTTGTCGCTGGCCTGCGAAGGGCCGGGCGCGCGGGACTTCGTCCGCGCTTAACAAGGAAATATCGGGCATGAAGATCGAGCGGCGCTACACCAAGGCTGGCGAATCTCCTTACGCCAACATTCCGTTCCGCACGACCAAGAGCGAGATCCGCAATCCGGACGGCTCCATCGTCTTCTCGCTCGATAATATCGAAGTGCCCAACCAGTGGAGCCAGGTCGCGGCCGACGTTCTGGCGCAGAAATATTTCCGCAAGGCCGGCGTGCCGGCGCGCCTGAAGCGCGTCGAGGAAAATGCGGTTCCCTCTTTCCTGTGGCGCTCTGTCGCCGACGCCGAGGCGCTCGCCGAGCTGCCCAAGGACCAGCGCCACGTTTCCGAAATCTCGGCCAAGCAGGTCTTCGACCGTCTCGCCGGCGCCTGGGCCTATTGGGGCTGGAAGGGCGGCTATTTCGACACTGAGGAAGACGCCCAGGCGTTCAGCGACGAGCTTCGCTTCATGCTCGCCATGCAGATGGCGGCGCCGAACTCCCCAATGGTTCAATACTGGCCTGCACTGGGCTTACGGCGTCGACGGGCCGAGCCAGGGCCATTTCTATGTCGACTACGCCAACGGCAAGATGGTGAAGTCGAAATCGGCCTATGAGCATCCGCAGCCGCACGCCTGCTTCATCCAGTCGATCGAGGATGATCTCGTCAATGACGGCGGCATCATGGATCTCTGGGTGCGCGAGGCGCGGCTCTTTAAATATGGCTCCGGCACCGGCACCAATTTCTCGAAGCTGCGCGGCGAGAAGGAGAAGCTTTCCGGCGGCGGCTCCTCCTCGGGACTGATGTCCTTCCTCAAGATCGGCGACCGCGCGGCGGGCGCGATCAAATCCGGCGGCACGACGCGGCGCGCGGCGAAAATGGTCGTCGTCGACATCGATCATCCGGACGTCGAGCAGTTCATCGACTGGAAGGTGAAGGAGGAGGAGAAGGTCGCCTCGCTCGTCACGGGCTCGAAGATCGTCAAGAAGCATCTGAAGGCGATCATGCGCGCCTGCGTGAATTGTGAAGGACCCGGCGACGACTGCTTCAATCCAGAGATCAATCCGGCGCTGAAGCGCGAGATCAAGCTCGCGCGCCGCAACGACGTGCCGGACAATTACATCAAGCGCGTCATTCAGTTCGCCAGGCAGGGTTATAAGGACATCCAGTTCGACACCTATGACACGGACTGGGACAGCGAAGCCTATCTCACCGTCTCCGGCCAGAACTCCAACAATTCCGTCCGCGTCACAGACGCCTTTCTGCAGGCGGTCGAGAAGGACGGCGACTGGACTCTCATCAAGCGACTCGACGGCAAACCGTCGAAGACGATGAAAGCCCGCGACCTGTGGGAAAAGATCGGCTACGCCGCCTGGGCCTCGGCCGATCCCGGCATTCAGTTCCATACGACGATCAACGACTGGCACACCTGCCCGGCGGGCGGTCCCATCCGCGCGTCAGATCCGTGCTCGGAATATATGTTCCTCGACGACACGGCCTGTAACCTCGCCTCGTTGAACCTGCTTCAATTCCGCGATCCCGAGACGAAGCGCATCGATGTCGACTCCTACGAGCACGCTGTGCGGCTGTGGACCATCGTGCTCGAAATCTCGGTGCTGATGGCGCAGTTCCCCTCAAGAGAGATCGCGCAGCTCTCTTACGACTACCGCACGCTGGGACTTGGCTACGCCAATGTCGGCGGCCTGTTGATGTCGTCTGGCGTCGCCTATGACAGCGAAGCTGGCCGCGCTATCGCCGGCGCGCTTTCGGCGATCATGACCGGCGTCTGCTACGCGACCTCGGCGGAAATGGCCAAGGAGCGCGGGCCTTTCGTGCGCTTCATGCAAAACCGCGAGGCGATGCTGCGGGTCATCCGCAATCATCGCCGCGCCGCGCTTGGCGAACGCGTCGGCTATGAGCAGCTCGCGATTACGCCCGTCCCGCTCGACAAAGCGGCGTGTCCCGATCAGGCGTTGATCGAACGCGCCGGCGCCGCCTGGGACATGGCGCTCGCGCAGGGCGAACTCTACGGCTATCGCAACGCGCAGGTCACTGTCGTCGCGCCGACCGGCACCATCGGCCTCGTCATGGATTGCGACACGACCGGGATCGAGCCCGATTTCGCGCTGGTGAAATTCAAGAAGCTCGCGGGCGGCGGCTATCTCAAGATCGTCAACCGCGCCGTGCCGGAGGACTGCGCGCGCTCGGCTATCGCGAGAGCGCAATCGCCGAGATCGAGGCCTATGCCGTCGGCCACGCCTCGCTCTCCAATGCGCCGGCGATCAATACCGCGAGCCTGCGCGCGCGCCGGGCTTCACGGATGAGAAGATCGCGGCGGTGGAGGCGGCGCTGCCGTCCGCTTTCGACATCAAATTCGTCTTCAACAAATGGACGCTCGGGCCCGACTTCCTCACCGAGACGCTCAAAGTTCCGGCGGCTGCGCTCGACGACAAGAGCTTCGATCTTCTCTCCCATCTCGGCTTCGCCAAATCCGAGATCGAAGCGGCGAATATCCACGTCTGCGGCGCGATGACTCTCGAAGGCGCGCCGCATCTGAAGCGCGAGCACTATCCGGTGTTCGACTGCGCCAATCCCTGCGGGCGCACCGGCAAGCGCTATCTTTCGGTCGAGTCGCATATCCGCATGATGGCGGCGGCGCGACCTTTCATTTCGGGCGCGATCCAGCAAAACCATCAACATGCCAAACGACGCGTCGATCGAGGATTGCGAACAGTCCTATCTGCTGTCCTGGCGCCTCGGCCTCAAGGCCAATGCGCTCTATCGCGACGGATCGAAGCTCTCGCAGCCGCTCTCGCGCAGCTCATCGCCGGGGACGACGACATCGACGCGATGGACGCCATCGAGGAAGTGGTGGCCGCGACGATGCCGGCGCGCGCCGCGACGATCGCCGAGCGCATCGTCGAACGCGTCGTGCATCAGGTGATCCGCGAGCGCGAGAAGCTGCCGGATCGCCGCAAAGGCTATACGCAGAAGGCGGCGGTCGGCGGCCATAAGGTTTATCTGCGCACCGGCGAATACGCCGACGGGCGTTTGGGCGAAATCTTCATCGACATGCATAAGGAAGGCGCGGCCTTCGAAGCCTGATGAATAACTTCGCCATCGCGATTTCGCTCGGCCTGCAATATGGCGTGCCGCTCGAGGAATATGTCGACGCCTTCACCTTCACCCGCTTCGAGCCCGCCGGCCCGGTGCAGGGCAATGACGCGATCAAGAACGCGACGTCGATCCTCGACTATGTGTTCCGCGAGCTTGCCGTCTCCTATCTCGGCCGCAACGATCTCGCCCATGTCTCGCCTGACGACATCGGCCATGACGTGCTCGGCAAGGGCCAGCATGAGGGCAAGGCGCCGGAGACCAATTCCGTCGTCTCGCGCGGATTGCTGCGCTCCAAGACCGACCGGCTGATGGTCGTGCAGGGCGGCGGCGTGACGGCGTTGCGATCAGAGCCGACGCCGGAGGTCGTGCGCGAGGCCGAAGCGCTGTCGTCGCTCGGCTGGACCGATCCGACGAAGACCGTCACCGGCGTCGCTGAAAAACGCGCCGAAGCGCGCATGAAAGGCTATGTCGGCGAAGCCTGCCCCGAATGCGCGAACTTCACGCTGGTGCGCAACGGCACCTGCCTGAAGTGCGAGACCTGCGGCAGCACGACGGGGTGCAGCTAACACACGTCGCGCGCAGCCCTCGTCCTTCGAGACGCCGCCTTCGGCGGCTCCTCAGGATGAGGACTGCTGGTTCGCGAGCTGTACGACGGACCATGATCGCATGCAACGAACTAGCGCAACATAAGGCCCCTCCTCCTGAGGAGCCTGCGTTAGCAGGCGTCTCGAAGGGCGAGGGGCCCACTCCAGCTGGCGAGAGTTTCTAATAGCCGCATTGCTCAGGCGAGCGAGCGTTTTGAATAGGAAGTCCTCGTCCTTCGAGACGCGAGCTGCGCTCGCCCCTCAGGATGAGGACTTCCTTAAGCCGCTGTTGTTGATTCAACCGCCCTTCTTGTTTTTGCGCGCCGCGAGCGCCGGCAGCGCGTCGTAATCGCGTCTGATCAGAGCTTCTTTCTTCGCGCGGCTCCAGCCTTTGATTTGGCGCTCCATCGCGATGGCTTCGGTCAATAGCTCGAAATGCTCAGACCACACGAGCTTCACGGGTCGACGCCGCGCCGTGTAATCGGCGTCGATCCCCAGATTGTGCTCGCTGACGCGGGTTTCGACTTCCTTTCTGGTCAGGCCGGTGTAGTAGCTGCCGTCGGCGCAGAGCAGGATGTAAACGCTCGCGCCTTCCGTTTGCATCGCAGTCCTCGTCCTTCGAGACGCGCGCTGCGCGGGCTCCTCAGTGTCTGGCCGAAAAAGGGGCGAAGAAGGTTGAGTGATTTCGGTCGGGCGTGATTCCATTGGGTTGCGAGACCTTATGGAGGGCACGATGGCCTGGACCAAAATCACTCGGCTTCAATATGGGCGCGAGGCTTTGCGTTACGCAAGCGATCTTACCGATGCGGAATGGGCGCTGGTCGAAGGGCGTCTTCCGGCGCGTCGGTGTCTTGGACGGCCAAGGCGGGTGAGCCTGCGCGCGGTGCTGAACGGGTTGCTCTACATGGCGTGGAGCGGCTGTCAGTGGCGAGCGCTGCCGCGCGACTTCCCGGCGCGCTCGACGGTGCAGGGCTATTTCTACCGCTGGCGCGACGACGGGACCTGGCAGGAGATCGCTCTTCTTCTCGCGGCTTTGGCGCGGCGCCTGCGGGGCGCGCGGCAGCGCCTTCGGCCGGCGTCATTGACAGTCAGAGCGTGGCGACGAGCTATGGCGGCGGTCCGCGTGGGCTGGACCCGGCCAAGCGGATCAAGGGCCGCAAACGGCATATCGTCACCGACACGGACGGCTTGCTTTTAGCCGTCGACGTGCATCCGCCAATGTTCAGGACTGTCATGGAGCCGCGCCCCTGCTGCGGGAGGCGCGCAAGCGCCACCCCACGCTCGGCCACATCTTCGCCGATCGGGTCTATCGTGGCCCGCAGCTCCAAAACGCCGTCAGCGATTGCGGTCCATGGACAATCCAGATCGTGGAGCGGCCGCAAGGCGTCAAAGGGTTCAGCTTCTGCCACGACGATGGGTCGTCGAGCGCAGCTTCGCATGGCTCGGACGATGCCGCCGGCTCTCAAAAGACTTCGAAGCGACGACAGCCAGCGCTATCGCCTGGATCTTCCTCGCCCAAATCAGGCTTCTCTCCAGACGCCTGGCAAGAGCACAATCTTTATGAGTCAGACTCTCAGGATGAGGACTGCTTGTTGGCATGTCCAGATCGTGACAAGCGTCATTCGTTCTTGAAGCTGCGTCACAAAGGCCCCTCCTGAGGAGCGAGCGAAGCTCGCGTCTCGAAGGGCGAGGGGCCGACTCCAGGTTGCGAGTTCTTGATACCGCATTGGTCAGGCGCACGAATTGGGATGGCGCAGCCCTCGTCCTTCGAGACGCGCCCTGCGGGCGCTCCTCAGGATGAGGACTGCTGATGGCAGTGGCGAGCGGGCGTGGCGACGCGGCCTTCTCCGCCCAGAGACGCCAGCAGCTCCTTCACCCTCGCGCGCGTCTCTATAGCAAGCGCCTTGCGGTCCTTGCCGCTCGTCCCGATCGCTTTGCCGAAGATGACGTGACAGCGCGCGTCGCCGCGCTTCATCAGGCGCCACAGATGCGGCAGAAACGTCATGTCGCCGTACCAGCCGACATCGATCCGGCGCGCGCCGTCGGAATAAACGATCGCGACGGGCGCGAGCGTCGGCGACTCGCCGCGCGCGGCCAGCTCTTCCAGCGGCGCGAAATGCGCCGAGCGGAAGGGCAGAACTTCGACGCCCTCGCTCGACGTGCCTTCGGCAAAGACGACAAGATCGCCGCCAGTGCGCAGCACATCGGCGATAGCGTCATTGACGCGCGCGACATCCTGCCTCGCGCCGCGTTCGACGAAGATTGTGCCCTGGAGCCGCGCCAGCAGTCCGAGCACGGGCCAGTTCGCCACTTCGCTCTTCGCCAGGAAGACGAAAGGATAAAGACTCGCGAGCGCGATAATGTCGGTCCAGGACACATGGTTCGAGACGACGAAGCGCGGCGCGTCGCTCGGCAGGGCGCCCTGCGCCTCGACCCTTATCCCGATGACGGCGCAGATCGCGCGGCAGAAGCGCGTTTGAATCCGGTGTTGAAGCGGCCAGCCGCGCCGGCGCGCCAGCGCCTGCAGCGGCACGAGGAAGACAAAGGCGCCAGCCAGCGTGAGCAGGAAGGCGAACGCGCGCAGATAGGGCATGGCGCGCAGATGGCCCGCCGATACGACGCGTTTGTGACGCTCGGCGCATCCCAAGCTTGACGCCGCCGCTTCAGGCGCCCTTATGTGCGGCCTGCCGCCAAACGCCGGCGGCCAAGGTCAGGCTTTCGGGAGAACCTAATGACGTTTGTGCTTGCGCGCCGCGCCTTTGCCGTTGCGGCCCTGTCGCTTCTTTCCGCCGGGCTGCTTGCCGGTCCGGCCTTCGCGCATGGCCCGTCGCGCCAAAAGGTCGTCGAAAAGATCGAAATCGACGCGCCGGCCGCGAAAGTCTGGGAGATCATCGGCAATTTCCAGGATATGAGCTGGCATCCCGCGATCGCCAAGACGGAAGGAACCGGCGGCAATGCCGCCGACGCCAAGCGCAAGCTGACGTTGAAGAGCGGCGGCGTCATCGATGAGACGCTCACCAAATACGACGCGGAAGGCAAGTCGGTCAGCTACAAGATCGACGCCGTCGATGTGAAAGTGCTGCCGGTCAATAACTATTCGTCGACGATTTCGGTGAAGGACGAAGGCGGCAAGAGCGTCGTCGAATGGAAAGGCGCCTTCTATCGCGGCTTCATGAACAATGATCCGCCGCCGGAGCTTTCCGACGAGGCGGGGGTGAAGGCGGTGAGCGATATTTACAAGTCTGGCCTCGCCGCGTTGAAGGCCAAGGCGGAGGGCAAGTAAGCGCCGCGCCATGCGCCAAGCGCCGGTCGATATCGCGCCGGTCGATGTCTAGGGGAATCGGATGAAGGATTGTTTTTCTCACCCTCATCCTGAGGAGCCGCCGCAGGCGGCGTCTCGAAGGACGAGGGTGAGGAAAAATACGCGGAACGCGGGCTTCCTCGTCCTTCGAGACGCGTGCTGCGCACGCTCCTCAGGATGAGGAAGCCCTTCACCCGATCGCCCCGGGTCGATATCGCCGTAACGCGCCGGCTACTGCTCGGCGCCTTCGGCGTCGCGATGGCCCTCGCTTCGTTCCCGCCGTGCGCCGCGCGTGCCGCGCATGGCGCCTCGCCGCTGAAAGTGGTCGAGACGACGATCGTCGCTGCGCCGCCTGAGAAAGTCTGGGCGATTGTCAGCGACTTCGCGCACGCCGACTGGCTGCCGGGCGTCGCCCGAGTCGAAGCGTCGGGCGGCGACGTGCCAGATCAGGCGCGGCGCAGGCTGATCATGGCCGATGGCGGCGTCATCGACGAACTGCTGACCAAGCGCGACACCGAGCGCATGATGCTCGGCCTGCATCGCGAGGGCGACGATGTGAAACGCCTGCCGGCGACGAATTACACCGCGCTGATCACTTTGCGGCCGGCAGATAACGGCAAGACCGAAGTCGAATGGAAGGCGCGCTTCTACCGCGGCCATCCCACCAACGATCCGCCGCCCGAGCTCAACGACGATGTCGCCATTGCGGCGGTGACGGCGCTGCAGCGCGATTATCTTGCGGCGTTGAAGGCGAAGGCGGAGGGGAGATGAGGCGCCGGTCCGTCATGCCCGCGCTTGTCGCGGGCATCCATGCCATGACGATGCGGCGCGTCGCAGGAAAGCTGCCAAGCGCTCGGCGTTCGCGTGGATGGCCGGGACAAGCCCGGCCATGACGGTGGGTCTGCTTCTCTCCGTGGCCCTTCATTCTTCCCCCGCATCCGCCTCGGAAGCCTTCGTCACCGCGCAAGGCGCCGATGCGCTGTCGATCGTCGATCTTTCCAAGATGGAGACCGTCGCGACTCTGCCGATCGGCGGCAAGCCGGCCGGAATCGCCGTGTCGCGCGACGGCGCGCGCGCCTTCGTCACCAGTCCCGAGGGCAAATTTCTGACTGTCGTCGACGCCGCGACGCGCCGGATCGAGAAGCGCATTCCGGTCGAAGGCGGGCCGCTCGGCGTCGCCGCGAGTCCGGACGGCAAGCGCGTCTATGTCGCCGATCTCTACGGCCGGCGTCTCGTCGAGATTGATCTTGCCAGCGGCGCGCAGCGTAGCGTCGGCGTCGGCGCCATGGCGTCCGGCGTCGCCGTCGCGCCCGACGCTCAAACGATTGTCGTCGCCGACCGCGACGACAATGCGCTGTCGCTTATCGACGCTGGGACATTTTCTCGCGTCGCGACAGTGGCGGTCGGCAGGCATCCTTTCGGCGTGACGATCGACGCCGCCGGCGCGCGCGCCTATTCGGCCAATGTCGAGTCGGATGACGTCAGCGTCATCGATCTACGCGGGCGCAAGGTTGTGGCGACGCTCAAATGCGGCAGCCGGCCTTACACTGTGGCGCTTGCCAGGGGCCGTGTCTTCGTCGCCAATCAGCACGGCGACAGCGTCAGCGTCTTCGACGCCGAGAGTCTCGCGCCGCTCGAGACCCTGAAGGTCGGCGAATATCCGGAAGGCCTTGCCGCGAGCGCAGACGGCGCGCGCGTCTATGTCGCCAACTGGTTCTCGAACGAGCTCTGGGCGGTCGATGCGCAGACGCTCAAAGTCGTGGGCAAGGCCGAAACCGGCGACGGGCCGCGCGCCTTCGGCGCCGTTGTGCGCGACGCTGAGTGAAGCGCCTTTCGTTTCGATGTGTTCGGGCCGCACGCCAAGCCCGATGAGTCGCGCCGGCAAGCGGCGCAGCAGGGGAACGGCGTCGAGCAGCCGCAGCGCCAGAGGCGCCTCCAGGGGCTTGTCGGCCGAGAGCACGCTGTGCACGACGCGATTTTGGATGAAGAGCTGAAGCGCCTGCGTCACGCGCGTCGGAAATTCGCGTCGCCGCTGCACCGCGGCCACATTGGCGTCGGTCAGCGAATTGTCGCGCAGCTTCGCGCCGAGAAGATTGGCGGCGGCGACCGCGTCCTGGATTGCAAGGTTCACGCCGACGCCGCCAACCGGCGACATGGCGTGGGCGGCGTCGCCGATGCACAGCAGTCCCGGGCGGCTCCAGGTCTTGAGGCGGTTGACCTGAACGGTCAGCAGGTTCACGTCGCGCCAGTCCTTGAGCGCATCGACACGATCGGCGAGGAAGGGCGTCAGGCGCGCGATCGACTCGCGAAAGACGTCGATGCCTTTCTCGCGCAGTTCCTCGGCCCCGCCTTTGGGGATGGCGCAGCCGCATTGCCAATAGGCGCCGCGGTCGATCATCGCCAGCAAGCGGCCGGGCGCGATGCGGCCGAAGCTTTCGTCCGGGTCGCTCTCCTTGCGGGGCAGCTTGAACCAAAAGACATCCATCGGCGCGCCGAGTTCCTCGACGGGAAGCTTGGCGTCGTCGCGCATGTGCGAACCGCGCCCGTCGGCGGCGATGACGAGCCTCGCTTCGATGGTCAGTTCCCCATCGGGCCCGGTTGCGGAAAGGCCGCAGACGCGATCGCCGTCCAGCAACAGACGCTCGCCCGCCGTGCGCATCAGCAGGCGGAAATTGGGCAGCGCCCGCGCATGCGCGGCGATGAAGTCGAGAAAATCCCATTGCGGCATGAAGGCGACGAAATTGCACTTGCCGGGCAGGGTGGAGAAATCGGCGACCTTGTACTGACGCTCGCCGATCCAGGCCGAAAGCGCATAGGCCTTGTGGTGCGGCAGACGCAGGAATTCGTCGAGCAGCCCGAGTTCGTCCATGAGCCGCAGCGTCGACGGGTGAATCGTGTCGCCGCGAAAGTCGCGGAGAAAATCCGCGTGTTTTTCAAGCACGATCACCTCGACGCCGGCGCGCGCCAGGAGAAATCCGGCCATGAGCCCGGCAGGGCCGCCGCCGACGACGCAGCACTGAGTGGAAAGGGTCGCGGTCATGCAGTCTCCCGTTTTCTGGCCCGCAAGCGCGAGCGCGAGCGATGGTCCATCATGCGCCGCAAGGCTGGACATTGACGCCGGCAGACGCAATAAGGGTCCTCGAAAAGTCGAGGACTCACATACATGTCCTACATCGTTCGCTTCTTCACCTGGTGGAACCGGGCCACGCTCAGCACTGGCTTGTGGACGCTGCTCTACGGCGAGCGCGTCGGCGAAGACGAATTCGGCAATGTCTATTACCGTCGGCGCGGCGGCAAGATCGATCCTGCGCTCGGGCTGGAGCGGCGCTGGGTGATCTATAAGGGCTATTGCGAGGGCTCCGCCACGCCGCCCGGCTGGTACGGCTGGCTGCATCACACCGTGGATACGCCGCCGACCGAAGAGACATACCGGGCGCGCTCCTGGGAGCGGCCCTATCAGCCAAATCTGACCGGAACGCCCCAGGCTTACAGGCCGCCGGGATCGCAGCTCGCGCTCGGCGAGCGTCCGCCCGCCGGCGGGGACTACTCCGCCTGGCGGCCGGAAGGCTGAGCGGCGCGGTCCTTGGAAACGCCTTTGTTGCCTGTTCTGGTCTCCCGCCCGTCGTCCGGGCCGGCGGAGAATCATGCGGTGAACGGATGAAGTTGCCACTGTCTGTAGCGCCAGCGGCCATCGGCGCGTGGGCGCTCTTTGCCGCCGGCGCATCTGCTGATCCCATTAGACATCCGACAGCGGTTTTCGCCGGGCTCGACAAGACGACCGGGCGCATCATCAATTTCGACGTCGCCATTGATGAAACCGTCCAGTTCGGCGCGCTTCAGGTGACGCCGAAGGTCTGCAACACCAGGCCGCAGACCGAAACGCCGCAAACCACCAGTTTTGTCGAGGTGGACGAGCTCGTTCTCAAGTCGGAGCGGCGGGGCGATCCCAAGCCGGAAGCCGTCAAGAGCGACGTCAAGCAGGAAGCCAAGCGCATCTTTTCGGGTTGGATGTTCGCCGCGAGCCCGGGCCTTCACGGGGTCGAGCACCCCGTCTATGACGTCTGGCTCGTCGACTGCAAAGGCGGTAAGGAGGCCGCGCCGCCGCCCGCCGAGGCGACAGCGGCGCCTGCTCCTGCGGCCCCGCCCGCGGAGGCTGACGCGACCGCTCCGCCAGAAGGGGGCAAGAAGCGTCGCTCGCGCCGGGTTGAGCCGACGGCGCCGCCGCCAATGGAAAATCAGCCCATCGGACCCGCCGATCAGGCCGCGCCTGCGCCCTTCGATCCTGAGGCCGGGGAGGCCCCGCCACAGCAGGCTCCGGCTGCGCCGTCGCGAAAGAAGAAACGGCGCGGGGAACAGGCCGCGCCGGCGGCTGCGCCGCCGCCGCCGAGCAGCCCGTTCTTGCCGTTTTAGGTCTCGCTGCGTTTGGGCGGAATCGCCTAAAGCCGGCGCCCACTTTTTCGGAGCCGCGCTCTACGCCGTCAGCGCGGCCAACGCCTTCGCCCCGGTCACACGCATGCTCTTCGGCCAGACATAAAAGTCGGCCTTCGTCGCCAGCGCCTGTTCGAGGGCGCGATGATAGGCGTCGCGCGAAATCTCGATCGCCCCGAGCGAGGCGAGATGCGCCGTAATGAACTGCGTGTCGAGCAACTGGAAGCCGGCCGTTCTCAACCGGGCGACAAGATGTGCGAGAGCGACCTTCGAGGCGTCGCGCTCGAGATGAAACATGCTCTCGCCGAAAAAGGCGCTCCCCAAAGCCACGCCATATAGTCCCCCGACCAGCCGTCCCTCGCGTCGGCATTCCACGGTATGCGCCAGGCCGAGATCGAACAATTCGCCGTAAAGCCGACGGATCTCCATGTTGATCCAGGTGCGCTCGCGGCGAATTGCCGGAGCGGCGCAGGCGTCGATCACCGCGTCGAAGTCGCGGTCGACGTTCACGTCGAAACGATCGGACCTGATGGTCTTGGCCAAGGAGCGCGACACTGCGAAGCAATCGAGCGGAAAAACGGCGCGTCGCTCCGGATCCACCCAGTAGAGCTGATCGTCCTCGGCGCTCTCCGCCATCGGAAAAAGTCCGATAGAGTAGGCCCTTAGCAGAAGATGCGGGGTGATCGCGTAAGGGGCGTTGAGGCGGGACATCCCTTCAAGCATAGCGGCGCGGGGACGCTGTGCCACCCTTCGAGACCGATTTTCTTTCGGACGATCAATTTAGTTCCTGGGCCGCTCAGTCGAGCTTCGGGCCGCGTTCACGTTCGTTGGCTCTTAGAAATCTGGCTCGATCCCGCCAGTCGCCAAAAAATGCTCCAGCCAATGAATGTCATAAATTCCGTTTTGAACGTCGGCGTTGCGCACCAGCGTTCGAAACAGCGGAAGCGTCGTGTCGATGCCGTCGACGATGAACTCGTCGAGCGCGCGACGCAGCCGCATCAGCGCCTCGGTGCGGTTGCGCCCGTGGACGATGAGCTTGCCGATGAGCGAATCGTAATTCGGCGGAATGACATAGCCCTGATAGACCGCCGAATCGACGCGCACCCCGACGCCGCCCGGCGGATGATAGTAAGCGATGCGCCCCGGCGACGGCCGGAAGTTGACGGGGTGTTCGGCGTTCACACGGCACTCAATGGCGTGGCCGTAGAACCAAATGTCCTGCTGGCGTAGCGACAGCGGGGATCCGGCCGCCACTCTGATCTGCTCGCATACGAGATCGACGCCGGTGATCGACTCGGTCACCGGATGCTCGACCTGAATCCGCGTATTCATCTCGATGAAGAAGAATTCGCCGTTTTCGTAGAGAAACTCGATTGTCCCCGCGCCGGCGTATTGCATGTCGCGCATCGCGCGCGCGCAAATCTCGCCGATCTCCATGCGCTGCGCGTCATTGAGCGCCGGCGAAGGGCTTTCTTCCCAGACTTTCTGGTGACGACGCTGGAGCGAACAGTCGCGTTCTCCAAGGTGCACGGCCTGGCCCCTGCCGTCGCCGAAGATTTGAATCTCGATATGACGAGGCTTCTCGAGAAACTTTTCGAGGTAGACCGTGTCATCGCCGAAGGCGGCTTTGGCTTCGGTACGCGCGGTGGCGATGGCGATCGCGAGATCATGTGCGTCACGCGCCACCTTCATGCCGCGGCCGCCGCCGCCCGAGGCCGCCTTCACCAGAACCGGGAAGCCGATTTTCTCGGCGATCTTCAGCGCGTCCTTTTCGCTCAGGACCGGCCCGTCGGACCCTGGCACGCAAGGGATACCGAGCTTCTTTGCGGTCGCCTTGGCCTCGATCTTGTCGCCCATCAGGCGGATGTGCTCGGACTTCGGACCGATGAAGGTGATATTGTGCTCTTCGAGAATTTCGGCGAAGCGCGCGTTTTCGAAAAAGCCGTAGCCCGGATGCACGGCGTCCGCGCCCTTATTTCGCAAGCCGAGCAGCGCAGGGATATTGAGATAGGAATCGCGCGCCGGCGCTGGCCCAATGCAGACCGACTCGTCGGCGAGCTTGACATGCATGGCGTCGGCGTCCGCGGTCGAATGCACGGCCACCGTCGCAACGCCCAATTCCTTGGCCGCCCGCAGGATGCGCAGCGCGATTTCGCCGCGGTTGGCGATGAGGATTTTGTCGAACATCCCTCGCCTACTCGATCACCAGGAGAGGTTCGCCATATTCGACGGGCTGGCCGTCCTCGACCAGAATAGCCGTCACCACGCCCGACTTGGTGGCGACGATGTCGTTGAAGGTCTTCATCGCCTCGATCAGCAAGAGCTTGTCGCCGACCGAAACGCGCGCGCCGATTTCGACGAAGGGCTTGGCGTCCGGATTGGGCCGAAGATAGGCGGTGCCGACCATGGGCGATTTCACCGCGTCGACGAATTCGGCGACAGGTTCGGGCGAGGCGGAAGCAGAAGGGGTCGCGGGCTTTGGCGCCGGCGCCGCAGCCGCTGGCATAGGATGGACCGCCGGCGGGGGCGGGGCGGCGACGAAGCTCGCGACGGCGGCGGCGGGCGTGCGCGCCGCGCGGATGCGCAGATCGCCTTTTTCCACCTCGAATTCGGTCAGGTCGCTGCCGGCGACAAGCTCGGCGATCGTGCGCAGCAATTCCGTGTCGATGGCGGTCGCGCTTGCGGGCGCCGGCTTGCGGGAAGGAGCGGTGCGAGGCGGTTGAGCTTTGCGCGCCATAATTTTTTCAGCTCTTTCTCAGTTCGCTTTCAAAGACTGCTTCAAGGGCAAGGATATATGACATCGGGCCGAAGCCTGCGATCACGCCGCGGGCCGCCGGCGAGATGTAAGAGCGGCTGCGAAAGCTTTCGCGCGCATGCACATTCGAAAGATGCACTTCGATGACGAAAGCGTCCGCGCCCTTGATGGCGTCATGGAGAGCGATCGACGTGTGAGTCAGCGCCCCCGCGTTCAGGATGACGGGCGCGCCGGCGCCGCCGGCTTCATGGATCCAGTCAACGAGGTCGCCTTCGTGGTTGGATTGTCGAAAAACCAGAGAGACGCCCCGCTCGACGCAACGCTTCTCCAGCATTGCGTGGATGTCGTCGAGAGTCGCTGTTCCATAAATCGCCGGCTCGCGCCTGCCGAGAAGATTGAGATTGGGACCGTTAAGCACATGGACGGCTGACATAGCGCTTCCGAAACGTTCCCGAATATCTCGCAGGCGGCGAGGCGTCTCTCATAGCCTTATTGCCGCCGCAAAGAAAGCCCGTCGCCGGCTAGCATGAGGTTTTGCCGCATTTGCGCATATTGTCGATTTTGGCTTTCAGCTGGGCGTAGGGCACGCCGCCGATGATCGCCTCTTTTCCGATCACCCAGGCCGGCGTCCCGTCGAACCGCAGCTCATCGGCCAGCGACGCGACTTCTTCAATGCCTTCGTCTCCGCGCTGGACATGTCCTTCTCGAGACGCGCCATGTCGGCCCCGACTTCCTTCGCCGCCGCGAGCGCCTGTTGCTTGCCGATGTGGCCGCGCGTCGTAAGCAGCTTGCGGTGGAAATCCCAGAATTTCTGGCTGTCGAGCTGCATGCGCGCGGCCGTCGCGATCTGGGCCGCCTCAACAGAGTCCGGCCCAAGGATGGGGAAATCCTTAAGCACCACACGAAGCTTGGGATCGGCTTCGATCAGCTTGGCGACGGAATTGAGCGACTGTTTGCAGTAGCCGCAATTGTAGTCGAAGAATTCGACCAGAGTCACATCGCCGTTCGGATTGCCCACCACCGCCTGGTTCGGAGAGTTTACGATTTTGTCGCCATGCTGGTTGACGGCCTTTTCGCGCACGGCGGCTTCGGCGACCTTCTCGCGCTTTCCGAGTTCGTCGATCGCGTCTTTGATCACTTCCGGATTGGTGATGATATAGTCATGCACGACCTTCTCGATCTCGACTTTCTGCTGGCCTGAAAATCCTTCTGCGAGAAGCGGCGTTGTCGGCCCGATAGCGAGAAGCGCGCCGGCGGCGAGCGGGATAAAAAACCTCATTGCATTCTCCTTTGCGCGACCGCGCGTCTGTGTCGGGCATATCCGCGCTTGGCGACCGGAACGCGTCCGCGGGGACGAGCATTGCGGCGCTTTTAGCACGGCGGGCTGCGGGCGTCCTCCCGACGTGAGGAATCCGACATTTAGAGCAGTTCAGCGAAATCGAGCCGCTCAGCGCGTCGTGTTGTAGCGGACGCCGTCATTCACCAGCATCGAACCAAGGCCGTAGTTAAACTTCGCTTCGCCCAAGGTGCGTAGCTGAAGCGTAACCATCACCGTCTGATTGCGGGCGGGCAGTCCCGTGTTGGCTTGCGGTTGGTAAATTTGCGTATAGTTGATCGACAAGGTTGCGCATTCGTCGTGGTAGCCGATCCCGGCGCCAAGCGTCGCCACCGAAAACACCGGCGCCGAGCCGGTTAGATTGATGCCGGTTATCGTCGTCGTGAACGGAGCAAGCGTCGGACTGGTCAAGGAATTATAGAGATAACGGCTCATATCGAAGGTTACGGTGCCGTTCAGGAAGTAATTTTTTGTAATATTGTATTGACCGGTCGCGGACAGGCCTTGCCGACGCATGTCAAAACCGATAGCCGGCTGCGACGCGTAATTGGCATATTGAAGCTGGAGCGAGATCGGATCCAGATTCAATGTGGCGAGTAAATCCAGACGACGCGCGCGCAGGCTGCCCTTGTCGAAGCGGCCCTTGGCGACGAAGCTGAGGAGCGAGGAGGGCGCAAAGGCGAAACGCCCGACAATATCCGAGGCGCGCGAATTCAGGCCGGAGTTGAGGCCGACGTTCGCCGCATCAGCTTGCGCGTATGAGTTCGCGCCGGCGATCTGGCGCGATTGGCCAATCATCGTATTGATGAATCCGCCATTCGACAGCGACATCGTGGCTTGGCCGCCATAGTTAAGGCGCGTGCCGGTCTCGAACCGATCATAGCCCGAGAATTTGCTCCACTCGAACAGGGTCGAGTCGTCGAAAACGAGGCTTTGCGCGTCCATGTTGACGAGCGAAGGTATGGACGTCTGATTGGGCCGCGCGACGACCTGCGCGATCGGCTCGAAAACGATGTCGCCGACAAAGCTCCTGGCGAGGATCGGATAGCGCCATTCGGCGCCGATGCCGGGCAGCGCCTGGCCACGGAAGCGATTGTCGGCGCCATCGAAGAAGAGACCCTGCGCGCCGTTGGGAATCGGCTGCCCGAACTGATTGTATATCGGAAACTGGCCCTGGCGGTCGTAATCGAGATAGCTGCCGACGAAGCGCGAAAACGCGAAGGGGGTCCAAACGCCGCCGATGGGATCGATGAATTTGCGCTTCCAGGCGCCGCTGAGCGTCGCGTGCTGGTAGTCGCCGCCGACGCCGCGCAAAAGGCATTGGCCGTATTTCGGATCTACGTTGCGCGCATAGATCGCGCAAACAGTGTAAAGACCGTAGCTGCTGTCCAGCCTACGCGGATTGATCGACTCGTAATTGGCGAGATCGGCGGACGTGCTCGTCACATTGCCGTCGATTTCGAGCTGGCCGCCCACGCCGGCGGTCACCGCCGGATCGATGTCGAAGACCCGGTTATAGTCGATAACCGGATGAACCACAGGCTGTTGCGCCTGCACGTCATTGGGCGACAGGACTTGGAAATAATATCCGCGCATGTCGAAGAAGCTGCGCGGCCCTTGACCGGTCAGGAAGATCGTCGACGAGGCCTCGCGGAAGAAATAGTTCTGCAGGAGATTATTGTACTGCTTGTAGTCCTGATAGAAATAGCGATCGGACAGCGCCGTGATGTCCCAGCCGGCGCGCCAGCGGTCATTGAACCAAAAGTCGCCGGTGGACTGGATCGCGCCGCGCCACTGCTTGTTGCCGGCGCCGAGCGGGGCCGGCGCGAAGGCGCCCGTGTCTCCCACATGGGTGCCTTCCCCGCGGATCGTGTAACTTCCATTGTCGAAGCGCTGGCGGAATTCGGCGGAGACGAACGGACCCTGGCGAGAGAAATATATCGGCGTGACGGTGAGGTCGTAATCCGGCGCGATCGCCCAGAAGTAGGGGACGCCGACGCCTGCCCCGAGCTGCGAGCGATACATGAATACAGGGGACAGGTAGCCGGACTTGCGCTTGATTGAGGGATCCGGCGAGGACCAGAACGGCACGTAAGCGACCGGCACGCCGAGCAAGTCGAAGGACGCGTCTTCGTAGTAGACCATCTTTTCGACGTTGTCGTGGATGATCCGTTTGGCGTGAATCTGCCAAGTGCGCGGTTTCGACGGATCGTCGCGACAGGCCTCACAGGCGGTGTAGCTGCCCATTTCGAATGTCGTCGTCTCGCCGGCCCGCTCGGCCCGCGGCGAGGTGAAATGCGTGTTGTTGACGGTATCGACCTGCAGGCTTTCGATGAACCCGTTCTTGAAGTCGTCAGTGAGGTCAAAACGTTCGGCGCGCGCGATCGAGCCGTCCTTTTCAGTCAGCTTCGCGTGGCCTTCGGCGATCACGTGCGACGTGTTGCGGTCATAGGTGACTCGGTCAGCTTCGAGCAGCCTTCCCTTGTAGTAAATCTGCACGTCGCCGCGCGCCGTGACCGTGTTCTTTTTTTCGTCGTAGACCAGTTCCTTCGCCTCGACGACCATGCGCTCGCCGGTCGCAGGCGCCGGTTGCGCCGCCGCGGAGAAATTCGCGAAGGCCGCTGCGACGACAGTGAGCGCCGCGACAAGGACTGGAAAACGCGGGGAGGTGCCGGCGAAGGTCATTAGCCGTCCTCCGAATAGAGCAAGATCACCGTGCCCAACATGCTCCCGACAAGCGCAGGCGACCATGCGGCCACGACAGGGCTGATCATGCCCGCGCCGCCGAGATCCGAGAGGACTTTGGTAACGATATAAAGCACGAAGCCCGCGGCCACGCCACCGGAAAGGGTTTTGGCGACGCCGCCAAATCGAAAGAATCTTAATGAAAAGGAAGCGGCGACGAGAACCATTGCGACGAGCAGCAATGGTCGCGCAAGCAACGACTGAAATTGCAACTGGTAGCCTGTCGCGTCGAGGCCGGCCGAGGCGGTGCGCGCGGCCATTTTCGGCAGCGACCAGAACGGCGTGCCCTGTGGCGGCGTCGTCGCCGCCGCGACCTGCTCCGGCGTCAGATCGGTTGCGAGCATGTAGGAGCCGACGCTGCGCGCCGCTTCTCCGGGCAGGCTGACCTGCGCGTTTTCGAGCGCCCAGACTCCGGGCTCGAGTCGCGCCCGCTCCGCCTCGATGCGTTCGAGGAAGCCGCCGCGCGGCGCGTAGATATTGACGCTGACATGCGCCAGCTCCGTGCCGCCGTTGGAGGAATTCATCGCGTGCATGATGGCGAGACCATCAATGCCGTGCTGGCGCAGCCAGACGCCGTGATCGATGCGCAGACTGCCGGGCACGCCGAAGAGATCCCATTCCATCTGCCGGAGCGTTGCTTCATCGACGCCGAGCGGGTTGTAGATCGCGATGGATACAATGCCGATGAGCAGGGCGGCGAGCGCGGGCGGGGCTGATGAACTGCCAGACCGACATGCCGGCGGCGCGGGCGACGATCAATTCAAGCTTTCTGGTGAGATCGACAAAGGTCGCCATAGAGCCGAAGAGGACGGCGAAGGGCAGGATCATCTCGGCGGCCGCCGGGACCCGCATCGCCGTCATCAAGGCCACGGTCGCGGCGCCGGCTTGCGGATTGTCGCTGGCGCGCCGCAGCATCTCGACGAACACCACGACGAACATCAGGCAAAAGATGGTGAAGAAGATCGCCAGGATCGTGCGCGTGAATCGCAGCGCGAAATAGCGCGTGATCGTCGCCCCGATCATGGTTGCGGCCTTCCTCCCCTGTACGGCGCCGCCCCCAGCGCTCACAATCCAAACTCAGCCAACGATCGCTAGACGCTGGCGCCTTTGCGCGCAAGCGTCGCGCAGCGCCTCTGAGCCGCGTCAACATATTCATTTTGCGAGCGTTGCTTTTGCGCCACGGCAGGATTCCTGCGGAACGATCGCGGCGATTCCGCGGCGGGAAAATGGAGCCTAAAATGGCTCCAAAGGCGGCCCCTCGCGATTGACCGCGGTCGCCCGCCGGAAGATAGTGCGCGCCAATTCTGTCAAATTGCGCGCCTGGCGCGCCGCCGGCGCTAACTATCTAAAAAACCGACGCATTCGCGACGGATGAGCCGCCGTTCGGCCAAGGAGACAAGAGGCCCTATGCTCGTCAACGCCAAATATGAACTGGAGCCGTTCGACGCGGCCGAAGCGTTGCTGCGTCACCCGGAAGAGGAAGGGCGGCCTCGCACGCTGGTTGCCTTCGTCGGCCGCGATCTCGCCATGGGCGAGCGCGCCGCGAGCGTTCTCAAGGACGCGGCCCCGCATCTGGCGCGCGCCGCGGCGGCGGCCAAATTCAAGGGCAAGTCCGGAACGTCGATCGAAATTCTCGCCGCGCCCGGCGCGCCAGCGAGCCGGCTCATCCTGATGGGCGTCGGCAAGGCCGACGAGGCCGAGGGGGAAGGCGGCGAAGCCGCCAAGCCCTTCGACGATTTTTTTGCGCTCGGCGGGCAGACCGCCGGGAAAATCGGGCCCGGCGCGCGCGCCGTGATTTTGTTCGACATGCCGGCGGGCACGCACGTCTCCCATGATTCGGTCGCGCAATTCGCCCTGGGCGGCTGGCTGCGCGCCTATAAATTCGACCAGTACAAGACCAAGAAAAAGGACGAGGCGGACCGCGAGGGACCGATCGAGGTCGTCCTCGCCGTGGCCGATCCCGAGAGCGTCGGCGGCGCGATGGCCGAGGGCGGGCATCTGGCGGAAGCCGTGATCCTCGCGCGCACGCTGGTCAATGAGCCGGCCAATGTCCTGACGCCCCAGGAATTCGCCCGCCGCGCCTCGGAGCTGATGAAGCTCGGCGTCGAAGTCGAGGTCCTCGACGAAAAGGCGATGGGCGAGCTCGGCATGCGGGCGCTCCTGGGGGTCGGCCAGGGCTCGGAGGCGGGCAGCCGGCTCGTCATCCTGCGCTGGAGCGGCGGCGCCGAAGGGGCCGCGCCGATCGCCTTCGTCGGAAAGGGCGTCGTTTTCGACTCCGGCGGCATTTCGATAAAGCCCGCCGCCTCGATGGAAGACATGAAGGGCGACATGGCCGGGGCCGCCGCCGTGACCGGCGCCATGTACGCCATCGCCGCAAGGAAGGCGAAGGCCAATGTCGTCGGCGTGCTGGGGCTCGTCGAGAACATGCCCGACGGCAAAGCGCAGCGCCCGGGCGACATCGTCAAGTCGATGTCGGGCCAGACGATCGAGATCGTGAACACCGACGCCGAAGGGCGGCTCGTTCTCGCCGACGCGCTCACTTACGTCATCGAGAAGCACAAGCCGACCGCGATCGTCGATCTTGCGACGCTCACCGGCGCCATTCTCGTCGCGCTGGGCCAGGAATATTGCGGACTGTTCTCCAATAATGACGAACTCGCCGATCGCTTGACGAAAGCCGGCGGCCACATCGGCGAGAAGCTGTGGCGCATGCCGATGGGCCCGGCCTATGACAAGCTGATCGACTCGAAATTCGCCGATATGAAGAACACCGGCGGCCGCCACGCCGGCTCGATCACCGCCGCGCATTTCCTGCAGCGTTTCGTCGGCAACACGCCTTGGGCGCATCTCGACATCGCCGGCACCGGCATGGGTTCGCCGACGAGCGACACCAACCAAAGCTGGGGCGCCGGCTGGGGCGTGCGGCTGCTCGACCGGCTGGTTCGCGACTATTACGAGGGGTAGCTGCGCGGCGGTAGGGTCGCCGGCTGCGCCGCGCGCGATCTCCTCAACCCGTCATCGCGAGTTTCTTGAGCAGCGCGTCGCGCGCCTCGACGATGCGACGGTAGTGCGCGTCGGCGCCGCCTGCGTCGGGATGCGCGGTCTTGGCCAACTGCCGAAAAGCGGCGGTGATGTCCGACTTTTTGAGCAGGCCTTCGATTGGCAGGTCCAGGACTTGGCGTTGTTCATGATCGTCAATATCCGCCTGAAACAGGACGGATCGGCGCTTTTGTCGCGCCTCAAGCCGCAGACTGACCTGATCTTCCCGCCATCTTTGGCGCGACATAACGAGACATTCGCCAAAGGCGATTTGGCCGCGCGTTTCGAGTTCATCAAGACTGAAGGGACCGACGACGTCATAGGGCGACGCGAGACACGCCATCCTGCCGCTGTCGCCATGCCGGATATCGCCGATCGTCGCCATATCCAGTATGCCCATCGAGCCGTTCCAGACGACCCATTCCTCTTTGTCCATACGGAGCGCTTTCATCGAAAGGCCGGCTCCGCGCCTCGCACTTGCGCGCAAATGGGCGCACAAGAGCCGGTCCGACCAAGAGCGCATGCAGGTTCAAAGCCAGCGACTCGCGCGGCGCGTGGACAAGGCTGCGTACATCGGTCTGCACCCTGCGAAGGCGCGCGCAATCTCGTAACCGCAAGGACGAGTGGCTTGCTAAATGGAATTAGACGCGCGCGGCGCTCGATCGCGCGTTGATCGGCTTACGGCGCCGCGCGTCGGTCAATGCGGCGCGGCTTCGTTGCTCGGAAGCACGTCGCGGATGCGCTTGCCTTCCACCCAGAGGAACGCTTCAGCGGGATTGGCGCAGGCGATATCCTGTTCGGCGATCAGCTTGTCGCAGAGCATGACGCAAATGGCGTCGATCGGCGCGGCTCTGTCGTTTTCCTCGGTCATGCGGTCGATCGAGATTTCTCCCATCTCCTCGTCGTCGACCAAATGGATGATAAAAACTTCCTCGTGGCCGGGAGCGCCATGCGCATTCACCCGGAACGTTTCCCCCTTGTAGCGGAACTCGCGTATCATTCCTCGCCCTTTGTGTTCGCTTGTTGTTTCCGCGACTTCGCGCCTCAGCGTTCGGGCGACGATTATCGCGTGCCCGCCGCGCACGCAAACTGCGTGCCATTTGTGCGCCGCGGACTTGCGCTTCGTTCGAGTGAGGCGCCAAGATTGCTCTCCTAAGCGCAGGAGGCGCTCGAGAGATCAGAGACCGCTCACCGACGACGACGATCGCTGGGCGGCGGCGGTGGCAAGGAAGCGCCGGCGCGAGGAGCCTGAACAAATGAGCGACGCGACATCGCGCGCGAAATGTATGAGTCGGGAGAATTGACGGCGCTCTTCGATCAGGAAGGCCTTGCGTATAAGCAAAGTTTGAAGTCGTAGCGCGCGCGTTCGCCGGATGCAGCGAAGTCGAAATGAGAGCCGGAGTAAGTGAAGCGGCGGAGCGTACGCCGCCGGTCTCATATCTCCATCAAAGGCTGCGCGCCACGCCGACGCCGTTCTCGTCGAACAAAATCTCCGTCTCTTCGCCCGCCATGTCGATGTGCGCGCGGGTGAGGCGGCCGTCCGGGCGATAGTGGTATGCGTGGCGCAACTCGACTTCGCCGTAGACGATCTTTTCGCAGGCGATCATACGACCGCCGGCGTCGAACTCGGCGCGGAAATAAGTGTTGCGATTTTCGAGGGCGTCGGGCGCGATGGGCGAAACCATGTTGAGCGGCAGCTTGACTCCGCTGTAGCTCAAAAAATATTTGAACGTCGGCGCCGCCGCGATTTCCATGATCTTTCCCCGCCCAACTGGCTCAGTGATTGCTTCTGGCCGGCCATGAATACTCCGCGCGCCGACATCGATGTCGTGAACTTCGGCGAACTCGATCCAAAGACCAACGAACTTCTGCAAAAGGGCGTCGTCGCCTATCGGACCGACCCGGAGAAAGCCGACAGCTTCTTCAGGCAAGCGCTGGCGCTGACGCCGCAGGAACTCGCGCCCTATTACTGCCTATACAAAATTCACACCTACATGGGGAGCCTCGACTACGCCGCTGACGTCGCCGCCGACGGTATGAAGGAGGCCACGCGGCAGGCGGGTTGGCCGAGCGATCCTGCGGCTTGGCCGGCCGAGGCCGAGGCGGCCGACGGGCCAGCGCGTTTCGCGCTTTATACGCTGAAGGCGCTCAGCTTTATCGAATTGAAGCGCGGGCGCCACGAAACCGCCAGGGACTATCTCGCCATCCTTTCTCGCGCCGATCCGCAGGGTAGCGTCGGCTGGAAGGTGATCGAGGAGTTGGCGCAGGGCAGTGCGCCATAGCGCACATGACACGACCTTGTCGCAAACCGCACACAGAGCATCGTTCCAAACGTTACGCTTTGACCGTTTTGCCTGACTATTGTCGAGAAACTGACATTGTGCGTTGGGTTAGCGCGATAACACGATGTTTTGCGTGGTTTTTGCATGAGGCCAATTACGACTGGCGGGAGACCATCGATAATGAACTCGCGGCTGCACATAAAACCGGGGCTCTGGTCTAAGGGCGGCCGTTCATAGGGAAGGCGGCGATGGACGATGTCGTGACTTCACGTTCTACGCCCCCCGAGAGCTTGGGCATAAAATCGGGTCGGGCGAGAATCCCGTCCGCCGATACGGCGCTTCTCGGCGTCTATGAGATCTCCAAAATCCTGACTGCGCCGGCGCGTCTCGAACAGACGCTGGCCAATGTCGTCAGCGTGCTCAGCTCTTTTCTCAACATGAAATTGGGAATGATCACCATTCTCGATCAGCACGGCCATCCGGAGATCGTCGCGACCTCGGGCTGGATCAGCCACGATCGCAGCAAGCCGATCGACACGCTGCCGACCAAAGTGATCGACCGGCTCGCCGCAACCGCCATGCCCGTCATCGTCGAAGATGTTGCGCGCGACGCCTTGTTCGAGACAGCGGCGGAGACGATCACCCAGGCGGTCGGCGCGAACGTTTCCTTCCTTGCCGTTGCGATCAAGAGCGACAGCCGCGTCGTCGGGACCTTGTCGATCTACCGGACTTCGGAAGAATTCATCGCCTACACCTTTGACGCCGATCTGCGCCTCTTGACGATGATCGCCAATCTGATCGGCCAAACGGTGAAGTTGCACCGAATGTTGTCGGCCGACCGTCTGCGGCTTCTGAACGAATGCAGCACGCTGGAGAAGGCGCTGGTCTCGCGGATGCCGAAGGAAATCCGTGGCGAGCGGCCGGATGTCGCCGGCATCGTCGGCGAGAGCCCGGCGATCATGGAGGTGCTCGACACCATCGCCGTCGTCGCCAAATCCAATTCGACCGTGCTGCTGCGCGGCGAAAGCGGCACAGGCAAGGAACTGTTCGCGCGCGCCGTGCATGACTTGTCGCGCCGCAGCGCCAAGCCCTTCGTCAAGGTGAACTGCGCCGCGCTGCCGGAAAGCGTGCTCGAATCGGAGCTGTTCGGTCACGAGCGCGGCGCCTTTACCGGCGCCGTCGCGCAGCGCGCGGGACGATTCGAACTCGCCAATGGCGGCACGTTACTGCTCGACGAAATCGGCGAAATATCTCCCGCCTTCCAGGCGAAGCTGCTGCGCGTGCTGCAGGAAGGCGAATTCGAACGGGTTGGCGGCTCCAAGACGTTGAAGGTCAACATCCGATTCGTTTTCGCGACCAACAAAAACCTTGAAGCGGCCGTCGACAAAGGCGAGTTCCGCGCCGATCTCTATTATCGCATCAGCGTCGTGCCCATATTCCTGCCGCCGTTGCGCGAACGGCCCGGCGACGTTTCGCTGCTGGCGCGCAATTTCATCGAGCGCTTCAACAGCGAAAACGACCAAAAGCACGAACTCTCGGCGAGCGCCATTGAGACGCTGCAACGCTGCTACTTCCCCGGCAATGTGCGCGAATTGGAAAACTGCGTGCGTCGCACGGCGACGCTGGCGCGCGCCGAAACCATCGTCGATAACGATTTCGCTTGCGCCTCCGGCAAATGCCTTTCGGCTTTGCTGTGGACGGGAAGCGCCAGCGGCGCCTTTTCGCGAACCTATCCCGAACCCGTCGATAGGCGCGGCGCGCCGTCCGAGGATTTTGCGCCGGGGAGGCGCATCGATCCGGGGCCGGGGTCGACCTTCCTCGATGAGCCTGCTCGGCCGCTCGACTTCGTCGGTGAGGAGGAAGGCTATGGCATGGCGTCGCCACGAAAGATGATCGATCGGCAGACCCTTATCGAAGGCATGGAGAAGGCGGCGTGGGTGCAGGCGAAAGCGGCGCGCCTTCTTGGGCTGTCGCTGCGCCAGGTCAACTACGCGCTGAAGAAATACAACATCGAAATAAAGCGAATCTGAGCGCAATCGGCGCGCGTCGTGGATTCTCTTTGAATCTCATGACTGAGGCGCGCCTCGGTCACAATAAAATCTGAAATAGCGTTCGTGGAGGGGGTGCGGGCCAAGACCGACCTTGGAGTGTCCGCCTTCGAAACCGCATTCGATTCTTGCTTTCAACTCCGCGCGTTTGCGGCTGGCATGGGATTTGAAGGGAGGGAAAACTGGGACTGAATGGATGGGAATCGTGACATGGCTTACAAAATTGTAGCCTCACAATGTACGGTTTGCGGCGCTTGCGAATTCGAATGTCCGAATGCGGCGATCCGCCTCAAGAACGACATGTATATCATCGACCCGAAGAAATGCACCGAGTGCGAAGGGCATTTCGACAAGCCGCAATGCGCGGTCGTCTGCCCCGTCGAAAACACTTGCGTGCCGGCGTAGCGCATAAAGCGCCAGCTAGCGGGGCGACGCATCGCATGGACGCGGTCGATTGGCTCGGTAACTTCCTGTCCTGCCGCGATTGTCCGCATCTGGCGATTCGCGAGAAGGGCTTGTGTGATCTGGGCCAGACTTGCGTGCGCGATCGGAGAGCCCGTCGCATCGACCGGTTTTTCGCCGCAAGTCCGCACGAGTCTGCGAAATACCTCGATCATCCCTATTTTGAACTGCGCGTCGGCGCGGTGAAATATGCGAGCGTGTTTCAGCTGCGTGCGCTGATCGACGACGAGGAGCCGGACGTCAGAGCCATGGTGGCGCAGCGTCTGCCTTTGCGTCTCGCCGAAAAGTTGATCGACGACCGCGACCGCAAGGTTCGCATGGCCATGGCTCAGCGGGTCGAGGGCGCCGCTCTCGTGAAGCTGCTTTTCGACGAAGACAGCGGCGTGCGCCTGATCGCGGCGCGTCGCGCGCCGCCCGAGATTCTCGCCGGCGCAACGACGGACGACGACCCGCAGGTGCGATGCGAGGCGGCCCGGCGGATTGCCCTCGACAGGCTCCCGGCCATGGCGCGCGATCCCGAACCGCGTGTGCGCATGATTATTGCAGAGCGGTTGAAGCCGACGCAATTGGAGCTGCTCGTCCAAGACGAAGATCTGCGAGTACGCTTTCTTGTGGCGGAGCGATGTGGAGCGGAATTGCTGGCGCATCTGCGCGACGATCCTGATCCGGAAGTGAGGCGCCTCGCCCAGGCGCGCCTGGACGAAGCGCAACAGTGAACGGAGAGCGAAATGGCGGCGGTGCAAGAGACAGTTGAACAAGTTCGCCGCGTCGGCGCCGACCAATATAAATACGGTTTCGTAACCGATATCGAATCCGATCTCGCGCCCAAGGGTCTCTCCGAAGAGGTGATTCGCTTCATCTCTGCGAAGAAGAACGAGCCGGAATGGATGCTCGAATGGCGGCTCGAGGCTTATCGCCGCTGGTTGACCATGACCGAGCCGAATTGGGCGCGCGTCGAATATCCGGCGATCGACTACCAAGATCTCTACTACTACGCGGCGCCGAAATCGACGGCCGGTCCGAAATCGCTCGACGAAGTCGACCCGGAGCTGCTGCGCACGTATGAAAAGCTCGGCATTCCGCTGCATGAGCGCGAAATTCTCGCCGGCGTCGAGCGACCCGAGGGCGAGGCGCGCCCGCGCGTCGCGGTCGATGCGGTCTTCGACTCGGTCTCCGTCGCAACGACCTTCAAGGAGGAATTAAAGAAGGCCGGAGTGATCTTTTGCCCGATCTCCGAGGCGCTGCGCGAGCATCCCGAGTTGGTGCGCAAATATCTCGGCACGGTGGTGCCAACGTCCGACAATTTTTTCGCGACGTTGAATAGCGCCGTGTTTTCCGACGGTTCGTTCGTATATATCCCGCCTGGCGTGCGCTGCCCAATGGAATTGTCGACCTATTTCCGCATCAACGAGAAGAACACCGGCCAATTCGAGCGCACGCTGATCATCGCCGACCGCGGCTCTTACGTCAGCTATCTCGAAGGCTGCACTGCGCCCAAGCGCGACGAGAACCAGTTGCACGCGGCGGTGGTCGAACTTGTGGCGCTCGACGACGCCGAGATTAAATATTCGACCGTGCAGAATTGGTATCCGGGCGATGAAAACGGCAAGGGCGGCATATACAACTTTGTCACGAAGCGCGGCGATTGCCGCGGCGCCAATTCCAAGATCAGCTGGACGCAGGTAGAGACGGGCTCGGCGATCACCTGGAAATACCCGAGCTGCGTGCTGCGCGGCGAAAATTCGCGCGGCGAGTTTTACTCCATCGCGATCTCCAACGGTCGTCAGCAGGTCGATTCCGGCACCAAGATGATCCATCTTGGCAAAGGAACGACGAGCCGCATCATTTCGAAGGGCATTTCGGCCGGCCATTCCTCTAACGCCTATCGCGGCCTGGTCTCGGCGCATCGTAAGGCGGAAGGCGCTCGCAATTTCACCAATTGCGACTCGTTGCTGATCGGCGACGCCTGCAGCGCGCACACGATCCCCTACATCGAGGCAAAGAATCAGTCCTGCGTGTTCGAGCACGAGGCGACGACCTCGAAAATCTCCGAGGACGTGTTGTTCTACTGCATGCAGCGCGGACTGTCGCAGGAAGACGCAACCGCGCTGGTGGTCAACGGCTTCGTGCGCGACGTGCTGCAGCAACTGCCGATGGAATTCGCGGTCGAAGCGCAAAAGCTCATCTCGGTCAGCCTCGAAGGCAGCGTTGGCTGACGCCTCAATGGATTGGGAGTAGTGGAATGACGGCGCTATTGGAGATTCGCAACCTCAAGGCCGAGATCGCCGGCAAGCAAATTCTCAACGGCTATGATCTCACCGTGAAGGCGGGCGAGGTGCATGCGATCATGGGGCCGAACGGATCGGGCAAATCGACGCTCTCCTATGTGCTCTCGGGCAGGCCTGGCTATAACATCACAGAGGGGCAGGCGTTGCTCGCCGGCGCCGATCTGTCACAGATGAGCGTCGACGAACGCGCGGCGGCGGGTCTGTTCCTCGCTTTTCAATATCCGCTGGAAGTGCCGGGCGTCGCTACAATGACCTTTCTGCGCGCCGCGCTCAACGCGCAACGCAAGAAGCGCGGCGAGGAGGAGATGTCGTCGCCCGATCTGATTAAGAGGGTCAAGGAGATCGCCAAGATCCTCGACATGGACATGGAGATGCTGCGACGGCCCGTGAACGTCGGCTTCTCCGGCGGCGAGAAGAAGCGCGCCGAGACGCTGCAAATGATGCTGCTCGAACCCAAGCTGTGCATTCTGGACGAGACCGACTCGGGGCTCGACATCGACGCGCTGAAGGTCGTCTCCAATGGAGTCAATCAACTGCGTTCGAAGGACCGAGGCATCGTCGTCATTACCCATTATCAGCGCCTGCTCGATTACATCACGCCGGACGTCGTCCATGTGCAATCGGCCGGCCGTATTGTGCGAACCGGCGGGAAAGAGCTTGCCCTGGAGCTCGAGGAAACGGGTTACGCGAACTACCAGAGCGAAGCGGCTTAAGTCATGAATCACGCCCCTGCAACGCCGACCCGCAAACTCACCGACGCCGAGGTCCGACTCGCGGAGATCTTCGCCGCTCAGCGCGCCGGCGCGCCGCAGCTTGCCACGTTGCGGTCCGCCGCCTTTGACGCCTTTTCCAGGACAGGTCTGCCCAACCGACATGACGAGGCATGGAGATACACAGATTTGCGCGCGCTTCTGCGCGACGTGAAGCCCTTGGCTGCGCCGCCGGAAGAAAGCGCGACGCGAAGCATGCGGGACGCGGCGGCTCTTCCGGGCGTCGCGGCGCGGCGCATCGTCTTCGTCGACGGCTATTTCATTCCAGCGCTTTCCGATCTCGACAACTTGGAACAAGGGCTCAGCGTGGCGTCGCTGTCCGACGTCTTGGCCAAGGGCGACGCCGGGACGACAGCCCTCCTTGGAAAAGTGGGGAAGGTCGATGATCCGGCCTTCGCGCTCAATACGGCCTTCATGGGCGAAGGCGTCGTCATCCGCGTCGAGGCGGATCGAAGCATAGAGCGACCGATACAATTGGTCTTCGTCGCCGGCGCGCAGCCGGCGACCTATTTTCTGCGTTCGCTCGTGGTCATCGAAAAAGGCGCGCGGGCGACGCTGATTGAAAGCTTCGACGGCGCCGCGGCGCAGGAATATCACGTAAACGCCGCTACGGAGGTCGTGCTGGAGGAAGGCGCGTCGCTTGAACGGCTCAAAATTAGCCGCGAAGGCGACGCTGCAATGCACGTCTCGACCTTTGTCGCTTCGCTCGCCGCCAGAGCCCGGCTGAGCGACTGCGGACTCAATCTCGGCGGCGCCTTGTTGCGCAACCAGTCCTTTGTCAACCTGAAAGGGCAGGAAGCCCATGCCGCCGTGCGCGGGGCCAACATATTGAAGAACAAGGAACATGCAGACGCGACCTTGTTCCTCGATCATGAGGCGGAACGTTCGGAAAGCAGGGCGCTGTTCAAGTCCGTTTTGGAGGATTCATCGCAGGCGGTGTTCCAAGGGAAGATTCTGGTTAGGCCTGGCGCGCAAAAGACCGATGCGCGCATGATGGCCCGTGCGCTGTTGCTGTCCGAGGGCGCCCAAGCCAACTGCAAGCCAGAGCTCGAAATTTTTGCCGACGACGTTCAATGCGCGCATGGTTCGACTGTCGGCGCGCTCGATGAGAACTTGGTTTTCTATCTGATGGCGCGCGGAATTGGCCGAACGGAGGCCGAAGCGCTGTTAACCGAAGCTTTCATCGGGGAAGTGATCGACTCGGTCGAGAACCGCAGCGTAAGAGAGGCTCTAGGCGCGCTCGTTTCAGACCGACTGAGAGCGCGAAAATGAACTCGCAACCGATGAGCCACAAATCATATGATGTTGCGCGATTGCGTCGTGATTTTCCGATTCTGGACGTCAAGATTCACGGTCTGCCGCTCGTTTATCTCGACAATGCGGCCTCCGCGCAAAAGCCTCAGGCGGTGCTCGATCGCATTCAGCACGCCTATGCCGGCGAATATGCCAATGTTCATCGTGGACTTCACTTCCTGGCGAACGCCGCGACCGAGCAATATGAAGGCGCGCGGGAAAAGCTACGAGAATTCTTGGGCGCGGGTCGTTCAGAAGAGATTGTCTTCACCAGGGGCGCCACGGAAGCGATAAATTTGGTCGCGCAATCGTTCGGACACGACAGGATCGGCGCCGGCGACGAAATCGTTGTGTCGATCATGGAGCACCACGCGAACATTGTGCCCTGGCACTTCCTGCGCGAGCGCAAGGGAGCCGTCATCAAATGGGCAAAGGTCGACGATCAGGGCAATTTTCTTCTTGATGAATTCGAGAAGCTTTTGACCGAACGAACAAAGATTGTCGCGGTGACGCAAATGTCCAACGTGCTAGGCACGGTGGCGCCGATCAAGGAGATTGTGGCCCTCGCCCATGCTCGAGGCATACCGGTCCTCGTCGATGGTTCGCAAGCCGCTGTTCACCTCGATGTGGATGTCGTGGATCTCGACTGCGACTTTTACGTCGTCACCGGACATAAGCTCTATGGACCGACCGGAATTGGCGTATTGTATGGAAAATATGCGCATTTGGCGGAGATGAGTCCGTTCAACGGCGGCGGCGAGATGATCAGGGAGGTGCGCGAAGATGGCGTCACCTACGGAGATCCGCCGCATCGCTTCGAAGCCGGCACCCCCGCAATCGTTCAGGCGATTGGGCTTGGCGCCGCGGTCGATTACATCAACGCGATCGGCAAATCCAGCATTCAGGCGCATGAACGGGAATTGCTGGAATATGCGCTGGAACGAATGCGCGAGATCGAGTCGATACGCATTCTCGGCGCCGCGGAAGACAAGGGCGCGATTATTTCATTTACCATGGACGGCGCGCATCCTCACGACGTCGCAACAATCATCGATCGCTCAGGAATCGCTATCCGCGCGGGAACCCATTGCGCCATGCCGCTTTTGAATCGCTTCGGCGTCACCGCGGCATGCCGGGCATCCTTCGGACTATACAACACCAGGGAAGAGGTTGACGTCTTCGTTCAGGCCATGCGGCAAGCGCGTCAAATACTCGTCTGAATCCCGGACATTTCCGGCGCCTGCCGCCTACGGGTCCCATGTTAAAATTATTACAAGCTGCGCGGCGGACGATGTAGCGCCATGTTCGCATATTGACATTGTCGAGTCTTACTAAGGCATTGAATTATAAGTGGAGTTACTCCGCCTAAACGCTGGCACGGTTGTTGCGAACTTTTCCGAAAATTCACGCAACGTTCCGTCTTCGCCGAGAGTCGGCACAGGCGACTTTGCAGCGACAGAAGGAAGCAAGCCATGGCGTCTCTGGATGTTGGAACGGCGGAGGCTGTTGAAGGGGTGAACGCTGCAGTCGCCATGGACGACGTGATGCAGAAGATCGCCGAGCATAAGGGTTGCGGCACGTCGGGCGGCAGCGGCAAGGCGAGCTGCGGTTCAGGCGCCGGGCAAGGCGACCTGCCGACAGAGATTTGGGAGAAGGTCAAAAACCACCCCTGCTACAGCGAAGAGGCGCACCATCATTATGCGCGCATGCATGTCGCGGTCGCGCCGGCTTGCAATATCCAATGCAACTATTGCAACCGGAAATATGATTGCGCGAATGAGTCGCGTCCCGGCGTGGTCAGCGAGAAGCTGACCCCCGAGCAGGCCGCGAAAAAGGTTCTGGCTGTGGCCTCCACCATTCCGCAAATGACCGTTCTGGGCATCGCCGGCCCGGGCGATCCGCTCGCCAATCCTGAAAAGACCTTCAAGACGTTCGATCTGATCTCGCGAACCGCGCCGGACATCAAGCTCTGCCTGTCGACCAATGGACTCGCCCTGCCGGACCACGTCGACACGATCGCGGGCTACAACGTCGATCACGTCACGATCACCATCAACATGGTCGATCCCGAAATCGGCGCGAAAATCTATCCTTGGGTGTTCTGGAAGCACAAGCGCTACACCGGCGTCGAAGCGGCGAAGCTCCTCACTGACCGACAGCTGCAGGGCCTGGAAATGCTCACCGAGCGCGGCATCCTGTGCAAGGTTAATTCGGTGATGATTCCCGGCATTAACGACAAGCATCTCGTCGAAGTGAACAAGGCCGTCAAATCTCGCGGCGCATTCCTGCATAACATCATGCCGCTCATCTCGGCGCCGGAGCACGGGACGGTGTTTGGCCTCAATGGCCAGCGCGGTCCCTCGGCGCAGGAGCTGAAGGCGCTGCAGGACAGCTGCGAAGGCGAAATGAACATGATGCGCCACTGCCGCCAGTGCCGCGCCGACGCAGTCGGTCTGCTCGGCGAAGATCGCAGCGCCGAGTTCACCACTGAAAAAATCATGGCGATGGAGGTCGACTATGACCTCGAGTCCCGTAAAGCCTATCAAGAGAAAGTCGAGGAAGAGCGCGTAGCAAAGGTTGCCGCGAAGCAGGAAGAGATGGCGACGCTGGCAGGCGCTGCAAGCGACATCAAACTGCTGGTCGCGGTCGCGACAAAGGGTTCGGGCCTCATCAACGAACACTTTGGTCACGCGAAGGAGTTTCAAGTTTACGAGCTCTCGACCTCGGGCGCAAAATTCGTTGGACATCGCCGCGTCGATCTCTACTGCCAGGGCGGATATGGCGACGAGGACAGTCTGGAAACGGTTATTCGAGCAATCAACGACTGTCATGCGGTGTTCGTCGCGAAGATTGGCGGTTGCCCCAAGAACGACCTCATCAAGGCCGGAATTGAGCCTGTCGATCAGTTTGCGCATGAGTTCATCGAGAAGTCGGCGATCGCCTGGTTCAAGGCCTATCTCGACAAGGTGAACAGCGGAGAGATCGAACATCAGGAGCGCGGCGACGCTGAGATCCGTCAGGGCGCTCTCATCAACGCGGCCTGAAAATATGCGTCAAGAAACCAAGTCAGGAGCATGACATGACGCTTAAGATTATCGCTTCGCAGTGCACGAGCTGTTCGGCCTGCGAGCCGGAATGTCCGAATGTGGCGATCTCCGAAAAGAACGGCACGTTTGTCATCGACCCTAAGAAGTGCACGGAGTGCATCGGTCATTTTGACGCGCCGCAGTGCGCCGCCGTCTGTCCGGTCGATAACACCTGTGTGATCGACAACGCCTATCCACGTTACCAAGCGCCGGCTTGAGGAGGCCGCAAAATGAAATTCACGCTCACGCCGGCCGCACAAAAATTCATCCGACGCATGATTCAGTTCAGCGCTAACCCAGCCGGAGGGTTTCGCTTGTTGGTGTCTCCGGGCGGGTGCTCGGGGTTAAGCGCAGTATTCGACGTTGAGGCCGCGCTGCATGCCGGCGATCAGGAGTTCATCGTCGATGGGTTGAAATTCTTCCTTCCCGCCGAAAGCCGACTGCTGCTCGATGGCGTAACCATCGATTTCACCGACTCCTCTTCAAGTGGCGGACTTGTTTTTCATGATCCGAAGAACACCGGGTCGTGCAAGAGCGCCAGCGCTCCCGTCATGGAGCATACGCATTAAGGGCGCACATAATGGCGGATGCCGAGCAAGCCGCTTTGACTCCCGGCGAGAAAGAACTTCTCGCCGGGGCGCTTCTTGGGGAGGGCCTGCCGCCGGAGGCCGAAGAATTTCTCCATCTCGCCAGCGAAACCTACGCCGACTCTGAAACGGCGGAGCGGTATTTGCGCAAGGCTCAGCAATGGGCTCCCGACCATGCCGCCGTGTTGATCGGCTTCTATCGATTTTACTTTTACAAAGGCAGATTGCGAGAGGCGTTGGAGATCGCCAATCGCTGTCTCGAGAAGGCGACGCGCGAAAACAATATGTCGCGGGATTGGCGACGGGCGTCGGCGCAGGACGCAGTTTTCGATCGCTACGACGAAATGCTGCCGCGCTTCTTCCTCTTTACCTTGAAGGGTTACGCCTATTTGCAGATGCGACTCGGCGAACTCGAGGAAAGCCGCATTGCAATCGCCAAGCTTCTCGAACTCGATCCAACTGACAAGATTGGCGCCAAGGTTCTTCTCGGCGTTCTAGACAGAATCGGTTTCGAAGATGACGCGTGAGATCGACGAAGCCCGCGATTGGCGTGGATTGGATATCGATTGCGCCAAATGCGCGCACGGAGAGCTGCTGGTCTTAGGGCGATGTGAATTACGCAAAGCCTGCGTGCACGACCGATATGCGCGGCGTATCGATCGTTTCTTCCATTGGAATCCAGAGCTCGCGGATGGCTACCTTTCGCATCCGCATTTCGAAGTCCGCGCCATAGCGGCGAAATTCGCAAATCCTTTCCTTCTGCCGCGCCTTTTGTCTGATCCAGACGAAACCGTGCGCTGGGAGGCCGTGCGGAGATTGCCTTCACGTTATCAATGCGAATTGCGCAACGATCCGCATCGCGAAGTGCGCATCCGTGTCGCGACACTGCTCGACGATGCGGACCTTTTGCCGATGATGCAGGACGAGGATTATTACGTGCGGATCGTGATTGCGCGTAAGGTCGCGCCAGCGTTGCTTGTGATGATGCTCGATGATCCTGAGATCGAGGTGCGGCGCATTGTCGCGCAGCGAATCGATGCGCAGTGGCTGGGCCGGATGTGTCGAGATTCTAACGCAGATGTGCGTCTCGACGCCGTGCGAAGAATGACGCCGGAACAATTGTTGGATTTGAAAGATGACAGCGATTGGCGGGTGCGCCATTACGTGGCGACGAGATTGGATGTGGAAGAAATCGGACATTTGATCAACGACAGTGATCCGCTTGTAGCGGAAGCGGCCCGCGAGCGTCTGGCGGGCGCGGCATTGAAGTGACGGCATGCCTGGCGCGAATCGCAAATGATCCCGTGGCGCTAACTATGCTCCATAACGAACTCGAGCGCCGCGCCGCTCGCAGTAGGAGTCGTCCCGGCCGCCAAGGCGTCCGCGAGCCTGTCCAGTCGCACCAATGCGAGCCCCCTGTCGCCGCTATGCGATCCCGCGACGCCGATTTCGATCTCGCCCGCAATGATTTTTGTTCCTGGCGCCGGAGCTTCGCCTTCGACGTGGTAAGGCGTTATCCGCTTGCGTGCGAGATTGCGATGCTTGGTGCGTGAAACGACTTCCTGGCCGACATAGCACCCCTTGGTAAAATCGACGCCGGAGAGCAGATCCATATTCGCTTCATGCGGAAATGCAGCTCCGTAAGCGAAATCGACGCCGCCCTGCGGAACGCCGGCGGCGATGCGCGCCGCTTCATAGTCGTCGCGAGCGTCTTCCGCCGTTGTGTCGCGCGGCGCGATTATTCGCCAGCCCAGCGTCTTCGAACGCGGATCACGCGCCATCGCCGCCGCGGGAACATCCGGCGGCGACTCGCTGAGAACACAAAAAACGGCGAGTTCGTCGCTCTTCGATGTCATGTTCACTGCAGCGCGCAACTTGTACCTGGCGAGGCGGCCAAGGAGATCCGACTCCAACTCGCGCGGACAATCCAGGAGATAGCGGCGCATCTCGCCATCAACTTTGGTGAAGACGAGAAAATCAGCCAAAATCTTGCCCTGTGGCGCCAGCAGCGCGCAATAGCGCGCTTCGCCCGGGACGAGTTTGACGATGTCGTTGGTAACCAGATTTTGCAGAAAATTGGTCGCGTCGGCCCCGGCGATCTCGATTACGCCGCGATCCACCAGGCTGATGATTGCTGACATTTTTGTCGCGCTCCAACCGCCCTCGCAGGCGGCGCTCAGTCGCATAGCCGGCGGTTCGCCGGATTTGCGATCTGGAAGCAACCATCTTGCCACCGAGTCAGGGCTTAATCTCGATTGTTGGGCGCCATTGAGCGCGAGCGGTCGGCGAACCGGCTTCAATGTCGGAAGAGACAAAGGACGCGAACCGCGTGATCGCCATCGGACGCAATTCCTCGCCGCTCCGACCACGAAGTCTTAACGCACCGGACGCCCGACAACGTTATCCCCGACGCAAGTCGATGTTCGCTTTTCGACATTGAGTCATTGGGCGTTAGGCTCACACAAGCAATTGAATAAAAAAGATTATTTAGATCGGAAGTTTTCCATGCAGCGCTGGCATGGACATTGCGAGCCAAGGGTCTCGACGGCATCGCGGACCGTCATAGAGAGCCTCTTGTCGGAGAGTCCATCTCTAACTCGGCAGCGAACGCGACGCGCAGCGAGCGAGCTGCGACAGAGGGTTAAGGGCTCAACAGGAGAGAAACATGTCGTCACTACGGCAAATCGCATTTTATGGCAAAGGGGGCATCGGCAAGTCGACGACGTCCCAGAACACGCTGGCCGCTTTGGCGGAGATGGGTCATCGCATTTTGATCGTCGGCTGCGATCCGAAAGCCGACTCGACGCGTCTCATTCTTCACGCCAAGGCCCAGGACACGATTCTGAGCCTGGCGGCGAATGCGGGCAGCGTCGAGGATCTCGAAATCGAAGAGGTGATGAAGGTCGGCTATCGCGACATTCGTTGCGTCGAGTCGGGCGGCCCGAGCCGGGCGTCGGCTGCGCCGGCCGCGGCGTGATCACCTCGATCAACTTCCTCGAGGAGAACGGCTATGAGGACATCGACTATGTCTCCTACGACGTTCTCGGCGACGTGGTCTGCGGCGGGTTCGCCATGCCGATCCGCGAGAACAAGGCGCAGGAGATTTACATCGTGATGTCCGGCGAGATGATGGCCATGTATGCGGCCAACAACATTTCGAAGGGCATTTGAAATACGCCAACTCCGGCGGCGTGCGCCTGGGCGGTCTGGTCTGCAACGAGCGCCAGACCGACAAGGAGCTTGAGCTTGCGGAAGCGCTGGCGAAGAAGCTCGGCACGCAGCTGATCTATTTCGTGCCGCGCGACAATATCGTTCAGCACGCCGAGCTGCGCCGCATGACGGTGCTGGAATATGCGCCGGAATCGGAACAGGCGAACCACTATCGCAATCTGGCGACCAAGGTTCACGCCAACAAGGGTCAGGGCATCATCCCGACGCCGATCACGATGGACGAGCTCGAAGACATGCTGATGGAGCACGGCATCATGAAGGCGGTCGACGAGACCCAGATCGGCAAGACCGCCGCCGAACTCCAGGCCATCGCCTAACCCATCAATACATGAGCGCCGGCCTCGTCAATATTGGCGAGGCCGAGCTGAAAATCGCGAAACAAGAGGAGCCGTCAAATGAGTGTCTCGCCAACATTGAGCGTCGCGGAGATCAAGGACCGCAACAAGGCGCTCATCGAAGAAGTTTTGAAAGTCTATCCGGAAAAGACCGCTAAACGCCGCGCCAAGCACCTCAACGTGCATCAAGAGGGCAAGCCGGACTGCGGCGTGAAATCGAACATCAAGTCGATCCCCGGCGTGATGACCATTCGCGGCTGCGCTTACGCCGGCTCGAAGGGCGTCGTTTGGGGTCCGATCAAGGACATGATTCACATCAGCCACGGCCCGGTCGGTTGCGGCCAATATTCCTGGGCGGCGCGCCGCAACTATTACATCGGCACGACCGGCATCGACACTTTCGTCACGATGCAGTTCACCTCCGACTTCCAGGAAAAGGACATCGTCTTCGGCGGCGACAAGAAGCTCGCGAAGATCATGGACGAGATTCAGGAGCTGTTCCCGCTGAACAACGGCATCACCGTTCAGTCAGAATGCCCCATCGGCCTCATCGGCGATGACATCGAAGCGGTGTCGAAGGCCAAGTCGAAGGAATATGACGGCAAGACGATCGTTCCGGTGCGTTGCGAAGGCTTCCGCGGCGTCTCTCAGTCACTCGGCCATCACATCGCCAACGATGCGATCCGTGATTGGGTGTTTGACAAGATCACTCCGGACTCGACGCCGCGCTTCGAGCCGACGCCTTATGACGTCGCCATCATCGGCGACTACAACATCGGCGGCGACGCCTGGTCGTCGCGCATTCTGCTGGAAGAGATGGGCCTGCGCGTGATCGCGCAATGGTCGGGAGACGGCAGCCTCGCCGAACTTGAAGCGACGCCGAAGGCGAAGCTCAACGTTCTGCATTGCTACCGCTCGATGAACTACATCTCGCGCCATATGGAAGAGAAGTACGGCATACCGTGGTGTGAATACAACTTCTTCGGCCCGAGCAAGATCGCCGAATCGCTGCGCAAGATCGCGAGCTTCTTCGACGACAAGATCAAGGAAGGAGCCGAGCAGGTCATCGCGAAATATCAACCGTTGATGGATGCGGTGATCGCCAAATATCGTCCGCGTCTCGAAGGCAAGACGGTCATGCTGTTCGTCGGTGGCCTGCGTCCGCGTCACGTGATCGGCGCTTACGAAGACCTCGGCATGGAAGTCGTCGGCACGGGATACGAATTCGGCCATAACGACGACTATCAGCGAACCGCCCAGCATTACGTCAAGGACGGCACGCTGATCTACGACGACGTGACCGGATATGAATTCGAGAAGTTCGTCGAAAAAATCCAGCCGGACCTCGTCGGCTCGGGCATCAAGGAAAAATACGTCTTCCAGAAGATGGGCGTGCCGTTCCGCCAGATGCACAGCTGGGACTATTCGGGCCCCTACCATGGCTATGACGGCTTCGCGATCTTCGCGCGTGACATGGACATGGCGATCAACTCGCCGGTCTGGAAAATGACGAAGGCGCCCTGGAAGACCGAGGCGCAGCCGCTGCTTCAGGCCGCGGAATAGAGTCAGCTCGGCGCGTCGCGGAAACGCGCGCGCCGACTCCCCAAATTGCATGACGCGAGGGTTCGACCATGCCGCAGAGCGCAGAACACGTACTAGACCACTTCGACCTCTTCCGAGGTCCCGAATACCAGCAGATGCTGGCGAACAAGAAGAAGATGTTCGAAAACCCGCGCGATCCGGCCGAAGTCGAGCGCGTTCGGGAATGGGCCAAAACGCCGGAATATAAGGAAAAGAACTTCGCCCGCGAGGCGTTGACGGTCAATCCGGCGAAGGCCTGCCAGCCGCTCGGCGCGGTTTTCGCCGCCGTCGGTTTCGAGCAAACGATTCCCTTCGTGCACGGTTCGCAGGGCTGCGTCGCCTATTACCGCAGCCATCTTTCGCGACACTTTAAGGAGCCCAGCTCCTGCGTGTCCTCGTCGATGACGGAAGATGCGGCGGTGTTTGGCGGCCTCAACAACATGATCGATGGCCTGGCCAACACATACAATATGTATAAGCCGAAGATGATCGCCGTCTCGACTACCTGCATGGCGGAAGTCATCGGCGACGATCTGAACGCCTTCATCAAGACCTCGAAGGAAAAAGGTTCGGTTCCGGCGGAATACGATGTCCCCTTCGCTCACACTCCTGCCTTTGTCGGCAGCCACGTCACTGGCTACGATAATGCGCTGAAGGGAATCATCGAGCACTTCTGGGACGGCAAGGCCGGCACTGCGCCCAAGCTCGAGCGCTCCGCAAATGAGAAGATCAACTTCATTGGCGGCTTCGACGGCTATACGGTCGGCAACACGCGTGAAATCAAGCGCATCTTTGGATTGATGGGGATCGACTATACGATCCTCGCCGACAACAGCGAAGTCTTCGACACGCCGACGGACGGCGAGTTCCGCATGTATGACGGCGGCACGACGCTGGAGGACGCCGCGAACGCGATCCATGCCAAGGCGACGATCTCGATGCAGGAATATTGCACCGAGAAGACGCTGCCGGTGATCGCCGCACATGGTCAGGAAGTCGCCGCTTTCAATCACCCGATCGGCGTCTCCGCGACGGACAAGTTCCTCATGACCCTGTCCCGCATCACCGGCAAGCCGATCCCCGAGGAGCTGGCGCGTGAGCGCGGTCGTCTCGTTGACGCGGTGGCCGACTCAAGCGCGCATATCCATGGCAAAAAGTTCGCGATCTACGGCGATCCGGATCTCTGCCTCGGCCTTGCCGGCTTCCTGCTGGAGCTCGGCGCCGAGCCCACGCATATCCTTGCGACGAACGGCGGCAAGGCGTGGGCGGAAAAGGTGCAGAATCTGCTCGACTCCTCGCCCTTCGGCAAGAATTGCCACGTCTATCCGGGCAAGGATCTCTGGCATATGCGCTCGCTGCTGTTCACCGAGCCGGTGGATTTCCTGATCGGCAACACCTACGGGAAATATCTCGAGCGCGACACGGGCACGCCGCTCATTCGTATCGGCTTCCCGATCTTCGATCGCCATCATCACCACCGCTATCCGGTGTGGGGCTATCAGGGCGGCTTGCAAGTTTTGGTGTGGATCCTCGATCGCATTTTCGAATCGATCGACGCCACCACCAACGTGCCGGCGAAGAGCGACTATAGCTTCGACATCATCCGTTAAGATCACGCGGCTCCCGCTCTTATGGCGGGAGCCGCCACTTGCTTTCGGATGAATGCGGTCGCACGTGAAGGAGAAGAGGCATGAGGTCGCTTTCGGCCACGATCCAGGACGTTTTTAACGAGCCCGGCTGCGGCAAGAACGCGAACAAGTCAGAGGCCGAGCGCAAGAAGGGCTGCACCAAGCAGCTTCAACCTGGCGGCGCAGCCGGCGGCTGCGCTTTCGACGGCGCCAAGATCGCCCTTCAACCACTCACCGATGTCGCCCATCTCGTCCACGGTCCCATCGCCTGCGAGGGCAATAGCTGGGATAATCGCGGCGCGAAGTCGTCCGGCTCCAATCTATGGCGGACCGGCTTCACAACCGACATCAACGAGACTGACGTCGTCTTCGGCGGCGAGAAGCGTCTGTTCAAATCCATCCGCGAGATCATCGAGAAATACGATCCGCCGGCGGTCTTCGTCTATCAGACCTGCGTGCCCGCGATGATCGGCGACGATATCGACGCTGTCTGCAAAGCGGCGCGCGAGAAATTTGGCAAGCCGGTCATTCCGATCAACTCCCCGGGCTTCGTCGGGCCGAAAAATCTCGGCAACAAGCTCGCTGGCGAAGCGTTGCTCGAACATGTGATCGGCACCGAGGAGCCCGAATATACGACGCCCTACGACCTCAACATCATTGGGGAATACAATCTTTCCGGAGAATTGTGGCAAGTGAAGCCGCTGCTCGACGAGCTCGGCATTCGCATCATGGCCTGCATCTCCGGCGACGGGAAATACAAGGAAGTCGCCTCCTCGCATCGCGCCAAGGCCGCGATGATGGTCTGTTCCAAGGCGATGATCAATGTGGCGCGAAAGATGGAAGAGCGCTACGGCATCCCGTTCTTCGAAGGCTCATTTTACGGCATCGAGGATAGCAGCGACTCGCTGCGCGAGATCGCGCGCATGCTGATCGAGCGCGGCGCGCCCGCCGAATTGATGGATCGGACCGAGGCGTTGATCGCGCGGGAAGAGGCCAAGGCCTGGGCGGCGATCGCCAAATACAAGCCGCGCTTCCAGGGCAAAAAGGTGCTGCTGATCACCGGCGGCGTCAAATCCTGGTCGGTCGTCGCCGCGCTTCAAGAGGCGGGTCTGGAGCTTGTCGGCACCTCGGTCAAGAAGTCGACCAAGGAAGACAAGGAGCGCATCAAGGAGCTGATGGGTCAGGACGCCCATATGATCGAGGATATGACGCCGCGCGAAATGTATAAGATGCTCAAGGATGCGCGCGCCGACATCATGCTCTCGGGCGGCCGTTCGCAATTCATCGCGCTGAAGGCCTCGATGCCCTGGCTCGACATCAACCAGGAGCGGCATCACGCCTACATGGGCTACGTGGGCATGGTGAAGCTCGTCGAAGAAATCGACAAGGCGCTTTACAATCCCGTCTGGGCCCAGGTACGCAAGCCGGCGCCATGGGAGAAAGCGGGCGACAATTGGCAAAGCCGCGCCATGGCGCAGGCGGAGGCCGAAGCGGCGGCGCTCGCCGCCGATCCGGTGAAAGCCGAAGAGGTTCGCCGCGCGAAAAAGATTTGCAATTGCAAGAGCGTCGAACTCGGCGTGATCGAGGATGCGATCATTGCGAGCAACCTTTCGACGGTAGAAGGCGTGCGCGAAGCGACGAACGCGTCGGGAGGCTGCGGCGCCTGCGCCGTGCGCATCGAGGAGATCCTTGAGCAAATGGTTCCGGCGTCTCACGCAATCGCAGCGGAGTAGCGCGATGGCGACCGTCACCGTCAGCAAGAAGGCCTGCTCCGTCAATCCGCTCAAGATGAGTCAGCCGATCGGCGGCGCGCTCGCCTTCATGGGACTTCGAGGCGCCATGCCGCTGCTGCATGGATCACAGGGCTGCACGTCTTTCGGCTTGGTGCTGTTTACGCGGCACTTCAAAGAAGCCATTCCGATGCAGACGACCGCGATGAGCGAAGTCGCAACCGTGCTCGGCGGCTATGAAAATGTCGAGCAGGCGGTGCTCAACATCTATAATCGCACCAAGCCGGAGATCATCGGAATTTGCTCGACCGGCGTCACCGAGACCAAGGGCGATGATGTCGACGGCTACATCAAGCTCATTCGAGAGAAGAATGCCGCTGTTGCGCATCTGCCGATCGTTTACGTGTCTACACCTGACTTCAAAGACGCCTTCCAGGACGGCTGGGAGAAGACCGTCACACGTATCGTCGAGACGCTGGTCGATGCGCCAAAGAGCGCCGCGCGCCGCGATCCGGCGAAGATCAACGTTCTTCCAGGCTGCCACCTGACGCCCGGCGATCTCGATGAGCTGCGCACGATCATCGAAGACTTCGGCTTGGAGCCCACTTTCCTGCCAGATCTCGCCGGATCGCTCGACGGCCACATACCGGACGATTTCACCCCCACGACGATCGGCGGCGTCGGCGTTGAAGAGATTTCGACAATGGGCCAGGCCGGCTGGACGATCGCAATCGGCGCGCAGATGCGGCGCGCCGCCGAAGCCTTGCAGCGGAAGACCGGCGTTCCGTTCCGGCTGTTCGAGCGTTTGTGCGGGCTTGAGGCCAATGATGCGCTCATGGCCTTCCTCAGTGAAATCAGCGGCCGGCCGGCGCCAATGAAATATCGCCGCCAGCGTGGCCAGCTCGTCGACGCGATGCTTGACGGACATTTCCACATCGGGGGGCGGAAACTCGCCGTTGGCGCGGAGCCGGACCTGCTCAACGAGATCGGCGGTCTGCTGACCGAAATGGGCGCGCAGCTCCTTGTCGCGGTAACGACCACTCAATCTCCGGTGCTCGAACGGCTGCCGACCGAAGAGGTGCTGATCGGCGATCTCGAAGACCTCGAAAATTTGGCGAAGACCAAGGACTGCGACCTGATGGTCACGCATTCGCACGGCAGGCAAGCGGCCTCTCGCTTGAAGATACCCTTCTTTCGCATGGGCATTCCGATGTTCGACCGCCTCGGCGGCGGGCATCAGCTGATGGTCGGCTATCGAGGCGCGCGCGATCTGATCTTCGACATCAGCAATCTGTTGATGGCGGATCACGAGGAAAACCACGAGCCGACACCCGACAGCTGGCGCGAGGGCGTCGGCGCGTCACACGCCGCAACCTCGCACTAGGCGCGAAAACGGAGGCGCTATGAAAGTCGCATTCGCAACCCAGGATTTGAAGCGCGTCGACGCGCATTTCGGGTGGGCCAAGAACATCGCGATCTACGAAATCGATCCGGAAGGATACGAGTTCGTCGAGGCCATCCAGTTCGACGGCGATCTGAAGGAAGATGGCAATGAGGACAAGCTCGCGCCGAAGATCGACGCGATCAAGGATTGCGCGATTCTTTACGTCGCCGCGATCGGCGGTTCGGGCGCCGCGCGCGTCGTCGCCAGCAACATCCACCCCATGAAGGTCAATCAGCCGGAAGCCATCTCAGATCTCCTCGACAAGCTCCAGGAAGTGCTGAGAGGCGTGCCGCCGCCGTGGCTGCGCAAGGCGCTGACCAAGGGAAAAGAGCGTGTGCTCGATTTCGAAGAGTGAGAAGCATCTATGTCTGAATCTACTGCCGTTCTCCAGAAAACGTCCGTCGCCGAACTTCCGTTCATCAAGGAGCTCATCAAGATCTGGCGGGCCCAGGATACGCATGGAACGTGGGAGACGAAGTCGGACCTCGAACTTCTCGCGCCCTACGTCCTCGATAAGGAAGCGCGCCGCGCATTGCCGATCATCGGCGACCCGGACCCCGAGACGATCTGGCGTATGGAGCTATTTTTCAACGCGGTCGCGCTTTCTATTGAACGCGCCACGGGCGTGATGATCTCTCCCATGCTGAAGATGAGCCACGAGGGTTTCGGCCGCATGGTGTTGATCGGAGGACGCCTGATCGTCGTTAACAAGCAGCTGCGCGACGTGCATCGGTTCGGATTCGACAGTTTCGAGAAGCTCGCGGAGGAAGGGGACAAATACGTTCGATCCGGCGTCGAAATGATCGAAAAATTTCCCGACGTCGCAAACTACTGAGGCGCGAAATGAGTGAGATCGACGATCTGAAAGCTGAAATCAAGAAGCTCTCCGCGAAGGCCATGCAGGCCAAAATGGATCTGCACGACCTTTCGGAAGAGTTGCCGATAAATTGGACCAATATCCCCGCTGTCGCGCAAACCGCGCATGACGCCTTCGCCGAGTTGGAGAAGAAACGCGCGAAGCTGAAGTCCCTAGAGACGGTCTAACCTGAGAAGGATGATTTACGGCCATGTCCCAAGCGACGCGCGACGGGCGCGACTGGCGCCCCGAATATCTGGTTGCGATCGATGCGGAAAAATGCATCGGCTGCGGACGTTGTTTCAAGGTGTGCGGCCGCGATGTAATGACATTGAAGGGGCTGAATGAAGACGGCGAGCTGGTCGCGCTCGACGACGATGAGGACGAAGAAGTCGAAAAGAAGATCATGGTCATGAATGACATCGGCGCCTGTATCGGCTGCGGCGCCTGCGCGCGGGTCTGCCCAACGAATTGCCAAACGCATGACGCGGAGGCGACGCTTGAAGTGGTCTGAAAGCGCTGCTGGATTGGAAGTTGAAGCGCGCTCGGATCGGTCAAACTTAAATTGTATCAGTGACGCTTTGTGGCCGACTCGGGACGGCCACAAACCATAGGGGCCGCATCACCGATTCCGTAGCGGATTTTTTGAGCGATCCGCGTCTTAAAGCGCGCTATTGGTCCCTCGTTCCTAACTTGATGTCATTCGATGCCTTGCTCCCGCGCCTTCCACATGGCGGCGATGCGGAATCGCTCGGCGATTGCGATCGGATCGGCAAGCATCATCGCTTGAGCCTCGCCGAGCGCCTTCTTGACGATTTCCGTCTCTGCGGCGTTCAGCGCAACGCGGCCGGCCATATGAGTTGCGTCCGGCATGATCGACCAGATCTTTCGCTTCGCGGGGTGCATCTTCACTTCGGTGAGGTCGACAGCTTCGAGAACGCCGTCGAGATAGAGGGCAAATCCCTTTACTTCGAGCTTCCGTCCATCCTCGGTGATCTTTACGAGAGTCGTCATCGTCATTCTTCCTGTTGCGCGAGCCAGCCGTAGCCGCCCTGATCCCAGAGCTGAGCCAAGAGCCTGTCCGCATTCCAATCGGGATATTGCAGTTTCAATTCGTCGTAATCTTGACGAAAGCGCGCGGCGTCGTCGCCGCGTAGCTCTGCAATCATGTGATCGGCCTTGTTGCGAAGGGTAAAGCACGTTCGATCCTGTGAGACCGACAACGCGTATTCTGCTCCCGCTTCGAGTTGACCATTCCCTGGATCGGTCACGCGCTTCGTCCCTCTTACGCCGCGACCGCCGCTTCTTCGGCGCGTTCCCATTCCGCCCACGATCCGTCATAGACGGCAATGTCGCTGCGACCGATCAGATAAAGCGCCATCGCATCCATGCAGGACGTAATTCCCGAGGCGCATGTCGTCACGATAGGCTTGTCGAGTTCGACTCCAGCAGCCTCGAAACGGGCGCGCAGCGCGTCGACGTCAAGGAACACGCCGGTCTGGGGATTGACGAGATCGGCCCAGGGCACGTTTACCGCGCCAGGTATGTGGCCGAGCTTGCTGAACGGAAACACGTCTGGCTGGGAACCATCGAATTTCCCCGGACCGCGCGCGTCGACGATCTGTTCCTTGTGGCTTGCCAGATTGCTCTTCATTTGTTCGAAACTGCGCACGAGTTCCGGCCTGAACTTGGGGATGAAGGTCTTGAGTTCCGGACGCACCGGCGACATCTCGGTTGGATGTTTGGCGGCGATCCATTGGTTGAAACCGCCGTCCAGCATAGCGACATTGTCATAGCCAAACACCCGGAACATCCACCAGACGCGCGCCGCCGCCGAGGCGCCGAAGAGTCGGTCGTAAACGATCACGCGGTCGCCGGCCCCAACGCCAAGCAGTCCGACTTTTTTGGCGAAGTCCGCTTCCTTCGGCAACATGTGCGGCAGATCCGAATTGGGATCGGCGACATGGTCGATATCGAAATGGACTGAGCCAGGCAGATGCCGGCCACGATATTGATTGCGGCCGTCGAGATTGGTGCTGGGATGATGCCATGTGCAGTCGAGAATGCGAATGTCGCCGTCGCTATGATGCTCGGCAAGCCATGCCGCGCTGACGAGCGCGCCGGTCAGGGTTTCAACCATCGGTCGGACCTCTTCTCTGCAGGTTCGTAGTCGTTGCGCATCGCCTGGCGTCACGGGGCGACGTGAAGCGGATAGCCCGAGCGTGGGCGCGTGCCATAATAGTCGGGCCGTTCCGGCCAATCGCCCTGCTTTATCGTGAATTTGACTACTTTCACCGGGGCGCCGGGCGAGCAGGAGACTTCGGCGAATTTGACTTCACGATCGCCGCTGCCTGCCGAAAAATCCGCAACTACCGTACCGTCGGCCTTGCGCGCTCTGGCGAAGCCGGGCGTGCCGGTGGCGGCGGCCGGCACGGCGTCGACGGTGAAGAGCGGCGCCTCGACGCCGTCGCTCGTATCGCCGAAGGCGGGCGAGGCGAAGGTGAAGGTGGCGAGAACGCCGCTGCGGTCCACGGGAATATTGGCCGTCGCTGGCCGCGCGACGGAATAGACCGTAAGCGTGCCGCCGCCCAGTAGCTCCTTTAGTTGGTCGACGCTACAATTGGCGAACTCGGTTGCCAGATTCATTTTAGACTCCTTCGCTGTGCAATTGCGGCGGATCGGTTCAATTTTTGTGCCATGACGCTCGGCGGAAAATCTTGCACATTAATTGCTACCCGCCACGACAAACAACGAGTGGCGGACGCGACATGTTGGACGTGGCGATCATCGGCGGCGGCTTATGCGGTTTGGCGCTCGCGCGGAAGCTCCGCCAGCGCGGTCGAGATATCGCAGTCTTCGAGGCGCGCGACCGTCTCGGAGGGCGCATTCTCACGGTTGCGGGCGAGCGCGGCGGCGGTTTGGACCTCGGCCCGACCTGGTTTTGGCCAAACACGCAGCCGCTGATCGCTAATCTCGTCAAGGAACTGGGATTGCAGGACTTCGCGCAGCATGACGAAGGCGCGGTGCTGCATCTGCGCGAGGCCGAGAAAAGCGCCGAACGCATTGCGGACAAACGTCTCTATGACGACGCCCGGCGTCTGCATGGCGGCATGGCGACATTGATTGATGCATTGTTGGTCGCGTTGCCAGGGGACGCCGTGCATCTTGGTCACGAGCTCGCGAGCTTGCGCGATTGCGGCGATCATGTCGCGCTCGAGTTCAAGACCGGCGAAGAGCCGCTGGAGATTGCCGCGTCTCGCGCTGTTTTGGCGCTGCCGCCTCGCTTGCTGCGCGAAACCGTGACCTTAACGCCGCCTTTCGACGAGGCGACAGATCAAGCCATGGCGGGCGCCGAAACCTGGATGGCGGCGCAGGCCAAAGTCGCTTTGGAATATCGCAACGCGTTTTGGCGTGAGCAGAATCTCTCCGGCTCGGCTTTCGTTACCCATGAGCAAGCCGTGATCGGCGAAATTTTTGACGCCTGCGACTTGACGGCGCAGCTTTACGCGCTCGGCGGCTTTCTCGCGCTAGACGTCGACTCGCGGGAGGCCTTCGGCGCGGGTCTGCAGATGCTGCTCGAGAGTCAGATATGCAATGTGTTCGGCCGCGATGTTGAGCCGCTACGCATTCATTATCAGGATTGGGCGAAGGAGCGACTGACGTGTAGCGCCGCCGACCGCGCGCAGCAGGGCGGCGATGGCTCCGGCGACATCGCGAATCCTCTGTTGCGTCGCGTGCTGTGGGATAAGAAACTCTATCTCGGCGGTTCTGAGACCGCGGCGCGCAACGCCGGCTATCTCGAAGGCGCGATGGACGCCGCGCGGCGCATCGATCGCGCCCTGGCGGCGATCGATGCGAAGAGAGGTCCTTCCGACGACTCTCGCTTCGGCGCGCTGCCGGTGAACGAAGCGAGTCTGGCCAGGTTTTCCGCTTGGGTTGACGCCAGATCCGACGAACTCTTCGAAGACTATCGCCGACGCCTCAGTCGCGCCCTGGCCGCGCAGGAGCGCGACAATTTCACGCAAGTTGCCGTGCTCGGCGCGGTGGAGGAAGTTTTCGCGCAGGCGCTACGCATGCTGGAGACTCTGCATTTCGACATGGAAGACGTTGCGGTCGAACGCGGCCGCGCGACTTTGACGCCGCGTATCCAAAAACCCTTCGGCGAATTGCTGCAGTCGATCATGGACGACGTCGTCGCCTTCAATCAGACGTCCTGCGCTCTGTCCAACTTCCCGGACGAGCATAAATTGTCTAAGGACTACATGCGAGTCATCATGCAAGATATCGCCGCGGCGTGGCGGGAGTTTTCTCTCTCTGCAAATGCGCTGCTGCTGGAAAAGCGTCGCGGACCTCATAGGCAGGAGCAGATCGGATGAGCGAGCAAGGGATGACGACCGAACTGACGGACGAGATGCCGGAAGTCGTTGTCTACGCCATTTGCGCGATGAGCGACATTCCAAGCCAGAAGGCGCGGGGCTTCAATTTGGTGCAGCTCGATGAGAATGGCGAAGAGAAGCCGTTCCCGATCGTGGTCGTTCGCTGGGGCAAGCAAGTGTTCGGCTATGTGAACAAATGCCCTCATGACGGCGTCAATCTCGATTGGGAGCGCAATACGTTTCTCGAACCCAACTACGGCCTCCGCTTGATGTGCGGCAAGCACGGCGCGCTATTCGAACTCGGCACTGGAATGTGTATCGAGGGTCCATGCAAAGGCCGCGGACTGATTCCGGTTGATGTCGCAGTGGTCGACAATGACATTTGCGTCGTCGGCGTCACGCTGGCGGAGGATGTCGACGACGACGCTGAGGAAGGCGATTGCGCGGGCGATTGAAATCTACGTCGTCCGCGTCTCGCGGGAAGCCGGTTCCGCGTTCTTGGCGTGCTTAGGGCAATGACCGGGCGCGGCAGGCGGTCGGCGTCATCCGCCGACCCCCGATCAGTCGGGCGGCCGGGTCAGACCGGCCGGTTTTCGTTGCGGTTTTTGACGGGCTCCATACGCTCGACGCCCTGCTGATAGGCGATGACTTCATAGTCGTCATTGAACTTCAGCGCGGTGTCGAGAAGAACGTCGAGCTTGCCACCCGTATCGAGTTTCTTGATGTCGTTCTTGTCGACCATGGCGAGATCCATCATCTCCTTCCATACCGTCGACTCGTCGCAGGGCAGCACGTTGTACGTGATCTCGCCCAGCTTGACGCGGAATTTCGCGAGCAGGTCGATATTGTTACAGAACATGAAGTAGGCGCCGTTCGGCGACAACAGATCGCCGATCACCTCATGAGCCGTCTCGAGATAGGCGAAATTATGCAGATAGCCGGCGAGGATCGGGATCGTCGCTTCGCCTTCGTTGGCGAATGTGAGCACCTGTTCGATGCTGAAATCCGGCGGACGTTTCTCGTCGGCTACTTGCGCCTGGAATTTGAGGGCGATGTCGCCCCGAAAGCCGAAACGGCCGGGCTTGCTGGTCGGCCCCTTTAGCACTGCGTTGAGCAGGCGGCCCTCCCGTTCCAGTCGGGCGAGGGCAGTCTTCTCAATTTGAGTCATCGACAATTCTCCGCTTTGCAGCCCGCACGCAGTATCCGCGAGGTGATCCTTCTGCACATGGCGCTTATGCAAAAACTTCGCCGCAGCTTCGGCAGGAACTTTGTCGGGGCTTCGGAATGTCGACTCTGCGACCGACGCGGTGAAAGCGACACGAGGCGGATGGCAATGTACGAAATATGACAAAAACAGTCGAAATCCGGCGAGTCCTATGTAGTTCAATGCGCAATTGTCGCGGCACATGAATTGCTTTGAACGATATAGCCGCATCTCAATATTGGAAGAGCGACATGATCAACCTTACCGACAGCGCCATAAACGCCGTGCAGACCGCGATGGCCAGCGCCGCCGATCCCGTCGATGGGCTAAGGATCATGGTGGAGGCGGGCGGCTGCGCCGGCTACCAGTACAAAATGGGTCTCGTTCGCGAAGCCAGTCCCGACGATACGGTCATTGAGCGCAGCGGGGTCAAGGTGTTCATCGACAACACCAGTCACGAACTGCTGTCGGGCACGACCATCGACTATGTCGTCGCGGTGCAGGGCTCCGGGTTCACCTTCGACAATCCGAACGCGCAATCGAGCTGCTCGTGCGGAAAGTCTTTCGGATAATCGCATACGCGATCCACATTTTGCGAAAGCGCGTCTGCAGGACTGCGCGGCGGAAGGACCAGGCGATGTTGCATGAAAACCAGACGAAGGAAGAAGGCGGTCGGCTCGAAACGGCTCCGTCGCCGGAGCGTGAAAAAGTCATTCGCGCCGTTATCGATGAGATTCGTCCCAATTTGCGCCGCGACGGCGGCGATTGCGAACTGATCGAGATTTGCGGCAACAAAATCATGGTGAGACTCACCGGCGCCTGCGTGCTCTGCAAGTTGAGCGGCGCGACGCTCGAGGGTATTCAGGCCAAGTTGATCGAAGAGCTCGGCGAATTCGTAAGGCTGGTGCCTGTGCCAGGTGCTGCAGCGCGTCTGTGAGTGAGAGTGTCGATGCGGCGCGTCTATCTCGACAATAACGCGACGACTCGTACCGACCCTGACGTCGTCGCTAAGATGCTGCCGTTTTTCAGCGATGACTTTGGCAATGCTTCCTCGTCACACGGCTTCGGCACCGAGGTTTCGGGCGCAGTGCGAGAGGCGCGGCGTAGCGTGCAGGCATTGCTTGGCGCGGCGCATGATCACGAGATCGTGTTTACTTCGGGCGGCACTGAATCCGACAACGCTGCGATCATGGCCGGGCTCGCGGCGCGTGAGGGTCGCGACGAGATTGTGACCACCGCTGTCGAACACCCGGCGATCCTGTCGCTCGTCGAACATCTACAGAAGAGTCGCGGCGTCACTGTGCATCTCATTGGGGTTGACGCGCGCGGCCGCATCGACCTCGACGCCTTTCGCGCGGCGGTAGGGCCGAAGACTGCGATCGTCTCGGCGATGTGGGCGAACAACGAAACCGGCACGCTATTTCCTGTCGAGGAATTAGCTGTTATCGCGCATGAGGCGGGCGCCTTGTTTCATACCGACGCTGTGCAGGCAGTCGGCAAGATCGCGATTGATCTGAAAGCCACCCAAATCGATTTCCTGTCGCTTTCTGGGCATAAGCTGCATGGCCCGAAAGGAATTGGCGCGCTCTACGTGCGCAAGGGGACGAAATTCGCGCCGTTCATTCGCGGCGGCCATCAGGAACGGGCGCGCCGAGGCGGGACGGAGAATACGCCTGGCATCGTTGGTCTCGGCGCCGCCGCCGAATTGGCGCGATTGCGCCTGCAGGAAGACGCGGCCCATATTGCGAGCTTGCGTGACAGACTGGAGCGCGGACTAACGCAGAGAATCGAGCGATGTCGGATCTCCGGCGACGTGGACAACCGACTCGTCAACACATGCAACATCGCCTTTTCCGACATAGAGGGTGAAGCGGCGCTCACGCATTTGGATCGCGCCGGCATCGCCGCCTCGACCGGATCCGCCTGCACCGCGGGATCGACCGAGCCTTCGCATGTGCTGCGCGCGATGAATGTGCCGGAAGAGGCGTTGCATGGCGCGATACGCTTCTCGCTCTCGAGAGAAAACACGATCGGGGAAATCGACGAGGTACTGGAGACGCTGCCGAGCATCGTCGCAAGGCTAAGGGACATCGCGCGGGCGTCGCGCCAGGTCGAAGCGCCGCTGCTTACCAACTAGCGCGGGTCTATGACCGCGACAAAGGAGCCGAAGTAATGAAGATCATGATCCGCCGCTCGCCAGAGACCGGCTTGTCGATCTATGTCCCCAAGAAGGACTTGGAAGAGCCGATCGTCGAAACTGAGCACGAGAGTTTATGGGGCGGCTGGATCAAGATCGCCAACGGCTGGGTTCTTGATCTGCCCGAAATGGCGGCCGGCACTTCGCTTCCGATAACAGTCAACGCGCGCAAGCGCGGCGATGACGGGGAGTGAGTGCGATGAATGCGCCTTTTGATGGCTATGTCCTCCTCGAAGGCGAGAAAGCCGAGGAGGCGTTGGGCAAAGTCGCCGCCGAACTGAAAGCGGGGACCGTTATTCCCTATATTGGCCCGGGACTGACGCAGCTCTCGCCAAGCGAGGCGCCGATGACGCCCGAGGCTCTCGCCGCTTTTTTTGGGACGAAAGTGGCGCTGCCAAAGCGCGCCAAGGGGAATGCTTGGGCAAGCGCGCAGCACATAGAGAGCATGAAGCATCGCTCGACCGTCTCGGCCTTGATGTCCCAGGCTTTCGAGCCGAGCATCGAGCCGACGCCGCTGCACGTCTACCTTGCCTCGCTGCAGCTGCCGATGATCGTCGACAGCTGGTATGACGCGACGATGCGTTCAGCGTTCAAAGGCCGCAGCGACTGGGGCGAGATCCAGGGAATTACCCGCGCCGGCATTGGCGAGGACAGGTGGTACCGCTTCTATGAAGCCGACGGAACGGAGACCACCAAGGAGAGAGCTGAGACCTGGAAAACCATCCTTTACAAGCCGCATGGCAGCATCGCGCCGGCCAAGAATTTCCTGATCTCGGACGCCGATTATGTCGAGGTGCTGACAGAGATCGACATTCAGACGCCCTTACCAGAGGCGGTAAGGAATCGCCGGTCTGAGCGCAGCTTTTTGTTCGTCGGTTGTCGTTTCCACGATCAACTGCTGCGTACCTATGCCCGGCAGATCATGAAACGATCAACGACGGCGCATCACGCGATCGTCGACCCAGCGGCGCTGACCAAGAACGAGTTGAAGTTCTTGACCATCCAAGGAATTATTCCGATTGCGTTGCCGATCGAGCGCGCGTGCGAGATCCTGATCGGCGCTCAAGACTGAGCGTCGCAACAGGTGCGCCTCGCAGGGCGCGCAATGATCTATCGGCGCTCTGCGAAGTGAATGGCCGGGTTTTAGGTTGCGCTTTCACTATGAAGCGCGCTGAAACGAGTTTGGGCCGATGTCGAATTTCTGACATTCAGTCTTGAATGCTCCGGCGCGCGCCGCCGGAGTTCGCTGGCTTCCATGGCCCTTCGGTCGATCTCTCGACGCGGCGGCGTGGCACGCATGTTGCCTCTAGTTCGGAACGATTCTTGACGGCTCGACCAGCGCATCGCGTTTGGCCGCGATCAGCATGGAAAGAAGACAGCGATGAGCAACATCGTTCGCGACAGTGAAGTCTGTGAATTGACGGCGCCGCCCTTCTTCTCTTTCGGTGAAAAGGTGAAGGCGAAGCGCACAATTCGCAACGACGGCACCTACGCCGGCAAAGAGATCGGCGAGATCTTGGCGAAGAAGGGCGAGGAAGGTTACGTCGTGAGCATCGGCACCTTTCTCCAACAATTTTACATCTACGGTGTCGAATTCACCGAGAGCGGCAATCGGGTCGGCATGAAGCGCAAGGAACTCGATTCCGCCAACCCGCGGGATGACGTCGATTTGCCGCTGCCTTGAGGAGCGTGAGCGTGTTCGAACCACGAATGCCGAAATATCAGTGGGGTCAGCGCGTCAAGACGCTGGTCGATCTCGTCAATGATGGAAGCTATCCCGACGTGCAGCCGGAAGCGTTGCTTGTCGCCAACGGCGGCCTGGGCGAAATCGTGCAAGTCGGAACGCACACCGAGTCGAATACGCCGATCTACCTCGTGCAATTTGGCGACGGCCGCGTCGTCGGCTGTCTTGAGGAAGAGATCGCGCCCTTGTAAGTGGAGCGACGGCGCGCATGCGACAGACAGTCACGAAGATTGGCGACGGCGCGACGTCGTCTCAACCCAACGAATTCGACTACAGGCGCATCTGGCGCGCGCTGGAGCAGCGCCGTCGCTATCGCTACGTCACGCCGCTCCTCCTTATGACCGCGAACGGCTATCGTATTCAGAGCCCATGCTGCTCGCGAAACATCGATCCAGACGGCGGCGTCGTCGACGTCGCCCTGCTGATCTTCGATGAACGCAAAGGCAATTGGCGCCTTCTTCGCAAGGACCACGCAATCGGCGTATGGGAATTCGACAGCGAGTTTCCACGTCTTAAGGAATTGCTCGATCATCTCAACGAAGACGCTGAGCGGCGCTTCTGGCAGTGAACTCGATCTCGAATGGAGATAGATCATGGCGATCAGTGACGCGGAATTGATGGAGATCGAAACGCTGCTCGGAGCGGGCGGAGCGCCCGCCTTGGCGGAGCTGCGCGCCAAATTTTCCCATCTTTCCTGGACGCGTTGCGACGCGTCGGACGTGATCGAATCGCCTTTTCGCAGTTTTGCGCATTGCGACGTGCATTTGCTGGATGGCGCGGATCACTGCGTAACGGTTACCGACGATCCGGCGCGCGCCACCGGCGTCATCGTCGCCGTTCGGGGAGCCTCGTGATGAATGCGCCGGTCGAAGTGAACGACAAAGTGGAAGACCGCGAGCCGGCGCCAGAGACCTCCGGCGGCGATCTGATTCCGCTCTCCGACCCTGACATTACGCTGGGTGATATAGCGGCGGTGGAGGCTGTGCTGCGCTCCAGTCGCTTGTCGAGCGGCCCGGTGATGGAAGCGTTCGAAGCCGCCTTCGCCGACTATCTCGGGCGCAAATACGCCGTAGCCGCGCCGAGCGGTACGATGGGACTGCTGCTTGCGCTGGCTGCCTACGAAATCGGTCCGGGCGACGAAGTGATCGCATCGCCCCATTCCTTCCGCGAAACAGTTCATGCGATCGCACTTGCAGGCGCCAAGCCGGTCTTTGCCGACATCGATTACTGGTCTGGCGTGATCGCGACGGGAAAAATCGAGGCGTTAATCTCCAGCAAGACGCGCGCGATCGTGGCCGGCAACACCAATGGCCACCCCGCACAATGGGCTGAACTGCGTGAGATAGCTAAGAAGCACCGGCTCATCTTGCTCGAAGATTCCACCGAAGCGATCGGCTCCAAATATAGAGGAGCTTTGGTCGGCACATTCGGGGATGCATCCGTGTTCGACTTCTCGCAACCTGGCCCGCTGGTTTGCGGCGAAGGCGGCATGGTTGTCACCGACGACATCGACCTTGCGGTGGCGATGCGGCGCTTCCGTGCGCATAAGCCAAGTGAGAGAGCGTCCGTCGTGGTCGGCTCCAGCGCGCCTTATCAAGTGGCGATGAGCGACATGACGGCCGCCCTGGGCTTGAGCCAGCTGAGCCGCCTCGAAGAGATTCTGGAGAAGCGCAAGCTCATCGAGCATTACTACTTCAAGCACGTCAAATCCTTTGAAGGCATCAAGGACCCCTTCATCGGGCCTGATGTCGACGAGGTTCACTGGTTTCTCTACGTCGTTCACCTCGGCACGCGCTTCAGTAAGTCGAGCCGAGACTCGATTGTCGAGGATTTGCTGGTCGAAAAGGTAGAAGCCGCCGCCTACAGCAATCCCCTGCATACGCAGCGGCGCTATTTCGATTACGGCTATCGTCGCGGAAGTCTTCTCGTCGCCGAAAAGGTTGCGGATCGCGCTGTCGCGATGCCTTTCCACGTTCATCTGCAAGAGCGCCAGATCGCATTCATTGTGCAGACGATGAAGGAAGCGTCGATCAACGTTGGCGCCGGCGCCGCCATTTACTAGCCGTCCCGATCCCAACCAGGAGTATAGAAATGCCGACCGTGACCATCATGCCTTCAGGAAAGACGGTGGAGGCCGCCGAGGGCGCGACCTTGCTGCAGATCATCATGTCGAGCGGCGAGGAGATCAATCACAAGTGCGAGGGCAAGGCGGAATGCGGCTCTTGCCACATCTTCATACACGAGGGCCGCAAGGGCATTTCGAAGATCGCGCGCGAAGAGAACGAAAGACTCGACACCATTGTCGGCGTCGGCTCGAAGTCCCGGCTGGCCTGTCAGGCGAAGATTCTCGGCACGGAAAACATCAAAGTCGAACTGCTCGGGTTTTCGTCGGGCTTCTAAGACAGGAGGGAAAAATGACTTCAGATATTGTCATGCTGCATGTCCGCTTCTCGCCCGACGGCAGCGTTACGGAAATCAGTGAACGGCCGGCGCCGAATTCGGCGCAAGCCTGGTTTGACTGGATCAGTCTAAACGTGCCGGGCGCTTATCAGGCGCTTTCGGGCGGTCGCGGCGTGTTCCGTCTTACACGAGAAAAGCTCGACGAGCTGCGCGCAGGCATCGCTGCGAAAACTGCGGCCGCCTGATCCGGCAAAGACGCCGTTTGACGCCGGGCCTTCCGCAAGGACTTCTTGCGGAAGGGAGACGGGGGATTACGCTAGGAAAGTTTGGTTGAAGCGGGCGCGCTTTTCATCTGTATCGAGGCCTTTCGCGATCGGCCATTTATTGTCGTAAAAGAGCGTATTGACGGCGCGGGTGACTTCCTTGCCGCGCAAATACCAGCGCACCACGCCGTCTGGAAAAATCACCGCGGGGCCGTCTTCGCGATGGACGATGCCGTCTTCGAGGTTGATGTGCGTCCCGGCGTAGAGGTAACAGCCGGCGAGGCGGGAAAGATCGTCTTGATTGCGTTCGTCGACCTGGAGCATGACCACTTTCGCCTCCATTGTGAGTCATCGATGTCTAGGCATAAGCAATAGTCGCGCTTGGCGAAGGCCACGGCAAGAATAATGCTTGCTCGCTCCATTGGACGTTTCGGGAGACGCATTTGTCATCTTTACGACATTGCGGCAGGCCGCGATTTCGCGTCTTGAACGCGATGTGTGGGTGGCAAAGTAGACAGGCGCCTGAAGGAGTCTAGGCATGCAGGCCGATGTAAGTCTCTATGTCATCTGTGCGCTGGACAGTTTGGCGCCCGGCCAGGCGAAGCCATTCAGCCTGTCGCGCGTAACCGAGGAAGGAGAATTGCGCCCATTTTCGATTTTCGTCGTAAGAACTGAAAAAGATCAATGTGTGGGCTATCTTAATGCGTGTCCGCACCAGGGCGCATGGCTCAATATCGGAGACGGCAAATTCTTCAGTGAGGACGGTCAACGATTGCGCTGCGGCAGACATAAGGCCGAATTCGACGTCGAGACGGGCGTATGCGTCAAGGGAGCGTGTGTGGACAAAATGCTCGAACCCGTCGCACTCGTCGTCATGGACGGCGATGTGTGTTTGTGCGGGGTCAAGCTTGCCGAGGAAGAACTCCACGACGACGACGATATGGACGAAACGATGGAGATCATGATCCATCCAGGCTGAACGTTACACGGGGCAAGTATGAAAGGCGCGCAATGACGGTGGCTGAATTAATTGTGAAATTATCGGAATTTCCTCGGGACGCCGTGGTGCTGATGGACAGCGACGGCGGCCTTTCTCGCGTGAGCGGTTTGGATTTTGTCGAGGGGCAGGGGCCGGGCGCGCCGGCGGAAGTTATCCTTGCGCCCAGTCTCGACGAGTGAGCTACTCTTAGCGCAGGCATTCATTCTTGTCGCGCCGAAGCTTCGCTTTGCAGCGGCACTCCAAAAAAAGCTTCGTCCTCGCCGCCCCACGCCTTATGCAGCGCGAAAGCTTCCCGCCAACGCGTTTGCTCCGCGTCTGTCGCCGCTCGGTGGGTCACTTTGCCCGTAGGCCTTTCGGCGAGAAGAAACGCCTTACCATTGCGCAAAAATCGATTGAGATCCTTCGTGTCGACGGGGCGTACGACGCAGCGTGGGCTTTCATCGATCAGAATGGTCGTCGGTAGCATGAGCGCAGCTCCCGTTGTTCCAATTCAAAAACCGTCCCTCTTGCTCCCCCAGGGATGCGAACCGGGGACCAGCGACGCCTTGATGCCCGCCTTTTCGATGTCGGCGAGGGTTTTGTAATAGGTGCCTTCATGCATGAGCGCGCCGCTCTTTGTCATGATCGCCACGTAACGCGCAACCGTATCGGCTTCGCATAGATAGCCGCCTCCCGGATCGCTCGTGCTGCGCGCATTTCCGTCCCAATCAATGAAATAGCCGTCGACAGCCATATACTCTCTCGATTTCGCGTTGAACCATTGCGCAGGAGTGGAGCAAGTTTCTTGCCATTGTCTTTGGAGTTTGAGCAGGGAACGAGACTTGCTTGTCGATGGAACCTTCGCGCGCAAAGCCTCTCCTGCGCGCAATCAAAGGAGAATCAGGTGGCTGACCTCGCGCACAGAAATGCGTCGCTCGATGACATGAAAGAACTTTGGGCTTTGATGCGGCAGACGGCGGCCGACATTCCTTGCTCGATCGAAAGCCAAAGCGATCAGGAGAGGGCGCTGACCGAAATCATGAAGTGCTGCACGGCAGAATTCTCGCCGGTTGTTCTTGATGCGAAGCGCAACCTCGTTGGGGCCTTGCTGGCGCGCCGCGACGAATTTGATTGGGGTTTGCGCAACGCCGAAAAAATCAATGTGTCGATGGCGACCGTCTCCGAGGGCTACCGCGAACATGGCGTGTTCAAAGTCCTTATCGACGCGATATTGACGCGAAATGCGCCTGTATGCATCGAAGTGAAGGCCGGCGAGGCGCAGGGGCTGGCGGCAGCGCTTGAGGGCAGCGGCTTCTCCCTGGCCGAGACAAAAGAAGGCGCCAATCTGTACAAATGGGAGCCGGCTACGGAATCCAAGGCGGCCTGACAGGAATCCTCAATCCTCCTGCGTCCCATAGTCGGCGTAGGCTTTTTCCAGCAAGGCGAGACATGTCTTAAGACCCTGATATTCCGCTTTGTCGACGAGGACCTGATTCACGCCTGGAGAGGGTGCGGGCGCTGGCTCCTTCGCGGCCTGAATCGCCTCGAACATCGCGGCATGCAAGCGGAAGATGCGCTCGCTGGCGCGTTCGAGATAGGGCAGCGGATTGGCGCGGATGTTGGCCTCATGCAACGCGTCGAGTTCCAGCAATTTGCCGAAGCGCCGCTCCGCCAGACGGTTCTCCTTGCCAAAGTCATATTCGATGACGCTCATGATTGTCGCTCCTTCCGTGGAGGGCTTTGGTCAGTTTGTTTCGGACAAGCGTCACGCTTATCCCCTTTGCGCAACGAATGGCTCGTCAATTGCACGGGGAGCAGGTGACGTTACTCAGGCGACACGGTTTTGCAATGCGCGCGCCAAACGAGGAGGACGGTCGATGAACGAGCTCTTTGCAATTTGCCAGACGGGCGAGATCGAGGATGGCGACGCCTCCGGCTTCATGCTCATGCGAATCGAGGAGACCGGCGAACCTAAGCCTTGGCCGATTTTGATCACGCGCAAGGGGAACAACTTTTATGGATTCGAGAACGCCTGTCCGCACAAGGGCGAGCGCCTTGACACGGAGGTGGGTCATTTTCTCGACGAAGAAGGGAATTTTCTCACCTGCGGCCATCATCAGGCGCAGTTTGATCTCGACACGGGGCACTGTTTCATCGGTCCCTGCCAAGGAAAAAAGTTGAAATCAATTGAGATCGTCATCGACGACGGCGACGTCTGTGTCACCGGCGTGCAACTCGCCGAGGAAGATGGGCTGGCGCTCGAAGAGCCGGATGGCGCTCCCGAGGTCATGATCACTTCTGATTGACGCACGATAGGAACAGGCGCCGCGATGCGCGAGAGGATGTGTGAATGACCGATATGATGGAATTGCAGGCGCGCAAGAAGCCAATGAATCTGGCGATCGTCTATGTCGATCCCGATGCGTTCGTCGCCAACTTCATGCCTTGGCTGGAGATCACTGCGTTTATCACCGCTCAGCGCGCTGGCGAGGCGGCGATCCCCGCAGATGGCGTGACGCCGAAACTCGATGAAAGACAGTTGAAGAGCGACGCGGTGATCGCCGTCGGCAATGACGCCATCTTTGCCTTCTGCATGACCGCCGCGTTGAAAGGCGACAAAGCCGCCGTGGACAAGGTTGAGAGCGCCTTGAGCGAAAGGCTCGGCAAGGAGTTTCCGGGCTCCAACGCTTTATGGAACTTTCGTGGACAAATCGACGCCCCGGTGACGCTGGACGATTTTGTTGGGCAGGCCGGTAAGAAAATGCTTCTCGCGGACGTGCCGCCGCCGCCGTTGCGCGCCAAGGAAAATTGGAACGCGGGCCTACGCTTCTTCGAAAAGGCGCGAAAATCGAATTTCGTGCGCGAGATCATGTATCCGCTGGCGAAGTGGCATCGCGAGCGCTGGACGGACGTGTTGGAGAAGGGCGTCGCCTTCTTGCATCACATCGAGGACAATGTGCCGGTGCTGCGCGAGGTGTTGAGCGAACCGCGCAACGACGAGCCCTTCATCGCCAATCTCCTGCTCAAGATAGCGCCGGCTGTCGACATGGAGCTAGGTGACGACATGCAGGGCTATCTTCGCTCGCTGGCGCGACGGGGTTGACCAATCCGGCTTAAGACGGGAGATCGTCTGCAATTGAAGTCCGGCGGGGGCGCCGCGGCGGCCGAAGCGACGCTTCGCGACGAAAGACGCCGTCAGGCGTCAGGCGGACCCATGTCATCGCCGCCGCTCTTCTTCTTTTTCTTTTCAGTCTTGGCCTGCGCATAGGAGCCCGCGTTCTTCAAGGCGATGGGCTTCTGGCCTTCGACATATTGCGAAATCCAAAACAAGGTGCGCTCGCGCGCCGATTGCGCCGCGCCTTCGTTGAAGCTGTCGGCGGCGTCGAAATTGAAGCCGTTGCGAGCGTCTGGATAGGAAAAGGCGCTAACGTCGGGACGCTGGGCGCGAAATTGGATGATGTCGTCCATCGGCATTGACGGGTCATTCTCGGGAAAGTGCAGCAGTGTCGGAATTTTCCGTTTCACCCAACGTTCTTCTGATATTCCGGCCGGGTAATAGCTGATCGCGCAGGCGACGTCGTTGAGACTATTGGCCGAAACATAGGCGAGATAGCCGCCCCAGTCATAGCCAACGATCGCCACCTTGCCGACGTCCTTGACGGCGTCGATGGCCGCCTGAATCTCCTGCAACGCGGTGGAGACGGAAGAATCGTTGCTCTCACCCTCCTGAGCGACGATAGCCGGCGCGATCGCGACATAGCCCTGCGCCGCGAAGCCGTCGACTTCCTTTTGCAGATGTGGGGTTACACCGTAGACGTCCGGCAACACAACAACGGCCCCCTTCGGCGCGTCAGCGGGTTCAGCGCGATAGGCGGAAAAGATATGTCCGTCTCTGGAAGTGAGTTCGATCATGGCGCCCTCGATGTGCAGACAAATGGCGGAAGCTCTCGAAGAGAGATCGCGGAGTCATCTCACGCTGAACGCGCCGTTGCGAATATCATGCCTGCATTTGTTATACGCAATATTTGAAGCTTTTCGCCGTACGAGAGCCACGCTCTGGCTCAAGAGTCGAAGAATCCCAATTCCAGCTTCGCTTCGTCGGTCATCATGCTTTGGTGCCACGGCGGTTCGAACACGAGATTGATTTTAACGCTGGCGACGCCGCCGACCGCATCGACGGCTTTCTTCGTCATTCCGACCATTTCGCCGGCGACCGGGCAACCCGGAGCTGTCAGAGTCATGTCGATATCGATGTCGCGTCGATCGATCACGTCGATACGATAAATCAGTCCAAGATCGTAGATGTTCACCGGAATTTCGGGGTCGAACACGGTCTTCAGCGCGGCGACCACTTCGTCATAAAGCGCTTGTGCTTCCGGCGAGGAGTCGGCGCGACTGACGCCGCTGTTCGGTTCGGAACGCTGCGTCGTGTCGATCTGTGGTTCCATCTGCGAATCCTGCATGGGGGGCCCCTTCGACGTCTGCAGCAAAAATAGCAAGTAAGGCGCCAGACGGTTTAAGTGAGGCTGGACTGAAATTTGCCAGTCATTCCATGTCCGAAGGTCCGCGGCGTCACGTTTGAGCGCTTTCGCTACGATGCGCTACTCACGAACAGCGCCGCGTTAGAAATCTCACAAAGGTTCGGTGCAGTATGTCGGAGACGCCTGAAGAAGAATTCGAGCTGCCTCAACTCTACAAGCGGCATGTTTTTGCTTGTTTCACGCAGCGGCCGCCGAACCATCCGCGCGGCAGCTGCGGCGCCGCGGGCGCGCAGCCGCTTTGGGACCGACTGGGCAAGCTGGTCGAAGCCGACGGCGGCGGCGAGATCGGCTTTACTGCCGCCGGGTGTATGGGCTTTTGCTCGGCGGGGCCATTGATGGTGGTTTATCCCGAGGGCGTCTGGTATCGGCCGACGACGCCCGAAGACGTCGATGAAATTTACGCGTCGCATCTCAAGGCAGGCAAGCGGGTCGATCGCCTGGTAATGATATTGTCGCGCTGACGGATCTGACCGTTCAAGCCACCGCGCTGGAGGTTGCGAGCAGCTGGCGCGCCTCCGCGTGGATGCGCCCGACCATCGACTTGAAACCGTTGGAGCGTTGCGGCGTCAGATGTTCGCCCAGGCCGAGTCGTTCGAACAACGCCACGGGATCAGCCTTCAAGATATCCGCGCCGGTCTTGCCGGAGCAGAGCGCCAGCAAGATTGCAACGAGGCCGCGCACGATATGCGCATCGCTGTCGCCGCGGATCATCAGCGCCGGCTCGCCGCCATTCGCGTGGGAAATTGTCGTCGCCAGCCAGACCTGGCTTGCGCATCCTGGAACCTTGTTCTGATCGTTCTTCAGGGCATCGGGAAGCGGCTCGAGCATTTTGCCGAGTTCGATGACGTAGCGATAACGGTCTTCCCAATCGTCGAGCAGGGAAAAGTTTTCGATGATCTCGTCGATCGTGGTCATGTTTCGACTGTTCCTTCAACTTTGAGCCGCTCGCGGCGCTCGCGCGACGCCGCGCGCAACAATTGCAGGCATTCGACGTTCGCCGCGAGGTCGAGCGCCGAAAATCCGTCGACGTTCTCCTGCGTTGGATCTGCGCCGAGCGCGAGCAGGAGCGCCACTACCTCTGTCTTTCCAGCAGAAGCCCCGTAGATCAGCGCCGTCGAGCCATCAGGATTGCGATGGTGAACATCCGCCCCGGCGGCTGAGAGCAACTCGATCGCTTCAACTCCGTCCCGCTTGCACGCCATCCACACTGCGTTGTTGCCGTCGCGCGTCGTGGCTCTGGCGTCGCCACCCTCGGCGATGATCTCGCGCAACATCTGGACATTGGCGTCGGCCGCAGCCCGAAGCATAGGCGTAAGACCGTCGGCGCCGACCGCGTTCACGGCTCCAGTCTCAAAGCCTTGTATCGCCATCCATCGCGCCAGTTGCGGGGTAATGCCGTCGCTCCATCGCGGCGCCGACCGAAAGCCGGCGCATGTTGACTAAAGCAGCCCCAATTGCACGAGCGGCTTGGCGCCGCCGCGGCCGAGGACCGTATCTACCTTTTGCCGTACATTTTCGATTTTCAGGGGTTTCACCAAAGTTCCATGAGCGCCATGCTTCATCGCGTCGACTGCGAGCGCCTCATCGGCTTTATCGCAGACGATCAATACCCGCACGCCGTCAAAACGTTCGGCAACTTCCTTAAGTACGGAGACGCCGTTCCTCTTTAGAAAGGAAGCGCCGAGCAGTACGACGTCCGGCTTCAGCCAGCCGACGCCTTTGTCATATGCTTCTTCGAGGCTTGCGATTTCGTGGGTTTCGATCTCGTCGTGCAGCATGAACTGAAGCGCGGCGCGCACAATCTCATCCTCGTCGAGAACGAACACTCGCCGCTGATCGACTGCCTTCGCGGTTTCGACGCCAATCTGCATGCCTGCTCCTTTCGAAGATGCTCCGCCAAATGCCTGCAGAAGACTTGAAGCAAGCTCCGTTCCACGTATCGCGGACCAAAGCGCGATGTGCGATGTTTTGTTCGGAACAAATGTCGCGACTGTCGGCTTCCCTCACACACACAGCCGATGCGAATGCGCTCAGCGCTTGATCAAATATATATAAAACAATGATATACGAGCAAATGCAGCAATGGCATGGCGGTTGCTACATGTCGCTTGCGAGTGAGGGCTGAGCGCACGCCTACGTTTCGCCGAGCGATGTGTTCCTTCCCGTAACCCGCGACCGGTTTCTGATGCAGAGAAACTGCCCAGCATATCTCTGGGCAGGCGTCGAAGGGCTCAACAGGAGAGAAACATGTCGTCACTACGGCAAATCGCATTTTATGGCAAAGGGGGCATCGGCAAGTCGACGACGTCCCAGAACACGCTGGCCGCTTTGGCGGAGATGGGTCATCGCATTTTGATCGTCGGCTGCGATCCGAAAGCCGACTCGACGCGTCTCATTCTTCACGCCAAGGCCCAGGACACGATTCTGAGCCTGGCGGCGAATGCGGGCAGCGTCGAGGATCTCGAAATCGAAGAGGTGATGAAGGTCGGCTATCGCGACATTCGTTGCGTCGAGTCGGGCGGCCCGGAGCCGGGCGTCGGCTGCGCCGGCCGCGGCGTGATCACCTCGATCAACTTCCTCGAGGAGAACGGCGCCTATGAGGACATCGACTATGTCTCCTACGACGTTCTCGGCGACGTGGTCTGCGGCGGGTTCGCCATGCCGATCCGCGAGAACAAGGCGCAGGAGATTTACATCGTGATGTCCGGCGAGATGATGGCCATGTATGCGGCCAACAACATTTCGAAGGGCATTTTGAAATACGCCAACTCCGGCGGCGTGCGCCTGGGCGGTCTGGTCTGCAACGAGCGCCAGACCGACAAGGAGCTTGAGCTTGCGGAAGCGCTGGCGAAGAAGCTCGGCACGCAGCTGATCTATTTCGTGCCGCGCGACAATATCGTTCAGCACGCCGAGCTGCGCCGCATGACGGTGCTGGAATATGCGCCGGAATCCGAACAGGCGAACCACTATCGCAATCTGGCGACCAAGGTTCACGCCAACAAGGGTCAGGGCATCATCCCGACGCCGATCACGATGGACGAGCTCGAAGACATGCTGATGGAGCACGGCATCATGAAGGCGGTCGACGAGACCCAGATCGGCAAGACCGCCGCCGAACTCCAGGCCATCGCCTAACCCATCAATACATGAGCGCCGGCCTCGTCAATATTGGCGAGGCCGGCGTCCTATCTCAGCGGAGTGCGATGTGAATATGCACGCCTTCGTAGATATCGAGAACGGCGGCGTCGCATCTGCGGAGCCGGAAAGCGCGCGAAATGTTCGTGACGCCGCGCGCTTCTATGTCCATTTAACGGGAGTTATGCCGGAGACGGCCAATATCGACGGCGACGCGAGTTTTGATCGCCATGTTCTTGCGTCGATTCTCGCTGTGGCGGCTAGCGAGGGCGGAAAGCTTCCGGCGCAAGTCGGTCTGACGGAAGCCGACCTCGGGGATATTCTGTCTCACTGTTTCGCAGCGCGACGGATTGAATCGTTGAGTGACGGCGTGGAAAAACACATCGACGCCGACGAAATCGAAATCGTCCGCGATCTTCTTTTGGCGAACCGCTCCAGCGAGGGCGACTGCGGCCGCTGGCTCGCAAGCATGATCGCGCGCCGCGCCATGGAGCCCAACCATCTCTGGGAAGATCTCGGACTTCGCGAACGATCTGAGCTAACGCGACTCATCGCGCGCCATTTCGCGCCGCTTGCTCGTCGTAACGACAAGAACATGCGCTGGAAGCGATTCATCTATCGAATGATGTGCGAGAACGACGGCTTCGTCATGTGCAGCACGCCGGTGTGCACCAACTGCGCCGACTACGAGCTCTGCTATGGCGCGGAAACCGGGAGCAGTCGCGTCGCGCCGGTCGCGCAACCGTCAGCGACGACCACCGGAACGGACAGTGTAAGTTCAATCGAACAATCGTTTGTCGAGTTTTCGACAATCGCATAAATCGCTGGTCGGACAAGCGGTTTTGGCCTGAAATCGTGATGGCATGTCGATTGCTTGTTTAGCATTGACAAGTTCATCTCGGAGACTACAGCCATGATCACGGTCTCGCAGGCAGCCATCGCCGCGGTAAAGGATGCGATGGCGCGGGCCTCTCAGCGAGAGGGCGGCCTGCGCATCCTGGTCAAGGAAGGCGGTTGCGCCGGCTACGAATATGTCGTCGATCTTGATCCGCAGCAGAGAAACGACGACCTCGTCGTTGAAGCGGACGGCATACGCGTTCTTATCGATCCCGCTTCGCGCCCGCGCCTTGAAGGCATGACGCTGGGTTTTCGTCAGGATCTCGCCGGGTCCGGCTTCACCTTTGATAATCCCAACGCAAGCGCCACCTGCGGCTGTCAGAAATCCTTCAACTGAAGGGCTGTTCGGATGCGAGCGGCGGTTGTTGTTCGGTTGTTCCTTGGTTGCAGGGAAGCGAGCGCGTACGTCGCTCGCATGAGTCGACGATGACGTATATGTCCCAAAAGAGCAGGCCGCCGAGCGTCGCTTCTCCGACGCAAAGAGCGTTGGATGTGGTGTTGAACGACACCACGCTGCGCGACGGCGAACAGGCGCCGGGCGTCGCTTTCACCTGCGCGGAAAAACTCGACATTGCGCGCGCTTTGGCCCGGGCTGGGGTGACCGAACTTGAAGCCGGAACGCCGGCGATGGGCCGCGTCGAGATCGCAATGATTCGGGCGATCGCCGAAGCCGACTTGCCGCTGCGAGCGATCGCTTGGTGCCGGATGAGAGTCGAAGACGTCGATGCGGCGGTGGCGTCGGGCGTTTCGATGGTCAATCTCTCGGTGCCCGTTTCTGACACGCAAATCGAAGCGAAGTTGCGGGGCGGGCGCGCCCAGGCGTTGGAAATGACGCGTCGCGTCGTCGGTTACGCGCGAGACAAGGGTCTTGACGTAGCGGTGGGCGGCGAGGACTCTTCTCGCGCCGAGCCGGAATTCCTGATGGAGACGATGGCGATCGCGCGAGCCGCCGGCGCCCGCCGGTTCCGCGTCGCCGACACGTTGAGCGTACTTGAGCCGTTCGCCGCCTTCAACCTCATCGGCAAACTGCGCGCGGAGAGCGACCTCGAAATCGAAATTCACTGTCATGACGATTTGGGTCTCGCCACCGCCAACACGCTTGCCGGCATTAGGGCTGGCGCGACGCATGCGTCGGTTACGGTGATCGGGCTCGGCGAGCGCGCCGGCAACGCGCCATTGGAAGAAGTCGCCGTGGCGGCGCGGCAGCTGCACAATTTCGACACCGGGATCGTGCTGAGCGAACTGCGCAACGTTGCTGCGCTTGTCTCGGCCGCGGCGCAGCGGCCAATTCCGCTGAACAAGTCGATTGTCGGCGATCACGTCTTCACACATGAATCCGGCATTCACGTCGATGGGCTGCTCAAGGATCCGCGCACCTATGAAGCCTTTGATCCGGGCATGCTCGGCCGCCAGCATGAGATCGTCATCGGCAAGCACTCGGGCTCGGCGGCAGTCACCGCCAGACTTCGGCAACTCGATTTGTCCGTTAGCGTCGAGGAACTGAGCGAAATTGTTTCCTGCGTGCGCGCCCATGCGCTCGATCACAAAGGCCCGGTCAGCGGCGAAGCCTTGACCTCCATCTGGCGCAGCGTTTGCGCGAGCAGTGACCCGAGAGGCATGTGAGGCGTCATGCTCGAGCGAGTCGCCACGATGACGAAAGACGCAGCCCACGCCAAGGCGCCGACCGCAGCCAATGCCCCGACGCGTTGGCAATTGATTCGTGAAGACCTGGCCTGTGTCGCAACGCGCGATCCCGCCGCGCGCGGACGTTTCGAGACGCTGCTCACTTATCCGGGACTACACGCCGTCATCTGGCATCGCCTCGCCAATTGGCTGTGGACCAACGACCATCGTTTCTTGGCGCGTCTCCTCTCGTGGTTCGCGCGCTTTCTGACCAACGTGGACATTCACCCCGGCGCGACCATAGGCCGACGTTTCTTCATTGATCACGGCGCTGGCGTGGTGATCGGCGAAACGGCGGTCGTTGGCGATGACGTAACCATCTATCACGGCGTGACGCTTGGCGGCGTGTCATGGTCGCCGGGCAAGCGTCATCCAACGCTCGAAGACCAGGTTATTGTCGGGGCCGGCGCAAAGATTCTCGGTCCGATCACGATCGGTCGCAACGCGCGTGTCGGAGCCAATTCCGTCGTCATCGAAAGTGTGATGCACGATGCGACAGTAGTCGGCATACCGGCAAAGATCGTGCACCGTGACATCGGCCGCTGCACTTTCGACGGCCGCATCAACCTCAATCACCATCTGATGCCCGATCCCGTCGGCGAGGCCTTCTCGGTCCTGCTCGATCGCGTCGAATTTCTGGAGACGCGCGTGTCGCACCTGCAGCGGCGTCTGCGGGAGCGCGAGTCGATCGTCAAGACGCGCGACGGCGCCGCCGCGCCAAAGTCGCAGCCGGCGGAAATCGTTTAGGAGGAGTCAAAAATGTCCGAGCCCGTCATTCTGGAGCAACTGAAAAAGGCGTCCTGCGCCGAAGAGTTCTTCACGCTGCTCGGCGTCGAATATGAGCCCAAAGTCGTCAACGTTGCGCGGCTCCATATCCTGCGGCGCATGGGGCAATATCTCTTCAGCGAGGACCTGCGCGAACTCGACGACGCGACGCTGACCCAGCGTTGCAAGGACTTTTTGGAGCGCGCCTATCAGGACTTTTTGAAGTCGACGCCGATCGACGAGCGTCTGTTCAAAGTCCACAAGGACGCTGTCAAGCCCACGCCGCCGCCGTCATTGGTGCAGCTGAACGTTTTGAAATGAACGTTGGGCGCAGATCAGAGGGATAACTCCAATGCATATCGTCGTCTGCATGAAGCAAGTGCCCGACTCGGCGCAGATCCGTGTTCACCCGGTGACCAACACGATCATGCGCCAGGGCGTTCCGACGATCATCAATCCCTACGATCTCTTTGCAATCGAAGAGGCGCTTCGGCTGCGCCAGCAATTCGGCGGCGAGGTGACAATTCTCACCATGGGCCCGCCCTCGGCGGAAGACAGCCTGCGTAAGGCGCTCAGCTTCGGCGCCGACCGCGCCGTGCTGCTGACAGACCGTTTCTTCGCCGGTGCGGACACGTTGGCGACGACATATGCGCTGGCGACCGCGATCCGCAAGATCGGCACGGAGTTTGGACCGCCCGACATCGTTTTCACCGGCAAGCAGACCATCGACGGCGACACGGCGCAGGTTGGACCGGGCGTCGCGAAGCGTCTCGGGCTGATCCAGCTCACCTATGTGTCGCACATCGACAAGGTCGATCTCGACGCGGGCGTGATCGACGTCGAGCGGCGCAGCGAGGGCGGCGTACAAAAGCTGCGGAGCAAGATGCCCTGCCTGATCTCGATCCTCGAAGGCGTCAACGAGATGCGGATCGGCTCGTTGACCGACGCGTTGAAGGCCGCGCGCGCGACGATCATCAAATGGAGCGCGCAGGACGCCGGCGTCGAGGACATCGCCAAATGCGGCCTGCGCGGATCGCCCACGATCGTCAAACGCGTCTTCGCGCCGAAGCCGCGGGCGGAAAGGGCGGAATTCATCGAACTCGGCGACAAGCCGGGAGACGCCTTCGTCGAAGAATTGTTCAAGCGCCGGCCAAAACTCGAATCCGAGCTCGAGCAATTGACGCGCGGCTATTAATCTCGAAACAGGAGCGCAACTCATGAGCGACACGGCAAAGGCTCCTGCTCCGGCGGGGCGCGCGGCGGCAAAGAAGGAGCTGCCCGAACATCTCAAGGCCTATAAACACGTTTGGATCTTCATCGAGCAGGAGCGCGGGCAAGTGCATCCCGTCTCCTGGGAGTTGATGGGGGCGGGGCGGACTCTCGCCAATAAGCTCGGGGTCGATCTTGCCGCGGTCGTCGTCGGCGCGCCCGGAGAGGCGACGCAAGCGGTCGTGCGGGAAAGTTTCAACTATGGAGCCGATCTCGCCTATCTCGTCACTGACGACATCCTCGCCAATTACCGTAACGAAAGCTACACCAAAGCGCTGACGGATCTCGTCAACGCCTATCAACCGGAAATATTGCTGCTTGGCGCGACGAATCTGGGGCGCGATCTGGCCGGCTCCGTCGCCACGACGCTTTTGACCGGCCTCACCGCCGACTGTACGGAACTCGACGTGGATGCCGAAGGGTCGTTGGCCGCGACGCGGCCGACCTTTGGCGGCTCCCTGCTTTGCACGATCTTCACGCTGAATTATCGCCCGCAAATGGCGACTGTGCGTCCACGCGTGATGCCAATGCCTGATCGTGTCGAACGGCCGCTCGGCCGCGTCGTCGAACACCCGCTCGGGATGATCGAAGACGACATTGTCACGAAAGTGCTGTCCTTTCTGCCTGACCGCGACTCGACAAAGTCCAATCTGGCGTTCGCCGACGTCGTCGTTGCAGGCGGGCTTGGCCTTGGTTCTCCGGAAAACTTCCAACTCATTCGCCAACTGGCGGCGGCGATCGGCGCCGAATTCGGCTGTTCGCGACCGCTGGTGCAAAAGGGCTGGGTCGCATCGGACCGGCAGATCGGCCAGACCGGCAAGACCATCCGGCCCAAGCTTTACATCGCGGCAGGGATTTCCGGCGCGATTCAGCATCGGGTTGGCGTCGAGGGCGCGGACTATATCGTCGCGATCAATACCGACAAGAATGCGCCGATCTTCGATTTCGCCCATGTCGGCATTGTCACCGACGCGGTACGGCTTTTGCCTGCCCTCACAGAAGCGTTCTCGAAACGATTGTCTCCGCATCAGCGCGACCGTCTAGCGAGCTAGGGGAGATACGCATGATCGAAGAAAGGTTCGATGCGATCGTGGTGGGCGCCGGCATGGCCGGCAACGCCGCAGCTCTGACACTGGCGCGCAGGGGACTCAAAGTCCTTCAATTGGAGCGCGGGGAATATTCGGGCTCCAAAAACGTGCAGGGCGCGATCCTTTATTCCGACATGCTGGAGAAGCTCGTCCCGGACTTTCGCGAAGACGCGCCGCTGGAGCGCCATCTCGTCGAGCAGCGCTTCTGGATGATGGACGACAACTCCCATACGGGACTCCATTACAGATCCGACGAATTCAACGAGGAGCGTCCCAATCGTTACACGATCATCCGCGCCCAGTTCGACAAATGGTTCTCGAAGAAGGTTCAGGAGGCGGGCGCGGTCGTATTGTGCGAAACCACTGTCCTTGAACTGTTGCAGGACGCCTATGGAAAAGTGATCGGCGTGCGCACCGACCGCAAGAACGGACAGGTCGGCGCCGACGTCGTCGTGCTTGCGGAAGGCGTCAGCGGTCTGCTGGGCACAAGAGCCGGCCTGCGCAAGACGCCCGACAAGAGCAATGTCGCTCTCGCGGTGAAGGAGATGCACTTCCTCCCGCAAGAAACCCTGGAGGCCCGATTCAATCTGCGCGGCGACGAAGGCGCGGTTATCGAAGCCGTCGGCACCATTTCGGAAGGCATGACCGGGATGGGTTTCATTTACACCAATAAGGAGTCGATCTCGCTCGGCATTGGCTGCCTCGTTGCGGATTTCGAGAAAACGGGGCAGACGCCTTACGGGCTTTTGGAAAAGTTCAAGCAGCATCCATCGGTGGCGGCGCTCATCGCGGGGTCGGAAGTCAAGGAATATGCCGCGCATCTCATTCCCGAAGGCGGTTTCAAAGCGATCCCTCAACTCTATGGCGACGGCTGGGTCGTCGTTGGCGACGCCGCGCAGTTGAACAACGCCGTTCATCGTGAAGGCTCAAATCTGGCGATGACCTCAGGACGGCTCGCCGCCGAAGCGATCTTCCAGATCAAATCGCGACGCGATCCGATGACCAAGGAGAATCTGGCGCTCTACAAGAAGATGCTCGATGAGTCCTTCGTCATGAAGGATTTGAAGAAATATCGCGACATGCCGGATCTGCTTCACATCCAGGCCCAGAATTTCTTCCTGACTTATCCGCAACTCGTCTCGAAGGCGATGACGAACTTCCTGCGCGTAGACGGCACGCCGAAGCGGGAAAAAGAGAAGACTACATTCCGCTCCTTCCTCGCGGCGCGGTCGCTGACCGGGTTGGTCGGCGACGCCTTTCGGTTGGCGCGCGCATGGAGATAGTCGGGCGGGAAGCTTTGTGGCGCGGTCGGACGAAACTGACGCCGGTTCGCGTGAGTACAGTGTAAGTCACGAGCGCTCGCCTTCCTAAGGGAAGCGGAAACGCTCCAGCAACGGGGAAAGGACAATGAGCGCAGATACAGCCACCCGCGTCGAAGACAAGCTTTACCTCAATCGCTATCTCGTCGACGCCGGTCGCGCCCATATCAAGGTGCGGCCGCACACCAAACCCTCGCCGCAACTTCTCAGCCTGCTCAATGTCTGCCCGGCGCATTGCTATGAGCTGAATTCGGCCGGGCAAGTGGAGATCGCGACGGATGGCTGCGTCGAATGCGGCACGTGTCGGATCATTGCCGAGGCGAGCGGCGACATCGAATGGAACTATCCGCGCGGCGGCTATGGCGTGCTGTTCAAATTCGGTTGAAGTCGCCGCACGCCGCCCCGAGTGAGATGGTCCGGGAATGAAATTCTATATGACGCCCGGATCCTGCTCTACGGGCATACACATCCTTCTCGAAGAGATTGGGCTGGTATTCGAGGCCTATGTCATCAATCTCGTGAAGGGCGATCACCTCAAGCCGGATTATCTGGCGATAAACCCGAACGGGACGATCCCGACTCTGTTGCGGGATGATGGCGTCGCGCTGACTGATTTTCAGTCGATAGCCCTATGGCTTGCGGAGACATATCCACGCCGCAAGCTTCTGCCGGAGAGCGCGGATGCGCGCGAGGCGGCGCTGGCCGCCATGCATTTTTGCGTCCAGCACATCCACGGCGAAGGCTTTCGACGCGTCTTCACGCCGGAACGCTACGCCTGGCGGCAAGCCGATATCGAGGCGATCAAGACCGAAGGCCGCGAGATCGTCGCGTCGGCGCTGATCGCGGTCGATGCGGAGCTCGCGGGCAAGGACTATGTCGCGGGCGGCTTTTCGCTCGCCGACTCGGCGCTGTTCTATGTGGAGTTTTGGGCCGACAAGACCGGCATGACGCTGCCGAGCAACTGCAAGGCGCATTACGAGCGCATGAAAGCGCGCCCCGCTGTCCGACAAGTTCTCGCTGAAGAAGGCTATCGCGTCTGATACGACGCGAACGCTTTAGAAGGTGTTTGGGGTGACAAGCGGCGCCTTTGTTGCCTCGCCGCAGTCGATGTTGATGAATGCGCCGCTCCGCCGTCAATGGCGCTTGTCGTGCGCGTTATCCGGATCGTTGCGCATCCAATCGGCCAGTTTGGCGAGATTCTCGCGCAGGCTTTCGCGAACGCCCACGTCTTCAATCGTCATGTCGAGCGCGCCGTTCATGCACAGCATCCAGGCGTCGCGTTCCGCGGGCCCGATGCGCAGATGCCCGTGTCGCATACGCAGTCGTGGATGTCCCTTTTTGGCTGAATATTCCTTCGGACCGCCGAGCCATTCCGCCAAATAGGCTTTCAAAATGGCCCGCGTCGGTCCCAGGTCGTCCGCGTGGATGGCGCGTATGCCGCGCGCTTCCGGCAATTCATCCATGTTGCGATAAAAGGTTTCGACGAGCCGGTCGACGGTGTCGAAGCCGCCGATTCGGTCGTATATCGATGTGCGATTGTCGAGCGTCGTCGTCGTCACGGCCGAAAGCCTCAATGATAGGTTTCGCTGACGGGCCGCCGCGCCCAACAGCGCAGCCGCGACCTGGCGATCACGCGATAGGCGGCGTCAGCTATGGCGCGCCCATGTTCGTCGCTGCCCGTCCAATTCGAAGCGCGCCCGCGCGGATCGACCTCGACGAGCTTTACATTCTCTGGCACGACGACGCCGTCGCGCGCAACGCCACGCAGAAATCCGTCCATCGGGGAAAGGACGCGGTGACCCTCAAGGAGACCGATGACGTAGTTCTTGAAGATTCGCGCGCCAATGTCGAGCGGCGTGCGCCAAACGCCGCCTCGGGCGGAATAGACGAAGCGGCCGCGACCAACGCCGCCAAGGTAGCGCGGAACATGGTCGTCGGGCCGAGTTACGCCGGATTCGACGAGCTTCCCGGCGTGGTCGGGATGGGTCTCTATCGCAACGTCACAATTCACGCCGGCAGCGAACTGCGGGCCGAGGCCAATGGAGAGACTTGCGATGTTGCGCAGATTTGTCGTCATGCGGCTCTTTTGCATGCGCGCGTCGATCAACACGTCGGGCGTGCGAAGCGCGATGAGATCGGTTAGCTGAAGAGAGGTCACGGCGACGACGCCCGTAACGGTCAGCGCCCCGACGATCTCGACGACAGTCTCGCCGCGGCGCCCTTGAATGCCGTCGACCTCGGCATGGTCGCTGAAGAGAGCGTCGTGGAACGACATGCCGCGGCGAATGACGGGCGGGTAGGGGTCGTGGCTCAGCACGACGCGGCAGCCCTCCAGCGTCAGACGGGCGGCGACCGCCGAAGCAATCTCATTCGTGCCCAGGACGATTACGAAGGGCGCGATTCGATTGGACAGAAATTCGCAGAACCGCGCGTGTGTCATCGTCCCTCCCGGAACGAGCGTAAGCAAAAGGCAAGCCAGCGCCTGGAGGGGCGCGGGTCGCCGAGCGGCGCCGCGATGCTCTACAAATCAACATAAATGAATTTTCCCGCCTTCAATTCTGGATAATTTTCGCGCAGAGCTTTTGCGATCTTTCCCACGAGCGTCTTGTCGGCGGCGGCCGAGGCGCCGACGAAATCCGTCCCCAGCATCCAGGTTTCGAAGAAGCAATGCAGCGTTTCATCGTAGTCGGCGCCGGTCGGATTGGCGGTTTTGTCGCAAAGATCGGCGATCCCTGCGGCGTTGACCTCGAGTCTCCAGTCACGGTCGTCTTCGACGGAGGCCATAAGCAGGGCGAGCTGTTCGTTCGTCCAATCGGTTTTCAGATCTACCGCCATTCTCGGTCTCTCAATTGCGCGATCGCCGTCTCGCAATATGCGGACCAGCGCTTCTCAAGGTTCCGCGAAAATCGGCGCTATGCCTTCCGCGTCGATATAGACGACGCCGTCTTCGATCCGCACCGGATATTCGGCGAGCGGCGTCGCATGCGGATGAGTAGGTTGGCCGCTGTTCATGTCCCAGGACCAGAAATGCAGCGGACAAGTGAGCGTCGCCCCATCGAAATCGGCGTCAGCCAGCGGAACGTTGGTGTGCGGACAGACTCCCTGAAACGCCTTTACGACCCCGTTTTCCGGCCAGGCGAGAACGATCAGTTGCGCATCGGCGATAACGACGCGCATCCCGCCCTCGATGATTGTGTCTTCCTTGCAGACGCGTACAAACATGACGGCGCTCGGTAAGGCTGGCTACGAAATTGCATTGAGAGCGAGCAAGATTCGAGCCGTTGCCGATGGGAGGCGTGGCCGTGCACAACAAGCGCTTGGAGGCGTTTCGCAACAATCCCGGCGGGGCCTGGACGCCCGCCGATTTTGAAATCACCGCCTCGCAATATGCGATCAAGTTTCGCAAGGTTACGGGAACGCATGTCGTGTTCACGCACCCGTCCGTCCCGAATTGCGTCGCCATCCCCATGAAGGCGGAGGTAAAAAGCGCTCACGTAAAGGCCTTCGTCGCGATGGTGGACCTCATGGACGAGTTGGACAGATGAGCGACGCGCCGGCCTATCGGACCGAGTTGGGGCGTGCGCCGCCAGAGGAAGGCGGCTACTACATCCTGTCGTATCCGGAGATTCCCGGCTGCCTGGGCGTCGGCGGCACGGCGGAGGAGGCGGTGGCGGACGGGTGCCGCGCGCTGGTCGCTGTGCTCGACGCGCTGAAGGCTGTCGACCGACCGCCGCCCGAGGCGCAGGGGGAGGAGAGCGCGTGAGGACGCAAACTCATGACGCCGCGAGGACGGCGCTGCAGGAGTCGTCCGGCTGCGTCAATGCCGTGCCGGCGCTTTCCATTCCAAAGGGATTTCGACTGTTGGCGTTGCGCTGTTATCACAACGATCCGGAGCCGCCTGCTTTCGCCTGGCTCAACCAGCGCATCTTTCGCACGCCAGAACGCATCGGTCGGCACGGGCTGTATTTTGGCGTCGCCTTCCGGCCCGAAATCATGGATTGGCTGATTGCGCGCGTCGGCCGGCCGTCGTCGCGCGAGAGCGGCAAGCCACAGCGCAATCCCGAATGGCCAAGCATCATCTGGCAAAGCGCGGAACGAGTCTGGCCTGACAATATGCGCACTACCGAATGGTCGATCGACGTCGTCTTTGCGAGCGAGGACGCGGCGAGCGCGTTTCGTGCGCGCTGGCGCGAGCGCCTGTCCGACGTATGCGACGCCTGAAATGGGTTTGGCGCGCGGTTCGCGAAAAAGTGGGAACCGGTTTTTCGCGTCGAGCGCGATCGAACCTTGGGAATCGATCACAACGTGATCTATGCGCGGCGGAAGATCACGCTGAGATTGTTGGCCGGCATTTCCACGACAGCAGGCTCCAGGAAGCCATTGCGCAAGGCGCAGCCGGTGACGACTTCCAGATCGCGCAGACCATAGGCCGGATCCTTCGTCTTCAGCCATGCTTCGAATTCAATATTGCTCGGCGCCGTTTCGACGCCTTGGCGCCTGTAGGGACCATAGAGATAGAGCGGCGCTTTGCTCGGGAGGATTCGCGCCGCGCCTCTGAACAGGCCTTCCGTCGCCGACCAGGGCGAGATGTGAATCATATTGATGCAAAGGATCGCGTCGGCGGCGTCGATAAGCCATTCGTCCTCGCGCGCGTCGAGCGCCAATGGCGCGCGAAGATTGGCGAGGCCGAGCGATTTGCCCCAGGCCGCTATGCTGCGACGCGCCGCGGCGTCCGGGTCGGAGGGCCAAAAGACGAGATCCGGCAAACGCTCCGCAAAGAAAGCCGCGTGTTCGCCCGAGCCGCTCGCGATTTCAAGCACGACTCCACGCTGTGGCAGAACCGGACGCAACACCTCCAGGATCGCTTCGCGGTTGCGCGCGACCGAGGGCGACTTCAGCCGCGCCTCTTCCATGCTTGGGTCCTAACCGCAATGCCGCATGCGCCGAGTCGAGACCGCGGAAAATTGCGCAGCGGCGGAACACTTGGAGGCTCGGCGGCACGGTCTTCTGGTGGCAGAACTTCGCCGTGAGCTTCGCCAACCCCTTTATATCGCGTCCCGTGGCGGCAGGGAAAATCTCGACAAGTTCGTCGATCAGCTTGTCGTCGATCTCGAGTCCAAATTGCACGGACATCACCTGCCAAATCCTGCGCTTCGCCTCTGCGTCCGGCGGGTTGTATTTGATCAGCGCGATGCAGCGCGACACGATCGCTTCGTCGATGTCGTCGACGCGGTTCGTCGTCAGGAAGAGCAGCCCATTGAAATATTCGAGAACGCGCAGGAAGACGCCGACGACGGCGTTCATCGCGATATTGTCGTCGCGCCGCTTGATATACACATCGGCTTCGTCGATCAGCATCACCGCTCCCCAGCGCTGGGCGCGCGTCAAAATCTCCTTAAGGGCCGTCTCCATCGTCGACACGTTGAGGCCCAATTGGCCGGAATGTACGCGGTAGAGAGGACGCTGGATGATCTCCGAATAAACTTCGGCGGTCAGCGTCTTGCCGACGCCGGGCGGGCCGGCGCAGAGCACCGTCGTGCCGCCGGACTTTCCCTGCACGATATCATCCATCAGCACGTCCATCTCGGCGGTCAGAATGTCGATGAGATCGGTCTGCTCCTCCGGCAGTACAAGCTTATGCTTCAGCTCGGGTTGATATCGATAAAGGCGCATTTCGTCGACATGCACCCAGACGTGATGGTGCAAGTCGAGATGGAACATCAGAATGTAGGGGTGCACGGGAATTTGCGTGAACAATCCCGGCTGGATCTGTTCGCGCAGTTCGGCGATCTCGTCTTCGCCGGAGAAATTGTTGCTTTTGCCCGCCTTGCGGAGGAAATGCCCGAGCACGTCGCCCGGCGCCTCCAGAGTCAGGCTGCGCGCCGCGAGCACCGCCTCGTCATTAACGAGCCGCGCCTCGCCGCCGCTGGTCGAGAGCACGATGACGTCCTTGCGCGTCCAATCAGTGTCGCGATGCGTCGCATTGGGGTCTTCGGCGTGGAAGCCCGTGCCCTTGCCGGAAAATTGCGCGCCATAGCGCCCGCGCCAATCGAAATAGGTCTCGCTTGCCGCGTCGAAGGCTTCGATCAACGCCGGCGTTTCGCGCAAAAAGCCCTTGGCGGCGAGGATTTCGCCGATTGTTCGCCCGACGATGTCGGGCGCCATGATGCGCATAAGATTGGTTTGCAGCGTGCCCTTGGCGTTGGCCTTCAGCTCCACCAATATCTTGCCTGCCTCGTCGTTGGACGCCGGCACATAGTCGAAACGCGTCACGACATAGGGCAGCGCCTTGGCGGCGACGCTTGCCGTGAACAGCCAGCCGCGCAGCGCGCCGGTCGTCAAATATTTGACCAGCGCCGGCAACACGTCTTCAAGATCGCCTGCCTCGAAGCGATTGCCCTGCGACTCGAGCGCCGAGCGCAGCGTCGCGAGCTGCGCGGCTCTCGCGCGCAATTCGGGACCGGATTGCTGATACAGCTCTTCGAGAAAATCGAACTCGGCGCTGGAGAGATGCGAAAGATCAAGTTCGACCCTGTCGCCAAAGCGCAATTGCGACGAAAGTCCCGAATGCGCGGGAAAGCGCGCGATCAGCGCTTCGACATGCGGCTTTTCGATCTGAATGTTCATGTTCGCTCGCGCATCTCTTCGGGGTAGGCGGGAAGCGTCAGCATGCGCGGGTCTTCCAGCGCGGCGCCGACGGTGAAGTGGTAGACGTCCTGAAAGACGTAGTCTTCGGGCGACAGACCCAGCATGGCGTGGATCTCGTCGTCGAAAAAGCAACCGATCCCCGTGCCGGAAAGGCCAATGGCGCTCGCCCAGAGATACAGCGCCTGGCCGATCGCGCCGGCCTCCCAGTGCAGACGGCGATAGCCGAAGCCGCCGTCCTCTTGAAGCGTGCGGTCGAAATCGGCGATCATCGCGACGGCGAAGCAGCCTTTACCGGCGATCGCCTGGCGGCAGGCGTTCATGCTCGCCTCGCGTTCGACTGAGCCGCGCCGCAATCGATAGAGTTTGAGAGCGTCCATCTCGATCGGCGTCCAAAGCAACGCCAGCGCCGACATCTCTCTCAGTCGCGCCGTCGATTCGGCGTCGCGCTGCAGCAGATAGAGACCGGGCTCGACGCCGTCGACGCGATGCACGAAGAGCAGCAGATTTATGCGTGGCGGTCGCGAGAGGGACGCCAGGCACGGCTCGGCGCCGGGGAGCGTCGCCGTCAGCATCGCGCAAAAATCTTCGCGCGAGAGGCGAGCGACGCCGTCCATGCGTTGCGCGCTGCGCCGACCCCGCACCACGCGCCCAATGTCCGGCGCCGGGAAGGAGGCCACGGCTTTCGGCGCAATGCGCGGCGGAGGCTGCAATGTCGGCGTGCGGGACTTGACGCATAGCCGCGCCGCCAAGTCGACGAGCGGCCAGCCGTCGTGATCTTCGCTCAGGTGATTGGCGACTCCCGCCCAATGCCGCTGCGCATGCGCAAGGCATGAGAAGTCCATGGCGGGCGGCGCGTTCATTTCCGTGGCGATCCACAACAGGGCGTCCGGATGTTCTTCCTCGCGCCGATGTGCGGCGTCGGGACGATCGAGGCCAAGCAGCGTCGCGACTTCGGCGTCGCCAGGTTCGCTGAGGAGATGCGCGCGCCAGCCGAGCGCGGCGGCCGCCTGCGCGGCGGCGGCGATCGCGTGGCCGACATCGAGCTGGCAGTAGCGAAACGCGCGTTCGCCATATTTCCAGCTCTCGCGCCAGGGGATGGAGCTCAGTCCGAGCGCAAAGCCGCCCTCGGGCAGAACGATCGCCTTTTCATAAAGGGCGCGACGCTCCAGCGCGTGAATTTCCTGCGCATAGTGATAAAGGGCGGCGTTCTCGCCGAGGCCTTTGGCGGCATTGGCGAGAAGATAGACTTCGGTCGGATGCAGATTCCCGGACGACGGATTGTTGCGCAGCGCCCAAGTCGAGCCCTCATAGCTTTTCCACGCGCTGATGCCGAAGCCGAGTTCCAGGAACAGGCCGAGCGCCGCACGGTCGAGCAGAGCGGGGCGCGGCGCGGGGCCGGGGAACGGCGCGGTCTCTTCGCGATCGCGCAGCGGCAGTTCGATGAGCGGCGCGCCCTCGAAGCGCCGGAAGGGCGAAGGTTGCGAGGTCCAATCGAGAAAGGCCGGTCCAAGCGCATAGCGCGTCGGGGCATGTTTCGTGCGCCGGTGATAGCCGCGGATGTCCCGCTGCAGAGCGTCAGGGGCCGCCAGCTGTTCGCTCAGACTCGGGATTTTGGTCTCGGTTTCCGCCATGCGGCCTCCTCGGCGACCTCTTGATTCAAGAAGGGCGCCCAGTTTGGCGGGCTCATAATCACCAGCGAGATCAATGGATTTCGCGGGTCTGCGGCGGACCGCAACCCGGATAGGGCGCATCAATGTCGGACAAGATCGCCACGGCGGCGGCGCAACGCAGGCTTTTGGACGATTGATGACAATGTCGGTTCGCGCCCGGCCGATGCGGCGAGTCGCGATCCTTGGCCCCGGTCTGCATCGACCCCTGGGGTATGCTTCTTGCTACTTTTTGCGCTCTGCTCCGCATCCTTATGGGACGACGAGATGGACGATACGCTGCGTGATGTCATTGTGACAAAGAAGAGCGACGAGGCCCACAATATGGCCTCGTTCGAACTGGTCGATCCGGCCGACGCTGAATTGCCTGCCTTCTCGGCCGGCGCGCATATCGACGTCACAATTCCTGGCGGCTTGGTGCGCCAGTATTCCTTATGCAACAGCGCGACGGAACGCCGTCGCTATGTCATTGGCGTGTGGAATGACGCCAACAGCCGCGGCGGCTCCAAAGCGTTGCATACCCAGGTGAACGTCGGCGACAAATTGCAGGTGGGCTTGCCGAGGAATCGATTTCGGGTGCCGCAGCACACCAAGCGCGCAATATTGATGGCGCGCGGCATCGGCGTGACGCCGATCATGAGCATCGCCGATCACCTCAAACGCCACGACATCCCTTTCGAGTTGCATTACGTTTACGCGATGATGTCGCCGGGCTCGTTCGCCGAGATGATCGCCGCATCCAATTTCGCTGAGAACGTCGAATATTATTACGAGTCGAGCGAGCTGAACAAATTGCTCAACCCTGCGGCGATTTTGGCCGATCGTTCGGAGGACACCCAGCTCTTCATCTGTGGCGTCGATTGGTGGCAGGATCCGATCATCAACATCGCCGAGCAGAAGGGCTGGTCCAAGGAACGGATTCATGTCGAACGGTTCACGGCGAAAGTCCCGCCGGCGGCGCTCGACAAGGTCTTCGAAGTCAAGATCGCCAGCACGGGCGCCGTCTATAAAATCCCCGGCGACAAGACGGTCACGGCTTTCCTCGAAGAGCAGGGCGTGAAGATTCCCACGTCCTGCGAGCAGGGCATGTGCGGAACCTGCAAGATCAAAGTCATCGAAGGGGAGGCGGACCATCGCGACAAGCGTCTCTCCGATGAGGAGAAGGCGGAAGGCTATTTTCTGGCCTGCGTGTCGCGCGCCAAGAGCGATCTGCTGGTCCTCAATTTGTGAGAGCGCACGCCAAAAGCTGCGACCTAAGCTTCCTCGTCCTTCGAGACGCGTGCTGCGCACGCTCCTCAAGATGACCCTCACCATCGCCCCGGCAGTTCATGGCAGGGCGCTTGACGGCATAAGCACGGCGCGGTTGCTCTTTCGAGACTGCATATGCTGTCCCGATAACAGCGGCAATTTACGGGAAGGTTTGTTTGAGGCTTCTTTTAACCCAGGGGTTTGCACAAAGAATTGTCTGCTGCGGGGTCCCGGCTGGGCCGCAGCGCGCTTCTGTTTGCCGCGATCCTTGTTGGTAGCGCCGCGTCGGCCAGTGCGGCGGAGACCTACAGGGGCAGCGATCCAGTTCCTACGAGTGCCGTTCGGACTTCAACATCCTCAACCGATTTTCCGCGCCGGCGGGCGCGTTTCCGCGGCGCGCTCGACCAAATATTCAGACGTGAAGTTCACCTTGAAAACAACGTTATTTCGGTCAAGGACGCGTCGAATTCGAGGTTGGCTTATCTCCGTGGACGAAAACACGAAATATTGCGCCCATAAGGACGTGGAGATCATAAAGGAACGGACCGAGCCTTTTTTTAAAGATCCGCGACTTCTACCCCCAAAAATGCTAACATCAACTATCATGCATTTCATACGAGGATATCATGAACGTCGAGTTGCCGGTAAGGACGTTTTCATTGCAAGGCTCACCACCGGAGTTTGATAAAATGAATCATATCGTCGATGTTGATGTTTACCGCACAGAGGATTGGCGAAAAAGAAAGTCTGCCGAGGGGTGCAAAAATAAGCGGAAGCTCAATGGCGCTTTCTTTCGGATGAATTCCCTTGGGATCAGCACGGCGAACAGGTCTGCCCTCACTTCTTGGAAGAAGCGCCATATACGCTCAAAAATGCGATGATGCCTATTCTCGCTATGAAGCCAAGCTCTGAAGAAGGCGGGGCCGGGAATTCCACCGAAGTAGAGCGCAGTTGCCCCGAAAAGTATGGCAGTGAAATGATTCCGAGCAAAACTGAAAGGCGAGTGTAAGCTTTTTTGTGATTTCGATGGATCGTTCTATCCTTTGTGATTATTGTCCTTTTGTCAGTGTTTCATTTATTCAATATTTATGGCGCAAGACTATGGGCAAGACGTCACTGAGTTCGTTTTGTCAGCGCCTCGCGAAAAATCAAATCTTGAATTTGAACGGTTGTTTTCCGCAGACACAATATGCGTTGTCCACCCAGCGCCAGCATCCAGACGATCTTATTCGAAGGGCGTGGAGTGCACCCCGTTTTGACCGGACATGGGGCATAGCCGATAAGGCATAGGCGTAAGCCTATGAATACGACTATGACCAATGTTCCCAGACACTGGAGTTTCGCGCGTCGAAGTCATCACCTCTGTGCAGCGCCGTCGGCGCTGGAGCGCGGCCGAGAAGGTCCGGCTCGTCGAAGAAGCGTCGCGGCCCGGCATGAGCGTCTCCTTCGTCGCGCGCCGCGCAGGGATCGCCTTCTCAGCTTTTCGCCTGGAAGCGCCGCATGGCCGAAGGCGGTCAGGCCGCCGTGGCTGCGGACGAGGATGTGGTCAGCGCCTCGCAGGTCCGCGATCTTGAGAAGAAGGTCCGTGAACTGGAGCGCCTGCTCGGCAAGAAGACGATGGAGGTCGAAATCCTCCGGGAAGCTCTCGACGCGGCGCGCGCGAAAAACCGATCTTGCCGCTCGTGTCGTGGAAAGCGGACGTTTCCCGATGAGCGCTGTCGCCGGAACGCTGGGCGTCGCCCGCTCCAATCTCGCCCGAGCGCAAGGGCGTCACGAAGCCGCGAGCCGCTACAACAAGGCGGAGGACGCAGACCTCGCCCCGCTCTCCGCGCCATTGTCGACGAGCGCCGACCTATGGCTATCAGCGCGTCTGCGCTCTGGCGAGCCGAAGTTGCGGGCCGGGGGCAAGCCGCCCGTGAACGCCAAGCGCGTGCTGCGGGTCGTAGAACAACGGACTGACGCTCGAACGCGCCATACGGCGCGCCGGCTTCAACACCCCGCACCCATGACGGCGTTGTCATCGCGCTGCGCTCGAATTGCCGCTGGTGTTCGGATCATCTCGAAATCCGCGCCCGCAACAGCGAGGTCGTGCGCGTGCTCTTCGTCATCGACGCCTGCGACCGCGAGATCATCGCCTGGTCGGCCGTCGCCAATGGCGGCGTCTCGGGCGAAGTCGGTGCGCGATCTGATGGTCGCCGCCGTCGAAACCCGCCGCTGGCGTCTTGAAGGTTCCGCACCGGGTTGAGTGGCTGTCCGATGTGGCAGCGCCTACATCGCCGCCGACACCGCGGATACGGCCATGCGCTGGCCTGACGCTGCTGTTCACGCCGGTGCGCAGCCCGGAGAGCAATGGCATGTCGGAGAGCTTTGTGAAGACGCTCAAACGCGACTACGCGGGCTCGCCATTCTGCCAGACGCCGAAACGATCCTTGCCAAACTGCCCGGATGGATCGAGGATTATTGCGAGGTTCACCCGCACTCGGAATCGTTCCGGTCCCCTCGGGAGTTCATCACTGCCAGTGCTTAGCAGGCCCGCCCCGTGTCCGGTCAAACGGGGTGCACTCCAGGGCGCTCCCTGAAAGCAGATTTCAGTTTCAGGTGAAAGACGATTATTCGAGCAATGCGGCGCGCTGGCGGATTGTCGCGAGCTGGGACAGGAAACCGCTCGTAAACGTTTTCGACGTGTGATCCTACGACTACTTCAAAGAGAAAAATCCCTTTTAGAATTATCGAGTAAGGATAGCGACGCGCCAGGAGCTATTTGTTCCCGGCGACTTCTACTAAAGATAAGATCAATAAAGGGAGAAGCAACGGCACGTCTGTGCAGTGAACGCATTTGCTCCGGTTATCGCGGGGTATCATCACTGTCCGCGCTCGCCTCGACCTCTATGCTCTCCAGAATTTCGCCCGGCTTTCGCGTCAACAGATCAAGCGCATTGACGCCTTTTTCGCAAACGCAGATGCAGGCGCTTCGGCTTCGATATAGGCGGAAACGGCGTCGGCGACCCGCCTGGCGTTGGCGCCATTGCCGCCGAGCGTCGTGATCGCCGTCGCCGCCGCCTTGGCGTAATCCACGCGCGCCTTGTCGATCGAAGTTTTCTGCTCTTTCGCTTCCAAAGCCAGCACGCGATCGACGAGCCCATTTCCTTCAAGCGTAAGATCGATCGACTTGACCGACGTCGCCAGCGTCGCCGCGCGCGAAGACGATAGCCGATGACGAAAACGCCGCGCTCGATACATTGCCGAAGAGCGCCGAGACGCGCGCCGCGCCCATGTCTTTGGCGTCGATCGCGACAGGCCCTAACGCCGCTTCTGAAGTCTTCTCGCGCCATTCGGCGGCGGCGAGTCCGGACAGCGCCAGTTCGCGATAGCCCAGCGCCAGGAAATGCGCCGTCGTCTGGGTTTCGCCGCGCGCCGCGAGATCGACAATGAATTTGTCGACGCTGCCGGAGAATTTCGTCGGCGTCGTTTCGAGAAAATTCTCAAAACTCGCGCTTGCCTTCTCGACGCTGAATCTGATGCGCGAGGCGTCGCCGGTCTTGGGATCGGGCAGATCGGCGGCGAAGCCGCGCATATCGACGCGCTCGACCTTAGGATAGGCGCCCCGCAACACGGGGGCGAACTGCAATTCGTTCAGCGCGAATCGGTTCACCGACAGACTGCCGCCGTCGGACGCTTTGAGCGAAAAATCTTCAGCGAATATTTCGCCGGCGCCGGCGCCTGCCACTTTGCGCATGCCGAAGCGCTCGATCTTTGAGGCAAACGGCTTTGCCGCGGGTTCGCCCTTGCCGGTCATGGCGACAGCGTCGACATCGATCGATGCGGCCTCGAAAGATTGCAGCGCATTGAGGAGATCGCCCATCAGCGCCGGATCGTCCTCCGGTTTCGCCGGATTGAACTTCTCCAATCGTTCGACGAGTTTGTCCGCGGGCGTTTGCAGCGCGCGCCCGCGAACGCCCGCGATTCTCACGCGGCCTGTCGTCACGACGAAATCGCCCCCCGCATTTTCGACACGCGTCGAGTCGACGACTTCCTCGTCTACCACTGGCTTCAGCGGCGCGTCAGCCTCGCTGCGCGTTGCGGCGAGCCGCGCGATTCCGACGAGATCGACGCCTTTCGCCTCAGAGACGCCCCAAGCAATATGTTGAACGCCGCCTTTTTCAGATTCGATGGTTTCTTCGCCGCCGTCGGCATGCACGGTCGCGGCGCGTCCCGATACGACATTCTGAAACACGAGATTGCGGTAGGCGGCGCGTGTGAGACGCGACTCAGTGTGGGTTTCGCTCGACATCGCCGGCACGGCGATTCGCCGCGCCGACACCCGCGCCAGCCGCGCCGCGACATTCGTATCGCCGCTCAAGAACAGTTTGGCCAGTTCCGCCCACGGCAGATTCGCGCCTTCGATTTCCAAATGCGGGATGCCATAGGTCGTCGCGCCGATCGTGACGACGACATTGTCGAGCGTCAGCGGCTTCTCGCCGGCGGCCAGAGTTGAGAAAGCGATGCTCGCGAACGAAAGCGACGTCGCCACGCCGGCGACGAAGGATTTGCGCATCGGAAAACCCTGATGAAGCGGACGCAAAGAAGTTGCATGGGGCGCCCTTCAGGTAAAGAGGCGCGCGCTATCGTCGCAGCCGGCGCTTGGCGAAGACTGGGGCGTGGCGGCGCGGCGGCGGCGTGATAGAGAGACGGCATGCGTCGACTCCTGCTCCTGCGCCATGGCAAGGCCGACCGGCATTCAGCCGGCGGCGACCGCGAACGTCCGCTCGTCCGTCGAGGCATGGAGGACGCCCGACGCATGGGCGAATTCCTGCGCGATTCAGAGATCTCGCCGGACCTCGCCGTGGCTTCCAACGCCCGCCGGGCGAAGCAGACGCTCGAAAAGGTGCTCGACTGCTTTCCTGGCCATGTCACCCATCTGATCGAGAACACGATCTATCTCGCCACAGTCGATCATCTGGTCGAGATTTTGCGGCAGACTCCCGACAAGGTCGGGACGCTTCTCGCCGTCGGCCACAATCCCGGCTTCGCCGAGCTTGCATACTGGCTCGCTGGCTCGGGCGCGGCTGATGATTTGGCGCTGATGCGCACTAAATTCCCTACCGCGGCGCTGGCGGTGCTAGATTTCGAGATCAGTCATTGGTCGGATGTCCGCAAAGGCGGCGCCCGCTTGATGCGCTTCGTGACGCCGGGCCTCTTGCGGGGCGAGGCGAACGAGGATCCCGACTAGCGTAATTTGCAACTTGCGGGGCGGCCATGCTGATCGAAGCGCTCCTGACGATGCTGGCCGCCGCGGCGCCTCACAAGGCGCCGGCCGTCGTCGTCGCGCCGTCCTCGACGCTGGCGGCCACGCCGAGCCCCGCCTATCGGCCGGATGCGCGCGCCGTCGACAATTGGCGCATGGAAAGCGCGCTGGCGCTGGAGATGGCGCCCTTCGCCGCCATCCGCCGCGCGGTCGGCGCGGAAGAGAGCGAACCGGCCCGCTGCGTCAAGCTCAATAATTACTGGTGTATCAAGAGCGCGGGGTGGAACGGCGAAATCGCCGCCGATCCCGACGGCCATGTCGCCTTCGCCTCTGCGGAGGAGGGCGCTGTCGTCGCGGCGCTGCTGCTGCGCCGCTATTATGTCGACTATGGGCGGCGCACCGCGCGGGCCATCGTCGAGCGCTGGGCGCCTGCGCAGTGTTCGCTGTTTACGGCGAGCGCCACGTTTACGCGGCCCGCGCTCACTTCGCCGTTGAGGTCGCGCTCATCGCTGGCGCCGCGCGCAGGCGTGGCGCGGACGCCGCTCGGGCGCCTCGCGCCGCTGGGACTGGCCCCGCGCGGCTTGCAGAACACGCTGCGCGCCCGCTGGCTGGCGGCGCACGGGCGCGGCGGCGTCGACCGCAAGACCGTGCGGCAAGCTCGCGCGAATATGGTCGATCTGATGCCGCCGGTCGACCTGATGCCGGCGCCTTCGATCATGGCCGGCGTCTCCGAGCGACCGGCGCGCCGCACGAGGATCGCCGAACCGGAACTCGCGGCGCTTCCGAAGGCGGTCGCCGATTTGGCGCTTCCAGCCCCATTGCCGGCGCCGAACGCCGGCGTTTCGACCTGCGGCGGAGAGCTGGCGCGGATCGCCACTTATGCTGCCGCCATCGCCCAGGGCGTCGTCGGCGGCCCCAATGAGGATCTGAAACTCGTCACGGCCGATGGCCTGCCGGCGGATAATCTCGCCAAGGTGATGGCCAATATGGCCGCGATCGAAATCGGTCCGGCGCGGCCGCGCGAGGCGCTGATCCGGATCGCCATGGCGCAATTGCGCCAAACGCTGGAAGAGTCCGCAAAGTCGAGCGGAAAGGAGACGCCGGCGCAAACGCAGCCGGCGCAGGCGGGTCAGGAGCGAGCCATCAGCTCCAGCGCGAGGCCGTAAACTTTCGTGCGCGCCGGCTCGGGCAGGGTTTTCAGCACTTCGAAATAGGTCTGCCCGGCGCCGCACATGCGCGCGTCTTCAAGCGGCGGATTGGGCAATTTGCCGTCGAGCAACGCGTCGATCTCGACCTTGCCCAGGCCCCGCGCCGCGAGTGCGTTCTCCAAAACGCGGAAATCGTCTTCGGTCGGCGCCGCCCGTTCGATCTTTTTGGCCTGTCCGCTGACGATCGCCTCGAGCCCCGCCAGCGCCATGTCCGAGACGATCTTGCGGCGGGAGGCGGCGAAATGCTGAAAGTCGAGATTGGTCGCGCCGTAGAGGAAGGCGACGCACATGCGCTTGTCTTCTCGAGCCACCGCCTGCAGCACTTCGAGCTGCTTTTCAAAGACGCGGGCGATCGGCTCGGGCTCGGCTTTCGCCGCCAGAGCGCCACGCGAGGTTCGGATGCGGCGGACCGCCTCTGACAGGTAATAGTCGACGCTCTGCTCTTCTTTCGTCTGCGCGAGGCGGGCGGCGAAATCATTGATCGCCGCTTCATAGTCGGCGGTGAAGGTCTCACGGAGCCGGGCGAAATAGCGCGCATAGTCCGGCGTCGAAGCGATGAGAGTCTCGATCTGTTGGCGCGCGCCCCCCCTGTCGATCGACGCCGCGGCGCCCGCCAGGCGCGGGGCCGGGTTGAGCGCCATCCAGGTCAGGCCGACGCCGGCGCCGATCGCAACGAGCGCCGCAGCCGACAACGCCAGTATTTTCTCCAGATACATCTCCCGCCTTTGCGTCTTCCCAAGGAAGCGTGAAGCTTAAAGCATTGCGCATGCGGGCGGAAGCGCGTCGCCATACGACGTTAAATTTCGGTAGCCCCGCCCAAATTGGCAAAACGCGATCGCTCGAAAATATGGAAAGCGCCAGGTGACAAAGCGCTTGGCTTTGATTGTTCGCGGCGCGTTCTATGCCCCCTTCAACAGCCGATGGAGCCGCGCGGTCTCTTCGCGATGCGCGACGAGCAGGCTGATGTGCCGGTTGAGATCGTAGGTCCAATGGCGCGCCGCTGCCGCCGCGCATCGCGCCGACCTCACTGGCGGCGCCGCGCGCACCGCGGTCAGCATTCGCCGCGGCATCGTTACCGGGCGGGCGGGCGCGAAACCAGCAGCGCCGGGCGGCCATGGCCGGTCAACCTGCATCGGCGAAGGGCGGCGTCGAGGGCGGCGCCGGCGGCTGTGGCGAAGCGGTCGCGGCGGTTGTCCTGAGTCTGAGAAATTGAATTGCGCGTCATGGAACGTCCTCCAGGGCATTAAAGATGCCATCCTTCAAACGGATGAGGATAAGTAATTTATTCCCATTTAATAGGATTAAATTCCGCAATAGGTTGCGGCTTCACCCAAGCTGGAGGCTTCGATGTTTCTCCGTCCCGCACCGCCCATTCCGGGCCTCAGCGCCGCTGCGGCGGCGGCGGCTCAGGCCGCGCCCTTTGCCGAACTTTTTTCAGTCAGCCGGTCCCGCCCCTCGGTCGCCCGGGCCCGTCAGCTCGCCGTCTATCTCGACCACGTCGCGCTCGGCGCGAGCGTTTCCGCCTGCGCCAGAACATTCGCGCGCGACCGCGCCACCATCCGCCACGCCTGCGCGACGATCGAGGATTTGCGCGACGATCCCTCATTCGACGCCGGCGCGCGGCGCCTCGAAGCGGCGCTCGCCGCCCAGCGCGACATGATCTGCGCCCTTCTTGCTCAAGGGAGCGCGCAATGAAGAAGGGCGCGCGACGTTCGTTCGGTGAAGACATTGGCCGCGCCATGCGCCGGCTATTGCAGGCGCTCGACAGGCGAGCGCGCGCGGCGCGCTCAGCGCGCTGGAGTCGTCGACGCTGGTCGACCTTGCGGCGAACAAGGGAGTCACCGTCGTGCGCGCGCGGCTTCCCGCCGCCGCCGGCGCCGTCGCTCTCGCCGAGGGGCTCGTGCGCTGGGAAGGCGAGGGCGGCGAACGTCGGCTGACGCTGACCGACGCCGGCCGCGCTCATCTTCGCCGGCTTTCAGCGCCGGATGTCGATCAGGCCGAACCTTTTCGCGCGCAGCATGCATCCTATGCGCTGCGCCAGCTCGACAAAGCACGCGTCGGCGCTCGTCAACAGATCGAAAGTCCGCTTGCCTGGCTCGCGCGGCGCGGGATCGCGACGGGCGGTCTTCCTCGACGCCGCGCAGCTCGAGAGCCGGCGAGCGCTTTCGCCGCGACATCGAACAGGCGCAGCTGTTGCAGCGGGTGACCGCCAATTGGAGGCGTCGATCAACGCCGCCCGCCGCGGCGCCGATGCCGGCGCCGTCTCCGAGGTCGCGATCGACGCGCGCCGTCGCCTGGCCCACGCCTTCGACGCCGTGGGGCCGGAATTGGCGGGCCTTATGACCGACGTCTGCGGCTATCTAAAGGTTTGGAGATCATTGAGACCGAACGCGGCTGGCCGCGGCCTCGGCGAAAGTCGTGCTCCGCATCGCGCTCGATCGACTGGCGCGCCACTACGGGCTCGGGGTCGAGGCGCGCGGCCGCGGCCGCGCCGACGCTATTGCATTGGGCGCGGAGGATTATCGGCCGAGAATGTCGAATTTCACCTCCCCCTCAAGGGGAGGGTGTCGACGCCCCCATCGCCTCGCGCGCTTCCCTCTTGATCCGCTCGACCATCGATCGCAGGCCATTGGCGCGTTGCGGCGTCAGATGTTCGGCGAGGCCCAGCTCCTTGAACAGCGGCTGCGCGTCGGTATCGACGATTTCGCCGGCCGACCGGAATAGAGCGCCAGCGTCAGCACGCGACGAGGCCGCGCGTGCCGACGTCGCTGTCGCCGCGAAACGACAGCGTCACGCGCCCGTCGGCGTCGCGCGTCGGCGTTGTTTCGAGCCACACCTGGCTGGCGCAGCCCCGCACTTTATTGGCGTCCGTATAGGCCTCTTTCGGCAGCGGCTCGAGCGTGCGGCCAAGTTCGATGAGATAGCGGTATCGGTCTTCCCACTCATCGAGCAGTTCGAAATTGCCTATGATCTCGTCGATCTGCATCTAGCCCGCATCCTTGTGGCGACGGCGCATTCTACCTCAATTTCCGCTCTTGCCGCGCCCTTTCCTTGGCCACGGCCACGCCTTACATTCCGCGGCATGAACGCCGGCGCGCCGCGCCGCTCTTTGGGAGATTTATATGCGTGACTTTTCCCGTTGGCGCGCCGTCGCCGCCGCGATTTTCCTTAGCTTGGGTCTTTCAGGCTGCGGCTACAATACGATCCCGACGCTTGAAGAGAACGCCAAGGCGAGATGGTCGGAAGTGCAGTCGCAATATCAGCGCCGCTCCGATCTGATTCCCAATCTGGTCGAGACGGTGAAGGGCTACGCAAGCATGGAAAGGACGTGCTCACCTCGGTGGTCGAGGCGCGCGCCAAGGCGACCTCGGTCAAGGTCGACGCCAGTGTCGCTGACCGACCCTGAAAGATGAAGCAGTTCCAGGACGCGCAAAATCGGCTCACCGGCACGCTTGGCCGTCTCATCGCGGTCAGCGAAACTATCCCGATCACCGTCGAACCAGAGCTTCCTCGCTCTGCAATCGCAGCTCGAAGGCACCGAGAACCGCATCAATGTCGCGCGGCGCGACTACATCGAGGCGGTGCGGGAGTTCAACACGTCGCTGCGCACCTTCCCAACGCTGCTTTGGGCCAAGACCTTCTTCGCCGGAACCAAGCCGATGGCGGAATTCTCCGCGACCGACGCGGCGCAAACGCCGCCCGCGGTGAAGTTCTAGACGTGGACGCCGACGCGGCGAGCGAAGACCTGACAGCGCTCGCGGCGGAGTCCAAGGCGATGTGGGCTGCTGTCCGCCGCGAGGCCAGGAAGCGCTGCGCCTTGATCCGTCGCTGTCGGCGCTGATGCTCGGCTTTTCTGGGCGTCCTTGATCGGGCGTCGCTCGAAGGGCGTGGTGTTTCGGATGCCGGCGCGTCTCAGCGCCTCGGCGATCGACGCCGAGACGATCGCCGAGCATGCCGCCATGCAAGCGGCTGTCGACGACGAGACCGTTTCGGACGCTTTCCCGCCGATCTCGTCGCCTACGTCGAGCACGATCCGGCCTGCGGACGGATGATCGAGCCGCTGTACTCTATTTCGAGGATTCCATGCGATCCAGTCGGCGCGGCTCGCGCATGCGCAACGGCGCGGCCCGCCGACGCCACGACTACGCCTTTACATTCAGAGCCGCGCCTCCGGCGCGCGCTGGCCGCCAACTGAGCCATCCGGCGGCGCGCCTCGGCCGAGGCTGTTTCTCGATCACGGCACCGGTTTCGTCGTCGGCGAACGGCGGTGGTCGATGATGACGTGTCGATCCTGCACGGCGTGACCTCTCGGCGGCACCGGCAAGGTCGCGGGCGACCGCCATCCTGGAGTCGGACGCGGGGTGGTGATCGGCGCCGGGGCAAAATCCTCGGCAATATCGAGATCGGCGCCTGTTCGCGCATCGCCGCAGGCTCCGTCGTGCTGAAATCGGTCCCCCCGAATTCGATCGTCGCCGGCGTTCCGGCGAAGGTGGTTGGGACCGAATCCCGCACCGAGCCCGCCCGCGACATGGATCAGCTGCTGCGCGGCCTCGCCTATGATTCCTTCGATTATGGAATCTGATCCTCGGTCCGGTCTGAACGCCGGCGCGCCGGTCGAGGGTTGCGCAGCGCCGCGATTCTCCTGCTATGTGTCGCCCGAAAGGGCGGCTCGCGCCTGAAGGGGCGCTGGACCGCGGCGGCCGCGGCAGGGGGATCGATGCTCGACATAGCGGTCCAGATGGACCCGTTGGAACGCATTAATTTTGCAGGAGATTCGACCTTTGCCCTGATGTTGGAGGCAAAGCGTAGGGGGCATCGCCTGTGGTTCTACACGCCGGATCGGCTGTCGCTGGAAGGCGCGCGGCTGACGGCGCGCGGCCATCGCATCGACGTTTTCGACGATCCGTCCCGCTATTACACGCTCGGCGAGACGACCGAGCTCGACCTCGGCGTCATGGACGTGGTGCTGCTGCGCCAGGACCCGCCGTTCGATCTCGCCTATATTACCTCGACGCATTTTCTGGAGCGGCTCGCGCCGAAGACGCTTGTCGTCAATGACCCCGCGCATGTCCGCAATGCGCCCGAAAAAATCTTCGTGATGGAGTTTAGCGATCTCATGCCGCCGACTCTGATCACCCGCGACCGCGCGGCGATCGAGCGCTTTCGCGCCGAGCATGGCGAGATCGTCATGAAGCCGCTCTACGGCCATGGCGGCGCGGCGGTGTTCAAGGTCGGACGCCGCGATCCGAACTTCGGTTCGCTCTTCGACATGTTTGCGACGACATTTCGCGAGCCTTGGGTCGTGCAGCGCTTCCTGCCGGAGATCGTAAAGGGGGACAAGCGTATCCTTCTCATAGACGGCGAGGCGATGGGCGCGATCAATCGTATTCCCGCCGATGACGACATTCGCTCCAATCTGGTGCGGGGCGGGGCGCCCGCGGCGTCAGAACTCGACGCGCGAGAGACGCAGATTTGCGCACGGCTCGGGCCGGAGCTGAAACGGCGCGGCCTGGTCTTTGTCGGCATCGACGTGATCGACGGCTGGCTCACCGAAATCAACGTCACCTCGCCGACGGGGCTGCGCGCGCTAAAACGCATCGGCGGGCCGGATCTCGCGCCGCCGCTCTTCGACGCGATCGAGAACCGGCTGCGCGCTCTGCGCGCATCCGCTCGGCCCCCGGAACTTGCTCGATGAACGAAGTTGCGCAGATCAGCGTTTTTTCCGGCCTTGATCCGGACAAGCAGTTCTGCGGCCTGCGAGAGGCGCTTGCGCCCGCAGTTGCGGCGATCTGCAAGACCGAGCGCGGCCATGCCCGGCGTACGGCGATTGTCGAATTGTTTCGCGCCGTTCTCGCGGAAGGACGTGAGATCGCCCGTGCGCGGCTAGAGGCGCGGGGCTCGGGATGGGCCTGCGCGCGATTGCTTTCCGCGCTCGAAGACGAGTTGATCGGCGCGATCTATGACTATGTCGTGCGCTATGTTTACGTCGTCGACAATCCGACTTTCGCCGAGCGTCTCGCCATTGTCGCCGTCGGCGGCTATGGGCGCGGGGCGCTCGCGCCCGGCTCGGACATCGATCTTTTGTTTCTCGTTCCGTACAAGCAGACGCCCTGGGGCGAAAGCGTCATCGAGGCGATCCTTTATATCCTTTGGGATCTGCGTCAGAAGGTCGGTCATGCGACGCGCTCCGTCGCCGAATGCATGCGTCAGGCGCGCGCCGACATGACGATTCGCACGACGCTTCTCGAATCGCGTTTCATCCTCGGCAACGCCGAACTCTTCAACGAATTTCGTGACAGTTTCGATCGCGAGGTCGCCCGTTCCGACACGCGCGAATTCGTCTCCGCCAAGCTCGCTGAACGCGACGCGCGCGTGATGCGCGCCGGCGCCTCGCGCTACCTTGTCGAACCCAATGTGAAAGAAGGCAAAGGCGGCCTGCGCGATCTCAATACGCTCTTCTGGATCGCGAAATATGTCTATCGCGTGCGCGAGCCGAAGGAGCTCGTCGCCGCCGGGCTTTTCACCGCCGCCGAGCTCAGCCTCTTCGAGCGCTGCGAAGAGTTTCTTTGGCGCGTGCGCTGCCACTTGCATTTCGCCACCGGCCGGGCCGAGGAACGGCTTTCTTTCGACGTACAGCCGACGATCGCGCGGCGCCTCGGCTATCACGATCGCAGCGGACTGTCGCCGGTCGAGCGTTTCATGAAGCACTATTTTCTGGTCGCCAAGGAAGTCGGCGATCTTACCGCAATCGTCTGCGCGGCGCTTGAGGAAAAACAGGCGAAGCCCCGCGCCATTTTTGAGCGCTTCCTCCAGCCGTTTCGGCGCCGACGCAGCCGCGCCCCGCAAGGCGACTTCGTCGTGGATCACGATCGCATCAGCATCGTCGACGCCGACGTGTTCAAGCGCGATCCCGTCAATATCATCCGACTGTTCTGGATGGCCGATCATCACGGCCTGCCGCTGCATCCCGACGCCTTGCGCGCGGTGACTTTGTCGCTGCGTCTGATCGACGCCAATCTGCGCGCGAACAAGGAGGCCAACCGGCTGTTTCTCGAAATCCTGCTTTCGCGAAAAATGACCGAAATCACGCTGCGGCGGATGAACGAGACCGGCGTGCTCGGCCGGTTCATTCCGGATTTTGGCAAAGTCGTCGCGATGATGCAGTTCAACATGTATCATCACTATACGGTCGATGAACATCTGCTGCGCGCGGTCGGCGGATTATCCGATCTCGAAGCTGGCCGCATGCCGGAGCACCAGCAGCTCGTCAGCGAAATCCTGCCGACGATCGTCAACCGCAAGGTCCTGTATCTTGGTCTCTTCCTGCATGACATCGCCAAGGGCCGAAAGGAGGATCACTCCATCGCCGGCATGGACGTCGCGCGCACGCTATGTCCGCGGCTGGGATTCACGCCCGGCGAGACCGAGTCCGTCGCCTGGCTCGTTGAACATCATTTGACCATGTCGAGTTTCGCGCAGAGCCGCGATCTTTCCGACCGCGTCACGATCGAGAATTTCGCCGCTATCGTCCAGACGATGGAGCGGTTGAAGATGCTGTTCATTCTCACCGTATGCGACATTAACGCGGTCGGGCCCGGCGTGCTCGACGCGTGGAAAGAGCAACTGCTCCGCGTGCTCTATTGGGAGACGGAAGTGGTGCTTGGCGGCGGGCATTCGGCGGTCGATCGCAAGAGCCGCGTCACGGCCGCGAAAGAAGAACTACGCGCGGCGTTGCCGGAATGGAGCGACGAGGAGTTCGACGCTTACGCCAAACGCCACTATCCGGCGTATTGGCTCAAGGTCGACGTCGCGCGCAAGGTTCGCCATGCCGAGCTGCTGCGCAAGATGAACGGCGCGCCGGCGCCGCTTGCGACGGCAGTCGAACTCGACCGAACGCGGGGCGCGGTCGAACTTACCGTCGTGGCGCCCGACAATCCGCGACTGCTGTCGATCATCGCCGGCGGCTGCGCGGCAGGGGGCGCCAATATCGTTGACGCGCATATCTTCACCACTGTGGATGGTCTCGCGCTCGACACGATCTTCTTCTCGCGCGCCTTCGATCATGATGAAGATGAGATGCGTCGCGCCCGGCGCATCGCGGACCTTATCGCCAGAGCGTTGCGCGGCGAGGTCGTCGTGTCCGAGGAATTGAAGGCGCGCGCCAAAGCCTATCAGCCGACCGACGCCTTCTCGGTCGCGCCGGAGGTTGTGGTCGATAACAGCCTGTCCAACGTCTACACGGTGATCGAGGTTTCGGGGCTGGACCGCGAAGGTCTTCTTTTTGAACTCACCAATGCGATCTCAAGGCTCAACCTCAATATCGCTTCGGCGCATATCGTCACCTTCGGCGAGCGCGCTGTCGACGCTTTCTACGTTACCGACCTCACCGGCGCGAAAATCGTCTCGCCGCAGCGTCAGGCGGCGATCAAGCGTCAGCTCCTGGAAGTCTTTGGCGGCCAGGGAGGCCGCGGTCAAAAAGCCCCCGCCGCCGCAGCGACTTGATTTTGACGTTGCGCGCGCAGATATCGAGCCCTTTACAAGAACCATGGTGATAGCATGAGCGATCCAATGAATGCCGATAAGAAAGGCGACGCGACAGGGAACAAAAGCGCGGCGGAGCCCTCATCCCTGTCGCAGCCCTCGGCGGAATCCGACATTGCGCAACCCGAACCCTTCACCGAACTCGAAAATCTGTATGCGGAGAATGCAGGTCTGAAGGACAAGTTGCTGCGCGCGCTCGCCGAGGTCGAGAATGTGCGCCGCCGCGCCGAGCGCGAGGTCGCCGACGCGAAAGCCTATGGCGTCGCGAATTTTGCGCGGGAAACGCTATCTTTCGCCGATAATCTGCGCCGCACCTTGGAGAACGCGCCCGAGGGGGCGCGCGCGGACCCGGCGGTGGCGTCGCTCGTCGAAGGCGTCGCGGTAATGGAGCGCGATTTTCTGGCGCGGCTCGCCCGCTTCGGCGTCAAGAAAATCGATGCGAAAGGCGCGCGCTTCGATCCCAATCAGCATGAGGCGCTTTTCGAAATCCCCGATGAGACTCAGCCCGCAGGCACGGTCGCTCAGGTCGTTGAGGAAGGCTATATGATCGGTGAACGCGTGTTGCGGCCGGCAAAGGTCGCCGTGACGCGCGGCGGATCGAAGCCTTCCTGACGGCGGGAGAGCGACCATGGATAACCGGGCGCCGGCGACAAAACCCCAGGAAGCGGGAGTCGTCGCGGCGGCCGTCTATCATGGCGGCCGCAAGATCGCCGATATCGCGATCGATGAAGCCGGAGAGTGGGCCAAGCGCGAGGGCTATGTCGTTTGGATCGGGCTTTATGAACCCTCCAAGGAGCTGCTCGAGCGCGTTGCGCGGCAGTTCTCGCTCCATCAGCTCGCGATCGAGGACGCCTTCAAGGCGCACCAGTTTCCCAAGCTCGAAGAGTTTGAGGACAGCATCTTCATCGTCGCGCGCACCGCGCAGATGGTTGACGGCCACATCGCCTTTGGCGAGACGCATCTTTTCGTGGGCGTCGGCTATGTCGTGAGCGTGCGCCACGGAGCCTCTGAATCTTATGCGCATGTGCGCGAACGCTGCGAAGCGCGCGCGGAGCGACTTTCCGAGGGCGAGGACTTCATCGTCTACGCCATTCTCGATTTCATCGTAGACAATTACTTCCCGGTGCTTGACGCCATCGATAACGAGGTCGAGGACATCGAGGACCATGTCATCACGACGACGATGGGGAGGGCGGAAATCGAGCAGCTCTACACGATGCGGCGCGACCTGCTGCATCTTCGCAACGCCGCGACGCCGCTTTCCGACGTCTGTCGTCGCCTGGAGCGCAGCGACGTCGTCGCCATCGATCCGGCTATGCGGCCGCATTTCCGCGACGTGCGCGACCATCTGAGGCGCGTGCAGGAGCGCATCGATACGATGCGCGAGACTCTCGCCTTCGCCTTTGAGGCGAGCCTGATGAATTCGCAGATGCAGCAGACCGACATCTCCCGCCGGCTTGCCGCATGGGCCGCCATTCTTGCCGTGCCCACCGCCGTCGCCGGCATCTACGGCATGAATTTCGAACATATGCCGGAGCTTAGCTGGAAATATGGCTATTACCTCGTCCTGAGCGTGACAGCGACGATTTGCGGCTATCTCTACTATCGCCTCCGGCGCGCCGGCTGGTTGTAGCCGCCTTACGAAAGTTTCATCCCGCCGCCATTGGCCGGCAAAGCGCTCATCTCCATCTTCTACTCGCGGCGACGTTGCGCTTCTCCTCCGCGTGGCGTCGCTCTGAGATGGAGAATTTCGAAAAATGCCTATCGCAATCAATCCTCGCGCCCGCGCCGTCGAAGCGCCGCGCCGCGCGTCCCGCTTGGCGCTGCTGGGCGCGGCGGCCGCGCTCGCGCTTGGCGCCGCCATCGGTCCGGCGCCGCTGACGCCGGCTTACGCCGAAGCGCCGCTTTCGGGAACCATCACTTCTAGCGGCCCTGCGTCTTTCGCCGACATTGTCGAGCGCGTGAAACCCGCGGTCGTCGCGATCAAGGTCAAGGCGGTGGAAGATTCGCAAGGCGGTATGTTCGAGATGCCCGACATCTCGCCCGACGACCCGATGTACCGTTTCTTCAAGCGCTTCGGCGATCAAGGCCAAGGCCGTCCGCAGAAACATATGACGATGTCTCAGGGCTCCGGATTCATCATCAGCGCTGATGGCTATGTCGTCACCAACAACCATGTCGTCGAACACGCCAATGAAGTGGAGGTCGCGCTCGATGACGGTCGGTCGCTGCCGGCCAAGGTGATCGGAACTGACAAGCGCACGGCTTTGGCGCTGCTCAAGATCAGCGACGGCCAGAAGCTGCCTTATGTCGAGTGGGGCACGGCGGCTCCGCGCGTGGGCGATTGGGTGATTGCGGTTGGCAACCCCTTTGGCCTCGGCGGCTCGGTGACCGCCGGCATCGTCTCGGCGCGCGGGCGCGACATCGGCGCCGGCCCTTACGACGATTTTTTGCAGATCGACGCGCCGGTCAATCGCGGCAACTCGGGCGGCCCCGCCTTCGATGCGCATGGCAATGTGATTGGCGTCAATACGGCGATCTATTCGCCGTCGGGCGGTTCGATCGGCATAGGCTTCGCCATTCCGACGGAGGTCGCCAAGGACGTCGTCGCGGCGCTGAAGGATAAGGGCTCCGTGTCGCGTGGTTGGATCGGCGTTAAGATTCAGAACGTCACGCAGGAGATCGCCGACAGCATGGGGCTGAAGTCCACGAAGGGCGCGCTGATCGCGCAGCCGCAGAAGGGCGCCCCGGCCGAAGAAGCGGGCCTGAAGGCGGGCGACGTCATCGTCGCGGTCAATGGCGAGAAAATCGAAACTCCGCGTGATCTCGCGCGCCGTATCGCCGCCCTTGGCCCTGGCAAGACGGTGGATCTGACCTATCAGCGCTCTGGCGCCGATAAGACCGTGAAGCTCAAACTCGGCGCTTTGCCTGATGAGCAGGAAGCGCGCGCCGACGACGAAAACTTTTCCGAGCGCGGTCCGGAGCTATCCGGCCTCGGAATCGAAGTCGTGCCGGCGAGCGAGGTGCGCGGCGCCGGCCGGGAAGGGTTGCTCGTGACCGATCTCGATCCGTCAGGCGCAGCCGCGCAAAAGGGATTGCGCAGGGGCGACGTGATCGTCGAGGCCGGCGGACAGCCGGTGGCCTCTCGCCGCGATCTTGCCAGTGCGCTCGAAGCCGCGCGCAAGGACGGCCGCCGATCGGTGCTCTTGCGGGTGAAGTCTGCGGACGGAGCGAAATTCGTCGCTGTTCCCGTGAAGGGCGCCGGCTGAGCCGGTTTAAGGAACTTCTTGCGTAGAGACCGCGACACACTGCACCCGCCCGCAGCCGGTCTCCGCAACGAAGAGCGTCGGGCAGAGCCAGTCCCCTCCTGGCTCCCGAACGCGGGCAGGCTGGCGCACAATGCGCCGGCCTGCCGTTTTTTTGCAATCTCGGATATAGAGAATCATGCGCATACTGATTATCGAAGACGATAGCGAGGCGAGCGAATACCTCGTCAAGGCCTTCCGAGAACAAGGGCATGTCGCCGAACATGCCGCCGACGGGCTTGCCGGCTATGGCCGCGCCAGTGAAGGCGAGTATGACGTGCTCATCGTCGACAGGATGCTGCCCAAAATGGACGGTCTGTCGCTGATCTCGGGCCTGCGCGAGCAAGGGGTCGAAACGCCCGCGCTCATTCTTTCCGCCCTTGGCCAAGTGGACGACCGCGTGAAGGGTCTGCGCGCCGGCGGCGACGACTATTTGCCGAAACCTTATGCCTTCTCCGAGTTACTGGCGCGCGTCGAGGCGCTGTCGCGCCGTCGGGTCGGCCCCAAAGGCGAAGAAACCCAGTATCGCGTCGGCGATCTCGAGCTCGATCGCTTGTCGCACAAGGTGACCGTGGCCGGCCAGGAGGTCGCGCTCCAGCCCCGCGAGTTCCGGCTGCTCGAATATCTGATGAAGCATGCAGGGCAGGTGGTGACCCGCACGATGCTGCTCGAGAATGTCTGGGACTACCATTTCGATCCGCAGACCAATGTCATCGACGTGCATATTTCGCGTTTGCGCTCCAAAATCGACAAAGGCCGAGAGAACCCGCTTCTGCATACGATCCGGGGCGCCGGGTATATGATCCGTGACGGCGCTCGGTAAGCTTTTCCGAACGACGGCGTTCAAGCTCTCGATCGCCTATCTCGTGCTGTTCTCGATCGGCGCGGGGCTCGTGCTTGCTCGTGTCGGCGCGCGCGTCAAGGAGGTGCTCGACGAGCAGATCGAGCAGACCGTGGACGCCGAGATCAGGGCGCTCTCCGAACAATATTCGCAAGGCGGCCTTCGTCAGCTTGCCAATGCGGTCGAGCGCCGGGTGCGGGCGCCGGGCGGTTCGCTCTATCTGCTATCAAGCCACTCGGGGGAGGTTATCGTCGGCAATATCGAGCCGCCGGCGTTCACGCCCTCGGGCGGCACCGAGCTCGTCGAGACGACATATGAGCGACGCGGCGAGCCGGGGATCAGGCATCCGGCGCTGTTGCGCCTGTTCCTGCTTCCGGGCGGCTTCCGACTGCTCATCGGCCACGATATCGAAGACCATGAAGTGCTGCGCGGCATCTTGCGCCGTGCGCTCGGCGTGTCGCTGTTCTGGCTGGCGCTCGTAGGCGCCTTCGGCGGTCTCTTCGTCGCGCATCGCATGTTGGAGCGCGTCGACGTCATGTCGGCCTCGGCGCGCCGCATCATGGCGGGCGATATGCATGAGCGGCTGCCGATTACCGGCGCCGGCGACGAGCTCGACCGTCTGGCGGAAAACTTCAACGCGATGCTCGCGCGCATCAGCGAGCTGATGGCCGGTTTGCGCGAAGTTTCCGACAATATCGCCCACGACCTGAAGACGCCGCTCACCCGGCTGCGCAACCGCGCCGAGGCGGCATTGCGGGCGGGCTCAAACAATGGCGAGCATCGCGAGGCGCTTGCCGCCGTGATCGAAGAATCCGACAATCTGATCGGCGTGTTCAACGCGCTGTTGATGATCGCGCGCGCCGAGGCGGGCTATTCGAGCGACAACATGGCCGCGTTTGACGCCGACGCCGTCGTGCGCGACATCGCCGAAATGTACGAGCCCGTCGCCGAAGAGCAAGGCGTGCGTCTCGACGTCACGACCCAGGAGGGGTTAACGATCACCGGCAGCCGCGAACTGCTGGGGCAGGCGCTCGTGAACCTTGTCGACAATGCGTTGAAATATGGCGCGACGGGTGAGGATCGGCGCATCGCCGTGGACGCGCGGCGCGTCTGTGACCGTGTCGAGATTATCGTCTCCGATCGCGGTCCCGGCATTGCGCCATCGGATCGCGAGCGAGTCGTCGGGCGCTTCGTGCGGCTTGAGAATTCGCGTTCTCGGCCAGGCTCAGGTCTGGGATTGTCGCTCGCCGCGGCGGTCGCGCGCATGCATCATGGCGCGTTGCGGATCGAAGACAATGCGCCTGGCCTGCGCGTCGTGCTGTCCTTGCCGGCGATGCGGATGACGGCAGGCCCGCCGGCGCGGATGGAGCGCGCCTGAGGCGGGACCTTCGCGGGCGCGCCCGGCTGCTCGGTTGCGCGCGTCTTTAACGTCGTCACCGTCGCGGAGGCGGCAGGCAGCCGCATCATGACGATCGTCCCTTCGCCAAGACGCGAGCGGAAGCGCAGCGCGCCGCCGTGCAGTTCGATGAGCGCGCGGGCGATGGCGAGGCCGAGTCCGGATCCGCGCATGCCGTTTTCGATTAAATTCGCGCATTGCTCAAAAGGCTTCCCGAGCTTGGGAATGGCGCGTGGGTCAACGCCGCGTCCAGAATCTTCGACATAGATGTCGATCGCGCCGCCGTGGGCGCGCGCACGCACCCGCACCGATTGTCCTCTTTCGCTGAATTTTACGGCGTTGGACAGAAAGATGCCGAGCGTTTTGACGATCGCGCTTTCATCTCCGACGCAGCGTAGAGTCTCGCTTGCCTCAGCGACGATCTCGATGTCCTTGAGTTCGGCGCCCGGGCGCCAGACGGCGATCGCTTTGCGCATCGCCTCGGCCACGTTGATTTCACGCTCGGTCAGCCGCACGAGCCCTGCTTCGAGACGCGACATGTCGAGGATATCGGACAGCACTTCGTTGAGGTAGGCGCCGCCCTGGCGTATGCCGCTGCAATACTCCAGATATTTCGGCGAGCCGAGCGCGCCGAACGGCTCCGCCTCCATCATCTCCGAAAAGCCGATGATGGCGTTGAGCGGCGTGCGTAGCTCATGGCTCATATTGGCGAGGAATTCCGACTTCGCCACATAGGCGGCTTCCGCCTCCGCTTTCTGATGATGATACTGTTCGGCGAGCGTCGCGAGCTGCTGCGCCTGCATTTCGAGAGTCTGCCGCGAACGGGTGAGATCGGCGACGCTTGCCGTGAGGCGACGCTCAGATTCACGCAGCCTTTCCTCATTGCGCTTGAGCGCAGTGATGTCGGCGCCGACCGATACATAACCGCCGTCCTTGGTGCGGCGCTCATTGATCTGAAGCCAGCGCCCGTCGACGAGCTGCGCCTCATAGGTGCGGGCGTCTGGGGACGGACCATCGGGCGGGGCGATCTCGGTTCTGATCAGCGGCGCGGTGGCGCAGCTCATGACCTGCCGATAACTCGCGCCGGCCGTCGCCGCGTCGGCCGAGAGGCCGTGCAGAGCGAGAAATTTCGTGTTGCACGTGACCAGTCGGTTCTTCGAGTCCCACAGCACGAAGGCTTCCGAGATTGCGTCGATGGCGTCGCGCAGGCGCAGATTGGCCATCTTCGTATATTCGGCGAGCGCGCGCTGCTCGGAAATGTCGATGGCGATTCCAACGAGATGCTTTCCGGCTTCGCGCCTTTCTTCGACGATCTGCGCCCGGGCGCGCAACCAGATCCATTCGCCGTCGGCGTTCTTTAGGCGGAATTCGTGATCGATGCTGTTGGCTCGCGACCCCGCGATCATGTCGGCGATCGTTTCGAAGTCGCCGTCGTCCGGATGGAGCATTTCGCTCAATTCTGCGAAAGAGAGGAAACGACGCTCGGCGGTAAGCCCTAGCATCTCGTACATCGAATCCGACCAATAGATCCGGCCGCGGCCGATATCCCACTCCCAGAGGCCGCAGCGGCCGCGGGAAAGCGCCGCCTCGAGGCGTCTGCGGATCAGCGTATTGGCGCGCTCGACTTCTTGACGACGACGAGTCTGGCGGAAATAGGCAAGCACGATGAGGAGCAGCAGCAGCGTGGCGCCGGCAAAAATCAAGGCATAGCGCGAAGCGATGACGCGCCATTCGTTGAGCACATTGTCGACCGGATAGATCATCGCCACCTGGCCGAAGGGCGCCGGAAGCTTTCTGACGCTCACCAGCGCAGGAACGCCTTCAGGCAAAGTGACGCGCATCACCCCCGAACTGTCGGCGAAGTCGACGAGCGCCTGCTCGGCGCCGAGCGCCTCCGACAACGTCAGATCTTTGGAAGGAATTGGCGGAAGGGCTGCGGCGATCCGGCCGCGCTCGTCCGTCACCAAAATGCGGCGGCCGCGAGAAAGCGCCCCATGCGGCACCAGCCGATCAAGCGGCGCGGCGGAAGGCTTTTGGACATCGGCCGTCAGCTTGTCCCGCAGGTCGAGCGAGACGGCGCGCGCAAAAAGCTCAAGATCGTCAATGGCCTGTTCGACCAACCGATCCTGCATCGTGCTGGCCAGCGATACGACAAAGGCGCCGAGAGAAACGAAACAGATCGCGCATGCGGCAAGCGCCAATGGCCGCAACCAGGAGAAGTCCTTCAGCCCTGTTGCGCCATCCTCATCGAATCGATACGCCCCCCACACCGTATGGGCGTGAGTCTTCACGCGGGCAGCGGGAGCGCGCGCCATCAAGAGCCTCCGAAATGATTGTGATGCAAACGCGGCTGTACGCCCGAATCACCTTCATTCGAATCTCTCGAGGCGCTTTTGTCCAGACCTTAACGCAAAGTTAACGAAACTTTTTTGCGGCCTCAGCCGAGCGCTCTCGTGGCGATGTCACGTAGGTCCGCTGAGAGGTTCTCCTTCGCGACGATATGTTTGAGTCGCGCCTCAATGAGGTCGCGTCGTCGCGACTCCATCGTGCGCCATGAACGCAACGCCGAAAGAAGACGGGCCGACAACTGCGGATTCTTCGGGTCAACTTCAAGAACGACGCTGGTCAGCAGATCGTAGCCCGACCCGTCGAGCGCGTGAAAGCGGATGAGATTGCCGTTCGCGAAGGCGCCGATCAACGCGCGTACGCGGTTGGGGTTGGCGAGCGAGAATTCGCGATGAGTCATCAGCCCCAGCACGCGCTGCGTCGTCGCCGCTTCCGGAATCATCGCCTGCAGCGAGAACCATTTGTCGATGACGAGCGCGTCTCCGGCGAACTGCGAATAGAAGCGGGCGAACGCATCTTCGCGCGCAGGGCCGCCCAGAAGCGCCAATGTCGCAAGCGCGGCGAGCTTGTCGGTCATATTGCCCTCGGCTTCGAACTGCGCCATCGCCAACGTGCGCCCTTTGTCAGCGTCTCCGGCGGCCAGGAGGTCGAGCGCCACGTTGCGCAGGGCGCGACGGCCTGCGCTCGCTGCGTCCGGCGTATAGGCGCCGGAAACAGCCAAGCGCCGGTAGATTGCGTCGAGTTCCGAGCCGAGCGACCTGCCGATCTCCGTGCGAAGCGCCCTGCGCGCCTCAAACAAAACGTCAGGATCGACGTCGGTGGCCTTTTCGCGCGCGAGATCGATTTCCGAGGGCAGCGACAGCGCCTGCGCGACGAACGCCGGATCGTCGACAGCGCTGGTCAGCAACGATCGCAGCGCTTCGCTGAGCCCTTGCGCATCAAGCGCGCCGGTATCGAGCCGGCCGAAAATCGTCCGTAAGGCGAGGCTCTGCGACGCCTGCCAGCGATTAAAGGGATCGTCGTCAAAGGCAAGCAAGCGCTCGAGATCCTCGCTCGCTGGCGCAGGCTCGAGGCGCACGGGCGCGGAAAAGCCGCGCAGCAGCGAAACCAACGGCCGCGACGGGACGTCGCGAAACCGAATGACGCGCGCGGCGGCGTCGAGTTCGATCACGCCGCGGGCAAGTTCAGTCGGCGTCGCGTCATCGCTGACGAGATCGAGCTTTTGGCCATTCTCGCCAAACAGCGCGAGCGCGATTGGGATGACGACGGGTTTCTTCTCGCTTTGACCCGGCGTCGGCCCCGTTTCCTGACCAAACTTTAAAGTGAACGTCTTGGCGACGGCGTCATAGTCGCCCGACGTCGTCACGACGGGCGTACCCGCCTGGCTGTACCAAAGCGCGAAATGGCTGAGGTCGCGATCCGACGCTGCGGCGAAGCAGGAAAGGAAATCTTCGATCGTGGCCGCCGTCCCGTCGAAGCGCTCGAAATAGAGGTCCATGCCGCGGCGGAACGTCTCCTCGCCGATCAGCGTCCTCAGCATGCGGATAATTTCCGCGCCTTTCTCGTAGACGGTCGCCGTGTAGAAATTGTTG
>JAXMCY010000002.1:0-188099 GCA_046349135.1 Methylocystis sp. | reverse complement strand
CAGCTAAGCCCCGAACTGGCGGCGGCAGCGCTGGATGCCGATGCGGCAGCGCATAGAGTGGGCGCGGCTGGCGTGCTGGCCGATCCGACCGTAACGCTACAAGCATGGGACGTGAATGGACGCGGCGTCGGCCAACGTTGGATCGGGGCCGAACAGGAATTCAGACTATGGGGCAAGCGCGACCTGGAGCGCGGCATCGCCGAGGCCGACGCCGAGGCCGCGAGGCATCAGAGCCGCGCGGCAGACGCGGATTTGATCGCCCGTGTCAAAACCGCTTATGCGCAATACGGCGCCGCGCATCGGGCGATCGATCTTTCGCTTGGATTAAAGCGCCGGCTCGACGAAATTCTCGCGCTCCTGCGCTTGCGTTATGGCGCGAGCTCAGTCGACCAGCAGGAAGTGATCAAGGCCGAGATCGAGGCGGCGACGGCTGAAACAGAGGTCGCGCGCCGTCAGGGCGAGACTAAATCCGCCGCAGCTCGCTTAAACGCCCTGATCGGCCGCGACTCGCTGGCGCCGCTCGCTATTCCCAGAGGCTTTCGGCCGCTGAAAACAAAGCTGACGCTCGCAGGCGTTCAGGAGCTCGCGAGAGTCGCCAATCCAGCTCTCGCCACGACCGGCGCGCAGGTCCGTGCGGCGACCGGATCGAAAGAGCTTACGGATCTGAATTACTACCCAGACGTTACGGTTGGCGCGAACTTCGTGCAGCGTCCCACCGGCGACAATAGCGGCATGTTCACGCTCGGGTTCAAGGTACCGCTGCAATATGAAGCGAAGGACGCCGAACAGCGCGCCGCCAGTTCACGGCTTGGCGCCGCGCAGATGCGTTACGACGCCATCCGAATCCGGCTCGACGGCGATGTCGCTGAGGCGTGGTTCGGATTGGAGGCGGTGCGCAAGGCGATCCGCATTGTCGAACAACGCCAACTCAATCCGGCGCGCCTGTCGGTAGAGACGGCGCGAAGCGGCTTTGCGGCCGGAGCCGCCGACTTAGCGACGTCTCTGGAAGCCGAACGACGCCTGCGAGCGATCGAACTCGAAATCCTTAAGCTCAAAGTCGAAGAGCAAGCCAGATACGCCGAGCTTGAACGTCTGGCGGGAGGCTCTCTATGACTCGCCGTCACATCGTTATTCTTTTGGGCTTTGCGGTCGTCGCGGCCAGCCTCGCTTGGCTGGTCGAGGGACGTTTCAAGTGGGTCACACCTACAGGAACGCTGGGCGATGCCGGGCCTAAAATCTCGGGCAAGGCGCCTGCAACGACAGGACCGATCATTTACTACCGGGATCCCGACGGTCGCCCAGCCTATTCCTCGACGCCCAAGAAGACATCGACAGGCAAAGATTATCTGCCGGTGCGCGCCAGCGAGGATGTGAGTTTCGAGGACAAGCCTCCTGCAGGCGCCGCCAAGAGAGGAGCGGCGCGTGCTTCTCTCCGCCATCCAGCTGGGCTACGGCCATCGCCGTTTCCAAGAAGGACGAGATGGGGCCAGTTCCCGCCACCGTCTACGAGGACGAAGGCGCCCAAGACAGCCGCGGCCATCAGGATCAGCCCCGAGCTGCAAGGAACTGGCGTTCGCTCCAGACGTCAGCGTCGAGTTACCAGGGCATTCCCAGTTCGACGACGGGCAGGATCGAGTTCGACCCGCGCCGTATCTCGATCGTCTCCCTGCGCTTCGAAGGCTTCATCGAATCGGTCGGGAAGTTTGCGGAGGGGGATTACGTTCGCAAGGGCCAGACGCTGATGCGCGTGTATGGGCCGAATCTTTCGAGCGCAGCCGCCGAATATGTCGCCGTCCTCAACATGCGGCGTGGCGGCGGGATCGACGCCCAGCGCGTCTGGAGGAGGCCAAGCGACGGCTCGTCAATCTCGGCCTCGACGAAAGCGCCATTGCCGTGATCGGGCGCGCCCGCAGCGTTCCACGTGTGATTGCATGGCCCGCGCCGCAAGACGGCCATGTCCTAGAGCGGGCGGCGATTAACGGCATGCGCGCCGCGCCTGGGGACATGCTGTTTCGCATCGTCGATCATTCCCTGATTTGGGTGCTGGCCGACATCGCCGAGCGGGACATCGCCTTGATCGCGCCAGGACAAAAGGTCGACGTGCGGCCAAGGCGTGTTCGATCGACTACCTTCAAGGGGCGAGTCGGCATGGACATCACCTCTCCATGTGGAGGCCATGCCCCGGCGCGTCGGATCGAACTGCCGAACCCCGACGGGCTGCTGCGGGGAGATATGTATGCCGAGGTCGAGATTGCCGCCGGCGTAAACGAAAAAGTGCTAACCGCACCCGAAAGCGCCGTCATCGACACCGTGGCAGCAAGGTGGCGATTGTCGACAAGGGCGACAGGCGTTTCGAGCTGCGCGAAGTCGAATCTCAGCCCGGCGCGGCGAGCTGTCCGTCAAGAGCGGCGTGAGCGAGAACGAACGCGTGGTTACAGCCGCGGGCGCTTCCTCGCATCGGCGCTGAAAACGCGTTGAAGGCGGCGCTACGACTTCTCGATCAGGGGGAGGCGGGCAAGTGATCGCCCGTCTCATCGCCTGGTCGGCGCGCAACCTTTTGCTCATATTCGTGGGCACTGCCTTCGCGGTCGCAGGGGCGTCTATGCCTTGCGCACACTGCCACGCCGACTTCATTCCCGATCTCTCCGATGTACGGCGATCGTCTACCGAATATCCCGGTCAGGCGCCGCAAGTCGTCGAGGATCAAGTCACTTATCCGCTCACCAGTTCGATGTTGACTGTTCCGCGCTCCAAAGTGGTGCGTGGATTTTCATTCTTCGGCGTATCCTTCGTCTATGTCATCTTCGAGGATGGCGTCGACATTTATTGGGCGCGCTCGCGCGTCCTCGAATATTTGAGCGCGGCTTGGTAAGAGATTGCCGGCGGGCGTGACGCCTGTCCTCGGTCCCGATGCGACGGGCGTTGGCTGGGTCTATCAATATGCGCTCATCGCCAAGGATATGACGCTCGCCGAATTGCGCTCGATCCAGGACTGGACGATCCGCTACGGCCTCGCCAAGGCCGACGGCGTCGCTGAGATTTGCGAGCGTCGGCGGCTTCGTCAGCTTAATTATAATGTCGTTGTCGATCCTAACCGACTACGCGCGCTCGGCATTCCACTGTCGAAAGTGCGCGGCGCCATCCGCGCCAGCAATGCCGATGTCGGCGGCCGCACGGTCGAACTTTCGAATTTGAATTCATTGTGCGTGGACGAGGCTATCTGCGCAGCGTGAGCGACCTGGAAAGTATTGTCCTGCGCGTCGAAAACGGCACGCCACTTCTCCTGAGGGGATGTCGCGCGCGTCGAGCTCGGCCCCGACGAGCGGCGTGGCGTCACCGGGCACTCAATGGCGAGGGCGAGGTTGCGAGCGGCATCGCGCTACAGCGTTATGGCGCCAATGCGCTCACAGTGATCGACAATGTCAAATCGGCCCTTGCGCAGATGGGGACAAGCTTGCCGAAGGGCGTTGAGATCGTCTCGGTTTACGACCGCTCCCGGCTCATTCATTGCAGCCATCGAGACGCTCAGGAGCACCTCGTCGAAGAAGGCGTCATTGTCGCTCTCGTCTGCGTCGTCTTTCTAATGCATGTGCGCAGCGCGCTCGTCGCCATCATCATGCTTCCCATTGGCGTATTAATGGCTTTCGCCGCGATGAAGGCGCTGGGAATCGGCTCCAACATCATGAGTTTGGGCGGCATCGCCATCGCTATCGGCGCAATGGTGGACGCCGCCATCGTCATGATCGAGAACGCGCAACATCGGAGCGCGCACGCCGAAACAAGCGGCGGATCAATCTTGATCGATGCTGCGACCGAGGTTGGCCCCGCGCTGTTCTTCAGCCTGTTGATCATTACGGTTTCGTTCCTGCCCATCTTCACGCTCGAAGCGCAAGAGGGGCGTCACGACAGCCCACTGTACTTCACCAAGACGTTCGCCATGGCGGCGGCGGCGGCTTTCTTTCCGTGACGCTCGTGCCGGCGCTGATGGTCGTCTTCGTGCGGAAAATTATTCCCGAGGGCGAGGAACCCCATCAATCGCGCACTCATCTGGCTCTATCGCCCGATCATACGTCTGGTGCTCAAAGCGAAAGTCGCCACTATTCTGCTGGCGCTGGGAGCGCTAGCGCTGACCATCATTCCGGCCCGCCAGCTCGGTAACGAATTCATGCCGGCTCTCAATGAGGGCGCGCTCCTTTACATGCCAACGACGTTACCGGGACTCTCGGTCACTACAGGCTACCAGAGCTCCTGCAAACGCAGGACCGCATCATCAAATCCTTCCCCGAGGTTCAGTCCGCCTATGGCAAGGCTGGGCGCGCTTCCACCGCAACCGATCCGGCGCCGCTCGAAATGTCAGAGACCGTCATCCAGTTGAAGCCGAAGGATCAGTGGCGTTCTGGAATGACGATCGACAAGCTCATTGCGGAAATGGACGCGGCGCTGCAATTCCCCGGCGTGTCGAACGCCTGGACCATGCCGATCCGAAACAGGATTGACATGCTGGCGACCGGGATCAGAACGCCGATCGGCGTCAAGATTTTCGGACGCGACTTGTCGCAAATGGAGGGGCTCGCACGCCAAGTCGAGTCTGTCTTAAAGCGCGTGCCGGAACTTCGAGCGCCTACGCCGAACGCGTTATCGGCGGCGTATCTCGATATTGTTCCCGACCGCGCGATGCTCGCGCGCTACGGCCTCATGATCGGTGACTTGCGGGAGGTTATCGCGACGGCGCTTGGCGGCGAGACCATAACCACGACCGTCGAGGGACGTGAACGCTACGGCGTCAATATTCGCTATCCGCGCGACTTCCGTTCTGATCAAGAGCAATATCCAGCGAAGTGCTGGTGCCCATGCCGGGCGGCGGCACGGTTCCATCGTCGGCAGGTGCACGAGGTCCGGGCTCGTTTCATTGCTTGGACCTCCGATCCGCACTGAAGCAGCCCGGCTGCGCTCTGCATCGCCGGTGATGTCGGGATCATGATCGCACGGCAGCTATGTCGCGGAAGCGCGCAAATCGGTTGCAGAAGCGATCGAGTTCCCGCCAGGCTCCTATGTCTCCTGGAGCGGCCAATTCGAATATCTGGAGCGCGCCGACGCGCGCCTGCGGCTGGTCGTGCCTTTGACCCTGCTCATCATCTTCCTGCTGCTCTACCTGAATTTCCGCCGTTTGACCGAAACATTGATTGTCATGCTGTCGTTGCCGTTCGCGCTGGTCGGCGGCGTGTGGCTAATGTGGTGGCTGCACTTCAACGTGTCTGTCGCGGTGGCGGTCGGCTTCATCGCGCTCGCCGGCGTCGCCGCCGAGACCGGCGTCGTCATGCTCATCTATCTCGATCAAGCCATGCGCCAGATCAAAGAAGAGCGCGAGGACGATGGCTCCACATTCACTAAAGCCGACCTGCATGAGGCGATCATGCTCGGCGCGGTCGAACGTGTGCGGCCGAAGATGATGACGGTCGCCGCGATCATGGCGGGGCTTGTGCCGATCCTCTGGAGCACGGGCGCAGGATCGGAAGTTATGCAGCGCATCGCCGTTCCGATGATTGGCGGGATGGTGTCTTCGACGGCTCTGACGCTCGTCGTCATTCCGGCGATCTATGCGCTAACCAAGGGGTTTGGCCTGCCTCAAGAAAAGAGAGGTCAAGCTGGAGTTGGATGGAACTATCCACGCAACTCCATAGAAGAGCGCAAAACAATCTGCACAGGAGGAAAAACCAATGCTTAGAATTTCCATTGCCTTGGCGGCGATACTGGCCCTATCCGTTCCTGCGATGGCCCAAGAGCTTTTCCAGGAGCAAGATCCGCAGACTCATGGGATGGTCCCTGGCGGACACGGGAGGCACATGCATCGCGATTGGAGCGCGCCGGGTCAACACCGGCATAATGTGTGCTGGCATCTCCATCACGGAAGATGGGTGTGGGTTTGCCGCTGACGGGAGAGCTTCGAAATAAAGCGCGCGCTCAATGCGAAGCCGCGCACACATAATCTCGGTCGACGATAATCGAACGGCCCGACAGCAAATCTGCTGTCGGGTCGTGTAGGTACATCGCTTACAATCGCCGAGCAAGTTGATAAACCAGATCCGGATGACCCCTGAGCGACGACATCGCCTGGGCAGGACAATCCGCTGACGACGGTTTCGTGGTCACGACAGGCGATCAAGCTTGGCTATGCGCGCAAAGGCGCGAGGATGCAGAGCAGGCGACGACGATCGACGTCGAACGATGCCTTGAAGATCGCCCTTCAGCAGGGTGACGCCGGCGCTTTCGATCGCCACGTCGGTCCCGGTCCCCATCGCGACGCCTATGTCCGCCGCCGCCAGCGCCGGAGCGTCATTAACGCCGTCGCCCGCCATCGCCACGATCCTTCCCTGCTCGCGCAGGCGCGTCACGACCTTGCTCTTGTCCTCGGGCAGAATCTCTGCCTCGACTTCCTCTATGCCGAGGCGTTTTGCGATGGCGCGGGCGGTAGTCCAATTGTCGCCGGTGAGCATGACGACCGAAACGCCATCATCTCTCAATGCGTGCAGCGCAGTCGAGGTTGTCGCTTTGATGGGATCGGCGATGGCAAGGACTCCGGCGGCCTTACCATCGATTGCGACGAAAATTGCGGTGGCCCCGTCTTCACGCAATCTTTCGGCTTCCTCAACGAGATCGGCTGCATCGATCCCATTTTCATCGAGAAATCGTCGAGTGCCAATAACAAGCGACCGTCCTTCGACTTTGCCGATCACGCCTTTGCCGACCGGGGCGTCAAAGTCGTTCGCATCTCCAAGTTTCAGATTTTGCTCGATGGCCGATTGAACGATGGCCATCGCCAGCGGATGTTCGCTGCCGCGTTCGACGCTCGCCGCCAATCTCAAGAGATCGTTCTCCGCTATCCCCGCAACTGGATGGATGGCGATGACGCGCGGACGGCCTTCGGTGAGCGTTCCGGTCTTGTCGACGACGAGCGTGTTAACCTTTTCGAGACGCTCCAGCGCTTCGGCGTCCTTGATGAGGACGCCAGATTGCGCCCCGCGTCCGACACCGACCATAATCGACATGGGCGTCGCCAAACCAAGTGCGCAGGGACAGGCGATGATGAGGACGGAAACGGCCGCGACAAGGCCGTAGGTCATCCGCGGCTCGGGGCCAAAAACGGCCCATGCTATGAAAGCGACCGTCGCCACGGCGATGACCAGGGGCACGAACCAGCCCGAGACCTGGTCGGCGAGCCGCTGGATCGGCGCGCGACTTCTCTGCGCGGTGGCGACCATCTCGACGATGCGCGAGAGCATCGTGTCGCGACCGACCTTGTCCGCGCGTATGACGAAGGCGCCCGTCTGATTCATCGTTCCGCCTACCACCCGGTCGCCGACGGTCTTCGTAACGGGCATCGATTCGCCGGTAACCATGGACTCGTCGACGGAGCTGCGTCCTTCGAGCAGTTCGCCATCGACGGGGATCTTTTCGCCCGGTCGCACCCGCAGGCGATCGCCCACGACGACGGTCTCGAGCGGCACGTCCTCATCGGAGCCGTCCGCCGCTATTCGCCGCGCAAATTTCGGCGCGAGGTCGAGCAACGCACGAATAGCCCCTCCCGTTTGCTCACGGGCGCGCAGCTCTAATACCTGTCCGAGCAGGACCAGAACGGTGATGACCGCCGCCGCCTCGAAATAGATGGCGACAGAACCGTCCGCAGCCCGAAACGCAGCAGGAAAGACAGACGGGGCAATCGTTGCGACGGCGCTGTAAAGCCAAGCGACTCCCGTGCCCATCGCGATGAGCGTGAACATATTCAATTTGCGGGTAATCAACGAACGCGCCGCGCGGACGAAAAATGGCCAACCAGCCCATAGAACCACCGGCGTTGAGAGAGCAAACTGAATCCAGTTCGAAAGCTGTGGCTCGATGAAACGATGTAATCCAAAAAAATGTCCGCCCATTTCCAGAACGAGGATCGGCGCGGCAAGAGCGAGACCGATCGAGAAGCGATGCGTCATGTCGACGAGTTCATGACTCTGCGCAGTTTCGGACGTCGCCACGACCGGTTCGAGGGTCATTCCACAGATGGGGCAGTCGCCGGGGGCGGGCTGACGAATTTGAGGATGCATGGGGCAGGTGTAAATCGTCCCTGATGCAGCAGTCATGTTCGAGGCTTGCGCTCCAGTCTGGTGAGCCGGATGATGACGAGCTTGGTCGCGGCCATGTCCTGCCGTTTCATGTGAGCCGTGATCGTGATGGTGACGGTGTTCCATAGGGAACATATCTATTCGAGGTCATCGAACGCTCAAGGCGGCAATCATCGCAAACCCACCCTTGGCCCCTATCGCGAAACAGAGGTGCCTTTGGCGCAGCGTGGAACCAAATTCAACTCAGTGAACGAATTCACGTGCTCACGATCGCCCTTGGCCGACAACAGTTCCCCAGACTTTCTCGAATTCGAATAAGCCCGACGATCGATCGACAATGTCTGCATCCCGCCAGCGACTCAGACGAACCGAATCAATCGATCACCGATTTGCCTTGCATATTTGGGGCGACCAGCTGTGACTGCAAATCATCAGGACTAATGATCCCAACTTCCTTTTTGGGCTTTGCCATTAGCCCAAAACCCGAAACGATTTCGCGCAGAGATTTTTTGCTCGGGGGAGAGATATAGCGCCGACGATCATGCGCGCAGCGGGACAACCTTGGCGCCGCGCTTCATTTCCTCGCACTTTTCTGCCCACCAAACCATCATGCGCACGCGCTCTTCCCAAAAATCGGCGCGCGCATAGGCGCGGCGCACGCTGTCATTGTCGACATGCGCAAGCTGGCGCTCGATGGCGTCGGAGTGCCACAGGCCGCACTCGTTGAGCATTGAGCATGCGGCAGAACGAAAGCCGTGGCCGGTCATTTCTTCTTTGCCGAAGCCGAGCCAACGCAAAGCGGCGTTGATGGTGTTTTCGCTCATGTGGCGCTCGCGCGACCGCGCCGAGGGGAGTAAGTATCTACCGCTTCCGGTTATCACCTGGAGTTCTCGTAATACCGCGGTGGCACGTGCCGCCAGCGGGACACGATGCGGTCGGCGCATTTTCATGCGCTCGGCGGGGATCGACCATATGCCGCCCTCAAGATCGAAGTCCGACCATTCAGCGGCGCGGAGCTCGCCGGGGCGGACGAACGTCAGCGCCAGCAATTCGAGCGCGGCGCGCGTTTCGACCGCGCCGTCATAGTCGCAAATGGCGCGCAGGAGGCCGCCGAAGGCCTTCACTTCGGTAATCGCCGCCCGATGACGAACGATCGGCGAAGCGAGCGCACCCCTGAGGGCCCCGGTCGGGTCCCCTTCCGCGCGGCCCGTCGCGACCGCGTAACGGAAGACTTGGCCGATGGCGCCTCGCAGCTTTTTGGCCGTCTCAACTCGCCCGCTGGCCTCGATGGGCTGAAGTACGGCGAGGATTTCCGGCGCGGTCAATTCACGGATTGGCCGCACGCCGAGTGCGGCGTACGTGAGACTCATGAACCATTCAAATTTGAGAATGGTCCGATCCGCCCTGCCCTCCCGGCGCTTCTTGTCGACAAGCTCACGGGCGACAGCATCGAACGTGCTCGCGGACGCGGCGGCGCGCGCCGCCTTGGCCTGCTTCTTGGCGTCGGAGGGGTCCTGCCCGGAGGCTAGCGTCGTTCTTGCCTCGTCCCGCGCGACGCGCGCCTCGCGCAGTCCAACCGCTGGGTAAACGCCCAAGGCGAGAAGCTTCTGTTTCCGGTTTGACCGGTATGCCAGCCGCCACCGCTTGGCGCCGTCGGGCGTCACCCACAACTGGAGGCCACCGCCATCTGACAACTTGAAAAGTCGGGCGCGAGGCTTAGCGGCGCGGATGGAAATGTCTGTAAGAGCCATGTTGGCATCTGAACGGTTGGTATCAGAACGATACCAACGGATACACCAATAAATCGGCAGGATACCAACGAACGCCGTCGGACGCCTCCGGACGCTATTGTTAGCATATCTATATGATGTACCTTAAATTTGCGATGAATTTGGACGAATGCGGGCTCTGATTTGGTGCCCAGGAGAGGACTCGAACCTCCACGGCTTTCACCACTGGTACCTGAAACCAGCGCGTCTACCAATTCCGCCACCTGGGCATCGAGCGCGTCTCATAGGGGCAGCGGATGGCGCCTGTCAATGCGCGCCGTGGGCAAAAGCGGGCCGGCCTCCCGCCCCATCAATTTCCTCCCGCATTTCCTTCCTCGCCGAATTTCGCTAGAGCGTTGGCGACTATTCTCGCCGGCGGCGGCCGGTGTGGCGCAAGCGGAGCAAATCTCGATGATCGGCGACAATAACCAGAGCATTGGCGCGGGACGCGTGGTGACGGTCTTCGGCGGCTCAGGATTCGTCGGGCGTCATGTCGTGCGCGCGCTGGCGCGTGACGGCTGGCGCGTGCGCGTCGCCTGCCGGCGGCCCGACCTCGCCTTCTATCTTCAGCCGCTCGGCCGCGTCGGCCAAGTGATGGCGGTGCAGGCCAATGTGCGTCATCCCGAGTCGATCGCCGCGGCCCTGAGAGGCGCTTCGGCGGCGGTCAATCTGGTCGGCATACTTGCCGAAACCGGCGCTCAAAAATTTGCGACGGTGCAGGCCGGCGGCGCGCGCGCAATCGCCGAAGCCGCGAAAGTGGCCGGCATCGACAACGTCGTACATATTTCCGCGATCGGCGCCGATCCGCAGTCGCGCGCCGCCTATGGCCGCAGCAAGGCCGAGGGCGAGACCGCCATGCTGGCGGAAATCCCCTCAGCCGTCATCTTGCGGCCGTCGGTGATTTTCGGGCCGGAAGATGATTTCTTCAATCGCTTCGCGACGATGGCGCGTTATTTTCCCGTCGTGCCGATCGTCGGCGCCGATACGAAATTCCAGCCCGTCTATGTCGGCGACGTCGCCGATGCTGTCGCGATCGCGATCGCCGGCCGCGCCAAGCCCGGAGCCGTTTATGAGCTTGGCGGGCCGGAAGTCAAAAGCTTCGCGGACATCATAGACTATGCGCTCAAGGTTGCGCAGCGCCATCGCCCAGTTTTGAAACTCTCGTTCGGCGTCGGCAAGCTTATGGCTGTTTTCACGCAGATGCTGACAAAAATTTCCTTCGGACTGTTCCCGAAACTCCTGCGCATGACGCGGGATCAGGTCGAGTTGCTCAAGCACGACAACGTCGTCGGCGACGCTGCAAAGGCGGACGGACGCACGCTTCAAGGACTCGGAATCACCGATCCGCAATCGATCGAGGCGATCGTGCCGACCTATCTCTATCGCTTTCGCAAGGTCGGGCAGTATCAAACGCAGCGGATGGACGAACGCCTCTCCTGAGCAGGGAGGCTTTCGTCAAGCCGCCCGGCGGCGAAAAACGAAATGTGGATAGAGTTGCGCCGGTAGGAGCCCGTCGCGCGTGATGAACTAAAAAAAGGTTCGACCGCCGATGCGGAAAAGATTCATCCCGCTTCTATGCCGCATGCAGCAGCGCTGCCTTCTGCAAAAAATCTCGATCGCATTATACCAACCTCTGCCGATCGAATCATCAACGCTGTCCGCTTCTCGCCGCCAAGGCGTTCTCGCGCCGCCCCTGTTTTGACGCCGAACGCGCCTTGTCGATCGACAAAGCGGCATGATCGTCGCCAGCTCTGTTCGCCGATTCAAGGTGCGGCACAAACGGTGCGAATGCGCGCCTCAAGGCGTCGATTGAATAGTGATTCTCGATGAACCGTAGGCCCTGCTCGACGTTCTTCCTCGTCGCCTGACGATCGGTCTGGGCGCGCAAGACCGCATCGGCGAAGGCCTGCGCCTCGACGGCGACATAGCCAATCGGCTCCGTCGGGAACAGGCCCTGCATCCCAACGTCTGTCGCAACGAAGGGGGTGGCGTGGACCAGCGCCTCGATCGTCTTGCCCTTGACTCCGCCGCCAAATCGCAGAGGGATCACCGCCAATCCGACGGTCGCATAGAGCTTGGCCAATTCTTCATCGCTCAATCGACCTCTCAGCACGACCGATTCCGATTCCAGCTGCGCGATTTCCGAGCTGCTGGTAGAGCCGACGACGTTGAGTCGAGTACTGGGCCGCACGGCGCGAACCAGCGGCATGACCTCCGTCACAAACCAGACGAGCGCATCGACGTTGGGCGGGTGCGAGCCGCCGACAAAGAGCAGTTCATTAAAATCGCGCTTACCGAAGCGCGCCAAATTCTCGCGGGCTGTAGATAGCTCCTGGGGCAGATAGCCGAGCATCGGCACGTCCGCCGCGACGCAACCCGGCAAGGCCTGTTTGACCTCTTCGCGCTCATCTGCGCTCGGATAAAGGACCACGTCGGATTTTCGCCAGTTTGCGAATTCTTGACCACGCATGTTCTCGATCTTCAGGCGCAGATCGGGGTTCGGATTCAACTCAAATTCGAGTTCCATACGCCGGTAATGAATGTCGTGGCCATAAAATAAGATTCGGCACTTCGAATTCCTGCGCAGCTCCTCGCTGTATTTGATCGCGACGTCTGGCCTGCTGAGCAACGCATATTCGAAATAGCGGCCGTTCTCCGAAACAAAGGTGTCGAATCGATCCGCATAGGCGGACGAATAAATGACTTCAACGCCCTCATTTTGCAGCGGCCGGCAATATTCGCGGTCCTCGTTCAGATTGTCCGGCCAGAACGTCACATGGAAACCCGAGGCGAGAAACATGCGGATAAAGTGATACATCGTCCGAGAGCCGGCGTCGCGATCCCACTGTGGGATGTAATGATCGACGATCAAAATATGCGGACGTCCGCGAGAGCGGTCGCGCGCCAGAAATACGTCGTGCGCATTTGGAAAATGATGAGCGGCCAGAGTTGAACGCCAGCGCGCAAGCAATTTTTTTTGGTTCGCAACCTGATAGGCTTTGACGCCGCTGCTCGTGTCCGTGCCGTGACTCTTGCCCTCATGATGAATGACTCCGGAATGTGCGGCGTAAATCGCTTTCATACCGGCCGCACGCACTCGAAACGCTAGATCCGAGTCTTCACAATAGGCAGGCGCAAATATCGAATCGAACCCGCCAAGCTCTTTCCATACTTTTCTTGGCAGCGCGATCGACGCGCCTGAAATATAGTCAGTTTCCTTGACATAATTGAATTCAGGAAGACGGGGGTTGCTGTTGCGGCCGAAATTCCAGGCCGAGCCGTCGTCCCAGAAAATGCCCCCGGCCTCCTGCAGGGTGCCATCCCCGTTCAGGAGCTTGGATCCGGAGAGGCCGCAACGGGGATCGCGCGTCAAGGCATCGATCAGCTCGTCGAGCCAATGCGGAAGCGTCAAGGTGTCGTTGTTCAGGAACACGACATGATCGCCTCTTGCGACCATGGCGGCGCTGTTGCAGTTTCCTAAAAATCCGAGATTTTTCTTGTGACGCACGTGGACGACGTCACCGGCGTTCGAAAAAACTTGAGACGTCGCATCGGTCGAGCAATCGTCGCCAACAATGATCTCATAGCTGTAATGAGACGCATTCTCGATAATGCTTATGACCGATGTCAGCGTGAATACGAGATTGTTGTATACGGGAATGATAATCGAAACGTCGATCTTGGCCCGTTGCGGACGCCGCAGTGAGCAATAATCGCCCAACCGATTCGTGAGAAGTTCGAAATCCGCCGAGTTGACAAAGTCGTCCGGCCTGTCGCCATAACGCTCGACCACAGACATCAAGTAAAGATAGAGGTTAATCTTCGCCTCGCCGTAAGTATCGATGATATAGTCGCGCAGCCGTTGCGGCAGCCAATACGAAAAACTCGGCTCCGGCGGCCAGGGAGACGCCGATGACGACGATGCGTTCGGCGTTCTGACCGACGTCTTAGAGGGCGGCGGAACATGGGTGTCGCCGAAATCCATAAAGGCGGACAAGGCGTCGAAACGCCGCCAGTAAACGTCTGGCACAATGCTCTGCATATCAGCCCGACAGATCCTCTCAGTGGTTTCGCGCTGATCCTGCGCGCCAAGAAGAACGTAATGACTGAGCGCGTCATAGGAGGCGGTCCGCGCGTCTTCATTAACGCGCAGATAGTAGTCGACGTCGAACAGCGGATGAGGCGAGCGCTTTTCAAAGCTGCCGAAACGCACGAAATGCACAAGCGGATTGATAAGCGCGCCGGCGACGTCGGGATTATTCACAAGATACCAGTCGCCGGCAAAGGCGCGATGGGGTCGCCGCCCGTCGCGCCACCCGATCGCGCAATAATGCAGCAGCGGGCAGACACCCTGCCGACGGACATCGTTATTTTCGTGCAGATACAACTCGGCGTCGAAAAGCGGATGTGGGCTTGAACGAAACAGCTCGCTCCGAGTGACATAGGCCCGAACCGGACGGTCGATATCGTCGAACCCGGGCTGGCGTCTCAGGCGGTCGACCCAGATTAATGGGTGAGGGTCGCGCATTTCGCCTTCGCCGAAATTGACGTAATGCTCCAGCGGATCGAGGTTTTTGGCAGCGATATCCTCATTGGCCTGAACGTAGAAGTTTGCGTCAAAGAGCGGGTGCGGCGACCTGAAGCGACTCTTGCCGTTGCGCAAATAATGCACGAGCGGAGCCGTCGCGCCGATGTCCGCAGCATTCAGAGCCATGTACCAGGCGCTGCAAAAAAAGGGATGGGGATCGCGATTCTCCCTAAGACCGTTTCGCAGGTAGTGCGCAAAGGGATCCATGCCGCTCTGCGCAACATCGGGGTTGACTTCGAGATACCACTGGGCATCGAACAGGCCGGATTTTTCTATTTCGTAGCGTTCCGACCTGCCAAGCGGCTGAAGGTCGAGCGTTGGCGCAGCCGCCGATCGCAGCCGGCGTTGATACGGAACAAGTCCCAGAGGCGATGACGCCATCCGCAGGCGGGTTTCATGCGCAGCAAGGGTGATCTGCTGCTCCACCGCTTGCTTTATGCCGACGACGCGCATCCGCCGTTCAAATCGCAGCATGTCCGAAGCCTGCTCGGCAGCCGCAGCGACGTATTGGGCGGAAATTTCGTCCTTGCGGGCGAGTTCCCCCCGCGCCTCGGCGAGTTCGCGCGCCAGCTCCTCCTTCTCCGCCTCGGCGACGCTCGCTTCACTGCGCACTTTAGCGAATTCGGCGTCCAATCTCCGCAGCAGCGCGTCAGCGTCTTTGAAATTCGCTTTGGCGCCGTCCGTCGTCCGCTTGAGCGCACGCGGTTCGTTTCCGGTTTCGAGCGTTAGGCGACCGAGCGCGGCGGTGATTTGTCCGAACTCTCGCGCGCGGCGCTCGGCTTCACGTTCCGCGGACGCCGCCTGAGAGACGAGCGCTGCGATCTCTTCGGCGAGGGCGGCGTTCCGTGTTTCACTTTCCTCCGCCCTCTTGCGCATGCCGGCAAGTTCCAGAACGGCGTTTTTGGCGACTTGCTCCGCATCCCGCGCTCTGCTCCGCGCGATCGCGATCTCATCGGCAATTTCGGCGGTGCGCGCATTCGACTGTTGGAGAACAGTTTTGACGGCGGCGATATTGGCGCCCAAATCATCGAGGCGCTGACGGGTCACCTCGAACGCCGTCATCCGCTTTGTCGCCGCTTCCGCAAATTTCTTGACCGCGCTCACAACCTCCTGTTGCAGGAGAGCCTGAGTGGCCACGGCGACATGTCTAATTTCGTCGAGCGACCGGCGCTGTTCGCTGATGCCTTCGAACGCTTGCTTAATGTTCTTGCTGCTCTCCTCGCTTTCGCGCAAGCGGGCGCGCAGGCGTTCGTCCTCCTGATGCAGGGTCGACGCCCAGCGCATGATGCGTTGATGCTCCCGCCAAAGATCTTCGTTTTCGTCGACATAGAGCGACGGCGTCGCGAGCAGGTCATGCAGCGGAGCGTTGCTGCAGACCGCGATAAAGTATTGTGCTTCCCCAAGCGTGGCGAAGCCTGCCACCGCGTCGCCGGTTCCGTTCCTTCGAACTACCAGGCTATGAATAGCGTCCTTGTGGTAGTCCTTTTCAGGCGTCAGATCAGCGATCACTGACGGGAGCGCGAAACGCTGACCGAAAAAATGGACGTGCTTAAACACGCCGCCGAGCAGCGCTCTAAATTCCGCCTCGTCTAATTCCTTCACATGAAAGGGATTTTTTAATCCAGTCTCTTCCGAATAAACGGGTCGATTTGGCGTTGAGACGACAAAAACGCCGCCCTCGCGTAGAACGCGGGCAACCTCCCTTACGAAGGCTTTTTGCTCCGCAATATGCTCGATCGTCTCGAAGGAGACGACCACGTCAAAGCTGGCCTTTTTGAAGGGCAATGACGTGCAATTTGCGGTCGTGAATTCAAGACGCGCGTTGTCTCGGTATTTTGCGACGGCGTCCTGGATGGTGCTTTCGTCAATATCAACGCCGACCACGCGTCGGGCGCGCTGTGCAAGCAGGTTTGCGCCATAGCCTTCGCCACACGCGACATCGAGAACGTCCTTTCCGGCAACGAAGGTACGACATAGCGCATAGCGGTGGAGATGCTCGTAAGCGATCTGGCCGCTTATGTCTGGCGTGAATCGCTCAAGGTCATTCGACATCCGCGCAACGCCTCGTCAGAAATGGATTCTACAAATCGTCAACGTTACTTTGCTTTGGAAAGCGAAAGAGATCGAAACGCGACGCCGAGCGTTCGCTGGTCCTGGCTGACGCCTAAATCGCGCGGACAAATCGCCTTCGGCATTAGAAAGGTCATGAGCCAATCGCCGGGCTGGAGAAAGGTCGTTTCGATTCGCGCCGACTGGACGCCTGCGCTTGGGATCGGCCAAAAGGCGACGAACGCGCCATTGATGAATACGTAGAGCTCCTGTTCGACGCCGCGCGCCACATGCGGAATCGTGTCGATCTCAAGAATCAGGTCATGCTTGACAAAATCTATCTTGAACCGGAGTTTCGCGACATGTCCAGCCCAGGTGTGCTGCTTGTCATCATTGTCGTGCAGCCATCCGTCGCCGGCCCAAAGTCTATAGTCGCCGATCGAACCGAACTGCACTGAAAAAGGAATGCCTGACATAGACATTTACTCTCGTCTGAGTGGGCCACTTATCGCGACGCGTGTTTCTGAAGTGACGATTGACCTCGATCTCGGTGGCAGTCAGCTACCCTCTAGCTGCTGAAATTGTCGAACACAACACGCAAGTTAGCTAACATTTGGCGAAGAATGCGGCAATGGAACCAAATTTGGCGCGCTGTGCGCAAAAAAACTCAGATTGACATCGCGCAGCGGCGCGTATCGGCGCGTATGTTTCAGCACGTCTTCGACGTGGAGCAGGGCCGCAAGCCCATGGCGCTGTGATTTCGGCGCCGCGGCGATCGATGATTTTCTCCGCCCGCCGCTCTTTGACGATGCCCCAATATTAGACCCCCGGCTCGCGCCGGGGGTTTTTCAACTTTCGGATACCGGCCGATTGACCGGATTCTTTGACCGGCTCGCCATCAGAACAGCGGCGAGAGGAGGCTGCCGCCGAAGCGATAGGTCAGACCCGCGGAGATGATCACCGGATTGATCGGCAGAGACACCTTGACCGGGATGAAGATCGCTCCCAGCGCCGGCGCCTGGGGCGCGAAAGCGACGACGGTGGAGTGCACCATCGGATGTAGCCCGACATATTTGAAGTCGACGTTCAGACCCCAATGATCGTTGAACATATAGTCGACGCCGGCCTGTCCAACCACGCCCCAGGAAGGGAAACCGTGGCATATTGGAAGGTGCTGAGCACGGCCGGAATACCGAGTGTGGAAAAAAAGGAGCCAGGCGCCGTCGGGATGCCCCAAACGTCGTTGTTGACGCGGGTATTCCAGAAGGTTGTGAAGTTGAGGCCGACGCCGAGATAGGGCTGGAACGCGCCGAAATTGGTGGCGTGGTATTGCACCATGACGGACGGCGGGAACAGCCAGGCGCGAGCGAAGTCGCTGCTGATCGTGCCGGTGCCCTGGATGTGATGCGGCGTGACACAGCAAATCGCTTCAATCGCCCAGTTCTTGGTGAGGAAGTAGGCGGCGTCAAGCATCGGGATGATCGCCGTCGACGTGTTCGTGCTCGCGCCGGCGATCACGCCATTCGCGCCGGTCAGGCCCGAGCGCACGCCAATCGAGCCCAAAGCCGGGTGTCCAGCGCCCGAATCGAACACGGTGCCGTGTCCATCCAGCGGAACGACGCCAGCCACCTTCAGGCGGACCTGAAACGGCTGGTAGCTGTCGACGAAGGCCGGCGGGGGTCCCTTGACTGACGGCAATGCGCCGCTCGGGCTCGAAGGCTCTACAGCCGCGAAGGGATCGAAATGCCAGTTGATGCCTGCGCGAACCGTATGAAAACGGGTCGGCGAGCTCTGCGTCGCCGACAAGATCGGAGTCGTGAGACCGAATGGCAGTCCTAACGCCGGGGCGCCGCCATTCAGCGGAACCGAATTCGCGCGCGTATTGCCGAGATCGACATAGAGATATTCGGCCTTGAGCGACCACGCCGGGAACATAGAGGGCGACCATTCGAGGCCGCCGCCCGCGGCCCAGCCGACTTTGGTATTGTCGTAGTAGCCATGCCCGAGCGCGCCGCCGCCAACGAACGCTGCACCCGCAAAGGTGTAATTGTCTGCGAACCCGACATTGTTCACGACCTGGCCATAGGCGAAGCCGCCCGTGCCGTAAACCATCAGATTTGGCATGGACGGCAGCGTCAGGCCGACCCGGCCGCGCACCGTGCCAAACCAATCGACCTTTTTCGTCGAATTTACCGACTGCAAATGGGGTCCTATGGCGTCGGCGATTCCGACCGCGGCGTTGCCGTGGGACCCAATATCGGCGGCCTGGATGTCCGTCTCGAAGCCAATGACGAGCCAGGGATTGAACTGATAGTTGTAGCCAAGCTGGCCGCCGCCCACGACGCCCTGCAGATTCTGTCCGGTCGTCCAGGCTGAACCGAACGGCACAACAGCGAGGGCGCCCGGGCTGATATAGCTGAGGCCGCCAGTCTCCGAAGAACTGGCGCCGAAGGCGTAGCCGATGTTGACGCCGCCATAGAGACCCGTCCAGGTGAACGCCGGAGGCGGCGGCGGCGGCGGAGCCTTGTAGCGAGGCAGATCGGCGGCGCTGGCCGCGCCGGCGCCCGCGACCAAAAGCGCGGCGATCGCAGCGCAGTTAAAATATTTCATGGGAACCCCCGGATTAAATTCTGCGGTGGACGGTCGACGACGAAGGCGCCGAAGTCACTGTCACGTTGCTATAAAATTTTGGTAATGCAACTGCGGCTGATGCAAAATTGGGCTGTGGCGTGCTCATTCTTTGCAGTTGTGGCTCTAGAGCAACAATCCCTGTAATTCATGTGAGATAGCGGGCGTCGCGTTGCTGCGGCCGCTGCCATGCGGTTTGCCCCCGGTTTGACTTAAGGCAGTCGCACGGCTTGCCGGGTCAGACGCTGCGCAGTAATCCTTCCGCCGCCGCAATGCGGCAAACGCCGTCGAAGCGCGCGGTGATTTCATTCAACAGCGAGGATAAGTGAGCGCGACTGAACCCGCCGTCACGCCGGAGCTAGCCGCCGCCCACGGCCTCAAGCCTGATGAATATGAGCGAATCCTCACCCTCATCGGCCGCCGGCCGAGCTTCACCGAGCTCGGCATTTTCTCAGCCATGTGGAATGAGCACTGCTCTTACAAGTCGTCGCGCATCCATTTGCGCAAGCTGCCGACGAAGGCGCCCTGGGTGATTTGCGGTCCTGGCGAAAACGCCGGCGTGATCGACATCGGCGACGGCGACGCCTGCGTCTTCAAGATGGAGAGCCATAATCACCCCTCGTTCATTGAACCCTATCAAGGGGCTGCGACGGGCGTGGGCGGCATCCTGCGCGACGTGTTCACGATGGGGGCGCGGCCGATCGCCTGCCTGAACCTTCTACGCTTCGGCCGTCCGACGCATCCGAAGACGCGCCGACTTGTCGCCGGCGTCGTCGCCGGCATTGGCGGCTACGGCAACAGTTTCGGGGTGCCGACCGTCGGCGGCTCGACCGAGTTCGACGCCACCTATGACGGCAACATCCTCGTCAACGCCATGGCGGTGGGCCTGGCGCGCGCCGATTCAATTTTCTACTCGGCCGCCGCCGGGGTGGGAAATCCGATCGTCTACCTCGGCTCCAAGACGGGGCGCGACGGGATTCACGGGGCGACGATGGCTTCGGCCTCCTTCGAGGAAGATGCCGAGGAAAAACGTCCCACAGTCCAGGTCGGCGACCCTTTTTCCGAAAAGCTGCTGCTCGAGGCCTGTCTCGAGCTCATGGCGTCGGGCGCAGTCATCGCCATTCAGGACATGGGCGCCGCCGGCCTCACCTCCTCGGCGGTCGAGATGGGCGCCAAGGGGAATCTCGGCATCGAGCTCGACCTCGACGCCGTTCCCTGCCGCGAAGAGCGTATGAGCGCCTATGAGATGATGCTCTCCGAGAGCCAGGAGCGCATGCTCATGGTCTTGAAGCCCGAACTCGAAGCGCAGGCCGAGGCGATCTTCAGGAAATGGGGGCTCGATTTCGCGATCGTCGGCAAGACCACCGACACGTTGCGCTTCGTCATCAGGCACGAGGCGAAGTGAAGGCCGACCTGCCGATCAAGGAACTGGGCGACCAAGCGCCGGTATACGATCGGCCATGGACGCCGACGCCGAAGCAGCCGGCGCTCGACCCAGCGTCGATCCAGGCGCGACTGTCGAATCGCGAGGCGCTCTTAAAGCTACTCGCCACGCCGAACCTCTGCTCCAAGCGCTGGGTCTGGGAGCAATACGATCACCTCATTCTCGGCAACAGCGTCCGGCCGCCTGGCGGCGACGCCGCCGTGGTCAGGATCAAGGAGGGGCCGAAGGGTCTGGCGCTGACGACCGACGTGACCGCGCGCTATTGCGCCGCCGACCCTTGCACAGGCGGCAAGCAGGCGGTCGCGGAGGCCTGGCGCAACATCACCGTGCGCGGCGCGACGCCGCTGGCGCTCACCGACAATCTCAATTTCGGCAATCCGCAGCGGCCCGAATATATGGGCCAGTTCGTCGGCTGCCTCGAAGGGATCGGCGAAGCCGCGCGCGCGCTCGATTTCCCGATCGTTTCAGGCAATGTCTCGCTTTATAACGAGACGCAAGGCGCCGGCATTCTGCCGACCCCGGCCATCGGCGGCGTCGGGGTCATCGCCGACGTCGCCAAGGCGGCGCAGTCCGGCTTTTCGCGAGAAGGCGACGCGATCCTGCTGATCGGCGAGACCTCCGGCTGGCTTGGCCAGTCGGCCTATGCGCATGAGCTTTGTGGCCGGACCGACGGCGCGCCGCCCCCGAGCGATCTCGCCGCCGAGCGCCGGAACGGCGACTTCGTGCGTGAGCTGATTCTCGCCGGGCGCGTCAGCGCCGCGCATGATCTCTCCGACGGCGGCCTCGCGGTCGCGCTCGCCGAAATGGCGATCGCTGGAAACATGGGAGCAGAAATCAGAGACCTTCCCAAGGGCCTCGAGCATGCCGTCCTGTTCGGGGAAGATCAGGCGCGCTATCTCGTAACCGTCCCGGCGGGCGAGGCCGCCTCGGTCGTCCGCGACGGCGCGGCGGCGGACGTGCGGATCCTGGCCATCGGGCGAACCGGCGGCGACGCCTTGATCCTGCCGGGCGAGGCGCCGATATTGCTCACCGAGCTGCAAAGGGCGCATGAAACGCCGCTGCCGGCCTTCATGGCCGGCGAAGACAATGCGTTTTCGGGCGCTTTCCCGACACAGGTGTCATAAAATGCCCATGCCAGCCGCTGAAATCGAGCGACTCATCAAGACCGCCATCCCCGACGCGCAGGTGGAGCTGACCGCGCTCGTCAATGATGACGATCATTGGGCGGCGACGGTCGTCTCCGAGACCTTCCGCGGACTGACGCGCGTCAAGCAGCATCAGATGGTCAACGCCGCCTTCGGCGACCGTCTCGGCGGCGAGCTGCATGCGTTGCAGCTGACGACGCGGGCGCCGTAAATTCTTCTCACCGGCGCCTTGAACGCCGCAACAAAGGCTAATGAAAATGTCCGACGACACAAACGCCCGCATCAAAAACGAAATCGAATCGAGCGATGTCGTGCTCTTCATGAAGGGCACGCCGCAGGCCCCGCAGTGCGGTTTCTCCATGCAGGTCGTGCAGATTCTCAATCACCTCGGGGTGCCGTATAAAGCGATCAACGTGCTCGCCGACGGGGCGATCCGCGAAGGCATCAAAGCCTATTCGAACTGGCCGACGATCCCGCAGCTTTACGTGAAGAACGAATTCATTGGCGGCTGCGACATCGCCAAGGAAATGTTTCAGAGCGGCGAGCTAGTCGCTTTGTTCGACAAGGAAGGCGTGCCTCACGCGCAAGCGGGCAAAGCGTAAGCCTTATCCCCCTATTTAATGTGATGCGCGTCGCTCCTTGAGCGGCGCGCATTTGTTTTTTCGATCGATCGTCGTTGCGGCAAGACTGCTGCGGCGCACAACGGCCTGCCGAAGGGGGAAGCAGCTTACACTTTTTTATGACAAAGAGATGAAGGACTCTTTTCTCCACAGGGGCGTCACGAGCATCCCGCCCGTGATCGCGTGTTTGGGATGGAGAAAAAGATGTCTTGCAAACTCGTCTTTGCCGCTGCGGCGGTCGGGGTGGCGCTTTCGAGCGGATCGGCCTTCGCTTATGAGCGGCACTATAATTTCGGCCAGGTTTGGGGCGACGCGGTGCGGGAGCACAGGCGCGATGAAGCGTTGAGCGCAACACCCCGGGATGTCATGCGGCGCTATCCGCATCAGCTGACCAACGAAGAGCCGCATGATCCGAGCGGCCGGATCATTCTCGAAGGCGCCCAGTAGACGTCACTGTCAGGAATAAGCTCCGGTTGGACGGCAATGGACCAACCGGCGCTTCTTTTTTCGCGCGAGTGGCGCCAGTAACGGCGCGGCTCGACCCTATAGGAAAATAAATTTTCTCTGCAGCGCAATAGAGCGTAACGGACGTAAGCGTCTCTCGACGAGCGCCGAGCGTTAGCGCAGCCGGCAAACCCATAGATTAAAGCTATAGATTCGCCCTGTGTCGGTTTGATTTCATTCCGCGCCTGCGGCACTGTCGACTATGGCCAACCTGCAAAATTTCCGGTCGAGAACCCGCGCCTTCCGCGAGGGCGACCAAGAATCGTGAATTTCGCTCCCATCGCCGTTACGCAGGGCGACCCTGCAGGCATTGGGCCGGAGCTCGCGCTCATGGCCTACGCCACGCGTTGCTCGCACGATCTGCCGCCCTTCTTCCTGCTCAGCGATCCGGCCTTCGTGGCGCGCATCGCGGCCAATCTGGCGCTTGAAATCGAGATCGAAAGCACGACGACGGCGCGTGCGCGCGATGTGTTCTCCCGCGCGCTTCCGGTCGTTGACGCCGGGCGCCCCGTCGCTAGCGGGGTCTCCGGCAATCCTGAAGCTGCAGACGCGCCCTCGACGCTGAGTTCGATCGAGCAGGCGGTGGAATGTGTCGTCAAAGGCGAAGCGCGCGCCGTCGTCACCAATCCGATCGCGAAATCGATTCTGTACAAGGCCGGATTCAAGCATCCCGGCCATACGGAATTTCTGGGCGAACTCGCGCATCGCCATTATGGCGGCCGCTATCGCGCGGTGATGATGCTGTGGTCGCAGGAGCTCGCGGTCGTTCCGCTTACGATTCATATTCCGCTTAGCGATGCGCCAGAGCAGCTGACCCGAGAATTGATTATCGAAACAGGCGAGATTGTCGCGCGCGACGTCAGGGCGCGCCTTGGCATTGCGAACCCTCGCCTCGCCTTTGCGGGACTCAATCCTCATGCCGGCGAAGACGGCGCGCTCGGCCGCGAGGAAATCGACATCATCGCGCCGGCGATCGCCGAACTGCGCGCGCGCGGCGTAGAAGCGTCCGGGCCCTTTCCCGCCGACACGATGTTCCACAAAGCCGCCCGCGCCAAATATGACGTCGCGCTCTGTCCGACCCACGATCAGGCGCTGATTCCGATCAAGACGCTCGCCTTCGAGCGCGGCGTCAATGTCACGCTGGGACTTCCCTTCGTGCGCACGTCGCCCGACCATGGCACGGCCTTCGACATCGCCGGCAAGGGCGTCGCCGATCCGACGAGCCTCGTCGAAGCGATCAAACTTGCCGGACGCATGACGTAAGTGGTCGATGCGCTGCCGCCGCTGCGAGAGGTCGTCGCCCGTCATGGACTCGACGCAAAGAAGTCGCTCGGACAGAATTTTCTGTTCGATCTCAATCTCACCGCGCGCATCGCCCGCGCCGCCGGACCGTTCGACGATACGATCATCGTCGAAATCGGCCACGGTCCCGGGGGACTGACGCGGGCGCTGCTGGCGCAGGGCGCGCGTGTCCTCGCGGTCGAACGCGATTCGCGCTGTCTGCCGGCGCTCGAAGAGATCGCGGCGCATTATCCGGGCCGGCTGACGATCGTCGAAGGCGATGCGCTGGAGATGGATGTCGCCGCGCTTGTGAGAACTCACGCGCCTGTCATTCCCGACGCTCGTGAAGCGAGCGATCGGGAATCCAGAGCAAATTCCGATAACATCGGCGGCGCTCTGAATTCCCCGTCAGGCCTTCGGTCTGTTGGGAATGACAACCGCGCCTCCGCCCGCATTTGCGCGAATCTTCCCTACAATGTCGCGACGGCGCTGCTGACGAAATGGATCGAGGCGGAGCCCTGGCCCTCGATCTTCGATCGCTATGTGCTGATGTTTCAGAAGGAGGTCGCGCTGCGCATCGTCGCAACGCCGAAGGAGCGCGCCGATTACGGCCGGCTGGCGGTGCTGTGCGGCTGGCGCGCGAAGACGCGGATTCTCTTCGACGTCTCGCCCGCAGCTTTCACGCCGCCGCCGAAGGTGACCTCGTCCGTCGTCGAGCTTACGCCTAATCCAAAGCCGCTCGAATGCGAGCCCCGCGCTCTGGCGCGCGTCACGCAAGCCGCCTTCGGCCAACGCCGCAAAATGTTGCGACAAAGTTTGAAATCTCTTGGCGTTGACGCCTCGGCGCTGCTTACCGCCGCCGGAATCGAGGAAACGAAACGCGCGGAAGAAATCGACGTCGCGGGCTTCGTCGCTCTCGCCAATGCGCTCTTGGCTCAGTGACGTTTGCGCAAGAGATCTCGCAGCACGACGGCGTTGTTCATCGCCTCGTCACGCGCCGCATAAAGCAGTGTAACGTGATCTTTGCGCGCGAGAGCGCGGATCGCGTCGACCTGCTGACGCGTCTCGGACGCGGCAAGCTCGGCGCGATAACGCTTCTGAAATTCTTCCCAGCGCTCAGGTCTGTGGCCGAACCAGCGCCGCAGCGCGTCGCTCGGCGCAACGTCCTTCGCCCAGAAGTCGATATTCGCCTTGTCCTTGCGCAGCCCTCGCGGCCAAAGGCGATCGACCAGGACGCGCGTTCCATCCTCCGCCTGCGCCGGTTCATAGACGCGCTTGAGAACGATCGCCGCCATGAGGAGGAAATAGCGCGCCGCGGGCGAAGAACTATTCGCTCAGCAATTGCGCGACGAATTGCTCAATCTCCTTGTCGCGCCTTGGCCGTCGCTGGCGTTCGGCGCGCAGGATGGCGATGAGATCGTCAAAGGCGCGCTGCAGGTCGTCGTTGATGATCACATAGTCGTAGTCTTTCCAGCGCGCGATTTCCTTTCGCGCGTTCTCCAATCGTTTCTCGATCACATCGCGCGAATCTTCGGCGCGCCGCTCCAGCCTTGCGCGCAATTCGTCCATCGACGGGGGCAGGATGAAGACGGTCACCGCGTCCGCGCCCATCTTTTCGCGCACCTGGCGCGTGCCTTGATAGTCGATATCGAAGAGGCAATCGCGTCCCTGCGCCAGTATGTCTTCGACCGGCCCGCGCGGCGTGCCGTAGAAGTTGCCGTGAACCTCGGCCCATTCCAGCAATTCGCCGGCGTCGCGCATGGCGGCGAAACGGCGCTCCGAGATGAAGCTGTAATGAATGCCGTCGACTTCGCTCGAGCGTCGCGCCCGCGTCGTCACCGAAATCGAAAGCGTCAAGTCGAGATCGCGATCCTGAAGCAGCATCCGCGTCAGAGTCGTCTTGCCAGCGCCGGAGGGCGAGGAAAGAATCAGGACAATGCCGCGGCGGCCGGTTCGAATCGGAGGCATGATATTCCGAGAGCGAGTGGTGCGTAGTGAGTAGTGAGTGGCGGTCCCCCTGTCTACTCACGACTCACTCGATATTTTGAACCTGCTCGCGCAGCTGCTCGACCTCGATCTTCATTTCGAGCCCGATCGCGGTCAGCCCGGCGTCGTTCGATTTGGCGCATAGCGTGTTGGTCTCTCGGCCCAGCTCCTGCGCCAAAAAATCCAGGCGGCGTCCGACCGGACCGCCTGAGACGAGAAGTTTCGAAGCGCTCTCGACATGCGTCTTCAGCCGGTCGAGCTCTTCCCGTATGTCTGCCCGAACCGCCAGCAGCGCCGCCTCCTGATGAAGCCGATTCGGATCGAAGGCGTCGGCGCTTTCCAGCAGTCGCGCGAGCTGCTGTTTCAGCCGGGCGCGAATCGCCTCCGGCTGGCGCGCCGGCGCGGCGTCGGCCTGCGCCGCAAGCGTTGATATGCGATCGAGGCGCTGGCGAAGAACCGCCGCCAGAGCGCCGCCTTCAGCCTTGCGCGAGGCGATCAGCGCGTCGAGCGCTTCGTCCAGCGAACCGAGAATGCGCGATTCAAGCTCCCCCCGCTCCGCTTCGGAAAGCTCCGGCTCGACGATTTCGACGACGCCGCGCACCGCGAGCAGGCCATCAAGCGTCGCAGGTCCGACATTGGCGGGCGCCGGCCGTTCGGCGAGCGCGGCCAGAAGCGCGTCGAGGGCGGGACGGTTGAGACGGGCGATTTGGCTTTCGTCCTCGCGCCTTGCGGCGAGATTGGCGAAGACCGCCCCGCGCGCGAGCCGCGCGGCGATTTTCTCGCGCGCCTTGATTTCCACCGAGTCGAAGTCGGCCGGCGCGCGCAAGCGCAGATCGAGCCCCTTCGCATTGACGCTCTTGAGTTCCCAGGCGTAGCGGAAGGAGGCGACGGCGCCCTGAACGCGGGCGAATCCCGTCATGCTGTGAAGGCTCATGCGCGGCGACGGCTCCGGGAAGGCGGTTTGGCGTGCGGCTTTCCGGCGCCGCGCTTGACAACCGCGGCGACCTCCTTACCGCAATTCGGCGCTCGTAGGGACCGTTTTTGCTGAGGTGAGATCCCAGCTCTTGTCCCGCAGCGGGTCGAGCGAAGTGCCTTCTGACGCGTCGAAAGCGCGCGGACGAAAGGGCCGACCGCCAGTCGGCGCGAGCGCCGTGGCTTCCCGCGGCGGCGCCGCGTCCTGCGCCGCTCGTTGCGCGAGCGCTTCGGGCGGTTGGTCGGAACCGGCTGCGAGGCCCAGCCGTGCGGCGCGCGCCCTCTGCTCGGCGCGCTGCGCAGGCGAAACAGGATAGGCGGCGATGTCGGCGCCATCGTCAGCCTGGGCCTCAGGACCTTGGCTGGCGACCGTCGTCATGTCGGGATTGAGCCGCTCCTCCCCCTCCTCCGTATCGGAGGGCGCCGGGCGCCTGGCGAGCAGCGACGCGTCGAATAACGCCTTGGCGGGCGCCTGCGCCGTTTCCTCGGTAAAGAAAGGCCGCGCCGGCCTGAGGCGGGCGAAGCCCGCAGAATAAGTCTCGGTCCGGTCGCCAAGGCCGCCAAGGAAGAAATCGGCTTCGGCATAGCCGAATTTGCCGAGCCGATGGGTCGCGCCGTCGTCCGCGGCCATGGGGCCGCCCGGCGGATAGTCTTCATGGCGCTCGGAGAGCGTGACGAGGCGGCCGATCGGGCCCTCGGTGCGCTTATCCGGCTTGGGCGCAGCGGGCGCGGGAACCCCAGGGGTGGCGCGGTCCAATGTTTCTTCGTTCTTTTCCTTCTCCAGGCGACGCCAGTTCTGGACGTTGCGCGAATGCTGGTCGAGGGATTCGGAAAAGACATGCCCGCCGGTGCCGTCGGCGACGAAATAAAGATCGCGCGTCGGCGCCGGATGCGCCGCCGCCTCAAGCGCCGCCCGGCCAGGGTTGGCGATCGGCCCAGGCGGCAGACCGTCGATGGCGTATGTATTGTAAGGCGTCCATTTATCGATTTCGGCGCGCATGATCGGCCGACCAAGCGTCGCCTTGCCGCCGACCAGCCCGTAAATGATCGTCGGATCCGATTGGAGGCGCATGCCCTTGCGCAGCCGGTTGACGAATACCGCGGCGACGCGGGGGCGCTCCTCGACCTTGCCGGTCTCCTTTTCGACGATCGACGCCAGCGTCACCAATTCATAGGGCGTACGCAACGGCAGGTCGGGCGCGCGCTTCGCCCAGATCGCGTCGAGAGTCTTGCGCTGATCTTCCTGCATCTTCGCGACAAGGCGCGCCCGCGGATAGCCACGCGGGAACTTATAGGTCTCGGGTAGCAGAACCCCTTCCTTGGGAAGATCGACGACATCGCCCGCGAGCAGGTCGGCCTCCTTCAACTTCTGCACAATCTGTTCCGAGGTAAGACCTTCCGGAATCGTTACGCTGTGCATGATTTGGCGGCCTGAGGCGATCTGTTCGATGACGTCATGCAGGCTGACGTTTTTCTTGAAACCATATTCGCCGGGCTTCAGCTTGCCGAGCTTTCCATCGAGAACGAGGCCGAACTGCATCAGCGTGGGATTGGCGATGACGCCTTCACGTTCGAGCTGGCCGAGGATCTCGAACAAATCGCTGCGCGGCGGAATGTAGACGACCTTGTCGGCTGCGAGCGGGCCCGGCGCTTTCAATTTGTGCGTAGCGGCGATGAGACCGAAAACGCCGGCCACCAATGCGACGAGCACGAAACTCAGGAAGCCGCTCGCCATCGACAGCGTGCCCTCGCGGCGCTTCTTGCGCTTTTTTGGCGGCGGGGCGGGCGCCGCCTGCGGCTGCGATGCCTGCCTTGCGCCTTGCATCGTGGCGCGCGGCCGGTATGCGCCTGTCGCCGCTGGGCGGCCCGGCAGCGGCGGCGCGCGGGTCGGCGGACCCGAGCAAAGGCGCTTCGGTGGTTGGCGAGGGAGGCGACGTCGAAGGCGCTGGAGAGCCGACAGGCGGCGCGACGGGCGGCGGATTGTGCGGCCTCGGCGCAGGCTGGGCGCCGACAGAATCCGCTGCCGTCGGCATGTGGCCGAGACTTCAGCGGCTGGCGCGACAGGCGCTGGCGTGTTCGGCGCGCGGCGCTTCAACCTTCTGAAGGATAGGGGCCGCTCCGACGCCGAGCTCGCCCCCTCGACAGGCGCGACGGGCGGCGAAACAGCGCTCTGCGGCGCGGCGGGGCTTATCGGATTCGTTCGATTCGGCGTCCGATGGCGCCGCGCCGAGAACCGGGGAGGCTGTTTCCGGCTTCAGCGCCGCGGCTGGCTCAGCCGGCTGCGACGCGCCAGCGTCTGTTTGGATTTCGGGCGCGTCTTTTTCGTCCGCATCGCTCATGGCAGTACGCCCATCAAAAGGTCGAAAATCTCGCGCGGTCAAATTGCCGAGGCCTTACACTATGCCTCTTTTGTGGCGAATTCAGGAACGCGCCGCCTCAGTTGGCGCGTCGCAGGCCAAGAGTTTGCTCGAACGGGCCGACGAAGTTTGGGCGCGGTCAAGAGGCGCGGCGAAACAGTACTGAGGCGTTCGTGCCGCCAAAGCCGAAGGAATTCGACAGCGCGATATTGATTTCCTTCTCGCGCGCCTTGTGCGGCACGAGGTCGATGGCGGTTTCAACCGAAGGATTGTCGAGATTGCGCGTCGGCGGGGCGACATTGGCCTGCATCGCGAGAATCGAATAGATCGCTTCGACGGCGCCAGCGGCGCCGAGCAGATGGCCGATCGCCGATTTGGTCGACGACATCGCGAGCTTTGGTTCGACATTGAGGAGGCGTTCGACCGCCTTGAGTTCGATCTCGTCGCCGAGCGGCGTCGAGGTGCCGTGGGCGTTCACGTAATCGATGTCGTTCACGGACACGCCGGCCCGTTTAGCGCCGCCTTCATGCAGCGATAGAGGCGCCGTCGCCGTCGGGCGTCGGCGCGTAATGTGGTAGGCGTCGCCCGACATGCCGTAGCCGATGGAGTTCGGCGTAGATTTCGCGCCGCGCGCCTTGGCGTGCTCATATTCCTCGAGCACGACGCAGCCGGCGCCTTCGCAAGGCACGAAGCCGTCGCGATCCCTGTCATAAGGCCGCGAGGCCGCTTCCGGGCGGTCGTTGAAACCGGTCGACAAGGCGCGGCATGCGGCGAAGCCGGCGACGCCAATGCGATTGACCGGCGATTCGGCGCCGCCCGCGACCATCACGTCGGCGTCGCCCATGGCGATGATGCGTCCCGCGTCGCCGATGGCGTGCGTGCCTGTGGCGCAGGCCGTCACCACCGCGGAATTCGGTCCTTTCAGGCCATGCATGATCGACACATAGCCGCCTGCGAGATTGATGATTCTGCCCGAGACAAAGAAGGGGGAAACCCGGCGCGGGCCCTTCTCTCTCAGGGTCACCGAGGTTTCATAAATCCCGCCGAGGCCGCCAATTCCGGAACCGATCAAAACGCCGGTGGTTTCCTGCTTTTCCGGCGTGTCGGCCACCCATCCGGCGTCCTTTAGGGCCTGAGTCGCCGCGCATGCGCCATAGATGATGAAATCATCTACCTTGCGCTGCTCTTTGGGATCGAACCAATCGTCGGGATTGAACGTGCCGTCCTTGCCGTCGCCTCTCGGCACGACCGCCGCGATCTGACAAGCGAGGTCGGAGACCTCGAATGTGTCGATACGCTTGAAGCCGCATTCTCCCGCGGCGAGACGGCGCCAGTTCGTCTCCACGCCGCAGCCCAAAGGAGATACGACGCCAAGACCGGTGACGACCACCCTGCGCATGGCTCTACTCGAACTTCTATCGTTGCAGAAAACGCCAACGGCGGCGAAACCTCGGGTAAGGAGTCGCCGCACGCTAGAACCTCGTTCGCTTCGTCAGGCGGCTTTCGCCTTTTCGAGGAACTTCACCGCGTCGCCCACGGTGAGAATCGTCTCGGCGGCGTCGTCCGAATCTCAACGCCGAATTCTTCCTCGAAGGCCATGACGAGTTCGACGGTATCGAGCGAATCGGCTCCCAGATCGTCAATGAAATTCGCTTTGTCGACGACCTTGTCGGCTTCGACGCCGAGATGCTCGACAACAATCTTTTTCACGCGCTCGGCGACATCGCTCATCTTCTTTGATCCCTGTCTACGTTTGGCGCCTACTCGCGCCTTATGGCGACCTGGAGCCGAGCCGGCTGGCGCGCTCCACAATCGCCATTCATCCCTTTAACTTGCAATCGCTCGCCGACCGCCCTGACACGCGCAAGACGCTTGGCGACTTGCTTGCCGGGTTGAAATCGCGGCGACGCCGCCCCTCAGCGGCGAGGGTCTGGTAGCATACTTCCCTGAGCATGGCGAGAGGCGCGCCGCGCTGTAAATAGACGCCGTTGTCGCGGTATTCAGCTGAACTTGGAGTCCAGCCACGGCGCCATGCATCCGCCCGAACGGCGTGCTGGGGCTCCACGCCCCCAAAGGCGCTGAGAAGCACCGGCTTTTCGTCGACGCGCCTTGATAGTCCGCGATTTCCCCGCGCGAAAGAATCCGGCGCATCGACGATCGTTCCGCGGATGGCGGCGCGCGGCGAAAAACGTCAGATCATCGCCATGCCGCCGTTCACATGCAGGGTCTGCCCCGTGACATAGGCCGCCTCGACGCTGGCGAGATAGACGCAGGCGGCGGCCACATCCGCGCCCGTTCCAAGCCTTCCGGTTGGGACCATGCGCAAGATCGATTCCTTTTGCGCGTCGGTCAGCGCGTCGGTCATCGGGCTCTCGATGAAGCCCGGCGCGACGCAATTGACGGTCACGCCGCGCGAGGCGACCTCCGCCGCGAGCGATTTCGACATCCCGATCAATCCCGCCTTGGCGGCGGCGTAATTGCCCTGCCCCGGATTGCCGGTCACGCCGACGATGGAGGTAATTTGGATGATCCGGCCGAAGCGCTTCTTCATCATGCCGCGGAGCGCCGCCCGCGACAGGCGGAACGCCGAGGTCAGATTGACGTTGAGAACCGCGTCCCAGTCCTCATCCTTGAGCCGCATGAACAGCATGTCGCGCGTGATGCCGGCGTTGTTGACAAGGATGTCGAGCCCGCCCATCGCCGCTTCGGCCGCCGGCACGAGCTTTTCGGTCTCGTCCTTTTGCGAAAGATTGCAGGGCAAAATATGCGAGCGGCCGTTCAATTCGCCGGCAAGCGCCTCTAGCGCATCATTCCTGGTGCCGGAAAGCGCCACGGTTGCGCCGGCCGAATGAAGCGCGCGCGCGATCGCCGCGCCGATTCCGCCGCTCGCGCCCGTGACCAGCGCCGTCTTGCCGTTAAGTTCGAACATCGTTCCTCTCCTCCCTTTTGATTCCGCGCGCCTTATAGCGCAGTTCGAGGACGTGGCCATTTTTCCGCCGCTGTTCAGCGTCAGGTAAGGGCTGTGGAACAAACTGCAGGACGGTCAGAAGCGTAAAATTGGCGCGGGCTCGGCTCACTTTTCGCAAGCGACGGATTCAAGAGTGAATTGCTCAGTCGTCGCCCCGGAAAACGTGCGAAATTCGGCTGTGACCCAACTGCAACAGTAGAAATCTTTTGGGTCTTTTGGGCCGGATTTTACCTTCTGTTTGTTGTTTCCCGCGCAATTATTGACCACACTCCGTCGTGCTTGGGGGTCAGCGTCCTTGAACGTCCGGAAGAGTCACAGGACTGACGCGCACCTATTAATTTAAGTTGGCTCGAACTGAAGGATAGAGAGATGAAGACAGCGATCTCGGCTCTGGCTCTGGCGACGGCGCTTTTGCCGGCGCCGCGAGCGCCGCCGACCTTCCCTCCCACAAGGCGCCTCCGCCCTATATTCCCCGCCGCCGATCATGACTTGGACCGGGTTCTACGCCGGTCTTAACCTCGGTGGCGGCTTCCTTGCCTCCAACTCGTCCAACCAGGGCTGGAACGGCGGCTGGAACAACGGCAATGGCAACAGCGGCGGCGTCGTCGGCGGTGGCCAGGTCGGCTACAACTTCCAGGTCACGCCGATGTTCGTCGTTGGCGCCGAGACCGATTTCCAGGGCACGAGCATCGGCTCCGGCGGCGGCGGCAATAACAACTGGTGGCTGTTCGGCGGCGGCTTCGGCGGCAACGTCGGTTCGGCCCGCATCAACTGGTTCGGCACGGTTCGCGGCCGCGTCGGCATCACCCTGCTGAGCCCGCAACTGCTGCTCTACGGCACTGGCGGCTTCGCCTATGGCGAGGTGCAGCGCAACGGCTGGTGGAACCAGAACAGCGCCGTGCAGACGGGCTGGACCGCCGGCGGCGGCGCCGAGTGGATGTTCTTCCCGAACTGGTCCGCGAAGGTCGAGTATCTGTATACGCAGATCAGCGGCACCGGGAACAACAACAACTGGCTCTGGGCGTTCAACCCGGGCTGGGGCCTCAACAGCACCAACAACCGCACGCGCTTCCACACGATCCGCGCGGGCATCAACTACCACTTCAACTTCGCCTCGCCGGCTCCGGTGTTGGCCAAGTACTAAGTTTGCCAATCGGCTTCACCGCCGAGGGAATGGGCCCGGTCCTCGCGACCGGGCCTTTCTTTGTCGCGCCTGCCAGGCCGCTACGCGAAGGCGCGATAGGCGTCGAAATCGGCCGGCGCGCCGACCGACAGGCCCGCGGCCTGCGGCGCAATGCGCTTCAACAGGCCGGCTAGAACCTTGCCCGATCCGCATTCGACGAACTTCATCACGCCATGATCGGCCATATAGGCCACGCATTCGCGCCAGCGCACCGCGCCGGTGACCTGCTCGACAAGCAGGCGGCGAATCGCCTCGGGGTCCTGCGTCGGCTGCGCCGTCACATTGGCGACGACAGAAACGCAAGGGGCGCTGATCGTCGCGCCAGCGAGGGCGTCGCGCATGGCGTCCGCGGCGGGCTGCATCAACGCGCAATGGAATGGCGCTGAGACCGGCAACAGCACCGCGCGTTTGATCCCCTTCTCCTTGGCGATGTCGATCGCCTTTTCGATCGCGCCCTTCGCGCCGGAGAGAACGACCTGCCCCCGCCATTGTCATTGGCGACCTGACAGACGCCCTGCGCCGCCGCCGCCGCTTCTTCCGCGATCGCGCGCGCCTGATCGAGCTCGGCGCCGAGCAGCGCCGCCATCGCGCCCTCTCCGACCGGCACCGCCTTCTGCATGGCGTCGCCGCGAATGCGCAAGAGCCGCGCCGTATCGGACACCGTCAGCGCGCCCGACGCCGCCAGCGCCGAATATTCGCCGAGCGAATGTCCGGCGACAAAGGCCGCATCCCGCACGAGATCGAGGCCGCATTCTGACTCCAGCGCGCGAATCGCCGCGAGCGACACCGCCATCAGCGCCGGCTGGGCGTTGGCGGTCAGCGTCAGCTCCGATTCCGGTCCGTCGAACATGAGCGTCGAGAGCGGCTGCGACAGCGCGTCGTCGACCTCGGCGAAAATCGCGCGCGACGGCTGAAAGGCGTCGTAGAGCGCCTTGCCCATGCCGACCGCCTGAGACCCCTGACCCGGAAAAATGAACGCCTTCGCCATCGCTTAACCGCCCTCGCCCTTTCTTAATTACGCCGCCGCGAGTGGCATTGCCCGGATCGCCGTGTCAAGTTGGCCCGCGAAAAGCTGCTGGAGCGGAAGATGAGCCAAGAGACGCGCGGACGCCGCGAAAGTCGGCTGGATTCGCGCGCCGCGCGCGCCAGGGCGAGGCCCTCGCCGGACCGCTCGGAGGATGAGCGCTTCATGAGGCTCGCGATCGCGGAGGCCGCCGAAAGCGACTTTCCCTTGGGCGCGGTGATCGTGCGCGAGGGGAAGGTCGTATCGACGGGACGAAACCTCGGCGTCACCAACGACGATCCAACGGCGCATGGCGAGATGGTGGCGATCCGACGCTTCCTCGCCGACAATCCGGCGAAGGATCTCAAAGGCGCGACGCTCTACACGACAGGCGAACCCTGCCCGATGTGCATGGGCGCGATCGTCTGGTGCGAATTGGGGCGCGTCGTCTACGCGGCCTCAGTTGAGGAGCTGTCGAAGCATGTCGGCCAGATCATGATCACAAGTCGCGCTTTGGCGAAAGCCACGCCCTTCGTCGATATCGAAATCACCGGCGGCGTGCTCGCGCCGGAAGCGCTGGCGCTGTTTTCAAGGAAGTAATCCCTCTGTCGCGACCGCTTCGCCGCGACGCTTCAAGATGCTTTGCCGGCGAGGCGACGCAAGCTTGGATTGACGCCGCGCTCGCCGGCCGCCGCGTCACAGCGAAGATCTGCGGCGCATCGACGCCGATCCTCACGACGCGGGAGGAGCGTCGCCGAAGCCGTCGTCTTGGCGTCTCGCCTTGCGCGAACGGGGGCGGCCGCGCCAAGCGAGCGAGGGACAAACCCGCCGAGCTTCTTTCTGCAAACGAAGCTCGCAAGATAAAAAGTCCGAAGCGTCGCTTGAGATAGCTGCAACCTCGCCAATGCAGCGCCAAAATTCGCCAATGAATTCGGTCTACGCGCCGACCTGCCAGCTACCGACCGATCTCGACAATGACTTCGTTGCGCCGGTTCCAGGGGAGCGTCCAGGGCGGATCGTAGAAGGCGTACTGCGGCGCGCTTTTGGGCGAAAGTCTCTGCTGTTTCAGATAGTCCAACAGCTTCTCTTGATTCTCGGCGAGGGCCTCGTCGCTGACGATGCCGGAAAAGCGGATCGCCGCCATGCGCACCGCCGGCGCGGCGACGAGCCTGACTTCGGCGTTGTTGGGCTTGGGCAGGTTCGCCATGCTGAATTCCGCAGGCATGGTGAAACGCACTTTCCAATCGCCGTTTTCCGGCGCCTGTCCGACAGGCGCAGTCATGGCGATCTTCTGCTGCGGTGAGTTGTCGCCGAAAATATATCCGGCGAGGCGGTGAAAGCCTTCGCTAACGGCCGCGCCGCGCTCGCCGGCGACCGTCGTCTCTGCGACGATCTGCGGCGCGTAATCGCGAATTTCGATCGCCCCTTGCGAGACGACCACCGAATATCTTGCGTGCTCTACGTCGGAATCCGCGCGTGCGGGGGCGACCGCGCCTAGTCCGGCGAGTATGACAAGAAAGTGCTGCATCTCCTGAATCCTCTTGTCCAAGGCAGAAGATGTGGCGCCGCGCGCGGCGGCCGTCAGGACGAGGGGCGCCAATGAGTGGCGATTTTTCGCCAATCGCTGGACAGGTTACAGAGCAGTCTCGGTCGGCTTCGCTCGCTTTATGAAAAGCTTGGGACGCGAGAGGAAGTTCTCCATTTCGACATCCCTGTCGCGAATGCGGCAAAATGAGCGGGTGCGATACGCCGCTTCGATCGAGCAACTGGCGAAGCGGTTGGGGCAGATCATGATCACCAGCCGCGCTGTCGCCGATGCTGCGCCCTTTTTTTGACGGTCGAGGATCACCGGCGGCGCGCTCGCGCCGGAAGCGCTGGCGCTGTTTGACAGAAAGTAAGCAGCGCATGCGAGTTGTCGCTAAGCCCGCCAACGCTCATGTGCACTGAGACTTACGAAAGACGCGTCTGTTTTCTCGCTGCGGTCAGATTCCACCATATTTTTCGAACAATCGATCGGCGTTCGACCAGTTGATCGCCGACATGACCGCCTTCACATAGTCGCCGGCCTTGGCGCCGTAATCCATCTGATAGGCGTGTTCGAACATGTCGAGGACGAGCACCGGATCGCCGCCGGCGATGCTTTGGGTGTGATCGTTCGCCCAGGAATTGACGAGGCGCTTGCCGCGCTTGCCGTGCTTGTCATAGGCGAGAATCACCCAGCCCGAGCCGCCGCCGAGCGCCTTGCCCATGCCGGCAAATTCTGAGCGCCAGCGATCGAAGGAGCCAAAGTCGCGTTCGATTGCCTCACTGAGCGGCGCGCCCGGCTTGTTCGCCTCGCCGAGTCCAGCGAAATAGACTTCGTGAAGGATCATCGAGTTGGTCGCGATCAACTCCTCGCGCTTCAGCCCGTTGATCTGGAATCCCGGCGCTTTATCGAAATCGAGCCCCGCCAGTTGCTCGCCGATGGCGTTCAATCGTTTGACCGCGCCGCCGTAATTGTTCTCGTAGTGCGAAACGAGAATCTTTTCCGAGAAGCCTTTGACGCTTTTTGGATCGAACGGCATCTGCTTGGCGACGTGAACGACGCTCTTGCGCGCAGGCGCGGCCTGGTCTTCCGCCCGTGTGGCGTTTGCAGTGAGCGCCGCGCCCGCGGTCGCAGCGGCGCCGATGAAATGTCTGCGGTCGAGTTTGTGCGTCATGTTCAGCCTCCCTTGAGTTTGCGGTCAATTACCTTCAGCCCGAGAGAAATCGACCGCGACTTGCGCCGCCGCTTCCGCCTTCACGATTGCCACTGCGCCGGCGACGCGCCGATCAGGAACAGCAGGACGCCCGCGCCCGTGCAAAGGGCGAGCGTGCGCGGGACGCCAAGATTGAAACGGAACAGCGCGAGCGCTGCGGCGACCGCCAGGAGCAACGCCGTGGCGTCGACGCTTGAAAGCGCGGGGACTTCGAATGAGAGGCCAAATCCGCGAACGGGGATAGTCTCGCGAAACAGGACATGGACGGCGAACCAGATCGCCAGATTGAGGATGACGCCGACCACCGCCGCCGTGATCGCCGTCAGCGCCCCGGCGAGCGCTTTGTTTCCGCGTATTTTTTCCACAAAGGGCGCGCCAAGGAAAATCCACAGGAAACAGGGGACGAAGGTGACCCATGTCGTCAGCAGGCCGCCGAGCGCGCCGGCGACGAGCGGCGGAAGCGAACCCGGCTCGCGATAGGCGGCGAGAAATCCGACGAATTGCAGCACGATCACCAGAGGGCCGGGCGTCGTTTCCGCCATGCCGAGCCCATCGAGCATTTCGCCGGAGCGCAGCCAATGGAAATTGTCGACCGCCTGCTGCGCGACATAGGCAAGGACCGCATAGGCCCCGCCGAAGGTCACCATCGCCATCTTGCTGAAGAACATCGCGATCTGGCTGAAGACATTTGCCGGGCCGAGTCCGAGCAGAAGGGCCGCGATAGGGACAAGCCATAGCAACAGGCAAACCCCCGCGACTGTCAGCATATGCACGGCCTTCGGCCGCGTATGGCCGGGGAGCGTATCGCCGAGCAGGCTGGCGTTGTCCGCATCGGTCTCCGCTCCATGTCCGCCGCCGGAGAATTGTTGCAGGCGCGCCCTGCCGCCGACATAACCGATAAGACCCGCCGCAAGCACGATGAGCGGAAACGGCGCATCGAAGAAAAAGATGGCGACGAACGCGATGGCGGCGAACCCCTGCAGAACGGGATTCTTCAGCGCCCTCTTGCCGACCCGTATCACCGCCTGAACGACGATCGCCAGCACCGCGGCCTTGAGGCCGAAAAACGCCGCCGCGACAAAGCCGACCTTGCCATAGAGCGCATAGACGACGCTCAGCGCCATGATCGCCGCCGCGCCCGGCAGCACGAACAATCCGCCGGCCATGACGCCGCCGACGGTTCCGTGCATCAGCCAGCCTACATAGGTCGCAAGCTGTTGCGCCTCGGGACCAGGGAGAAGCATGCAATAGTTGAGCGCATGCAGGAAGCGCGTTTCAGACAGCCACCGCTTCTCCTCAACCAGCACCCTGTGCATCAGCGCGATCTGCCCGGCGGGGCCGCCAAAGCTCAGCAGCGCAATCCGCGACCATACGGCAAGCGCCTCGCGTAACGAGACGGCATGATCGGCCGCCTCAATTCTTGTCGGCGTGTTCATGGCGTCTTTCCAGATTTGGTCGTCGGCCAATTGTGCGGCTCGTCCGTCGCATCGCGGCGCCGTCGATAAAAGGCGTCGTAGAGCGTCATGCCCGCTTCGAGCTGTTCGAGCTCGTCGGGATACATGCGCGATAGACCAAGCGACGCGGCAGAAAACCTCGCTGCTTCCGGGGCAAGATCGAGGCGACCGGTGTCCGCGCCGCGCACGTCAATGAGCGCAGGACAATGCGGGACGCCAATCCGGCGCGCGAGCTTTTCAGGAGAGATCGAGTGGATTGAAGACATGCTGCGCCCTTGGTGAAAAACCGGACGCGATTCTTGGGCATGTCGCCTCGTGGGGAGATCGCTTCCCCATGCGGATGGTTACATCAAAACGGTCGGAGGCTGTCAACCAGCCTTCCCCGGCCTCTCCCTTACCAGCTCATCCACCACGCCCGGATCAGCAAGCGTCGACGTGTCGCCCAGCGCGCCAAATTCCCCTTCGGCGATCTTGCGCAAAATGCGCCGCATGATCTTGCCCGAGCGCGTCTTCGGCAGTCCCGGCGCGAATTGCACGATGTCGGGCGTCGCGATCGGCCCGATCGCCTGGCGCACCCAATGCACCAGCTCCTTGCGCAGATGTTCGCTCGGCGCCACGCCCTGATTGAGCGTGACGAAGGCGTAGATGCCCTGTCCCTTGATGTCGTGCGGATAGCCGACGACGGCCGCTTCCGACACTCGTTCATGCGCGACGAGCGCGCTCTCGACTTCCGCCGTGCCGAGGCGATGGCCGGAGACATTGATGACATCGTCGACGCGCCCGTGATCCAGTAATAGCCGTCAGAGTCACGCTTGGCGCCGTCGCCGGTGAAATATTTGCCGGGAAAGCGGAAAAGTAAGTCTGCGCGAAACGTTCGTGATCGCCATAGACCGTGCGCATCTGCCCCGGCCATGAATCGGCGATGACAGCAGGCCTTCGCACTGGCCTTCGAGCACATTGCCGAGCGGATCGACGATTTCCGGCGCGACGCCGAAGAAGGGCCGCGTCGCCGAGCCCGGCTTGAGATCGATCGCGCCCGGCAGCGGCGAGATCAGCACGCCGCCAGTCTCGGTCTGCCACCATGTGTCGACGATCGGACAGCGGCCGTCGCCGACGACGCGATGATACCATTCCCACGCTTCAGGATTGATCGGCTCGCCGACGGAGCCCAAAAGACGCAGCGATTTGCGGCTGGTCTTTTTCACCGGCCCTCGCCCGCCGCCATCAGTGCGCGAATGGCGGTCGGCGCCGTGTAGAAAATATCGACCTTGTGCTTGTCGACGATCTCCAGAAGCGCGACGTGGTTGGATAATTCGGCACGCTCGAACATCAGCGTCGTCGCGCCATTAGCGAGCGGGCCGTAGAGAATATAGCTGTGGCCGGTCACCCAGCCCACATCAGCCGTGCACCAATAGACATCGCCCTCGCGATAATCGAAGACGAGTTCATGGGTGAGCGAGGCGTAGACGAGATAGCCGCCGGTCGTATGCAACGCGCCCTTCGGCTTGCCGGTCGAGCCTGACGTGTAAAGGATGAACAGCGGGTCCTCCGCCTCCATCTCCGTATAGGGACAATCGGCGGAAACGCGCGCCGCTTCTTCGGTATCGGAAATCGCGGCCGGGCTGCATGTCGATGTCGGCGCCGCTGCGCGTCACGACGATGACCGTCTTTGCCGAAACCTTATCGAGCGCGGCGTCGACATTGGCCTTCAACGGAATCTTCTTGCCGCCGCGCATTCCTTCGTCGGCGGTGACAATGACGTTTGACTGCGCGTCCTCAATGCGTCCGGCGAGCGAATCCGGAGAGAAGCCGCCGAAGACCACCGAGTGAATCGCGCCGATGCGCGCGCAGGCGAGCATGGCGAAAGCGGCCTCGGAATCATCGGCAGATAGATGGTGACGCGATCGCCTTTCTTGACGCCGTGCTTTTTAAGCACATTGGCGAAGCGGCAGACCTCTTCATGCAGCTCGGCGTATGTGATGTGGCGCGAGACTGAAGGATCGTCGCCTTCCCAGATGATCGCGATCTTGTTGGCGCGCGCCGGCAGATGCCGGTCGATGCAATTCATCGCGACATTGGTCGTGCCGTCCTCGAACCAGCGGATCGAAACATTATGCGTGTCGAAGCTGGTGCGCTTCACTATTGAAAAGGGCGTGATCCAGTCGATGCGTTGCGCCTGTTCGAACCAGAAGCCGTCCGGGTCCTTGAGCGAACGCTCATAGAGCGCGCGATAGGCGTCTTCGTCGATGCGCGCGTTGTTTTTCCAGTCGTCCGGGACGGGGTAGATTTTTTGCGACATTAATTTTCCGACGCCTTCGAGTTAGTCATGGCCGGGCTTGGCCCAGCCATCCACGTCCTTATGGCGAAGCTCTACGGAAATCTACGCGCGTTTTGAAGAGCTCGCGCCATGTGTCGGCGTGAATGCCCGCGACAAGCGCGGGGGTGACGCGCATGGGATTGAAGCGCATGCTCACCCCTTGCCGGCGCGGGCGAGCTCCACATTGTGCTGCATGCGCTGAACCATGAGCCGCATCAGGTAAAAGCCGAATTGCGGAGTCTGCGCCGCGAGCTGGAGCAAATCGTCATAGCGCACGCAGAGAAGCTCGACGTCGGTTGCGGCGACGGCGGTCGCGGTGCGCCGGTTTTCATTGGTGAACATGCCCATCTCGCCAAAGAGCGTGCCGGGCTTCAGCGTGACGCCGGGTTCGCGCAGATAGATGTCGCCGCGGACCAGCAGATAGGCTTCCTCCGACAGATCGCCCTTGCGATGCAGGACGAAGCCTTCGGAAAGTTTGAGCGGCTTCATATAGGGGCGCAGCCATTCGAAATCGAAATCCTCCGAGGCGGCGGCGCGAATATCCTGCACCAGGCGCTGCATCTGTCTCAGGCGCAGCACGTTGACCGGCACCAGAAAGGCGTTGAGCGCGAAGAGCGGATAGAGTCCCTTGAGAAAGAAATAAAAGGCGAACAGCGCATTGGCGAGAATCGCCGCGATCCGCAATGGGATCATCGTGTTCGACACATAGACGAACACGCTCGCGGCGGCGGCGAGATAGCCGACCGCTTCGACGGGCCAATTGTAATTTGGCGGGATCAGATGCTGCAGGATCATCGCAAGAGCAACATGGCGTGTATTTTCGACATGGTAGCAGAAGGCGGCGCCCTTGCGAGAGAATCGCGAGGGGCCGGGTCGGAACGGAGCGAGCGGCGCTTTGCGGCCGACCGGCCAATTTGCTAAATGGCCCGGGACATCGTCGCCCCAGGCCCGAGGAAAATGGAAAAATTCGTCACACTGACCGGCGTCGCCGCGCCGCTGCCGATCATGAACGTCGATACGGACATGATCATCCCCAAACAATATCTCAAAACCATTCAGCGCACCGGCCTCGGCAAGGGCCTTTTTTCCGAGATGCGCTATCGCGAAGACGGCGCCGAGAACCCCGATTTCGTGCTGAACCAGCCCGCCTACCGCGGGGCCAGCATTCTCGTCGCCGGCGACAATTTCGGCTGCGGCTCGTCGCGCGAGCACGCTCCCTGGGCGCTGCTCGATTTCGGCGTGCGCTGCGTCATCTCGACGAGCTTCGCCGATATCTTCTATAATAACTGCTTCAAGAACGGCATTTTGCCGATCACGGTCAGCCAGACCGAACTCGACAAGCTCATGGACGACGCGAATCGCGGCGCCAACGCCACCTTGACCGTCGACCTTGAAGCGCAGGAGATTCGCGGGCCCGACGGCGGCGTGATCAAATTCGAGATCGATCCGTTTCGAAAGCATTGTCTGCTAAAGGGACTCGATGACATCGGTCTGACGCTCCAAAAGGCCGCTAAGATCGACGACTATGAAAAACGGACGGAGGCGAAGCGCCCTTGGTCGTGATCGCGACTCGCGGCGCGGCGAGGGACGCCACATATTTCCGAAGCGGCGCTCATCGGATCGAGCGCGGTTGACGCTTCCCAACCCTGGATGCAAAGAGCGACGGACAAGGCGCGCTTGAGCTATCTTTCCGCCCTTTCGACGCGTTTTCGCGCCGCCGGCCGATCGCTGGCGCGGCTGGCCGAAGGCGTCGGCCGGTCTCGCAAGCCGGATGAAATCGCCGAAAGCCAATGGCTCGACGCTGGCGCCCAAAATTTGGGCGCCGACGCCGCGGAGGCTGCGCGCGACAATCGCTTCTGGGGGCCCGCGCCGGCGCTCCAACAGGGGGAGCCGACGGGCTTCGAGCCGCGTTCCGCCTATCGCGAGCCCGCCGGATTCGACGGCCAGGGCCTGCTGTCGATCCACAATCTCGCGAAGTCCTATAAGTCGCGCCGCGTCGTCGAAGACGTGAGCCTCCATGTCGCGCGCGGCGAGGCGGTCGGCCTACTGGGGCCGAACGGCGCCGGCAAGACCACCGTCTTTTACATGATCACGGGGCTGGTGAAGCCCGACAGGGGCGTGATTTCGCTCGACGGCTACGACGTGACGCCGCTGCCCATGTACCGCCGCGCGCGGCTTGGAATCGGCTATCTGCCGCAGGAGGCTTCGGTGTTCCGGGGCCTTTCGGTCGAAGACAATATCCGCGCCGTGCTAGAGATCACTCAGCCGGATCCCAAGAAGCGGCAGGAGGAGCTTGACGCCCTCCTCGAAGAATTCCGCCTCACCCGCATGCGCCATACGCCCGCGGTGGCGCTCTCGGGCGGAGAAAGGCGTCGCTGCGAGATCGCCCGCGCGCTCGCCGGCCATCCCTCCTTCATGCTGCTGGACGAGCCTTTCGCCGGCATCGATCCCATCGCCGTCGGCGGGATTCAGGATCTCGTGCGGCATCTGAAAGCGCGCGGCATCGGCGTGCTCATCACCGACCATAGCGTCCGCGAGACTCTGGGCCTCACCGACCGCGCCTATATCATCTACAATGGCCATGTGCTGACAGAGGGCTCGCCGGAAGAAATCGTCGCCAATCCCGACGTCCGGCGCATTTATCTCGGCGAAGATTTCCGCATGTAGCGGCGCTATGACGCTGTTTTTCGGCTAATCCGGGCGCCGCGGGCCGCCTGCTTCAATGATTAACGCTTGAGCATCTTGCTCGGCGGCGCGCTGCTTTTTTGGCCCTGTGCGCTCTTGGCCGAAGTGCTATAAGCAAAGTGACACAAGCAAAAACCGGGCCGCGGAGAGGCGGTCGCGTGGATCGGGCGATATGGCGATTTCCACCAAATTGATGATGCGTCAGGGCCAGGCCCTGGTGATGACCCCGCAGTTGCTTCAGGCGATAAAGCTTCTGCAGTTCTCGAATGTGGAGCTCGCCGCCTTTTTGCATGACGAACTCGAGCGCAATCCGCTGCTCGAGGCGCAGGAAGGGGACGGCGGGATTGACGCGTCGGATTCCGCACGGGGCGAGGAATCGAGCGCTGCGGACGCCTTCGAAGGGCCGCAGGAGGGCGATTGGGCGCGTCAGGAGCTCGCCGTCGACTCCGCCACGCTCTCGGCCGATCTCGGCGCCGACATGAGCAACGCCTTCGAAGCCGAAGGTCCCACGGTCGGCGAGCGGGCGCGTGAGGAAGCCCCTGACGGAGCCGGCCTTTCGGCGACGTCCTGGACCGGCGCCGCCGGCGGCGGGCCGGCCGACGGCGAAGCGCCCAATCTTGAGGCCTATGTCGCCGACCGACAGAATCTCCATGAACATCTCGCCGAACAGCTGGCGCTCGCCTGCCCCGATCCGCGCCATCGAATCATCGGCCAGGCGATCATCGACGGGATCGACGACAGCGGCTATCTGCGTGAGGACCTTGGCGACATCGCCGCGCGTCTCGACGCTGAGACAGCAGAGGCCGAGCATGTCCTCGCGACGATCCAGACCTTCGATCCTTCCGGGGTCGGCGCGCGCGATCTCGCGGAATGTCTCGCGATCCAGCTTAAGGAGCGCGATCGCTATGATCCGGCGATGCAGGCGTTCGTCGCCAACCTCGCGCTCGTCGCGCGCCGCGATTTCGCGCAGCTCGCCAAGATCTGCGGCGTCGACGCCGAAGACGTCGCGGATATGGCGGCGGAGTTGCGCCGACTGGAGCCGAAACCCGGCCGGGCGTTTGGCGGCGCGCCGATCCAGCCGCTGATCGCCGACGTCATCGTGCGCGCGGCCGCCGACGGCGGCTGGCGCGTCGAACTCAACGCCGACGCGCTGCCGCGCGTCTTGGTCAATCATAGTTACGCGGCGCAGGTTAGCGCCGCCGCCACGGGCCCCACCGACAAGAGCTTCATTTCGAATTGTCTGCAGAACGCCAACTGGCTGACCAAGAGTCTCGAGCAAAGGGCCCGCACGATCCTGCGCGTCGCTTCAGAGATCGTGCGGCTTCAGGACGCCTTCCTGACGCATGGCGTCGAACATCTGCGTCCATTGAACCTGCGCACGGTCGCCGATGCGATCGGCATGCATGAATCGACCGTGTCTCGGGTGACGTCGAATAAATACATGATGACGCCTCGCGGCGTCTTCGAACTCAAATATTTCTTCTCCGCCTCGATCGCGACGACCAGCGGCGGCGCGGCGCATTCGGCTGAGGCGGTGCGTTTTCGCATCAAACAGATGATCGATCGCGAAACTCCGGACGACGTCCTGTCCGACGACGCCATCGTCGAGCGACTGAAGGCGAGCGATATCGACATCGCCCGGCGCACGGTTGCGAAATACCGGGACAGCCTGCGGATTCCATCCTCGGTCGATCGGCGCCGCGCCAAGCTTGCGCAGGGACGTATGACGGCCCACTGATGCGCCATGCTCCGCCCCGGCGAGCCAAGCGTCGCCGGACGGAAGACTCCATTGACTTCATGCGTCGAGGCTTCTAACGCTGCGCGCAATTTCCGCTCTTTGGCCAGACTGCCGGCGATTCGCCGACGTCTTAGGCCCTGGGGCGGCGCATTGCGTGGGTGGTCCGACGCCGGCGCGGCAGCCGCGCGGCCGTTCATTCCGCGGCCGAAACTAGGCGCGCAACGAAAGTTCGAATTGGAAAATGTCTCTCAGGGTCTCGGGTAAAAACCTCAACATCGGCGAAGCTCTGCGCGTGCATGTAACGCAAAGGCTGGAGACGGCGGCGGCCAAATATTTCGACGGTCGCGTCAGCGGCCACGTCACCATCTCGCCTGAAGGCTCCGGCTATCGGGCCGACTGCAGCGTGCATCTCGCCTCAGGAATCGTGCTGCAGGCCGACGGCCGCGCGCAGGAGCCTTACGCTTCCTTCGATCAGGCGGCGGAGCGCATCGAGAAGCGCCTGCGCCGCTACAAAAGCCGGCTTAAGAGCCATCATGAACACGGCCATGGGCCCGGCGACGGCGCTTCGTCAGAGGTCGTCGCCTATCAGGTTCTCGAAGCTCCTGACCAGGAAAGCGAAGCGCCTGCGGAGTTCAGCCCGGCAATCATCGCCGAGTCGACCACGCACTTGCGTCGACTGTCAGTTTCCGCGGCGGTGCTCGACCTCGATCTGACCGGCGCGCCGGTCGTGGTGTTTCGGCACGCCAACACCGGCCGCGTGAACGTGGTCTATCGGCGCGGCGACCAAAATATCGGCTGGATCGACACGCCCGAGACCGAAAGCGGCGGCGCGCGCTGACGAAAGAAATCGCGCCTACGGAAAAACGTCGTAACGGGGCCATAATAACGGCCTTCTCGGCATGTATCTTGCCCTTTTCCCATGTCCCTACGGATTTTGGCGAAAGTAGCGAGACGTAGAAATTTCAAGGATGGTCAAGGGCTTTGACGGCCCTAGACCTCCACGAGAAGCAGGATGATCGTCGCATGCGGCCAACGGACTTGGTTTCGCCGGATTCGGTGTGCGCCTCGCTGAAGGCGACGACGAAAAAGCACCTTCTCCAGGAACTCAGCGAGAGGGCCGGGAAGGTCTGCGGGCTTCCGGCGCGCGAGATTTTCGATGCGCTTCTCCACCGCGAAAGGCTGGGGTCGACCGGGATCGGCGACGGAATCGCCATTCCGCACGGTAAGTTATCCAAATTAAAAGGGATTTACGGGGTCTTCGGCCGGCTGGACCGGCCGGTCGACTTCGGCTCGCTCGACGGCGCGCCGGTCGATCTCGTTTTCATGATCCTGACGCCGGAAACCTCAGGCGCCGACCATTTGAAGGCGCTTGCCTGCGCCGCCAGAATGTTGCGTGATCCGCATCTCGTCACGACCATGCGCGCAACGCGCGACGACGACGCGCTCTATTCGCTTATCGCGCAGCGCTCAACGCCGTTTGCGGCATAGGGTCCGCGCCGCTCTTAGAGCGGCGCGCTACGTTTTTGGACGCCACCTCCGTGGGAGGCATGTCCGCCTTTGCGTCCAGCCTCGGAAGCCAACGCGTGGTCCCGCGAGAAGCTCCGCTTTGCCGGATTTACGCTCTGTCCGCCCTTGCGCCCCGCGCGGGCCGCAAGATCGGGGTTCTGAGAAAAACTGCGCTTTTCGTCAGGAACGCTCTGACCGCCCTTGCGGGCGATGGCGCGCTGCTTTTCAGGATCCATAGACGCGAAGCCGCGACTGGATTTCTTCATCTCCTCCATGGGCCGCCTCACAATTCCCCCAGCGCCTACGCCTATAACTCGTCTCCGCGGCCATTGTTTCTAGGCCGCCACGATTAATCTCGGCGCGAGGAATGTTCCTGGGGAGGGGCGAGGGTCAGCAAAAGCAGAAAATCGCAGTGAGATCAACGATCTCACATGCCGACCCGGGGCGCCGTCCCTTCACGCCGGCCGGCGCGGCGATCAAAAAACAGCGCCTGGCTGATGACGGCCTTGAGGCTCTCCACATTAAAGGGCTTGGCGATCAGGAAGGCCGGCTCGGGCGGCTCGCCGGTCAAAAAACGCTCGGGATAAGCGGTGACAAAAATCACCGGCGTGGACATCGACCCGAGAATTTCGTTCACGGCGTCGAGCCCGGAACTGCCGTCCGCAAGCTGGATATCCGCGAGAATCAGGCCGGGATTGCTCTTTTTAATGGCAGCGACCGCCTCGGCGTGGGTGCGCGGCATGCCGATCACGCGATGACCGAGCTCCTCGACGATGCTCCTCAGGTCGTGCGCGATCAGCGGTTCGTCCTCGATGATCAGCACGTCGGTGGCGATCTGGTCGGCGATCTCTCCATTCGCGGCTTCGATCAGCGCGCCGGCCTCGCGCTCCGAAACTTTCAGAGTCTGACCAATCTGATCGAGATCAAATCCCTCAAGCGCCTGCAACAAGAAGGCGATCCTCGGCTTCAGCGAAATCGCCTCGAGGTTGCGGCGGCCGTCTTCCTCGAGCGCGCCAGAACGATCGATGTGGGCGTTAATCGGCGACGCCGCCCAAACGTCCAGGAACAAACGATAAACAGAAACTCTCAGATCTTCAGATTCGGTGATGCGGCCCGGCTCCGCCACGACCGTTTCGAGGGTGGCCAGCACATAGGCGTCGCCCCCTTCCCGATCGCCGACCAATGCCCGTGCAAAACGTCTCAAATAGGGAATGTGCGCAGAAATTTCTCTTGATGCCGACATGCTTTACAACTCCAGCAGCGCCGAGCCTCCCAAAGGGGGACGCGTGCGAGCTAAGCCGATTCCACACTTGGACAATGCGTCAAAACTGCTCGGCATTTTAGGGAACCAATCCTTCAGCGGCGCGTTTTGCCTATCGTCCTTGCGGCGCACTATAACGCGGCGGCTCCAGAAATCATGCATTTTAAAATAGAGGGCTCCATGGGGAACAAGAATCCGGAGAATATAGTTGCACGCGCGAAAGCAGACGACGATGCTTTCGCGAGCGACGGGCGCTATTCTCCGAGGCCAGGCCCTCGCCAGCTGGAGACGTATTCAGGGTGGGTAATGACGCGTGACGAATTCGGCGATCGTCGCCGAGGAGGCGGGGAGGCGCGATGTGGCGCCAAGCCGGTACAACGCCGGCGATCGGTGGAATTCCAGGACTCGATCGGGAAGGAGCTTCGCAACCTTTACGACGACGTCGTGGCCCAACCGGTCCCCGATCGGTTTCTCAAACTCTTGAACCAACTCGAAACGAATGTGCTATCCTCCTCGGCGACAGCGGACGCGCCGAGGAAGAGTGAGTGACGGCGAGAGAAGAAGCGCATTCGGCGGGACAGGGATTGAAGGCTGAGCTGGTCTCCGCCATCCCGAGTCCTGCGCGCCTTCGCGGTGTCGATCTGCGGAAACCCGACCGCGCCGACGACCTCGTGCAGGAAACGCTGGTGAAAGCATGGGGCAGTCTTGGGACCTTCTCCGAAGGCACCAATCTCACTGCTTGGCTGTTCACCATTCTGCGCAACATTTATTACAGCGAGTATCGCAAGCGCCGACGTGAAGCGCCTGATCCCGACGGCGTCATCGCCGCGAGGTTGATCGCGCCGGAGTCGCAACACGCGCACATGGACTTTCTCGACTTTCGAGACGCGATGCAGAAGCTGCCGCTCGATCAGCGCGAAGCGCTGATTCTCGTCGCCGCCTCCGGCATGTCTTACGAAGAAGCTGCGGAAATCTGCGGCTGCGCGCCGGGCACGATGAAAAGCCGAGTGAACCGCGCGCGCAACCGGCTTTCCGAACTCATGGCGGCGCCGCCGACCGCCGAGCGACGCGAATGGGCGGCTGAACAGCTTTCGGAAGTCTCGCGCGATTGAACGCTACTCGGAAATGCCGCATAGGGATGCGCGCGTAACGCGCTTTTCCATGCGAGCAAGCCGATGACCGAAGATCAAAGAATTGAACGCGACCTTTGGCGACATCGCCGTGCCGGCCTGGGCCTATTGGGGCGCGCAGACCGAACGGTCGCGGGAAAATTTTCCGATCGGCGGCGATCTCATGCCGATCGAGATCGTGCATGCGCTGGCGCGCATCAAGCTGGCCGCTGCCAAGGTCAACGCCAAAAAGGGCTTGCTCGACCCTAAAATCGCCGACGCCATCGAGGCCGCCGCGCGCGAAGTGATCGACGGCAAACTCGACGACCATTTTCCGCTCGTCGTTTGGCAGACCGGATCCGGCACCCAGACGAACATGAACGTCAACGAAGTCATCGCCAATCGCGCCAATGAAATGCTCGGCGCGCCGCGCGGCTCGAAATCGCCGGTTCATCCGAACGATCACGTCAATCTCGGTCAGTCGTCGAACGACAGCTTCCCCACCGCCATTCACGTCGCCGGCGCGACGACGATTTCCGGTCGGTTGCTTCCCGCGGTCGAGCGCCTGCATATCGCGCTCAACGCCAAGGCGGTGCAATTCGCCGATATCATCAAGATCGGCCGCACCCATTTGCAGGATGCGACGCCGGTAACGCTCGGCCAGGAATTTTCCGGCTATGCGGCGCAGGCCGAATGCGCGGGACGCCGCATCAGAACGACGCTCGCCGATCTTTTGCAGCTGGCGCAGGGCGGAACGGCTGTCGGCACCGGCGTCAATACTTTTAGGGGGTTTGGCGAAGGCGTCGCCGCCGACATCGCGGAGCAGACAGGGCTGCCCTTCGTCTCCGCTCCCAATAAATTCGAGGCGCTCGCCGCTCACGACGCGATCGTCTTCGCGCATGGCGCGCTCAACGCGCTGGCGTCCGGGCTCTATAAGATCGCCTGCGACATTCGGCTGCTCGGCTCCGGTCCGCGCGCCGGCTTCGGGGAAATAAGGCTTCCCGAAAACGAGCCCGGCTCGTCGATCATGCCCGGCAAGGTCAATCCGACTCAGGTCGAGTCGCTGACCATGGTGTGCACGCGCGTGTTCGGCAATAACGCGACGATCACCTTCGCCGCGTCGCAGGGCCATCTCGAACTCAATGTGCTGAAGCCGGTCGTTGGTTTCGCGCTGCTCGAATCGACGATCCTGCTCGCCGATGGCGTCAACAGTTTCGTCGCCCGCTGCATCGAGGGCATCGAAGCCGACGAAGCCAATATCAAGCGCTTCCTCGACCGCTCGCTGATGCTCGTCACGGCGCTCGCGCCGAAGATCGGCTATGACGCCGCGTCGAAAATCGCCCGCGCCGCGCATAAGAACGGCACGAGTTTGAAAGAGGAGGCGCTCGCCTCTGGCAAGGTTACGGAAGTCGAGTTTGACGAGATCGTGCGGCCGGAGAAAATGCTCGCGCCGAATGATTAAGCTTTGCTCCCCTTGACCTCGTCCTTCGAGACGCCGCCTAAAGGCGGCTCCTCAGGATGAGGTCAAGGGTTTCCTCATCCTGAGGAGACCGCGAAGCGGTCGTCTCGAAGGACGAGGAAACCCGCCGTCTCAGTTGCCCCACGTCTTTTCCTCGCCATGCATCCGCATTAGGCTCAGCGCCTGACCAAGGAGCTCCATGCATGGCCGCGATCGACGCCATTCTCACGACGATAGACGCCAATCTGGAGGCTTCGAGAGAACGCCTGTTCGATCTCTTGCGCATTCCCTCGGTTTCGACCGATCCCGCTTTCAAAGCGCAATGTCTGCGCGCGGCGAACTGGCTGAAGGATCAGCTTAGCGGCCTCGGCTATGCGGCCGAAGTGCGCGAGACGCCCGGCCATCCGATCGTCGTCGGCCAGGCCAAGGCGAAGCGCAAGGATGCGCCGCATGTGCTGTTCTACGGCCATTACGACGTGCAGCCGCCGGACCCGCTGGAACTGTGGGAGAGCGAGCCCTTCGCGCCGCGACTGGCCGACGGCAAGGACGGCAAGGACATCGTCGCCCGCGGCGCCTCGGACGATAAAGGCCAGCTGATGACCTTTCTCGAAGCCTGCCGCGCCTTTGAGGCGAACGGCGGACTACCGTGCAACGTCACCTTTCTGTTCGAAGGCGAAGAGGAGACGGGCTCGCCCTCGCTTCCCGGCTTTCTTGCCGCGAACAAGGACGAACTCTCGGCGCCCGATCTTGCGCTCGTCTGCGACACGAGCATGTGGAACGCTTCGACGCCCGCCATCACGGTGATGCTGCGCGGATTGGCGCTTGAAGAAGTGATCATCAAAGGACCGAGCCGCGATCTGCACTCAGGCATGTTCGGCGGGCCGGTGCTGAACCCGATCCATGTGCTGGCGAAGATCATCGCCGATCTGCACGACGCCGACGGCAGAGTGACGCTGCCGGGCTTTTACGCCGGAGCGCCGGAAATTCCGGAAGACATCGCCGAGCAATGGCGCGCCATCGACTTCGACGAACGCCAATGGCTCTCCGACATCGGACTGACCCGCGTCGGCGGCGAAGCCGGCCGCGGCGTCATGGAGCAAATCTGGGCGCGTCCGACCTGCGATGTGAATGGAATCGTCGGCGGCTATACAGGCGCTGGCTCGAAGACGGTGCTGCCGGCGCAGGCGTCAGCGAAATTTTCGTTTCGCCTCGTCGGCGCGCAGGATGCGAAAGCGGTCCTCGAAAGCTTCCGCAGCTTCGTGCGCGAGCGCCTGCCGGCGGACGCAAAGGCCGAATTCCTTTCGCACGGCGCTTCGAACGCGCTGCAGCTCCCCTTCGGCTCGGAGGCGCTCAGTCGCGCGCGCCGCGCGCTCGCCGAAGAATGGGGCAAGGAGGCCGTGCTCGCGGGTTGCGGCGGTTCGATTCCGATCGTCGGCGCGTTCAAGCGCGACCTCAACATGGACTCGCTGATGATCGGCTTCGCGCATGACGATGACCGCATCCATTCGCCGAACGAGAAATATTCCTACACGTCATTTCACAAGGGCGCGCGCTCCTGGGCGCGGGTGCTGCATGCCTTAGCTGCGGCTTAGGCGACCCGAAGACCCGTCGCGCGTATCGAACAATGAAACGAGACGAAGTCTGAATTGCGCGCTTATCGCGCCTGACGCCGCATGCGGACGGGGCCAGTCGCAGGCCGAACTGGCTCTTGGCGCGCGGGCGCGGGCTGCAATTCGGCCGTCGGCGGCGGGGGCGGCCATCGCGTCGGCTGATCGATGATGAACTGGTTGATCGCGCAAATGAACGCACTGAACATGAAGCCGCCATGGCTCATCAGCACGTCGTCATAAGCGCGCATATTCCAGAACGGGTCGTTGGCGCGCGTGATCGGAAGCATTCCTGCGAGCCTGAATCCATGAGTCATCTCGACCGCCGGACTCCCGCCGCTGCCGAGAGGATGATCGTCGTCCGGATCGAGCGGCGGCGCCAATAACGCGCTTTCCCACTGAGTGCCGTTTTTTTGCGCGCTTCGCGCGCGCGTCAGCCAATCGTCGCTGCGCGGGCAGTCCAGCCTGGGATCGGCGGGGATGTCCTCGTAATCCGCCTGATTGGGCGGCGCCCAACCGATGCTGCGGATTTCATGAGTCGTGCCGAGCTGGCGCGCCGGCATGCGATAGGTATCGACGAGACTGACCGACGACCGTGGCGGATCGAGATGGCCGATGGTGCGCGTCGACTCAATATCGGTGTTCTGGAAGGGAAGATCGCTCACGAATTCTCCGACCTTACGCCAGAAGCTCATCGTCCGCTGTTCCAATCGGCTTGTCCTCGTCCCGAAGTTTTCACAGGCGGCGCGCCAATCACGGGCGACGCCGGCGATCATCACGCCCAGCGGACGCAAATCGCCGCGGAAAAGCGGAAAGGCCAGATAGGTGGCGAGATCCGATTTTATGCCGATTTTCTTTTTGCGATCGATGTCTTCTACCGCCTGGTCGAGCGCAAACGGCGTTTTGAGCGCCTTGCACGCGCGCTCGTCCGCGTTCGACGACTCATCGTGAAAGATGAATTCCTCGGGCTTCTTGGTCTCCAGGAATCGCTCGTATCGCACGCATAATTCGCTCTGCGAGGAGGCGTCCGGACCGAGCCGATTGAGTTTGTCGTGCATTGCGATGGCGCAATCCTCCGGCCTTATCCCGCCGGGGGGCCAGGAATAGGCCGAGGTGACGGAAATCAGGACGGGACTTTGGTAAGCAGGAAAGAAGCGGTGACCCGCCATGAGATCGCCCTCGCCCTCGAAATAGGCGATCCTCTCCCAGGCGGCGCGCTGGACGTCGGTCCATTTGGAGGCTTCGGCGGCCGGGTTGATCAACACCACGAGATCGCCGAGCGGAGGGTAAAAATAGGCGTTGTCGCCCGGATGATTGCGGATCGCCTTGATCAATTGGTCTTTCAAAGCCGAGGCCAGGAGATTCCCGCCGAGGCTGTGGCCGATCACGATCATCTTGTTCGGATTGGCGCGCTGATTGGCCTTCATTCCCGGCTGCTTGTTGAGGACCTGCTCGATTTTCCTCAGCGCCATCAGGACGTGCGGCGCGATATATTCGCTGACCGGCTTCCGGTCGAACAAGGTGAGCGTCGCGACTCCGGAAGCGAGCGTCCCGCCCCAGGAATTGATCCAGTTTTTCCAGCAAAGAGGCTTCTCGCTGGGTAGAACGCCGTTCGAGCATGTCGTGGCGTCGCCATCGAGCAGAGCGGCGGCATTGCCGAGGGCGATAAAGGGACGGTGCAGGCTCGCCTCATTGAGACGTGCGCCTCGCCAGCCGACATAAACCGCCGTCACCTCGCGCCCGCAATGTTCGCGTTGGCCGGCGTCGCACCGGTCACGAAGGTATCGCGCGACATGCGCCGCGTAAGCGCGAAGATCGGTGACATTGCCGTCTCCGATCGACGCGTCATGCCGCCAGCCGTGAATGAAGACGATGACGTAATTGCTATGCGTGACGAGATTTCCGAACTCGTCCGTATGGACGCGCTTTTCGACCGATCTTAGATGCGCGGCCAACGCCTCGAGCTGGGAGATCGGCCGCCATTGACTCCGATCGATATAGCTCACGCGATCGGTCAACTCGCTCAGCGCAAAGCGCTCATGGGCGCCCTTGATCAGCTCGAACGGCTCGCCATCCTCCTTGAATTCGAGAAAAGCCAGCGTGTAGCCGAGCGCGCTCGATCGATGGGTCTCGTCGCCATCAGAGCCAGGAACTTCGTGACGCTGTATCGCGCATTGAAATTTGGCGTCCCAATGACCGGCCTCGTCGTCAAGCGCCGCTACCTTTTCGTCATTACCGTGAACGGCGAGAGTAGTCCAAGCCGGCGATCGGAAGTTTCCTTTTTCGTCGACCTGCATGTTGCAATCGGCCGACTGGGGATCAAGAACGCGATAGGCGTGGTCCTTCGGCGTGGAAACTGCCCAAGAGGTCACAAGAATCATGAGAAAGGCCAGGAACAGCAGACAAAGAAAGCCGATGACGACGCGCCAGATGAAATGCGCGACCCGACGCAAAGCTCTCAGGACTTTTGGAGAGAACGAACGCAGCGAGGCGGTCATCGATGCGAGACTGGCGCTCATTCGAAGCCCCTGAGGGTCACGTGACGGCAATCGCCTAAACAATATATGCTTATTGCAACGCGGCAAATCTGGCGCATTGAAAGCTGGGACGAAGCATGGCCGACACATATGATCTCATCGTCATCGGCGGCGGCCCCGGCGGCTATGTCGCCGCGATCCGCGCCGCGCAATTGGGACTGAAGACCGCGGTGGTCGAGCGCGAACATCTCGGCGGCATTTGCCTGAACTGGGGCTGCATTCCGACGAAGGCGCTGCTGCGTTCAGCCGAAGTCTATCGGCTTGCCAAAGAAGGCGAACGGTTCGGCGTTTCGCAAGGCGCGCTGAACGCCGACGCGACGCGCATCGTCGCGCATTCGCGCGAAGCGGCGGCGCGGCTCAATGGCGGCGTCGCCTTTCTCCTCAAGAAAAACAAGATCGATGTCATCTGGGGCGAGGCGACGATCGCCGCAAAGGGCGAGGTCCGGGTCGGCGCGCCGACAAAGCCGCCGATGCTTCCACAACTGCCGGCGCCAAAAGCGACGCTCGGAGAGGGAGTCTATCGGGCGAAACATATCATCATCGCGACCGGCGCCCGACCGCGCGTTCTGCCGGGACTCGAGCCCGACGGACGGCTCATCTGGACCTATTTCGAAGCGATGAAGCCGGAAGCTTTCCCGAAAACGCTGCTCATCGTCGGCGCCGGCGCCATCGGCGTCGAATTCGCTTCCTTTTATCGGACGTTTGGCGTCGAGGTTTTTCTCGTCGAAGCGCTGCCGCATATTCTGCCGAGCGAGGACGAAGAGATCGCGGCGCTGGCGCATCGATCGTTCAAGAAGCAGGGCGTCGACATTCGCATCGCAACCACGGTGACGGGCGTCGAGAAAAAGGCCGACAGCCTCAACGTTACGCTGAAAAGCGCGGACGGGGAGCCGCAAACGCTCGAGGTCGAACGGGCGCTTTCGGCGATCGGCGTTGTCGCCAATGTCGAGAATCTCGGGTTAGAGGCGCTCGGCGTCGCCCTCGAGCGCGGCGTCGTCAAGATCGACGGATTAGGCCGCACCAATGTTGAGGGCGTTTACGCGATCGGCGACGTCGCGGGCGGCCCGATGCTCGCCCATAAGGCGGAACATGAGGGGGTCTCCTGCGTCGAGGCGATCGCCGGACTGGACGCCCACGCGCTCGATAGGTTGCGCGTGCCGGGCTGCACCTATTGTCACCCGCAAGTGGCTTCGGTCGGCCTGACCGAGGCAAAGGCGAAAGAACATGGACTCGACGTCAAGATCGGCCGGTTTCCCTACCTCGCCAATGGCAAGGCGATCGCGCTTGGCGAGAGCGAAGGCCTCGTCAAGACGATCTTTGACGCCAAGACCGGGCGGCTGCTCGGCGCGCATATTTTCGGGGTCGAAGCCACGGAGCTGATCCAGGGCTTCGTCATCGCGATGAATCTAGAGACGACCGAAGAAGAATTGATCCGCACGATCTTTCCGCATCCGACCCTCTCGGAAACGATGCATGAAAGCGTGCTCGCCGCCTTCGGCCGCGCGATTCACGTCTGAGGCGCTCGCACGCATCGATTTCCAGCGCGTTTCGCGCAGCGCCTGTCAGATCAACGCCCGTCGCCGCTTAACGCGCTTTAAGATCAGACGGGATCGTCTGATCGATAGGAAATCGCGCCAAGTTAATTAGTTTGGAGCAAGTTCTAGTCGAAAAAGTCTGTCAACTTATTCGGAACTTGCTCGAGAGCTGAGGTCTCACGCAGCCTGCGGCAGCGCCGATTTCGCCTGGGCCACGATCGCCGCAAAGGCCTCGGGCTGATGGATGGCGAGTTCCGACAGAACCTTGCGATCGACCTCCACGCCCGCCTTGGCGAGCCCGTCGATGAAGCGCGAATAGGTCAGCCCGTGCTCTCGCACAGCGGCGTTGAGCCGCTGAATCCACAGCGCGCGGAAAACGCGCTTTTTCGCCTTGCGGTCGCGCGTCGCATATTGCATCGAGCGATCGACAGCGGCCTTGGCGGCGCGAATGGTGTTCTTGCGGCGGCCGTAGAAGCCTTTGGCGGCCTTGAGGGTCTTCTTGTGCTTGGCGTGAGCGGCGACGCCGCGCTTGACGCGAGCCATGACGAAACTCCTTTGCGGAAAAGTGCGGTGCGGATCAGCCGTTCGGCAGGAAGTATTTCTTGACGTTGTCGCCGTCGGTCTTGAACAAGACGTTGGTGCCGCGCAGATTTCTGATCTGCTTGTTCGTCCGCTTGATCATGCCGTGGCGCTTGCCCTGCTGGGCGTAGACCACTTTCCCGGTTCCGGTGATCTTGAAGCGCTTTTTCGCGCCCGATTTCGTCTTCAGCTTGGGCATTTTGCTCTCCTGGGCCTTTGGCCCTTAGTTGTCTGCGCCGATTGGACTCGTCCAATGGCGCCTTTTCGCGCGAGCGAAAGAACCGCCACGGCAGCCCATCACTGGCCGGGCGGTTCTGTAGAGCGCGGTTTATTGCCCAAGGCAGGGGAAAACGCAAGTCGGCGCAGGCTTGGGGGAGGTGCGGAGTAGACGGAGGCCGCGCTTCGCGACATAGTCGGGCTTGCCGAATAAAACGGCACAATCGAGAACAAAGCGAGTAAGTCCGCCGCAGCGCATCGTTAAACGCAAGAAATGGGACGTTCTTCTGCGTGGCTTGAAGAACAGTCCGAAAGCGGTAGAAGTCTCTCGCTGGAAACGATTCCGGGGCGCATTATGAATATGCATGCATCTATGGGAACCGCGATTGCCGCGGACTGTCCGGTCAATTCTCACAATGAATGGGATCCGCTGGAGGAGATCATCGTCGGGCGCCTTGAGGGCTCGACCATTCCCTCGGATCATCCGGTCGTCACCTGCAACATTCCCGGCATGGCCGCGCGCGCCCAGTCGCTCGCCGCCGGATTTCGCTTTCCGAAATTCATGATCGAGCCGGCGCAGCAGGAGCTCGACGGCTTTATCGCTTTGCTCGAGTCGCTCGGCGTTACGGTGACCCGGCCGGACGCGGTCAATCACAAGGCGAAATTCTCGACGCCGCACTGGTCGTCGCGCGGCTTCTGCAATTCCTGTCCGCGCGATTCGATGCTGGTGATCGGCGACGAGATTCTCGAAACGCCGATGGCCTGGCCCTGCCGTTATTTCGAGACGCACAGCTATCGCGAAATCCTCAAGGACTATTTCCGCCGCGGCGCGCGATGGACGTCGGCGCCAAAGCCCCAGCTCACCGACGAACTCTTCGACCCTAACTTCAAATTGCCGGAGAAGGGCGAAGAAATCCGCTACATCCTCACCGAATTCGAGCCGGTGTTTGACGCCGCCGACTTCTTCCGTTGCGGACGCGATATTTTCGTGACCCGCTCCAACGTCACCAACGCGATGGGCGTCGATTGGCTGCGCCGCCATCTCGGCGAGGGTTATCGCATTCACGAGATCAAGAGCCGCTGCCCCAATCCGATGCATATCGACACGACAATCCTGCCGCTGGGGCCGGGCCGCTTACTGATCAATCCCGAATATATTAATCCCGACGAACTGCCCGACATCTTGAAGAAATGGGACGTTCTCGTCGCGCCGGAGCCTGATCCGATCAACGATCGCATCCTCGCAATCACCTCGATGTGCGGCAAATGGCTCAGCATGAACATTCTGATGATCGACGAGAAGCGCGTCATCGTCGATCCGCATCACACCAATATGATGCGGCAGATGGAGAAATGGGGCTACGAGCCGATCCCTTGCGCCTTCCTGCACTATGCGGCGTTCGGCGGCGCGTTCCATTGCGCAACGCTTGACGTGCGTCGGCGCGGAACGCTCGAAAGCTATTTCTAATTTAAGCGGTCGCGACCGTCTTTTCCGACGCGCGTTTTGCGCGCCGGCGGGCGGCCGGCCCGGATCGCTTCGCCTTCGTTTAGCGGCGACTGCCGCGCAGATTCGACACGGACGCTGACCTGTTCGCGATCTGCGCTGGCTAAGGGTCGACGCCGCCGAGCCGCAGGCCGATGATGCCCAGCACGATCAGGCTGATCGATCCTAACCGCAGCGCGGTCGTCGGCTCATTGAACAGATAGACGCCGACAAGCGTCGCTGCGGCGATGCTTGTGCCGGTCCACGCGGCGTAAGCCGTGCCGGCGGGAATCGTCTTGACCGCAAGACCCAGGCAGCCGACGCTGGCCGCCATGAAAAACACCATGACGACCGAAGGCCAAAGCCGGGTGAATCCTTCCGCATATTTCATGCCGACAAGCCAGCCGACCTCACAGAGGCTGCCGATAAAGAGGATAATCCAGTCCATCTAACCGTCCTTAGTATGCCGTTGTCGTCGCCATGATTCGCCTTCGGGCGGACTTGTCGGTTTTGCGGTCCCCCGCGTCAAGGACCGCGCCCGCGCGCGAGACCGATTTGCATTTCGCTCACTGCCGCCCACATAGGCCGCAAGGAGCCTTTGTCATGAGAAAAATTATCGGCGTTTACCCCGCCCCAGACTCCATGCACTGGGTCGGCGACGGCTTTCCGGTCCGTTCGCTGTTTTCGCATCACGAACATGGCGCGCAGGTGAGCCCGTTTCTGCTGTTCGACTATGCCGGACCGTTTGACTTTCCGCCGGCCGCCCAGCGCCGCGGCGTCGGGGCCCATCCACATCGCGGCTTCGAGACCGTGACGATCGTCCTTGACGGCGAGGTCGCGCATCGCGACTCGACTGGCGCCGGGGGACTCATCGGCCCCGGCGACGTTCAGTGGATGCGCGCCGCCTCCGGCGTGGTTCACGAGGAGTATCATTCCGAAAGCTTCGCCAAGTCGGGCGGACGATTCGAGGTCGTGCAGCTTTGGGTCAATCTGCCGGCCCGAGAAAAGATGAGTCCGCCGCGCTACCAGACCCTCCTCGACAAGGACATTCCGCGCGTCGATCTGCCTGACGACGCCGGCCTCGTTCGCGTCATCGCCGGCGAATTCGATGGCCGGCGCGGTCCGGCGCAAACGGCGACGCCGATCGATCTTTGGGATGTGCGCATCGACGCAGGAAAGAGCGCCCGATTCACGCTGCCGGGCGGACACACGGCGGTTGTCGCGGTGCTTGAAGGGACGGTCGAAATCAATGGCGATAAGGTCGCCCGCGCAACGGACGTCGTCGTGTTTGATGATGAAGGCGGCGACATCGCCTTCGAGGCCAATAATGACGCGAAACTGATCCTGATGAGCGGCGAACCGATCGACGAGCCGGTGGCGCAGCAGGGTCCGTTCGTGATGAACACACAGGATGAATTGCGCCAGGCGTTCGTTGACTACCAATCGGGCCGCTTCGGCGCCATCACGCCGCAGGGCGCATAACGCAAGCGCTATGCCCGGCGCGGCGCCAATCTCAGCTCTTCGATCGTCGCTGCGAGAGAAGAAAACTCGACGGGCTTGGTGAGAAATGCGTCGACTCCCGCGGCGCGGGCGGCGCGTTCGTCCTCTTCACGCGCGCTGGCCGTCAGCACCAATATCGGCGTGCGCGGGACGCCTGCGCGCGCCTCGGCTTCCCGAATGCGAAGGCTTGCCTCGCATCCATCGAAATCGGGCATGAAGAGATCCATGACGATCACGTCATAAGGCGCGCCCGCGCCCTCGATCGCTTCGCGGGCGCGCGCGAGAGCTAGCGCGCCGCTTTCCGCTCGAGTGACTTTCGCGCCGAGCTTCGCGAGGTGACGCACAAGGATGAGAGCGTTGATCTCGTTGTCTTCAGCGACAAGCGCATTTACCCCGGCGAGCGCTTGCGATCTTGCGCCCTCCTCGCTCGCCGGCGCCTTGGCGCTTTCTTGCGAGAGGCGGGCGATCAGCGACGCGATCCGCACCGGCTTCACCAGCCAGCCGTCGAAGTCGCATAACGCCTCTTCGCCGAAAGCACGCCGTTCAAGCGGCGAGAAGAGCAGGAACAGCCGTCGCGCCTGCGCCGCGCGCGCGTGATTGGCCAGTTCGGCGGTCATCTGCGGCCCCAGGGCGCAATCGACGATGACGGCGTCGAACGGCTTTTCGCGGGAGCTTTGCAAGGCCTCCGCCGCGTCCCCTGCGGAAACGATCTCCGCCTCGGCGCCGGCGTAACGCAAGCTCTCCGCAAGGTAAGGCGCTTCAAAAACGCTCTGCGCGACGATCAACGCCTTGAGACCGAATAGAGGGACAGAAGCGATTTCTTCGGCGAACGGCGGCGCCGGCAGCGTAAACACGAAAATCGAGCCCTTGTCGGATGAGTCAACCAGCGCGAGCGCGCCGCCCAATCGCGCAACCAGGCGGCTGGAGATCGCGAGCCCGAGGCCCGCGCCCGCGCGGGGATGGTTCTCGGAAGGATCGGCCTGCTCGAATTCCTCGAAGATGGCTTCGCGCGCCTCATCCCGCACCCCCGGTCCGGTGTCGCAAACGGCGAAACGCAGCCGCGCCCCGTCGCGCGCGACCCGCAGGCCGACGCCGCCGCGTTCGGTGAATTTCACCGCGTTGCCGATGAGGTTGAGCAATACCTGCCGCAAGCGCGCCGGATCGCTGACAATCTGCCGGGGCGCGTCGGGCGCGATCACGCTGGCGAGCTCCAGGCCCTTCGCCAGGGCGCGGGGCGCCATCAGTTCGACGACGCTTTCGATAAAAGGCGCAAGCGCAAAGGTCTCGCAGCGCAGCTCGAACCTGCCGGCTTCAATCTTGGAAAAATCCAGAATGTCGTCGATGAGCTGAGAGAGCGACCGACTCGAACCGCCGATCGCTTCGACATAGCTCGCCTGTTCGGCGGTCAGCTCGGTCATGGCGAGCAGCTGCGCCAGTCCCATAACGCCGTTCAGCGGCGTGCGGAACTCGTGACTGACCGCCGCGAGAAAGCGCGACTTGGCGAGGCTTGCGGCCTCCGCGCGGTCTCGGGCGACGGCGGCGGCGCGCAACTCCCAGATTTCGTCGCGGAGCGATTCAAGCTCCACTTCGACTTGCTCGCGGCCCCGCCGGCGCAAAGCGATGAAGATCGCGACGGCCAGCAGCGCCAAGGCAAGCTGTGTCGCGGCCAAAATCGCGATATCGGTTAAGGACATGCGCCCATCATCAGGCCGCAAGCCGCCCCAGCGCAAGCCCCGCTCGATAGGAAAGCGCCTCGGCGAGATGCGCTCTGCCGACAGACTGCGCGCCGTCGAGATCGGCGATCGTGCGCGCCAGCTTCAAGACCCTGTGGAAGCCGCGAGCCGTGAGGCCAGCGCCGGACGCGTCGCGAATGAGCGCCGTGCCGGGCGCGTCGAGACCGCCGAGCGCTCGATCACCGCCGCGGGCGCTGCGGCGTTGGTCGCAATCCCCGGCAGGGAGAGGGCGTCATAGCGGGCGCGCTGAATCTCGCGGGCGCGCGCGACGCGGGCCGCAACCTGCCGCGAACCTTCGCTCGGCGGCGGCAGCACGAGATCGGCGGCGGTCACCGCCGGAACTTCGATCTGCAAATCGACCGTTCAGCAGCGGCCCCGACAGCCGCGCCTGATATTGCGCGACGCAACGCTCGTTGGGTTGGCTTCGCAGGCGTAGCCGGGGTCCATCGCATGGCCGCAACGGCAGGGGTTCATCGCCGCGACGAAGTTGAAGCGCGCCGGGTAAACGGCGCGGTGATTGGCGCGCGACACCGCGATCTCGCCGGTCTCGATCGGCTGGCGCAGGCTGTCGAGGACCTGGGGCTGAAACTCCGGGAGTTCGTCGAGAAAGAGCACGCCGTGATGGGCGAGCGAAATCTCGCCCGGCCGCGCATGCGTCCCGCCGCCGACCAGCGCCGGCATCGAGGCGGAATGATGCGGCGCGCGAAACGGGCGCCTGTCGGTCAATTCGCCGCCGGCGATCTGCCCCGCCACCGAATGAATCATCGAGACTTCGAGCAGTTCGCGCGGCGTCAGCGGCGGCAGGATCGACGGCAGCCGCGCCGCGAGCATCGATTTTCCGGCGCTTCGGGGGCCGCTCATGAGGAGATTATGGCCGCCGGCCGTGCAGCGATTTCGAGCGCCCGCTTGGCGCTCTCCTGGCCCTTGATGTCGCAAAGATCGGGCTGGTCGACGGCGAGCTTTACGGACCGCCGGCTGAGGCCGGGCAAGCACCTGCGCGCCCTTGACATGATTGACGAGCTGGATGAGCGAGCGCGGCGCGACCACCTCCATGTCTTCCGACGCCCAGGCGGCTTCCGGCCCGCATTCGCTGGGGCAGATCAGCCCCAGTCCCCGCGCATTGGCGGCGACCGCCGCCGGCAGAACGCCGGCCGTCGGCGTCAGCGTCCCATCGAGCGCGAGTTCGCCCAGCACGACGAATCCTTCAAGCGCATCCGAAGGAATGGCGCCGATCGCGGCCATGACGCCAAGAGCGATCGGCACGTCATAGTGGCTTCCCTCTTTCGGCATGTCGGCGGGGGCGAGATTGACCGTAATGCGCTTTGCCGGCAGCGCGAGGCCCGAGGCGATCAAGGCGGCGCGCACCCGTTCGCGCGATTCCGCGACAGCCTTGTCGGCGAGGCCGACGACGTTGAACACGACGGCGCCGCTTGAAATCTGCACCTGAACGTCGACCGGACGGGCCTCGACGCCTTCGAAAGCGACCGTCGCCACCCTCACCGCCATTTTGCGCCCCTAAGACTCTTTCCGGAAATCCAGTGCGAGCTTAGCCGTCACGCCCTTCTGATGCAAGAACAATATGTGAACATCGGCGGCGCGGATAACCTAGATTGCAAAATACCAATTGCCAGGGTTCCGTTGGGGCGCAGATATTCCAGCGGGCGTCGGCGCCAAAAGCAATGGCCCTTCGCCTGTAAGGGTGGAAAAGGAGATTGAACATGCGGTTGAGAACGGGTCTCGCGCTGATATTCGCCGCCGCTCTGGCGGCGCCGGCCCATGCGGCCATGCCGGTCGCGCCGTCTGAGACATCAGGCGCGCCGATCGTTCAGGTTTACGGCGGCTGCGGCCCTTACGGCCATCGCGGCCCCTACGGCGGTTGCCGCTGGGGCGGACAATGGGGCGGCTATGGCTACGGACGGCCCTGCCCGCCCGGCTTCCATCTCGGCCCCTACGGCCGCCGCTGCTGGCCGAACTAAAGAAAAAAGCCGGGACGGCTGAACCCGTCCCGGCTTCTCATAAAAAGTTCCAGCGACCCCTGCCGTCCCGCCGTCAGGGCTTTGGCGCGGAGCCTCGGATTCCCGTAGGGCCTCTTGGCTTTTCCGCGCTGGATTGCGCGGGCGCCTACGTGCGTCGGGCCGCCAAAGGCATCTGGGTCGATCTCTTTCACGCGCTCGCGCAAGCTGGCGGGCCGCCGGCGCAGGTTCTCATCGACTCCTCGGCGTCAGGGCGCACCGCTCCGCATGTGGGGCTAAAGGGGGGATGTGTCCAGGCGATCGGCCGCTCGCGCGGCATTATTTGCCTGATCTTCACGATCAAAGATCACCAAGCCATCGTCACGCCCGCACGACCGGCGACGCCGGGCGTCTATCTATAGCTGGGTGCCCGAGCAGGTGCGCGACGCCATTCTGCGGATAGCGCGAGAGAATCTGTCGCCGCAGGGCGTCGCCTTCATCAGCTACAATGTTTTGCCCGGGTGGCGGCTGCGGCAGACTCTACGGGACGCGTTGGCTTTGCATGTCGGTCCGCAGGGTTCGCTGCGCGAGCGCGTCGCCCGCGCCCGCGAAATGCTTTCGTTCCTTGAGGAGAACACGCCAGCGGAGACGACCTGGGGCCGTATTTTCCGCGCCGAAGCGGTCAATTTGCGCACGGCGGACGACTCCTACATCGGCCACGAATTCCTGGAGGACTGCAACGAGCCCTGCAGTTTCTCGGAGTTTATGACCAGCGCCGGGAGCCGCGGACTGGCCTATCTCGGCGAGGCGGCGCTTTCCTCAATGATGCCCGAGAACATGAATCCGGCCGCGGCGCCCTTGCTGCGCGCCCTCGCAGGAGACAATCAGGTCTCGCTCGAGCAGCACATGGACATTTTTACCGGCCGGACGTTCCGCCAGACCTTGCTCATCCACAAGGAGCGGGAAGCCAAATGCGTCCGCAGGATCGTGCCGGACGCGCTCGAGGGGCTGCATTTCACGGCGCGCCCGGATTTCGCCTTTTCACGCGAGGAAGACGGAAAGGCCTTTTTCGCCAACGGCTCGGGGGCCTGGTTCTCGACGCCGGACGCCGACGTGCGCAAGGCGATCGAAGCGCTTGTCCGGCGGTTGCCTGAGTCGAGCTCGATCGATGAGATCGTCACAGCGATCGAAGTGCTCGGCGTCTCCGTCGATGCGGCGGTCCGGAACAAGATCGGCGACGCGTTGCTGCGCATGGCGCTTGTCGGCCTATTAAGTCCGTCGACCGAGCCCATGCGCATGGCGCGCACACTTTCGGCGAAACCCACCGCCTGCCCCATGCTGCGGGGCGACGCCGCCGCCGGCGTGTTGCACTCCGCCAATCTGCGCCATGAGCCGGTTCGGCTCGACATCATCGCCCAGGTGGTGACGCCGCTGCTCGACGGAAGCAATGATCGCGACGCTCTGATCGCCGCAACGATCGCCGCGGCGGACGCCGGCCGGGTGACCTTCCAACGCGCCGGCCAGCCGGTGGTCGAGCCGCAGGACATCGCCGCCTGTGCGGACGAGCACGTCGACCGCGTGCTGGGTCACCTTCAAACCAGCGCCTGTCTCATAGGTTGAGTTCAGCCTCGAAAAGCGAGACGACTGGGCGAGGGATAAAATTCTCTTCGCGGCCTTTCGCGCCACGGCCGAGCCAACACGTCGGGCTGTCAGAAGACCCCTGCATTCAGCGCGGCGACATGGCTGAATTCGCCGAGCGCCATGGCGACGTTGAGCGCCTCGGCGGCCAGAGCGATGGCGACGATTCCGAAAATTCCTGTCGCGATTACGGGGTTCATGGGCTTCTCCTCTCAGCTGTGATTAAAACTAAGTGAAGACCCGCTTGGGCGCTGTGCGCCGACGCACAGGCTTCCTCGCCGGTCAGCCGACGGGAGCGCATTATGCGGAGTGGCGGTCGAAAACCGCCGCTCCGTAAAGTGCGATCGTGAAGCATTGCGCGCAGCCTCTGGACCGGCGTCGATGGTCTGTCGCGTTCATTCGATCTTGAGACTTTCGGCGCTCGTCGCATCGATGACGGCGGCGCCGGCCGCCGCACAGGAGGCGCAGCTTCCGCGACTCTACACGAACGAGAGTTTCATCGAGGATGCGACGCGACGGACGGCGCTCGCCATCGACGATCCCGTCGCCGTGTTCGCTTACATTCTCGGGGCGTTGCCGACCCGAGTCCGGGTCTATCCGACAGAGAACTACTATTACTTCAGCTTCGTCTTTAATGGGACGCGTTACTTGGGCAATATCCGCCTGGCGGCCGCGGAGCGCGACAGCGGCAGGCTGCGCTTCGAATATTATCAAGAGACGAGCGCGGAGCCGGGCAAAGGCAGAGCCGTTCACACGATCCTAGACTCCTCGCAGGGCGTCGCGGTCGAGCGACTCGCGCCGCTGACCTATCGCGTCACGCAAGGCGCAAAAAGCGTCGTATTCGCTCTCGAGGATTTATCTGGCGTTCGACCGCCCGCAAACGCCATCGGCCCGCATGAGGAATTCATTGGACCGATCATCGATGAATCGGGAATGCGATTTTTCCTCGTCTATAATTCAATACTGAAGGTCTTTCATTATGTGCTCGACGAGAGCTCGGCGGGCGCCGACGAACTGGTAGGCGCGCGACGAACGGACCGACTCCATATTGGCCGACGGACCGGTTTTGCGCTCTACCGCGATCGGCGGCGTGATCGACGCATCCTGATCGGCGTGCGAGAAAGCGACTCGCGCCTCAACACCTATTTCGACGGTCCGTTCGATCAACTGCCCGAGAACTTCATCAAGGGCGAGAGCCTACGCCGCGCGATCGTCGACTCAGATCCCGCAGTTGGCGGCGAGATCGATCGCTTCGGCAATTTCCATGACGGCAGCGGCCGTTACCTCATTCACCCCTACATCCTTTATCGAACGCTCAATGATCTTTACGCCGTGCATCTGTGCGCAAGCCGCAGCACTCGGGAAGCGGCGTACTATAAGTGCCTCGCAAGCAATGAAGACGGGCGGGGCGGCGCCTTTGGCCGTCCCGTCCGACAAGAAGAGGCCACTCGATTAGAAAGCTGGTCGAAGATCCACTCCTACCAGCACCGACGCCACACACGGCAGCGACGGCCGCTATAGGGGCCGTGCCAGCAGCGGCGCCACACACGGCACCGCGCCTCCTGAACGAGCGACGAAGACGCCGTCGCGTCGCGTATCGCGGCGCCGCTCGCGGGCGCTGCGCTCGTCGGCGACGCGCCAACGAACAAACAAAAAATCCCTGCTGTCGCAAATGCCAATAGAATAGATCGCATTCCCCATCTCCTTCGCTACGATTGTACGGCATTCCCGCGTGACGCGTCTCATTCGGCCACAGCAGCACCGCTGCAGTGACGCTCGATGCGCCGGCTTCGGCCAAGCGGGCAACCTAATTCTAGGTCGCCTCAGGACAATGAACACCCCAGGCGTCGCTTTTGTGCGCGCGCCGATAGCGCTGACGCTTCGCGCAGCGCTTGCCGCAGACCCCTGCTGAACCAACTGTAGGCTGGAGTGGGCTTTAGCCGCGACGCCGACGGGCGAATGCGACGAGGGGAAGCGAGCGGCTGATGAGCTCGGTCTTTCGACCCGCCGCGAATTTCTGGGCCTCGCTCGGGATCCTGGTGCTGGCGCTTGCCGCTGTCGTGTTTTCGCTCATGGTCTGGCTTTGGCCGCGTAGCGATTATGCGCGGCGCGTGAATTGGGCGCCCGCGCAGCCCGTCCCGTTCAGCCATCAGCATCATGTGAGCGGATTGGGAATCGACTGTCGTTACTGCCACGCCTCCGTCGAAGTCTCTTCCAACGCCGGCATGCCGCCTACCTACACCTGCATGTCCTGCCATTCGCAGATCTGGACCAACGCCGCCCTGCTCGAGCCGGTGCGCAACAGCTTAAAGGACAACCAGCCTCTGGTCTGGCGCCGCGTCACCGACCTTCCCGACTATGTCTACTTCGATCACAGCATTCACATCGCGAAGGGCGTCGGTTGTTCGAGCTGCCACGGCGACGTCGCCAATATGGCGCTGACCTACAAGGCGAAGTCCCTCACCATGGGATTTTGTCTCGATTGTCACCGCAATCCCGGCCCGCGCTTACGCCCGAAAGACAAGATCTACGACACCAGCTGGACGCGCGACGCGACGACCCCGACTCCAGCGCGCCTGCTCGCTGAATATGGCGCGCCCCAGCGAAACCTGACGGACTGCTCGATATGCCACAGGTGAACGCGCAGTGGCGCAGCCTAGAGGAATTGGCGCGGGATGCGCAATTCTTGTCACGTGTTGAGCAGGAGTTTCCGGGGCTGAGCGCCGCGCTTTCGGCGCCGCGCGATCGTCGCGAGGCGTTGACGTTGATGGCCGCCGCGCTGGCGCTCGCGGGCATAGGGCTCGAGGGTTGTGACGGCGCCCCGCAAGGACATTTGATTCCCGCCGTGCGACAGCCGCCCGGCATCGTTCCAGGCATGCCCGATTACTACAGCAGCGCACATGTCGAAGGCGGCTATGCCGCCGGAACCGTGGTGAAACATTTCATGGGACGGCCGATCAAGGTCGAAGGCAATCCCTTTCATCCCGCGAGTCTTGGCGCCACGAGCCCGATCGCGCAGGCGGAACTGCTGAACTTCTATGATCCTCGGCGTTCCTGGGGCGTAACCCGGGCGAAACTGCCGCGCAGCCGAGCCGCGCTGGAACAGGCGATCGCCGAGCAGCGCGCCCAACTTGCCGCCACCGGCGGGGCCGGCTTCACCATCCTAACAGGCGCGTCGACGTCGCCAACACTCGCCGCGCAGCTCGAAGCGCTTGGCAAATCCTATCCGCAGATTCGCTGGCTGCATTGGGAGCCGATCGGACGCGAGAATGTCCAAAGAGGCATGGCGTTGGCCTATGGCGCGCGCCTCGAATTGGCGCCGCGTATTCAAAACGCTGACGTTATTCTCGCGATCGACAGCGATCTCTTGAGCGCTGCGCCCGGCCATCTGAGCCATGCGCGCGAATTCGCCGCGCGACGCAATCCGACGCGCGCGAAAATGAGTCGCCTATACGCCATCGAAGCGACGCCGTCGCTCACTGGCGCCGTCGCCGACGAGCGCTTCATCGCCGGGCCGCGAGAGACGCACAAGGTTCTGCTTGCTCTCGCATCGGCGCTGCTCGGGGCGCCGCCTGCGGAAGGTCCGCCGTGGCTCGATCGAATCGTCGAGGATCTCAAATCCCATCGCGGTCGCTCCTTCATTCACCTTGGGCCCGATCATTCGCCGGAAGCACATGCGCTCGTCTGTGCGATGAACGAGTCGCTCGGCGGCCGCGGCGCCGTCTACGCGCTCGTCGACGATCCGTCTCATGTTTCATCCGACGAGGCGCTTTCGCTCGCTGCGCTTGTCGCCGACATGCGCGCCAGTCGGGTAAGCTCGCTGCTGATCATCGACTGCAATCCCGTTTACGCTGCGCCAGGCGTCCTCGATTTTACGGAAGCGCTCGCGCGGGTGGACTTCAGCCTCTGTCTGAGCGCGACGCCGAACGAAACGACCGCCGCGTCGCTCTGGGCGGCGCCGATGATTCATCCGTGGGAAGGATGGAGCGACGCGCGCGCCTTCGACGGAACGGCGAGTGTGATGCAACCGCAAGCCCTTCCCTTATATGAGGGCGTCGACCCCCTCCAAATGCTCGCGTTGCTGCTCGGACCCAACGCGCCCCAGTCTCTCGATCTCGTGCGACAGACGTGGAAGGATCATCTCGGGCCGCCGGACGCATGGACCGACGCGCTCGCGAAAGGCGTCATTGCGAACAGCGCGGGCTCGGTCAGCGATCGACCGCTGTCCGACGCCGCGGCGCGCGTTCAATTGCCCGAGCCGCCGAAGGCCGGAACGGTCCTGCTGTTTCGGCCGGATCCTTATCTTCTCGACGGGCGTTACGCCGACAATCCCTGGCTGCAGGAGTTACCGCGACCGCTGACGAAAATGAGCTGGGGCAATCCGCTGCAAATCTCGCCGCGGCGCGCCCGCGAAATGGCGCTGAAGGACGGCGACGTCGTTCGCATCGCCATCGACGGCGCGCATGCGACAGCGCCGATCATCATCGCGCCGGGCCAGTCAGACGACTGCATCGTCGCGCTGCTCGGCTTCGGCAGATTTCACACAGGCCCGGTCGGCCAGGCTGTCGGCGTCGATTTCTTTAAGCTGACAGGGCGCTCCTGCGGCGCGCCGGACATCCAAAAGACCGGCGCAAAGGAAGAGCTGGCGAGCACCCAGCATCACGCCATGATTTTCGACGAAGGAGGCGTATATGCGCGCAAGGGCGCGCTGGCGCAATTCCTCAAAGATCCCGATTTTATTCGGCGGGACGACGAGCCGCAGCCGGCCTTCTACGAATGGAAACCCGAAGGTCCGGCGGCATGGGGCATGAGCATTGATCTCAATGCTTGCATCGGCTGCGGCGCCTGCGTCGTCGCCTGCCAGGCGGAGAACAATATTCCGGTCGTCGGCAAGGCCGAGGTTCTGCGCGAGCGAGAAATGTACTGGCTGCGCATCGATCGCTATTACGACGGCCCGCCGGAGTCGCCGAAAACGAGCTTCCAGCCGGTTCTCTGCATGCATTGCCAGGAAGCGCCTTGCGAGCCCGTCTGTCCGGTCGGCGCGACGATGCATGACTCCGAAGGTCTCAATGTGATGGTCTACAATCGCTGCGTCGGCACGCGCTTTTGCTCCAACAACTGCCCCTACAAGGTTCGGCGCTTCAACTATTTCGACTTCGCTGGCGAAGAGCGCCGCGCGATCGAGTCGCGCAACCCCGAGGTTGCCGTGCGCGCGCGCGGCGTCATGGAGAAATGCACCTTCTGTCTGCAACGCATCGCCGCCGCGCGGATCATCGCCGACCGCGACGGCGAAGAATCGGTGGCGGTGACCACCGCCTGCGAGGCTGCCTGTCCGACTCGCGCGTTTACCTTCGGCGATCTCGCCGCCAAGGGTAGCGAGGTCGCCGCCCGTCGCGCCGGGCCGCTGTCCTATGCGCTGCTCGCCGACCAGAACACCAGGCCGCGCGTCACCTATGAGGCGCGCATCGTCAATGTCGATGAAACGAAAGAAAAGCTGAAATGACGCTGCTCCGAACAGGCGCGGCGATTGACGCGTCTTTAGAGGATCGGAGGCCCCGCGCCGATGATCCGATCGTCTCGCCTGCGCAGACACTATCGTCGATGACGTCGATCATATGCGGGCCGCCCCTTCGGCGGAAATGGCCCCTCTGGTGGAAGCTCAGTCTCGCGGCGGCGTTGCTCTTCGTCCTCGTCCTCGCCGTCGCCATCGGCTGGCTGTTTTACGCCGGCGTTGGAATCTGGGGAATCGACTGGCCCGTCGTCTGGGGCTTCGCGATCATCAATTACGTGTGGTGGATCGCCATCGCTTCGGGAGGAACGTTTATTTCAGCGCTCTTCTACCTCGCCGAGGTCGAATGGCGCAGCGCCCTCAACAGAATCGCCGAGACGATCACGATATTCGCCGCCGCTTGCGCCGCGATCTATCCGATTTTGCATCTCGGCCGTCCTTGGCTGTTCTACTGGCTGTTCCCCTACCCAAATGTCATGGGGGTCTGGCCACAATTCCGCAGTCCGCTGCTGTGGGACTTCGTGGCGATCCTCGTCTATGTCATCTCGTCAATCCTCTTCTGGTATTTCGGCCTCGTTCCCGATCTCGCGACGATGCGCGACAAGGCCGACGCGCCGCAGCAACGTCGCTTTTACGGCCTGCTCGCCTTGGGCTTTCGCGGCTCGGACAGCGCCTGGCGCTCCTACACCGTCGGCTATGGACTACTCGCCGCGGTCATGGCGCCGCTGGTGATTTCCGTGCACAGCATTGTCGGCCTCGACTTCGCCGGCGCAGCGACGCTCGGATGGCATTCGACGGAATTTCCGCCCTTCTTTGTTTTCGGCGCCTTGCTGTCGGGTTTCGCGACGGTGATGCTGGTCGCCATTCCCGTGCGCAGGATGCTGAGGCTGGAGGACTTCATCACTGGCCGCCACTTCGACATTCTCGGCAAGCTCTTGCTGACCAGCAGCCTGTGCGTCGGCTACGCCTATCTGATGGAAGCCTTCACGACCTTCTATGGGCCTGATGCGGCCGAGAAGCGTCTCTTCATCAACAAGGTCACGGGCGAACTGGCGCCGATCTACTGGGCGACGATCTTATTCAATGTCCTGGCGCCGCAATTGATGTGGCGCCAGAGCGTTCGATTGAACGAAGCGCTCGTCGTTCTCATCAGCTTCTTCGTGATCGTCGGCATGTGGTGCGAACGCTACGTCATCGTCGTGATGAGCCTGCGGCGCACGCATCTGCTTTCCGCCTGGGGCGACTATACGCCGACGATTTGGGATTGGCTGACGCTTTTCGGCACGGTGGGTCTGTTCATCGCCGGCCTCCTTATCGCCGTTCGCCTGTTGCCGGCGGTTTCGATGTTCGAAATGCGCGAAGTGATTATTCGTCATGCGAGGAGAGGTCGATGACCGCAGAGGCCGAAGCACCGATCGCGCCGAACGGACTTGCGGCGACCTTCCTTTCCGAAGACGCCTCGCGCGCCGCGCTTGCCGATTTGAGCGCGGCTGACGTGGGAGAGGCGCGGCTGTTCAGTCCCCTCCCACCCTCCTTGCCGCCGAAGCGGACGCGCCTTCCCGCCGTCGCGCTCCTCTTCGGTCTGTTCGGCGCCGCCGCCGCCTTCGGCCTGCAGAGCTTCGCAAATGTCGTCGCCTATCCGCTGGACATCGGCGGACGGCCGCCTTTTTCCTGGCCCTCGTTCATCCCCATCGCTTTCGAGTCGGGCATCCTATCCGTCGTGGTCGCCACGGTCGTCGGCGCCGGCGCACTCTGCGGCTTTAGCCGCTATTACGACCCGGTCGACAAAATTCGCGCGCTGCGGGAGGCGATGATCGATCGGTGGGTCATTGTCGTGCGTGCGCCCAATTCGGAAGCCTTGGCGCGCTCGCGCGACATCCTGCAGCGCTGCGGCGCCCGCGCGATCGAAGAGGCCGAACTGTGATCCGCGCCTTCGCCGTCTTCTCGCTTTGCGCGCTTACCGCTTGCAGCGACATGAGCGAACAGGCGAAACAGCGAACTTATTCGCCGCTGGTTGGTCCGGCGCAGACGCCGACCGGCGCGGTGACATTTCTCTTTCGCGAGCCGACCGCGCCGCCGCTGACGCTCGCTCTCGTCGAGCGCGGACAGGAGCGTTTTCGAATTTATTGCACGCCCTGCCACTCGGAGCTTGGCGATGGCCAAGGCATGATCGTGCAGCGCGGCTTTCCTGAGCCGCCTTCGTTTACCAGCGAGCGATTGCTCACGGCGCCGACGCGCCATTTCGTCGATGTGATCGCCCAGGGTCATGGCGCCATGTATTCCTATGCAGCGCGCGTGCGGGCCGCGGATCGATGGGCGATCGCCGCCTATATCCGCGCCTTGCAAAAAAGTCAGAACGCGTCAGCGAAGGACCTCGCGGCTGCGCAAACGGAAGCCGCGCCATGAGCCTCGTCGTCGCAGTCTTGGCCGGCGCAGTCGGATATGGCGGGGCCGCCCTTGGCTGGGCGCTGGCGCCTCAAAGTTTTGCATTTGCATGGCTTACGGCCTTGAGCGTGTGGATCGCCTGGCCGCTCGGCGCCATGGCGCTGATGCTGATCCACGCCTTGACGGGCGGCCGCTGGGGAAATGCTGTTCACAACGCCTTTGCCGCGGGCGCGCGCGGCGCGTTCCTCATCCCGCTGTTCGTCATTCCATACGCGCTGACCGCGCAGCGCATGTATCCTTGGCTCCAGGCTGGCGCAGCGCGCCTCGACAACGCGCTCTATCTTAACGGTCTCGCTTTTGCTCTGCGCGGCCTCATCTATCTGATGATCTGGCTCGTTCTCGCCCTGCTCGTTACGCGCGCAGCCGACGACGCCAAGGAACTCAAGCGTCTTGCGCCGCCGTCGCTCATTGTTCTCGCGCTGACGGCAACATTTGCGGCGATTGACGCGCTGATGTCGCTCGATCCGACTTTCGCCTCCAGCATATTCGGCCTGATTCAAATCAGCGAGATCGGCGCGCTGTCGCTTTCCATTGCAACGCTGGCGTTGATCTTTTCATTGGCGCCGCCAGACCCCGAGGCGTTGCGCCAACTGGCGCGCCTGCTTCTCGCCTTGGTCATTCTGTGGAGCTATCTCGCCTTCATGCAGCTGCTGATCGTCTGGCAATCGGACCTTCCGCACGAGACCGCCTGGTATTTCCCGCGTTGGCGTCAGGAGTGGGCAGTGATCGGCGGGCTCATCGCATTTGCCCATTTCTTTGCGCCCTTTTTCACGCTGCTTTCGTCCAAGGCGCAACATTCGCCTTACGCCGTCGGATTCGCGGCGGCGGCGATCCTCATCGGCGGAATTCTTCACCAATTTTGGCTGGTCGCGCCATTTGCCGGCGCTAAATCAGGGATGATCGCACTGCTTACGCTGTTCGCCCTGCTGGCCATGGCCTGCACGAGCCTGCTCGTGATCCGCGGCAACGGACGACTCTGGATTGGATCGAGGCGTGCGCGCAATGCATGAGAGAGACCTCGCTCCAGCATCGCATGAAGGTAGCGACGTTAGCGGCGGATTCATCGCGGTTGGCTTTGCTTCAACGATCCTCGCGGTCATTCTTCTCTCCCTTCTTGCATGGGCGCTCTTTCCTGACGCGATGATCGACCGGACGATGAATCTGCCGCTGCCGGCTTACCCCCAGCCGCGGCTGCAGATCGACCCGGCGGCGGACAGGGCGGATTTTCACCGGCGCGAATTGGCCCGGTTGAACAGCGCCGGTTGGACCGATCAGGCGAAGGGCTCCGCGCATATTCCGATCGCCATCGCGATGCGAAAAATCGCAAATGAGGGCATCTCGGACTGGCCGAGCGCCGCGCCCCAGTCGCTCACTTCTCCGCTGCAAAAGGAGAACGCGCATGAAGCTGCTTCCGACGATGCTGGCTCTGCTTCTTCTCGACAACCTGCCGGCCCATGCGCAACGGACGCCGAACATAACGGGGATTGCCTACGAGCAGAAGCAGGGCGCGCGCCTGCCATCAAAAAGCGGGTTCATCGACGCAGATGGACGAGGCATTGGCGTCGGTGAGCTGTTCGATCGCGCGCCGCTACTTCTCGTGCTCGGCTATTTTCATTGCGAGAAGCTCTGCGGCGTTGCGCGGATGAGCCTGTTGCGCGCCGCGCAGAAGGCGGGACTGTCGGCGGGCGCCGACTATATCTTCGTCGCGATCAGCATCGATCCCACCGAAACGTCCGACGCCGCGCGGCATGCGCGAGACATGGATTTCGCCGCCGCGGCGCCGGTCGGGACGGCCGACGGATTTCATTATCTTACCGGAAAGCCCGACGACATTCGCGCGATAGCAGAGGCGGTCGGTTATACCTATCGCGACGGCGCACAGCCTGAAACATTCATTCATCCGATCGGGGCCGTTGTCGCGACGCCGAGCGGAGTCATCTCCACCTACCTCTCGGCCATCGGGTCTGTCCCCGAGGAAATAAGCGCAGCTGTTCGGACAGCCGCCGCGGATCGCGTCGCGGCCCGCGCGTCTCCCGCCCTTCTGCTCTGCTTCGATTTCGACTCGACGACGGGCCGATACACATTCGCGATCATTAAATTGCTGCGCCTCGGCGCCGTCGTCATGACCCTTGCGCTTGCCGCAATAATATATCGCGAATTCCGGAAAGGCGCGCGTGCATGAATTTCCACGTACCGAGCGCCACGGTCGACGGTCGTGAAATTGACCTCCTGATCCTCGCGCTCACCCTCGTGTCATGCGCCGTGCTCGCCCTCGTCTTCGGGCTGATCCTTCTCTACATGGTTCGATACCGGGCGGAGACCGGCGTCTATCGCGGCGCGCCTGGACGCAAGGACTGGTGGTTCGAGATCAGTTGGACGGTCGCGACGCTGGCGGTATTTTTCGGGTTGTTTATCTGGGGCGGCGATCTTTACGTACGTCTGTTCCAGCCCCCTGCGGACATTTTGCAGATCTACGTCGTCGGCAAGCAATGGATGTGGAAAGTCGAACATCTGGGCGGCCAGCGCGAAATCAACGCGCTGCACATTCCGATCAACCGCCCGATTCAACTTGTGATGACGTCGGAAGACGTCATTCATGATTTCTCCGTGCCGGCGTTTCGCATCAAGCACGACGTTCTTCCCGGACGCTATGAGTCTATTTGGTTTGAGGCCAAAACGCCGGGGACTTTCGAACTCTTCTGCACGCAGCTCTGCGGCGTCGGCCATTATTCGATGACAGGCGAGGTCGTCGCCATGTCGCAGCCAGACTTCGAAAACTGGCTCTCTGGCGGCGCGCCGCCCAGCGAGCGAGAGGATATGGCGGCCGCCGGCAAGGAGCTCTTTACCGCGCATGGATGCAGCGGCTGTCATGGCGAAGGCGGCGCGGGCGGCGCGCCGGCGACGACGGGCGTCAGCGCGCCGGCTTTGGCGGGTCTGTTGGGCCGTTCCGTCAAGCTGCAAAGCGGCGCGACCGTGATGGCCGACGAAAAATTCATCCGCGACTGCATTCTGACGCCTGACAAGACGCCGGTCGCCGGCTATCCGCAGATCATGCCTTCTTTCTCAGGCCAGATCAGCGAAGAGAAGGTGCTGCGGCTCATCGCCTACATCAAATCGCTCAAATCCGGGAGCCGGACATGAGCGATGCGGCGCCTCAACGATCCTACCTCGGCGACGGCCATACGTTGCGCAGCTGGCTGCTCACCACGGACCACAAGCGCATCGCGATTCTCTACATCGTCGCCATAACTTTCTTTTTCTTCGCCGGGGGCTTCGCGGCTTTTCTCATTCGCTACAATCTGATCTCGCCCAAGGGGCTGATCGGATCGGCGGAGACTTATAATCGGCTCTTTTCGATGCATGGCATATTGATGGTGTGGTTCTTTCTCGTGCCCGCGGTGCCGGTCACGCTAGGCAATTTCCTGGTCCCCTTGATGCTCGGCGCGCGCGACCTTGCCTTTCCACGACTTAATCTGCTGAGTTGGTATCTGTTCATGGCTGCGGGCGTCGTCGCACTCTATGCGGTCGTGGGCGGCGGCGTCGATACCGGATGGACGTTTTATACGCCGCTCACATCCTTCTACTCGCAAGGACATGTGATTGCGGCCGTCGTCGCCATTTTTATCGCTGGGTTTTCGTCGATCGCCACCGGGCTCAATTTCATCGTCACGATACATAAGCTGCGGGCGCCGGGAATGACCTGGTATAAGATGCCGGTTTTCCTGTGGTCGCTTTACGCAACGAGCGTCATTCTCGTACTTGCGACGCCGGTGCTCGCGATGACTCTGCTGTTGCTCGCATTCGAGCGCGTCTTCGGGATCGGCGTCTTCGATCCGGCAATCGGCGGCGATCCGCTGCTGTTTCAGCATCTCTTCTGGTTCTATTCGCATCCCGCCGTCTATGTGATGATTCTGCCCGGCTTCGGCGTCATCAGCGAGATCATTCCCGCCTTCTCCCGCAAGGAGCTGTTCGGCTATAAATTTGTCGTCTGGGCGAGCATCGCCATCGCCGTCATCGGCTTTCTCGTCTGGGGCCATCACATGTTCGTGGCGGGAACCTCGCTCTATTCGGCGCTCGTGTTTTCGCTACTCAGCTATATGGTTGCGGTCCCATCGGCGATCAAAGTTTTCAACTGGATCGGCACGATGCATAAGGGCTACATTCGTTTCGACGCGCCGATGCTCTATGCGATCGGCTTCATCGGCCTGTTCACGACAGGCGGTCTGACAGGCCTCTTCCTCGCGGCGCTCGCCGCCGACGTCCATCTCACGCAAACCTATTTCGTCGTGGCGCATTTCCACTATGTGATGGTGGGCGGCATGGTTTCGGCCTATTTCGCCGGCCTTCACTTCTGGTGGCCAAAAATGACCGGCCGCATGTATCCTGAGATGTGGGGCCGCGCCGGCGCCATCATCATATTTTTCGGCTTCAACCTCACTTTCTTTCCGCAATTCCTGCTTGGTTATCTCGGCATGCCGAGACGATATTTCGCCTATCCGCAACATTTTGAAGCGCTGACTCTGCTGTCTTCCGCTGGCGCGTTGATTCTTGCCGTCGGCTATATCCTGCCGCTCGGCTATCTTACCTGGTCGCTGCTTTACGGCGAACGCACGTCCGCCAATCCATGGGGGGCGACCGGCCTCGAATGGACGACGGCCTCGCCGCCGCCGACTGAAAATTTCGCGGTAACGCCGATCGTCACGCAAGATCCCTATCAATATCGGCAGGCCGAGGCCGTGAGCCATGAGTGACGCCGCCGCGCATGAGTTCCAGTTCACCAGCGCCGAACATCAGCGCGAGACGGCGATTTCCGGAATTTGGCTGTTTCTCGCGTCAGAAGCCCTTTTCTTTGGACCGATCTTCCTTTCATGGATCTATGCCCGTCATGCCGATCCAAGCGCATTCGACGTTGGCGGTCGACGCACGGATCTGACGATCGGCCTGGCGAACACCGCCCTGCTGATCGCATGCAGCTTCGCTTATGGCGTCGGCCTGGCCCTTATCGGATTCGGCAGGCGTCGCGCCATGGTCATATGGCTGGCGATCGCTTGGGCGCTCGGCGCCGCTTTCATCGGTCTCAAATTCGGAGTCGAATGGCGAGCGGACCTTAACCAAGGCCTGTTTCCCGGCGCCGACTTTTCTATTCATGGGCCGGCGAGAAGCGGCGCTCAACTCTTCTTCGCCTTTTACTTTTTCGGCACGGCTCTGCATGGCCTGCACCTCTTGATCGGGCTCGGGCTTCTCGCCTGGATCATCATCCGGGCGGAACGATTTACCGCCGAGGACCATACGCCGGTCCATGTCGTGGGACTCTACTGGACATTTATCGACGTGATTTGGCTTATTCTGTTTCCGCTCATCTATCTCATGGGGCGTGCGTCATGACGGCGACCATCCTCCGTCTTGTCGCGGTCGCATCGCTGATGATTGCGCTTCTCGCCGCAGAATTTGCGGCGACCTTCGTCTTTTCAGGCTGGGGGCGCAGCGGCGTCGCAATCATTGCAATAACGATGGCGGCCGTTGCGGCGTTCGGATTCATGGACCTGCATCAAGGAGACGTGACCGTCTGGCTGTTCGCCGCAGCTGCGGTGCTTTGGCTCATCATCCTTCTCGGTCTTGGCAGCCTTGATCCTTTCACCCGCTCGCTCTTTCCCACGAACAGCATGACGCCTTAGTCAATTGCGTCGCCAAAATAGTGCAAACTTTTCTTGATTGTGACGCGCTCCGCCCATCGAGGAAATTCAACCGATCGCGGAAAATGCTTGTCCGCCCTGCGGCAAAGCCGCCGCCGAAGGTTCTTAAGCTTGGCCCGTCGGAAAGGGCTGCGTTCAAGCCGAGCTCCGAGATTTTTCGATTTCAGCCGAGGCGAAATTTCGCATGGAACATCTGCGCGAGCGAAAGGTTAAATGGTCGTGAAAGCTAGGCCCGGGCTCGCTTTCCAATTCTCCGCCGCGATTGCGGCCGTTCCTGAAGGAGGAACCTATGAACTGGGACACGATCGAAGGCAACTGGAAGAAGTTCAAGGGCAATGTCAAGGAACAGTGGGGCAAGCTCACGGATGACGACATTGCGCGCATCAATGGCAACCGCGAACAGCTCGAAGGCATGATCCAGGAGCGCTACGGCGTGGCCAAAGACAAGGCCAAAAGCCAGATCGACGACTGGATGTCGCGGCACTAGCTTCTGCGCTTAACGCACGCCGGCGAGGCAGACTCGCCGGCGTTTTCATTGCGGCGCGCATCAGCCATTCCTGCGACTTTGATAAAGCTGGAACAATCGTCGTCGCCAACAAGTTTTATCGTTGCGGCGCTCCACGAGACAAAAAGGATTCTCCGTGAAGAAAGTCGTTCGCCCCTTTACCGTCGAATACCGCTCCAAGCGCGGAAGGGCGCGATTGGTTCGAGGCGGCGAGTCCTATCGACTGACGGATTATTCGTCTGCGCGCAGTTTCGCGGACAGAGGCGCGCGCCAGGAACCGTCCGCCTGGCAGGCTCTCTTCAAGCAGGAGGAACGTTCCCTATGACGATTACTTCTGCAATCCATTCGCCGAAAATCGACTCGAAACCAGGCAAGAAGGCGCTGCTGCGACGTTCGCTGAGCGACGCCCTCTTAAAACGCTTTTCGCTCCTCTATCTCGACTTGATTATGAGGCCGGTTCCCGACGATCTTAAAGAGCTGCTTATAAAATTGGATTTTGCCGATCGCCCTAGCGAGAAGCATTAGGCTTATTTCGGCGCCTATCACTCCGACATTTGCTTCAGCGCCTGCAGAAGCGCGAGCATGTCTTCGGGCAGCGGCTCCAGAGGAACATCGGAAAATTGCCGTCTAAGCTGCTCGCCGAGCCGCTGAACGCTGCCGCCCAGGTCGAGCCCTTCGCGTTGCAATCGATTTCCGCTCATGGCCGCCTCGGTCCATATCGTTGTTTGTGCATGTGGCGACATATCAGCCCTCCACACGTTTATTGAAGCGCCGACTCGAAATTCGGTTCCGACAATGCTCTAAACTTTTTGAGAATTGGGAAAGCTTGGCGGTGAAATGCTCTGTGGAGAACTGGCGCGGTCCCCACAGGCTTGAGCTTCGACCCTCTTTTCAGCCCTACGCACGAATTCAGTCAAGGCGCTCGGAATGGACCGGTTCGTCCATATATCTCACTTACCGCCGGCTCGAAATTGCACGGGCACCTCAAACGTCAGCCCTTCGTCGGCGATCCCAGGAGGCGGAGGCGGCACCGGATCGGCGCGCTTCATCATCGCGAGCGCCGCATCGTCAAAAGCCGGATGCCCCGCCGAACGCTTGATAGCGTAGCTGACGACATGGCCGCGCCTGTCCAGCGTAAATGAGACGCTCGCTTCAGCCGAGCGACGGCCGCCGCCGACAGGATAGCGCTTGTGGCGGTTGAGATGCGAGAGCAGAGCCTTTTGCCACGTCAGCTTGATGGCGTTCGCTCTGACGTCGGCGCCTTGAACGGGCGATACCGGTTTGTCGGATGTCTGCTCGACCTCAGACTTCGGCGGCGCCGTCGCTTCCGAAGCCGCCGATTCAGACGAAAGAACCGGCTGCGCCTGAACCTTTTTTTCTTCTTCGACCCGCTTGTCCGGTGTTGCGTTATGCGTGAATTCGGCGTCCTCGGCTTCGGCGTGCGTGATCCGCTCCTCTTTCATCTCTTTCGCTTCGGAGGCGGCGGCGGAGGGCGCGGCGGCAGCCGCTTCGTCGGCGACAGGCCCGGGCGGCAGATCGGCGGCCTCGGCGTCACGAGAAGCGGCGGGTTCGAGAGATATTTCGATCGCCGGCGCGCCGGACGCTTCCTCGTCATCGCCTTGCAAGTTCAGGAATGCGGCGACAGCGCCCCCAACATGCAGCAGCATGGCGAACGCCACAGCGACGCCCCACAGCTTGCGGTTCGATTGCGGATTTTGGAGAGCCGCTGCGGCGCTCATTGCGCGCCAGGCTCCTTGCCGCCGGCGTCAAGCGCGACGAGGGCCACGCGCAGATAGCCGCCGGCGCGCAGACTCTCCAGCACCGCCATCATCTCTCCATAGGGCACGCTGGCGTCCGCCCGCAGAAAGATGCGTTTCGACTTGTCCCCGAGATGCGAGTCAAGCGCCGAAACAAGATCCTTTCGCTTGACCGGCGTCTCGCCGAGGGCGAGCGCAAGATCGCTCTGAATCGTCACATAGACGGGCTTATCGGGCTTTTCATGGGGCGCGGCGTTAGACGCAGGCAGATCGACCGGAAGATCGACCGTGGCGAGCGGCGCCGCCACCATGAAGATGATGAGCAGCACGAGCATCACGTCGATGAACGGCGTGACGTTGATCTCGTGGGTTTCCTCAAGGTCGCTTTTGAGATGAACGGCCATGAGTTACTCCGCCGCGTGGATTTTGCTGGCCGCCGCTGCGTGTCCGGCGCGATCGAGATCGCGCGACACGATGCGAAGCAATTCGCCCGAGAGATTGGAGACGAGTTCGAGATAGGCGGACGACTGGCGCGCGAGATGATTGTAGATCAGCACCGCGGGGATGGCGGCGAACAGACCGATCGCCGTCGCCAGGAGCGCTTCGGCGATGCCCGGCGCGACAACCGCGAGATTTGTCGTCTGGGCTTTCGAAATGCCAATGAAGCTGTTCATGATGCCCCAGACCGTGCCGAAAAGGCCGATGAACGGCGCCGTCGCGCCGACGGAAGCAAGCAGTCCGGTGCCCCTCTTGATGGCGAGCGCCTGGGCGCGCTCGATCTCGCCGTAACAACCCGCGATGCGCTCCTTGACGCCCGGCAAAGCGATAATGTCGGACGAGAGTTTCATTTCGCGCGTTGCTTCGGCGAGCAGCGATTGGGTGAGACGATCGCCGCCCCCAAGCGCCAATCGCGCCTCGGCAAGTCCGCGCGCCTCGGAGAGGCGGCTGATCGCGGTCAACACGCGCTCTCGCGCCCGTTTCAATTCGATCGATTTGGCGATGAGGATCGTCCAGGTCGCGACGGAAGCGAGCAACAGACCGATCATCACGATCTTCACGACGATGTCGGCGTTGACGAACATCGTCCAAACCGAAAGATCATGAGGCTTGTTGGCCGCGATCGCCGCGTCGAGCGCCGCATGCGATCCCTGCGCGATCGCGCCGCCGTGCGCAAAGAGAAGCGCGGTGATTGAAATCACGAGAAACTGTAGAAATCGTTTCATGCTTCAGCCCATGTTCGGATCAGATTGTGATAGACGGCGGAGAGTTTGACGCAGGCCGGATCGCCCGCGCCGAATCTCGTCGTTAGCGATTGAATCGCCTGATCAAGATCGAAGAGCAAAGCGCGGGCCACATTGTCGCGAATCATGCTCTGCAACCAAAAAAAAGACGCGATGCGCTCCCCGCGCGTGACCCCTTTGACGAGATGAAGACTGGTCGAAGGATAGAGCACGAGATCGCCGGCGGGAAGCTTTACTTCCTGCTGCCCGACCCGATCCTCGATCACGAGCTCGCCGCCGTCATACTCGTCCGCTTCCGAAAGGAACAGCGTGCATGAGAGATCGGTGCGGATGCGGATCGGCGTGCCGGGAATGCCGCGGATCGCATTATCGACATGCAGTCCAAAGTTCTGACCGACGCCATAGCGATTGAAGAGCGGCGGGAAAATCTTGTGCGGCAGCGCCGCCGAGACGAACATCGACGATTGCGCAAGCGCTTCGAGCACATGTTCGCCGAGTTCGCGCGCCACTTGGCCGCTTTGCGGCAATTGAAGATTATTCTTGACCAATGAGGACTGCGAGCCAGCCGTCGAGCGGCCGTCTTCCCACGACGCCTTGTCCATCGCCGAGCGGAAAAAGGCCACCTGCTGCTTCGACAGAACCTCGGGTATGCAAATCAGCATAAGGACTACGCTTCCCCCCAATAGCGGATAAGGTTGTGGTAGACTGTCACAAGTTTGCGCAGATCCGGATCATCGGCTCCCACACGCGGCGCGAGGTCCTGTATCGATTCATCCAGGTCGCAAACGAGGCTGCGCGCCTCGTCGGCGCGGATCATGCTTTGCAGCCACAAGAATGAGGCGAGACGTAGGCCGCTCGTCACCGGCGTCACCATGTGAAGACTGCCGGCCGAATAAAGGATCAGATCGCCCGCCGGGGGCTTGAAACTCCTCGATCCATAGACGTCTTCGACGATGAGTTCGCCGCCGTCATATTCGTCTGGTTCTGAGAGCAGCACAGTCGCTGCAAGGTCAACGCGAATGCGCGCGCCGGTCATCGCGTCGCCGCGTATGGCGTTGTCAACATGAGGATCAAAGTGGTCGCCGACGTCGTAGCGATTGAAGAGCGGCGGATATATGTGCAACGGGACAGCGGCCGAAACAAAAGCGGGATTGGCGAGCAGCGACGAAAGCAGCCGCTTTCCAAGCGCGCGCGAGAGTTCTGAATCAGGCGGGAGTTGCTGATTGCGCTTCAGATCGCCGGCATTCGCCCCGGCGGTGGAAGCGCCGTCCTCCCACCGCGCCTGCGCCATCGCCTCGCGGAGAACATCCACCTCCCTCTTCTCGAGCGCGCCTGCGATATGAGCCAACATCTATGCGATTCCTAGAATAAGACGCGAGTTTCAAGGTAGACCGAGCGGCCAGGCGACATCTGCACAAAGGGCGTGGCCGTTTGATAGAACGCGTCGTAGATTGTGCGGTCGAAGAGATTATTGACCGAAAACTTCATGGTGATGTTGGGGCCAATCTTGGCCTCCGCAAAGAGATCGAAGCGCCAGTATGACGGCAGCACTGTCGGAACGTTCAAGAAAGGATTGGCGGCGGTGGGCGCCGGCCAGCCATATATGTTGAACGCCGAGCCGCCGTTTGCGACGATATTGTTGCCACCATAGATTCTCGATCGGTAAATGGACTGGCCGCCGATCTCAAGCGCGTCGGGCGCAAGGCCCAGCAGTTCGCCGGCCTTATACTTGGAGAGAAGGCTGAAAGACTGGTGCGCGATATTCGCCAGCGGCAGGCCAATGTTGGTTCGCGCATAGGAACTCGTCACTTGCGATTCCATCAGCACGATGCCGCCGAGAATCATCCACTTGTCTGTGACATTGCCCGCAGCCTCGAGATCGATGCCATCGACGAAATAGGACGCGTTGCCGGTGGTGACGCCGGAATTCACTTCTCGCGCGCCGGTCACATCGGTCCGGAAGAAAGCGGCGGTCGCCAGCAGATGCCGATCGAACAGCTCCCATTTCAGGCCAACCTCGCCCGCCTTGTTTATTTGCGGCGCAAAAATCTGCGCCGCCGTTGTCAGTCCGCCGTAATTCGCGGCGCCGCCGTCAAGCTCCGCGCCGACTGGAGTCGCCGATGTGGCATAGGCCGCATAGGCGCTGACGTTCGGCAGCGGCTTGAACACCACGCCGGCGTTCCAATTGAATAGGCCTGAATGACTCTGAGCGAATGTCGACAGGTTCTCGGTTCGGCTCGTGATGTTGTAGTCGTCAAAGCGCGCGCCGCCGTTAACGAGCACGACGTCCTGATAATTCGCCGTCTCGATCAGATAGCCGGACTTGGTGTCGACGGCGATGCGCGTCGGATTGGGATTGCGATAGGGCCTATTGAGGAACGGTAGATAGGTGCATGGCAGATAGAGGTTGCAGGTGACGGTGTTGCCCGTGGGAATTCCATTCAGCTCCGAAGCCAATCCCTGGTAGTTGGTGCGCGTCACGCCTTCACGGGCGAATTCGACGCCGGCGACAAGCGCATGCTTGACGGGGCCCGTCTCGACTTTGAGCGTCGCCTCGGTCTGGCTGTCGAGAGTGTTCACCACCTGATAGCGGCTTTGCGCGCCAATATTCACGGTTCCTGCGAAAAGGTTGGCGCTTCCCGTCAACGAGCCGATATAGTCCAGCACGGAACGGCTCTGCCGGAACCTGCTGTCGATGACGAGATTGTCGTTGTAGCGATAATGCGCAGTGGCAGTGCCAAAATTTTGAAGCGCAACCTGGAAATCGCGGTTGACGAATCCATACCAGTTGTAGCGCGGAATAACGCCTTCGGGAAACGGCCGGTTCCAGACGCGATTGTACGGCACGCCGAAATCCGGCAAGCCGTTCTGATAGACGTGCGTGTACTGCGCTGTGAGCGTCAGGTCGGGCAGCGGCTTGAACACTACCGAGCCGGCGACGCCGTCGCGATAGTCGGTGATGAAGCTGCGTCCGGCGACGTTTGAATCGTGATAAAGCGCGTTGACGCGCACCGCGAGAATCGGACTGATCGCTTTGTTGACGTCGAGCGTTATGCGCCGCATGTGGTCGGAGAAGCCGCCGATCGCCGTGAGGTCGGTGAAGTCGCGATCGGTCGCCTGTTTCGTGACGATGTTGATCGCGCCGCCGGCGGTGCCGCGTCCGGCGAATGTCGACCCCGGGCCGCGCAGAATCTCGACCTGCTCGGTATAAAAGTTCTCGCGAATGCTGACGCCGGGGTCGCGAATGCCATCGACGAAAATATCGTTGCGCACGTCGAAGCCGCGAATGAAAAAGCGGTCGCCAAAGGCGTTGCCGCCTTCGCCCGTGCCCAGGGTGACGCCCGCCGTGCTGCGACCGATTTCGCGTAAGGTGAAAGCGTTTTTGTCGTCGAGCACTTCCTTGGTCAGCACCGTAATCGTGCGCGGCGTGTTGAGTACTGGCTCGGTGAATTTCGTGGACGCCAGACGGTCGACCTTATACGGCGCGACCGGATCGGCGTAGGGATCGGCGTTCGGCGCCGTGGCGAGGATCGGAAGCCCGCCGCCTCCCGCGCCCTGGCCCGCCACGCCTGAAGCGCCCGGCGCCCCGCGGCGTTGCCCCCCCGCAGCCTGAGGATTGACGGTCGCATGACGCGCTGGATGCGCTTGGGCGGCGGCGACGGGCTTTGGTTTCACCGGCGCCGTCACGCGCGGCTTTTCCTGAGGCGCATCGACCTTGACGGGCGGCAGAGTGGTCGAAGCGGACTGCGCCAGAGCCGAGGCGCTCACGCTAGAGGCGAGCGCCGCGGCGACGCTCAGCGCCTTTACTGACGCAAAATCTCCAGCGCGACTCCGGGGAAGCGACTGGGTCAACATTCTCAGAGAGATTGGAGATTTTACGTCGCTCATGGGAACCACCAGGGAGGTTTGTGCGTTTTCTACTTTCGCGTCGTGCGAAGAAGTTGATTGAAGCTAGATTTGGCGATGCCCCTGGTCAACTGATGAAACGTATGAATGGAAGCATTGTAATCTGTATAGTTTCAAACGTATGCGGTGTATTTTTTTGGACAATTGTTGCTTTTCTGCCACATAGCTAGTTTGGAAACGTTTTAATTCCAAACTACGCGGTCTCTACTTCGAGGAAGCCTTCCGTTCGAGTGGCTAAAGACGCGCTGTCCCTGCCAATGAGCGTCGGCTGAGTGGCGGCTGAGTGGTTTTGCCATGCGGGCCAATCTCGCGTCGCGCCGAGTCATCCGATCCCGAAAGCGCCAAACGCCGTCGACTGCGGATGCATTGACGACGATTGGATTTGGAGCCTGAGGAAGCCGCGCCAATTCTCGGCCAGCGGCACGCGCCTTGCATAGTGTCGAGGTTGGACTGGTTGTGCGAGGCTGCCATGCAGATCGGCGTAAGGATGACGACAGTCATTGAACGCAGACGCGTCTTTGTCGTTGACGACGATGAAAACTTTCGCGCGGCGATTCAACTCACGCTACACGACGACTATGAGGCGCATGAACTTGCGAGCGCGACAGAAACGCTTGCAAAAGCACAGCAAGCGCCGCCGGATGTTCTGGTGCTTGGCGAGGGCGTTATCCGCGCCAACGGCTTGGATCTTATTCAGGAATTTCTGGCGCGCATGCCCAAAGCGAAAATCCTGGTCATTGTCTATCAAGCTTCGAGCGGCTTCGGCCAGGAGTGCGTCGCCGCCGGCGCGCACGGTTTTCTCGCGAAGTCGCTGCGAGTCGAACGTATTCGCGATAGGGTCGACGCGCTACTGAGCGCGCCGAAAATTTCCTTGTCGGCTCCGATAGCGGCTCTGAACGCCTAGTGCGAGGGGCGTACACGCCGCTCATTGCAGGGAGGAAGATATGGAGCCCGACATTCCGCCGATCGAAGACGGGGACGAACGCGCGAAATTAGAGGTTGCGATCGACGCTTGCGTGCGCCGGTTTTATGCTAAGGGCGCCGAAGACTCGCTGTTGGGGCCGATCTTTACGGCGGTACACGATCTCGAACAGCACATGGGCGTCGTCGCCAATTTCTGGTCCAGATCGCTGCTCGGCACTGAACGCTATCAAGGCCAGCCGTTCGCCGTGCATATCAACCTACCTATCGAACCTGAGCATTTCGCGCGCTGGCTGGAACTCTTTAGCGAAACCGCCAGTGAAATTTTGCCCAAGCCACAGGCCGAACAGGCGATCGCGAAGGCCGCTCACATGACCCAATGTTTCCAGGCGGGGCTGTTTCCCTTCATCGGAGCCGACGGGAAACCGTCGCGCGTTCCCGCACAATAACTGCGATCCGCCGACATCCCGTAGTCGACCGCGAACACGCTAAGCGTCGCGCGTCAGGCGAAGGGTGCGACGAACCAAAACGCTTCTTCGCTTCCCACCTTGCGCAAAACCCTTGATGAGTTCCTGAAGCCGTCAGCACGCGATTCTCAACGCGCAAGGCCGCATCGGAGCGGATCGAGAATTCGTGAAAAGCAATGAACCGCTAGCCGCGCCCTCGCGGCACAATGCCGCACAACCAGCAGAATCAACAGCAATTTCTCCGCCGGATTGTTATAAGTGTTTATCGCAAGCGCTTCTCCGCCGTCGCTGCGGCGGCGCAACGCGACGCAAACGTCGGTTAATCACGGCGCGGTTTAAACGAGACGCCCTTCGACCGAGCGGCGGCGCCGAAAGGGCCGGCAGAAGGCGCAAGAGTTGATCAAGCCGTGCGCCGACGCCGATGGCGCTATGGTTGTAGCCCGTTGTTTTTATGGCGCTCTGGGCTGAAGATGGATGGCACGATGTTTGCGTCTAAACTTCCCAAATCACCCACGCATGTCGTGAGGCCAAAACGTATGGGTTTGCAGCTGGCAGGCGGCGCGAGCGCGCCGAAGGCGCGCGAATTCGATGTGAGAAACACCGCTCTCGTCGGCATCTACGAAATATCGAAGCTCCTGGCGTCGCCAAATCGCTTAGAACACACGCTCGCGGGCGTGTTGGCGCTGCTTTCGAGTTTTCTTGACATGCGCCATGGCTTGGTTGCGCTGCTCGGCCCGACCGGCGAGCCCGAGATGGTGGTCGGCTCCGGCTGGAGCGAAGATTCGGCCAAGCGATTCTTCGATCGGTTGCCCGAACGCGCCGTCGGTCAGATCATTGCGACGAAAATGCCGCTCGTCGTCGAGAACGTCGCGACCTCACCGCTCTTCCAGGGCTCCGACTGCTCCGAATGGGGGCCGACCGACGGCCGGCCTTTCTCGCTGATTGGCGTCCCGATCAAGGAGGACGACGCGGTCATCGGCACGCTGACGGTGGATCGCGTCTATGACGATCGTTCAGTCACTCTGTTCGATCATGACGTGCGCTTCCTGACGATGATCGCCAATCTCGTCGGCCAGACCTTGCGGCTCCACAAGCTCATCGCGCGCGACCGCGAGCGCCTGATGCAGGAAAAGGCCTGGTTCGAAAAGGGAGATCGCGTTCCTCACTTCGAAACGAAGCTCAGCGGCATTAATGGCGTCGTCGGCAACAGCCCGGCGTTACGTACGGTGATTGAGAAAATCCGCGTCGTCGCCAAGGCGAAATCCACCGTTCTGTTGCGCGGCGAGTCGGGAACGGGCAAGGAGCTGTTCGCCGCCGCGATACACAATCTCTCGCCGCGCCGCGCGAAACCTTTCATCAAGCTCAACTGCGCGGCTCTTCCAGAGAGCGTGCTCGAGTCGGAACTCTTTGGCCATGAGCGCGGCGCCTTCACCGGAGCGGTGAATATGCGCAAGGGCCGTTTCGAACTGGCTGACGGCGGCACCCTGTTTCTTGACGAGATCGGCGAAATCACGCCGGCCTTCCAGGCCAAGCTTCTGCGCGTTCTGCAAGAAGGAGAATTCGAGCGCGTGGGCGGAACGCGGACCCAGAAGGTCGACGTTCGGCTCGTCTGCGCGACGAACAAGAACCTCGAAGAGGCGGTCAAGCGCAATGAATTTCGCGCCGACTTATACTATCGCATCAGCGTCGTGCCGATTTTTCTGCCGCCGCTGCGCGACCGTAAGGGCGACCTCGAACCGCTCGCTAATGAATTCCTGCGCCGCTTCAACGCCGAGCAAGGCGGACGACTGAGTTTTTCCGAGTCCGCTTTGCATGTGCTCAATGCCTGCGCTTTTCCCGGCAACATCAGAGAGCTGGAAAACTGCGTGTTCCGCACGGCGACTTTGGCGCAAGGCAATGTCATCATCGACAAGGACTTCTCCTGTCGTAATGACGGCTGTCTCTCCTCTGTGCTGTGGAGCGGTTCGCTGGAGCGTTCGACTCCTTCCGGACCTGTCGCGGGCTTACCGAACGTCGCGCCGCGCGCTCGTCAGCCGGCGCCGCCGGCCCCAGCCGTCAGCGAGGGCGACCAATCGGAGTCGGCGCCCGACGCCTGCCCCGCGGCCGAATACAACGCCCTTCCCGAAAACGAGCCGCGTTCAGACCGGGACCGCCTGATCGACGCCATGGAGCGCGCCGGCTGGGTGAAGGCGAAGGCCGCGCGATTGCTCGGACTGACTCCACGGCAGATCGGCTATGCGCTGCAAAAGCACGGAGTCGAAGTCAAGAAGTTCTGATTTCTCGGCGCGCGCCCCAAGCCGCACGAACTTCTCTATCTCGACGAGTTTTCGCTCGACGAGTTTTCGCTGCAGGACGCTTCAAATTCGATGGGGAAAGGCGCGCGCCTACGAAGGGCGCCGACGCTCAGCAGCTCCCTGCGTCGATTGAGACATCGGCGATTGTCTTTCCCTCATTGTTTTTGAGAGAATATCTAATGATGGCGCCGCTCGCGCGACGCTGCGGCATCGTCCGACAAACACGCTCCTGCAGCTGGGTTTTCAATTGAGCGAGCTTCTCTGGGTTGGCGAACAAAGCCTGGGCCGCCTCGTCATCGACTACCGTATATTCATAACTGAAGGCGTTGCCGGGGCCTGCCGTCGCCTTGTCCAGGCGAACGCCTTCGCTGACCATTTCCGGAAGGGTCGCGTTCACCTCGGCCGCCTCGCGCTCCAAGGTCAGCGAGAGCGGTTCGGTGTCTTCGTCCAGGGAAAAACTCTCGCGAGTTTGCCGCGCGAGAAAGAAAGCCGCCACCACGACGGCGATCACTACGGCCGCTTCCCAGGCCCCTGTCCAGGATTTCGTGTCACTCTCGTCCGTCACGACATGCCTCGCTTTGAAACTACGGCGATTTTGTCTCGCCGAAGCGCCTTTCGCAAGGCGGGCCGAAGTCAATGCACTTTGAACTCGCCGTCAAGGAGCTTCATCTCAGCAGGTTTGATGAGGTTTGAATGCGCCACGATGACCGAATGGAGCGGACCATCGAGGCTGCGCATCCAGAAGCTGAGAAATTTGCGCAGCTCTGGGAAGTCCGGATGGAGATCATACTCCTGCCAGATATACGATTGGATGATCTTTGGATAATCGGGCAGGCCATAGAGGATATTCGCCGTCGTCAGGCCGTAGCCTTCGAGCTGCAGACGAAAAACTCTAGACCCCATGCCCTTCTCCTCGGCGGTTCGATTCTCTCCAGATTAGGAGCAAATCTTCCGAGGGCAAGCGCTTTGGAAGGTAAAGCCGTTCGAAAACAATGTGCTAGTAGCAAACCGGGCTGAGTGCCAAATCACATGCGCGCTGGGACAGCCTCGCACCGTTTGGATGTAGCTCGCGAGCCGCTGACTGCGCCTTCGAAGCGACGGCGCAGCTTTGCGCGCCGGATCGTCTCGGTGGAGCCATTCCTCGGCCGATGCGGAGCCAGTTATGCCTGGCCCCGCCGCCGACCCAAAAACAGCCGATCAGAACTCTGCTGATTCGTAGCTGGTGATTTCCATGCCGACGCAGATTTCGATGAGGGTGGGTTGCGACCAAGCCATGGCGTTGCTCCTCCAGATTCATGTCCGCCAAGACGGCGGTTCGGATCAAGAATAGTGAGTGGCGCGCAGCTTTTCACCTTCAAACTTGCGTCAAGAACGCTTCCGAAATTTCCCGGCCGCTGGCGGGAGGACTATTTCAGCTGGATCATTCGACCTCATCGCGCAGCGGAAGCGACACAATGATCCGCGTGCCGCCGGACTCGGGTTTTTCGAGGCGTTGCGCGCCGCCAAGCGCGCGCACGCGTTCATTCATGCCCAGCAGACCCATGCCGGGGACGAAGCCTTCGACGATGCCGGCGCCGTTATCCTCGATCGTGATCATGAGTTGCGGCGGCGATTCTCCCTCGAACTCATGCGTGTCCGCGGACGCGTCCAATCCGAATTCGAGCGTTACTTCGCCCTTGTTCGCGCCGGAATGGCGGAAAATATTGGTGACGCCTTCCTGCACCACGCGATAGGCGGCGAGCGCCGTCTCCTCGTCGAGCGGAGAAAGATCGTGACGAACGACAAGCCGCAGATCGATCTTGGGATGAGCCATCGCCCATGACGCGAACAGCGCCTTCAGCGCGGGCTCCAGCCCCAGCTCCTCGAGACCCTTCGGCCGCAGCCGGTCGAGCAGGCCGCGAAAGAGCGACTGAAGCGACTCGCTGGCCTTGTCGATCGTCAGGCTCATCTGCCTTAAACGGCCGATATCAGGCGATGGGTGGAAGACGAGTTCCTGCAACGTCGCCGAGGTGGCGCGTATCGAAAAGAGGCAGGGTCCTGCCTCGTCATGCAGATCACGGGCGATGTCCTTGCGCTCCGCTTCCTGCACTTCGATGAGTCTGTCGACGAGTTCACGGTTTTCCTGCCTGACGCGATCGAGGGTCGCGCCGAGCGAATTCAACGCCGCCGCTATCGATCTGAATTCGGTCGCCCCGCTAAGGGACAGGCGAACGCCGCTCTTGCCCGCCTCCAATTGCGCCAGGCCGGACTTCAGCACGTCGAAAGGCGAGAGCGAGTGACGCAGGAACAGGAGAACCAGCGTCAGGAAGAGAATGGTGACCGCCAGACTGATCGACGCAAGCCAGAGCATGTCCGACCAGATTTCTCCCAGTTCATCGAATGGATTGGAGATCACCACGATGTTGCTGTAAGCCCGCCCGCCGACGATCACGGGGATTGTCATGACCCTCGGCGCGGCGCCGACGAGTTTCACAAACCATTCCGGAACGTCGCGATCGGAATGGCGGATCTTTTCCAGCCAATCCTTGGGCGGCGTCTCATTGGCGGCGAGAATCTCGACATCCGAATGGCGAAGATTGCCGAGCGACGCGTAGAGACGCTGTAGCGCCGGCCCCGGATCTTCATTTTCGGGAAGATTTCCTATCGTTGCCAAGACAACTTCCCGCATCAGTCTGAGATTGCTTCCCGCTTCGGCGCGCACGCGCGGCCCGGCGTGAAGCAGCTGAATTGCAAGATTGATGAGCAGAGTCGCGACGAGAACGACGCCGATCAACCATCCCAGCCTGGCTTTAAGCGAAATGCCGCGCATGATGAGCGCCCTCGTCCGCCATCCCGTGCTTTGCCATTGACGATCGCTGTCGATCGATTGACAAGACTGGGGGTTCCCACAACATAAGTTTTGGCTCCTGAACAAGCGAAAAATGAATGCGCGTTCTCATCGTCGACGACCATCCCATGGTGATTGAAGGCTGCCGCGGCATGCTTTCGGGACAAAAAGACATCGAAGTATTCGAAGCGCACAACGCCGAGGAGGCTCTCGACGTCTACGCCGCTAGAACGCCCGACGTCGTGGCGCTTGACATCAATCTGCCTGGCGTTTCGGGTTTCGAGCTGTTGCGCCGAATTTTGAAGCGCGACGCGAACGCCAAGATCATCGTTTTCACCATGAACGACGATCCGGTATTCGCCGCGCGCGCGATAGAGGGCGGCGCGCGCGGCTATGTCGCCAAGAGCGAGGATCCGCGCGCCTTTATCAAGGCGATCCGCACTGTGGCGGAGGGCGAGCGCTATCTGTCGAACGCCTTCGCGCTAAAGCTCGCCTTCGCCGATCAGAGCCGCGCCGGGAACCCTCTCGACGCCCTGAACGGTCGAGAAATCGAAATCCTGCGTAATCTCGCCGACGGCAAGGACATGACGGAGATCGCGCATCTTCTGAAGGTCTCCTACAAGACCGTCGCGAATAACTGCATTTTGCTGAAGCGCAAGCTCGGCGCGCGCTCGAAGGCGGACCTTCTGCGCATCGCTGTCGAAAACAAGGTGGCGATGAAGCTCGTTTAGGCCCGCTATCTGAATTGCCTTTGGGTTGAATAGCGCGAAGCGAGCATGTGCAGCGCCGCATCCCGCTCAATTCCGCTATGGCGCAGATTATAGTAGTGCTGGCAAAGCTCGCCATAGGTCTGCTTTTGTCCCGCCGAGGCCGCGACGTCGACAAGTGAGCTGATCAGTTGCGCGAAGCCCTCGGGATGGCCGTCAGTCGCCAGCATCTCGCCGACCTGAGCAGTGCGGTTCGCCAGCATGCGATACGACTCCAGGAAATGCGCCCGAGCCGACGCTAGCGCCGAGCGTATGCGCTCCACCGACGGATCCCGTTCGCTGACAGCGTCGCCGGCTTCGCGCCGAGCGAGCCAGAGCGCTGGCTCGGTATGATCGGTAGCGCGCAACCAGATTTCTGCGCTCTTGCCGCGCTCCGGCTCGATCATGTCGTCGGGTTCGGCGCTGCGCTTCTCGCCGCCGCAGGAGGCGAGAAGCGCACAAGCGCAAGCGACGATGATCGCGCCACGTAACCGCATCGCCGAGGTTATTTCCCTTCCACTTTTTTCTTCAGGCCTTGGAGGCCGTCGCGCAGGAAGCTCGACATGGCGGTGCGCGCCGCGTCGTCATTGAGGTTCTCGGGCGGCTCGTTGCTTGTGTCGCCGCGATAGAGGCGGCCACGCCATTTCACCAAGCTCTCACCCTGCGGTCCGGGCTCGACGGTGAAGGTCAATGAATAGGAACTCGCCGGCATCGCATCGAGATTGGGATCGGACATGCGCCAGGAAAGTTTGAACGCCGCCGGATCGATTTCATCGAGCCCTTCCTTGAGAACGCCGCCTTTCTTAAGGGTGACTTCACGTTCCGCGCCCGCGGCGTCGCCACCTTTCGCCTTGACCGATTGAACGTCCGGATGCCAGTTCGCGAGCCCGTCGAACTTCCCGGCAACGGCCCACACGGCTTTAGGATCGGCGGCGATAGCAATGGACTCATCGACCTTGATCGGCGTCGGCCCATGCGCGAGCGCCGGCGCGCACATCAGAAGGGCGAAGAGCCCCAGCAACTTCTTCATGTTGATCTCCCTGGTTGCGGATAAATGCTAAAGCGCGCGGCTTTTCGCGCCCGAACGAAAGCCTTCGCGAGCGAAGGGCCGGCGGCGGCAAGAAAGATGAAGAGCGCCGCCGCTGCGCCGAAAAATGGACTCAGATCGACTGCGGCTTCGCGCGGCCGGACGGACGCGACGGCGGCATAGTCGCTTTGCAGCCGTTTTCCGTCGTCAAGATGCGCGTAAGCGAAACCCGTCTTATCGGCGAGCGAACGTAAATAGTCTTCCTTCACGGAGGAAAGATGCTCGACGCCGACCGCCACGGCCGCGCCGAAGGGCGCGTTACGCGCATTATAGCCCTCGCGCCGCTCGGCGCCTTCGGGCGGCAGACCGAAGCGACTCTCATGCGGAACATCGTCGACGCCGAGGAAGCCGATCTCACGGCCTCGATCATCGAATTTCGGAATCGGAGAAAGCGCATAGCCGCCGACGCCGACGATGAGGCCCCGCACGTCGCCGGCGCGGCCTTCAAATGTCGGCGCGCCGCGGGCAGGGAGCGGCGGCGCCTCCTGCCCGTCGGTGAAGAACACAAGATTGCTTTTCAATTCCCGCGCCAAATCGATGGCGCGAAAGAGACCGGCCGATATGTGACTGTCGCCTTCCCAGGCCATGCGCCAGTCGAGCGCCTCGATTGAAGCCTCGATCGGGGCGAAATCGACGCAGACGTCGATCGGCTCGAACAACAGAAATGTTCTGCGTTCGCTGAAGATCGCGAGGCCGACATGCGAAGGACAAGGCAGTTCGGCGAGCATCTCGCGAAGCGCCGTCTTCACCGCGTCGAGCCGGCTGACCGGCCGTCCGGCCGCCGAGTAATCGCGAACATTCATGCTGCCGGTGATGTCGATGACGGCAAGAAGGTCGAACGACGGACGCCGAGTCGTGATCCTTGGCGCAACGAAGGCGGCGATGAGCGACAGCATCGCCAACAAAAGAAAGAGGAGCCGCGGATCGCGCATGTCCGGGCGCATCACGGAAGCCCCTTCGGCTTGCCGGGAATATCGGTCCACAGTTTCTTGGGATCGGCGCTCAATTCGTCGCCGCTCTTTCGTTCGAAATCAGGAAAGTCCCGGACAAGCCGCGCGGCGACGTCCAGATTATATTTGGCGTCCCAATAATCCGGCGCGAGTTGCAGCGCGCGGCGATATTCGCGCTTGGCGAGGTTGACGAAGGGATTGGCCGCATCTACTTCGGTACGTTCAATCAGATCGAACGCCTTGCGCAGAAGGGCGTTCGCCAGGAGATAATGTCCACGCGCGCGCAAGTCTGCGCTTCCGCTTTGATCGAGCGCCTCCACCATCGCACGCGCACGATCGATTTCGCCACGCTTCGCAAGAAAGCCGATGCGGGCAAAAAGCGACTCTGGACCAGCGTTCGCATCGACGGCGATGTCGCGGCCCTGCCGAAGCGCTTCGATCGCGTCATTGGCCTCGACCGCGCGGCGCCAGTCGATGAGCGATCCTGCTGTCGCTACGACCAGCGCGAGGCAGAGCGTGACGAGAAGCGACGATCGTGTCTCACGCCACAGCGCCGCGGCTCGATGGCGCAAGCGCGCCGCGCGGACGGCCATAGGCGTCACAGGGCGCCGCCTTTGGCGTCCAGCCCGACCTGGGCGAGCTTCGCGGCGACGAGTATCGTCGTCGCGATGAGCGCCAGCGTGAAAGCTAACGCGCTCAGATCCTTACGCGGCAGTCTTTCGACGTAGCGGACGGGATGGCGTTCGAGCTTGTCGATCTGCTTCAAGGCCTGCTCTGTTTCCTCGGCGCTTTCAACCTCAAAGGCGCGGTACGGGACGCCGAGCGACTTGAAGAAGAGATCGAGATGGCGTTCCGGCGCAGCCTGGGGCGACTCATCATCGCCAGACGGTTGACCGGAAATGCCGTTGCTGCCCTCCGTGCGCAAGAACAACCAGTAGAGGCTGACATTGGTCTTGCGGAACTCCGCTTTAAGATCGTCGCGCATTTTTGGATCGATGACGCCGGCGCCGTCCGATATGAGCAGGACGGCGCGCGAGAGATCGGCTTCGCTGGTCTTGAACATCGATAGCGCCATCGCCAGGCCGCGGGCGATATTGGTATAGTCGAGACCGGGTCGATCGATGGCGTCGATGGCGGCTTTGGTGGCTTCGATATGATCCGAAATCGGCGTCACCAGCATAGGGGCCGTCGAAAACGCCGCGACGCCGACGAGATCGTGACGACGCGCCTCGACAAAGCGTTTGAGAATGCGCTTCGCCGCAGCGGCCTTTGACTCTTCGCCTCCAGATGGCGTTCTCCCAGCGAAGGTCTCGTTCATGCTGCCGCTGCGGTCGATCAGCATGACGATCTGCGCGCCTTCGGCGAAACGCTCCACTTCCGCGCCCGAGAAATGGGGTCCGGCCGCGCCGAGCAGGCTCGCGCCAATTGCGAGGACGCCGCTCAGTTTCAGCATGTTGGCGACAAGAGCGGAAAGACCGTCGACCGGCGCTGATAAAAGCGAGGGTAGCGTCGTGTCGCGAAGGACCGGCCGCAGAAACGGAATAAGCGCCAGCGGCGCTAATAGCAGCGCCTCGATGTGGTCGAAGCCGAGGCTGCTCATCCCGAGCGCTCCAGCCTGGCGAGCGCGCTGACGAATTGCGCGAGCTCTTCGGCGCGGAACTCGTTGCTCGACCCCTGGCCACCGAAGAAACGCTCCTTCGAGGCTGCAAAGAATCGCTCGAAATCGTTCCGCAGCGGCGAGAATTCCGGTCGTCTATGCAGAAAAGCGGGAAGATCGGCGGAAAGCAGCGTCGCGCCGTTAGCCCTATCGAGCGCGCGATGCACCGACTGGATCACTGCGCCGATATCGACGCCGCCGGACGCGATGCGCTGAGCCGAAAATTCATTCGCAAGCGCGGAGAAGACGCGCGCCTTACGCATCCGGAAAGGCGGCCATGCGCGGTCGCGCGCAACGAGAACGAGCGCCAGCAGGGCCGCAGCGCCGGCGCCGATTGCGAAATGCCGCGGCGTCGCTTCATCAACGAAAGCCGCCGAGCCGTCCGGCCGCATATAATCTGCCGCCTCTTCCTGCCTCTGCGGCGTAATTTCTCGCAAAGGCGAGACGCCGACGCGCCATGCGGGAATCTTGACGATCTCTGCGCCCGCGGCGGTCAGGATCGTGATATCGAACCCAGGAATTTCAATCTCTCTTACATCAAGCGCGACGTAGAAATTCTGATAGGTGAGATCGAGGCGCCACAAGCGCACGCCGCTTTCGGAAGCTTCATGCAATTCGACGTCGCGAAGATCGAGCGAGCCGCTGAGAGCGCCTCCTTTCGGCAGGGAGGGACGCGAAAGCGTAGCGTTCGCGGGGCCCGAAACGTCGATGCGCGCATGGATAAGATCGCCGACAAAATAGCCGAACGGGCGCGCCGAGCGGATGCGCACCGTAATGTCCTGCGCGAAGGCGGGAAGCGTGGCGAAGAGCGCGAGGGCGAAACATGCAATGCGCATCGCGCGCCTCACGCCGCCGTCAGCCGAATGCTGAGATCGACGGGATCCAATGCGTCCCTTATGTAAATCGGCGCACGACTGCGCGACGATGCGAGACGAGCAAGACTTCGCCGGCGCGCCTGCTCCGCTTCGATCCAGCGCCGCTGGAGCGCGGGTCTCATCAGCAGGAGTCGCCGGCGCCCGCTTTCGCTGTCGCGAAGCTGCAGCAAGCCCCATTTTGGCGGCGCCAGCTCAGCGGAGTCGATAAGAACGAGCGGCGCGACATCATGCAGCGCCAGCGCATCGAGCGCCTGCTCGATAAGCCCCTCTGGCCAGCGAAAATCCGAGATGAGAAACACGAGCCTGCGCGTTGCGCCGAGAGCCGCCGCGGCGGCAAGCACGCCCGTGGCGCTCGATCCGCCCGGCGCTTCCGCGCCAAGCCTTTCGATGGCGGCGAGGGCGGCTCTTCTGGAGCGCGTCGCGGGAAGCGACGCTCGTTCGATCATGGCCTGCGCGAACGGAAATAGGCCAAAGCGATCGCCGACGCGCGTCGCCGAATAAGCAAGCGCCGCACACAAATCGACCGCGACGCGAAACCTTTCGGCGGCGCCAACGAAACCCATTGAGGCTGAGAGGTCCACGAGCGCACAAACGTCGATCGCGGCTCTTTGTTCGAAGCGGCGCACATAGGTTGCGCCGAACGGATCACGCAGCGTCGCGCGAACATCTATGCGGCGGGCGTCCGGACAGCGCATGAAAGACGCCTGGTCACGGAATACTCCAAAGCCGCCGACTTCGCTCGACGTATGCGCGCCGACGTGATTTGCGGCGAAGCGTCCGCGCGGCCGATAAAGAATGTCGACGATGCCGCTCATGGAACCGGCGTCGCGTCGAAAGCCGCGTGACACAGGCTCTTGACGATGTCGTCGCCGCGCAATGCGTGAATCGGATCGACGAAAATGCGGTGGGCCATCACTTCGATGAACACGTCGCGCACGTCTTCAGGAATAAGATAGTCGCGTCCCTCGAGCCAGGCGCGCACGCGCGCGGCGCGCGCCAGCGCCGCCAGCGCCCGGGGGCTCGCGCCGCCTTTGATGAGACTGCCGACGTCGACATCCGGAAGCGACACGCCAGCGGAGCTCGGATTGACGAGGGCCCGCCACAGACTCAGCACATAGCGTTCGAGCGCCTCGCTCGATTTCACTTCGGCCTGAATCGTGCGCGCGACTTCAGGAATTTTGCGATAGTCGAATGAGCCCGGCTTGACGCGTTCGAGAAGCGTTTCCGTATCATAGTACGCCGGATCGAAGACAAGCCTGCGGCGCGCGTCTTCGTCGTCCGGGGCGGTCATGGGAATCTCCATGAAGAATCTGTCCCGCGCGGCCGCCGGCAGTTCGAATGTCTCTTCGCGCTCCACCATGTTGCGGTCGGCGAATATGCTCAGATAGGGAAAATGATACACGCGATTGAACGCGAAGACGCTTCGCTCGGCCATCAGCCGCAGGAGCAGCGAATGAACCTGCGGGCGCGCGCGATTGATTTCGTTGAAGAAGAAAACCGGCAGCGTTTCCGCCAGGCGCAGCAGCTCGGCGGGATCGACGCGGGGGCGACCGTCTTCGCCGAGATAGGTGTGATAGAGCAGGTCGCTGGGCATCATGTCGACCGTGCCCTCGACACGGACGAAATCTCCGCCGAGCGCCCGCGACACGGAGCGCAGCAGCGTCGTCTTGCCGACTCCCACATCGCCTTCGATCAGCACATGCCCGCGCGCGAAAATGCAGATCGTTACAAGCCGAATGACGCGCGTCTGCCCGAGAACGGCCTTCTGAATTTCCCGCTCGAACTCAAGGGCGCGCTCGCGCCAATCGGCGAGCTTCTCGACGATGGGGAACGTATCGTTCAAGACCTGACCTTAGCCCGACAAAAAGAAGAGCGGCCACGATCTCGGGAACGGGGCCGATGCGCCGTTGTCGAATGCGCCGGCTCCAGATCGTGGCCGCTAGATTCATCGCGCTTTTATCGCGATGAAACCTATTGAGCGATCTTGCTCACGTCATATTCCCACTTGCCGGTCTTCTTGAAATTTTCGACCCGCTTCTTGTTGCGCTCTTCCATACCCTCGATCGACGCCTGTTGCTTGGCGATCTCCTTGGGGTCGTGCTTGGGATCATATTTTGACCCCTCAACCTTGTCCGGGAAGCCGGGCTTGGGCTCCCAGCAATTGCCAGGCGCCTTGCACTTGGTGCCGTCATAGGCGAAGGCCCCGCCAGCGCCGAACAACATGCCGACGGCCAGCGCCGCGGCGAAATGCATCTTACGCATCCCAGTTTCCTCCCTTTGCGAGGCCTGCGCCTCGATGTTTGCGCCGCCGTCTACGGCGGCGTGAAAACTACTTCGCCTTCGGCGGGCATTTGCCGGGCGGATTGTCCGGCAGCGTCTCATGGCCAGCGTAAGGCTTGAACTGCTTGCGCTGCTCGGCGGTGAGCCAGGTCGCCTTCTCCGGCGCATCCTTGAACAGATGGCGGATCCAAGCCATTACCTTCAGCATCTCGTCGAGCGTAAGGTTTTCGTACTGGGGACCCATGGACGCTTGCGCGCCGCCATAGATCGTCGAGAAGAAACCTTCGTCGGTTTCGTTCTGCGGATAGGTCCAATAGGCGTCGTTGAGGCCTGGACCGATCTTTCCCTCGGCGAGGTGACCGTGACAACCTGAACAGGCGGAGAGGAAGATTTGCTCTCCCTGTTTGAGGCAGCTCACGTCCTCGTTATAGGGATTCTTTCCGGTCGCCATGAATTGCTTGACGCCTTCGGTGTCCCTTCCTTCGGGCAACGCATCGTCGAACTTGAGCACTTCGCCAGTGATGGTGTTGCGGAACGTGATCCCCGCGGTCTGGGCGATGGCGCCGAGCGCAATGAGGCTCGCCGCAACGCCGATGAAGTAGACCGAAACGCTTCCTTTTCTTTTCGACACTTAATTCTCGTCCTGCTTTGTTGGCGCGCCGCGCATCTATTGAGTGAGGGGCAGAAGGGGAACGCCTTCCGCCTTGAGGATTTCGTCGATCTGCGGCCGCGCAGCGACAAGCGCCTGGTCGATTTCCGACAGCAAAGCCTTGTTGTCGCGACGCACCCCCACCGATTGGTCGAAACGCTGCGGCACCTTTTCGCCGCTGCCCTTCGCCGCGTCGTCTTCGATCAGCGTCATTCGGAGAGGGATCGTCGAGGATTTGACGTAACGCGCAACGTCCGGCGCGAATCCAACCGCGATATCGGCCGACCCGCTCACCACTTCGCCGACCATGCGGGCGGGATCGATCTGCGTATATTGGTTGCGCGGCGATTTGAAATTCACCAGAGAATAGAGATAGGCCATGTTGTCTTCATACTGGCCCATGTCCTTGAGCAGCACTTCGCCGGGAGAGCCGAAAGCGACGACGACATGGCCAAGCTTTTTCAGCCGTGCGTCTGACCATGACTTGACGTCGAGGTCGCGATCGACGCGGCTGACGAAGACGTAGCCGGTCCGATAGTACGGCTTCGAGCTCGCCACGCGCGGGTCTCCCGTGTCGAGGCCGATGATGACGTCGCAGAGCTTCTTGTCGAGGTAATCGCGCACGAGATAGATCGCCGGCCGCTGCGACCACACGAACTGCGCCTTGCGCTTCATGGCGTCGGCAAGCGCAACGCCGATCTTGTTCTCGAGACCTGATCCGTCTTCCATCGACAGCGGCGGCTGATTCTTCGCCGCGCAGATCCGAAGCGTATTGGGGTCGGCCGGCTGCGCCTGCTCCGCTGTCGTCGAAGGCGCCGCGTTCGACACGGCGTCGCCGGAGCCCCCGAACGACGCGCCATTCGCGCCGACGCTCGCAAAAGCCATGACGAGCGCGCCGCCGAGACCGAGAGATAAGCGAGTGATCCGCGACATTGTTAAATTTCCGTGATCATTTCGATAGCCTGCCCAGACGCACGGGGGCGCGTCCGAGCAGGCTTCTCGCAGCCGCCTAAGGCGGGGAGAGATCGATGGAACGACTGGCGATCAGTTCGCCTTGTATTCGCCCACGCTCAGGTCGTCGTAGGGGCTCTTGCCATCAAGCGAGAACACCATCACGCCGCCGCCCATCTGGGTGTAGTTGGCGAGCTGCTTGAAGGCGCCGACTGCGCCGAGGCCGGCCGTCGGATCCTGCAGGTCGAACACGAGACCAACGCCCGGCCAACCGCCGACGCCATACATGATGGCGACATATTCGACGCCCTTGTGCTGATAGACGATCGGATGGCCGATGACGCCCGAGGGGAGTTTGAACTTCCACAGCAGTTCGCCGGTGTCGCTATGGCGAGCCTTGATGAAGCCATCGAGCGTTCCGTAGAACACGACGTTTCCGGCCGTCGCGGCGGTGCCGCCCAAACGGCGAAGCGCTCCATCTTCTCCCATTTGAACTTGCCGGTGATGGCGTTGTAGGCCTTGATCTGACCCAGGCCTTCACCTTTTGGCGATCGCCCTTCGGACCGGGATACATGTTCAGCGTCGCGCCGACGAAGAACTGACCTGCGCGGTAGGGAAGCATGAAGGGCTCCCAATCCATGCAGATATGGTTCACGCCGAGGAAGAACAGCTCCTTGGTCGGATCGTAGGAGTCGAGACCCTGGTTGTGATAGCCCATCGCCGACGGACAGACGTCCTTGGCGAGGTGATCCATCCGCGTGCCATATTCCGGATCGCGCACCGGCAGGCCGCTCTTTAAATCGATCTTCTTGAACACATTGACCGTGTCGTCGATCTTGTCGGCGGAGATCAGCGTGCCGTCGGTGCGGTCGAGCGTGTAGACGATGCCGTTGCGGTCCGGATGGGTCAGCAGCTTGCGCGGCTTGCCGTCCTTGTCCTTCTGCTCGCTGAGCATCATGAAGTTGATGCCGGCGTAGTCCCATTCGTCGTGCGGCGTCTTCTGATAGCCGAACTTCGCCTCGCCCGTGTTGAGATCGCGGCCCCAGATGGTCATGGTCCACTTGTTGTCGCCGGGACGCATGGTCTCGTTCCACGGCGCCGGATTGCCACTGCCGTAATAGACGAGGTTGGTGCCCGGATCGTAAGCGAACCAGCCCCAGTTGGTGCCGCCGCCGATCTTCCAGGCGTCGCCTTCCCAGGTCGCGGTGCCGAGGCCCTTCTGACCGTAATGCGGATTGGCCTTGTTGAAATCATCGCCGATCAGCACGTCGGAGTCCGGACCCGTGGCATAGGCGCGCCACTTCTCCCCGGTGCGCACGTCATAGGCAGTCATGTAGCCGCGCACGCCGAGTTCGGCCCGAGCTGCCGATCAGCACAATGTCCTTATAGATGTGCGGCGCGACGGTCAGCGTCGATCCGACCTTGAAATCGGAGTTTTCGATCTTCCAGTATTCCTCGCCGGTGTCGGCGTTCAGCGCGACGACATGGCCATCAAGCAGCGTCTTGACGATAAGCGAAGGCGTCTTGCCGTCGCTGGGCCAGTAGGCAAGACCGCGATTGACGATGTCGCAGCAGGCGACGGCGCGCGCCGCGGCGTTCTGCTTGGGCTTATGCTGCCAGAGAATGCGGGTCGGGTCGTCGAGGTTGAGCGCGAACGTATTGTTGGGGAAGGACGTATGAACATACATTTTGCCGTCGATGACGATCGGCGAGCCCTCATGGCCGCTCAGCAGGCCGGTCGAGAACGACCAGGCGACCTTCAGATTCTTGACGTTGTCGGCATTGACCTGGGTCAGCGTGCTGTAATGGTTGGAGCTGTAGTTCTTGCCCTGCATCGGCCAGTTGTTTTCGCTCTTCGTCAGAGCTTCGAGCTTGTCTTCGGCGACTGCGGCGGACATCGTCACGACCGGCGCCGCGAGCAGCACGGACAACAGGGATACGGAATTCAGCAGTTTCCTCATGGACGAGTCCTCCTGCAACATCGCCCGGACGCCTTCACGGCTTCTTGGACGGCGACGTCGCCCCGCAGATAGACGGCTAGAAATGCGCCGTCACGGTTTTTCACGGTCGCTTGTCCCGCTGCGCGTCGGCGCAAATTCGAGAGACGATCCGCGGGCATATAAGTTTAAGCGCAAGTCCGAGTCTTCACGATTTATCGGTAATGTTCTTCGGGAAGAAATGGTATGATTACTCCCGATGCTTCCCGACGGGCGAAGCCTTGACGCAGAGTCGCAGTCAGATTTTGTTGAGGACCATCCTCTCCACTGCGCGACGAGATCGAATGTTGGAAGCTTTTACGCGAAGTAATTCGCCTGCGTTAAATCGATACGCCTCGATTCGGCTCGGCCGCGGCTCATCCGCCGTTCGGCGCGCCGTCGCGCTGGTCGCGCTGATGCTGATCGGCGCGGCGTTCGCGCGTTTTGGCGGACCGACAGCTCACGCGGCGCTATATCCAGACGACAGGCGAAAGGCGATGACGGAAGCCGACGCGAATCGCTTTTCCGGCGCCGGGGTGCTGATGTGCTACTCCGACTATGGAACGCTTGAGCGCGCCGCGGCGGCCTGGCTCGTCGCTTCCCAAGATCTCGTTGTGCTGAACGCGCACAACTTCGTCGACCGACGCCTTGTCCCAACGCATCCGGTGACGAATTGCTTTTTCAGGATCGCAGGCGGCGACTATTATTTCGATGAAGACAGCCTGCGCATCGGCGCGTCCGTCGAGTCGAAAAGCCTGCATATCACCGACGATTGGGCGCTGCTGCGGCTACTGCAGCCGACGCCCGAACAGGTGAAGCCGCAGCCCGCGCCAGATGTCAGCGATATTGTCACCGGAGCGCGATTGAAAGTGGTGATGGTCTCGCCGGCCGGACACTCCAACACGCGCCTCGCGGCCACGACAGAGTCATGCGACATCTATCGCGTCGACGAACCGACCGAAGGTCACGTAAGACGCGCGCGTCACGACTGCAACGACGGCTACGGCGGCTCAGGCTCGGGCATTTTTACCGAAGACGGGCGTTTGATCGCGCTGCACAGCGCTTCGCTCGACATGAATCAGAAGCGGCCATTCGATATTGAAACGCATTACGGCTCGGCGATGCTTTTCGAAGGCGAACTCGCCGCAGCGATCCGCGACGCGGCGGCGAGGCCGCGCTAGCTCATTCCTTTGGTGGGATGGTTCTGATCCAGGCGACGAGCGCGTCGAGATCCTCGGACGACATTTTCGAGAAATGCGCTTTGGAGAGCGTCGACATCGGCGGCCTGAGCGACGATCCATCGCGCGCGAGGCCCTGCGTGATCGCGCGCTTCAACTCTTCATCCGACCAGGCGCCGACGCCATTAATGGCGTGTGACGTGATGTTCGAGGCGACGACTGCGCCAGCGGCGTTGCGAAAGATTTTGCCGCCCGCGCCAAGACGATTGCGGTAATCCGGCGCGCCGTCGACCTCCTCGCTATGGCACGACATGCAGCGGGCGAGCGACGCGACATAGAGGCCCCGCGCGCCTTTGTCAGCAAGCGACGCCTCATCGAAGGCCGCTGCCGCGCCGGGCATCGGGTGAGGCGTCCAATCGCCGCTGCGTTGCTGGGGCGCCTGAAGCGGCGCCCGCACCGGCGCAGCCGAACGCAGAAAGACGATGATGGCGTCGAGATCGCGCGACGTCAGCGGCCTGTATGAATCCGACGGCATGACCGGCGCGAGCCGACCGGCGCGTCCAACGCCGTCGACGATGGCTGCGCGCAAATCTTCGTCAGTCCACGCGCCGACGCCGGTTTCGGCGTCCGGCGAGATATTCGGCCCGCGCACAACGTAGGTCTTGTCGGAGAATGTCTGCACGCCGCCGGCAAACCGCTTCGAGAAATCATAGCCGTCGGCGCCGCGCGGCGTATGGCAATTGTCGCACGCCGTCAGCGCTTCAACGAGATATCGCCCGCGCTCAACATCCGCCGCGTCGGCAGGCGCGCGTACCGGACAGAACGCGAGCAGAGCGACCAGAATGGCCAAATATGGGGGTAGACGATCGGCGCTCATGATCACGACGCGTTGGCAAGGGATTCGGCGCTCTTAATTCAGGTCGCTCTTCGCGTCTTGCGGAAAAAATCCTGGTCGTTTCGGGAAGATCGGGAAGTCGAAGCCGGACATTAGCGTCCAAGCGAAAGATTGGAGCCGTCGAGGACCGCATAGTCAAAGCGCGCGCCGGTGACGACCGCGCCAGTGAACGTCGCGCCGGTAAGAACCGCATGAGTGAGATTGGCGCGCGTAAGGTCCGCGCCATCGAAATTGGCCTCAGGCAGTTCGGCGCGCACAGGAACCATGCCTTGATTGGCGGGGTCGGCCCCGAGATCCGCCCCAACGAGCTTCGCGTTGCGAAAATTCACGCGGCTTCCGCCGCCAATGATCCGCGAATCGGAAAGATCGGCGCCGCTGAAATTGGCGCCGTCGAGAAGCGCGGCGTAAAGGGTCGCGGCCTTCAGCAAGGCCCCAGAGAAATCTACGTTCTGCAGATCAGCGCGCGTGAAATTCGTCCCGGCGAGATTGGCCTTTGCGAGCTTTGCACCTGCGAGCCTGGCCGAAAAGAAATCCGCGCCATGTAAATCGAGGCCGGAGAGATCAAGGCCGGAGAGATCAAGATTCGCAAGGTCGATCGGCTTTCCGCGCGCTTCGGCGAGCTTTTGCTCGATCTGCGCGCGTGTCAGCTCGGCGGCCAGGACGGTGGGGGCCGGCGCAGCGAAGATAAGCGTTACGCTTGCGACAAGGGCAAGGCGGCGACCGATCCGCTCTCGATTCAATAGGCTCATCAGTCGAACTCCGATCGCCTGTCTGCGCGCGAAGCGTAGGGTCGTCAGAACCAAAGACGCAACAGGACAGTCTCTTGCTATGGTCGGGAAACAGAGGAAGTCGCTGCGTCGGCAAGCGCCGATCGTGGAACGCGTTTCGCTTTCGGTATAATCATTGACGATGAACATACGCCGAACTGCGCGTCTCTGCCTCGTCATCAATCTTTCGCTATTTGCCGGCGCACATTCTTCTGCGATCGCCGCGGATGATGATTTGCCGAAGCGCCGTCCCGGCCTGTGGCGCATCTCTACGATCTCGCCCGAGATCGGCATGCAGACCAATGAGGTTTGCATTGAAGAAGGCGACAGCGTCATCGGCGCCCAAGATGGAGACTGCGCGAAGCCTACCATTGCGCCGGCAAAGGATCAGATCATCGTCACGATCGAATGCGGTCCGAAAGAGTCGCGCGAAGTCACGAGCCTGCTTTTTACCGGCGACTTCCAGAACTGGTATCGCGCGCAGTCGAGAACGACGGCGGAAGGGAGGCGCGCGGGCTTTACCATCGACGCAAAGTTTTTGTCCGAGCGCTGCGCGAAATAGACGCTTGGGCGACTATCCAAGTTTAAGATCGGAGAGTATCGCCTTCGCTGCATTGTGGCCGGGCGCCATGGAGACTCCGGCGCCAGGGTGGCAACCGGAATCGCCAAGATAGACGTTTGGAACCGGGGTGCGGTATTGGTCCAAGCCGGGCACCGGACGCATCGAACCTTTCTGGTAGGGCAGCATAGCGCCGTGGCTGATCGTGCCTTTGACGGCGCTGCTCAGCTTGCGATTCATGTCCAAAGGCGAATGCACGACGCATTTCAGGATCTGTCGACGCAAGCCCGGCAAATAGTCGCGCTCGATCGATGCAAGAAGATGCGCGGCGTAGGGCTCTTTTGCCGAATCCCAGTCGCAGGAACCGATTTTGCCGGTCGCGTCCCCGGAGATTTTCCAGGGCGTCCCGAGCACGACGAACTTCATGAGCGCCTTGCCTTCAGGCGCGCGACTGGAATCGATGGTTGATTCATTCCAGGCGACGATGAGCGGCGCGTTGGGAAGTTCGCCGGCGCGACACTGATTCATCGCCTCCGCCATTGCGCCGATCGAAGGCGGGCTGAGATGAACATGCGCCGCCTGACGCAGTTCGTTTCCACCGGCGAATTCGACTGGGCGATCGAGCGCGACATACATCGCCATGCTCGCATCGCCCCACTCATAGGTCGCCATGGCGTCTGCGATCTCTTTGCCGACGATGTCGGCGCCGAGAAAGCGGTTGACCAGTTGACCGGGATCGGCGCAGGAGACCACGACCTGTCGCGCGCCAATCTCTTCGCCAGTCGCGATGCGCACGCCGGTGGCGCGATTATTGTCGACCAGAATGCGATCGACGGCGGCGCTGGTGCGAATCTCGCCGCCATATTTGCCAAGCACGCGCGCCAGCGCGCGGCTGACCTGATGCATGCCGCCGCGCACCAAATTATTGCCGGTCTGCTGCAGCAATGCTCCGAAGAGCCAGGCGATCTCTGCGCCGCCGGCGTCGTCTGGGGCCGAACCGACGAAGAGACCGAAAGCGCCAAACAGGCTGCGCACGGCCTCGGTTTCGAAGGTTTCGTTCGCCCACGAGCGGACGCTCTGCAAGGCGAAGCGTTCGCGCGCCATGCCGCCCGGAGTCGATGCAAGCGCCTGCGCGGTCGCCGCGAAGCTCGGCGGCGCGCTGAACATGCTTTGCACGAGATTTTCCCGCTCGCTCTCAAAAAGATCAAAGAGCCGCCGACAGGCGGCCGCGTCGTGTGTGGACCAAGGAGCGAGCGCCGCTATGGTGCGCTCGAGATCGCGCTCGACGACAATGGCGCGGCCATCAGGAAAGGCATGCGCATAGACTCGCTCGGGCTCAATCAGCTCGACGCCCTCCCCCGCGAGATCGAGCTCCGCCGGCACCGGAGAAATGTTGGCGAGTTGATAACCGCTGGCGTGCACATCCGACTGGAAACCAGGCAGCGTGAGCTCTTCGGAAATGGTCATGCCGCCGATCGCGGTGTATTGCTCGAGCACGAGCACCGAAAGGCCGGCCCGTGCGAGATAACAGGCGCAGGTGAGACCGTTCTGTCCTGCGCCGATCACGATAGCGTCGTAGTTCTTCGTCATTGCCGAATTTCCTGTGACTGGCCTGAGCCGCCAGCCATATTCGCCAGCCCTCCGCCGAGTATAGGCTGGTCTGGATTTAGGCCCATCCGCGACGTTACTCTTGAGAACTCAGATGTCAGCCCTGTTCCAACCCATGCGTCTTGGCGAGATCGAATTGCCCAATCGCATCATCATGGCGCCTTTAACCCGCTGTCGCGCCAGCGAGGGGCGCGTCCCGAACGCGCTCATGAAGGACTATTACACGCAGCGTGCGTCCGCCGGCCTGATCATCACCGAGGCGACATCCGTAACGCCGATGGGCGTCGGCTATCCTGACACGCCGGGGATTTGGTCGGAGGCGCAGATCGAAGGATGGAGGCGGATCACTGAGGCGGTTCATCACTCTGGCGGACGCATCATGCTGCAGCTCTGGCATGTCGGTCGCGTATCGCATCCCGTCTATCTCGACGGCGCGCTGCCCGTAGCGCCCAGCGCTATCGCGCCCACCGGACATGTGAGTCTGTTGCGCCCCTACCAAGACTATCCGGTTCCCCGGGAGTTGGCGCTTTCCGAGATTCCAGAAATTGTCGAAGCCTATCGGCGCGGCGCCGAAAACGCCAAAGCCGCCGGTTTCGATGGCGTCGAGTTGCACGGGGCCAACGGCTATTTGCTTGACCAGTTTCTCCAGGACAGCTCGAATAAGCGAACCGATCGCTATGGCGGCTCGATCGAGAACCGCGCGCGCTTGATGCTTGAAGCGACCGACGCCGCGATCTCCGTCTGGGGACCTGGCCGCGTCGGCATGCATCTGGCGCCGCGCGGCGATTCACATTCGATGGGCGATTCCGACGCCAGGGCGACTTTCGGCTATGTCGCGCGAGAACTTGGCAAGCGAGGCGTCGCCTTCATCTGCGCCCGCGAACATGCCGGCCCCGACGCGATCGGGCGCTTTCTCAAAGAGCAATTCGGCGGCGCCTATATCGTGAATGAAGGCTATGATGCGCAAAGCGCGGAAGCCGCAATCGCCGCTGGCGACGCCGATGCGGCGGCGTTCGGCAAACTCTACATCGCCAATCCGGACCTCGCCGAGCGGTTTCGCAAGAACGCAGCATTGAACGCGCCTCAGTCGGCGACGTTCTACACAAGAGGCCCGGTGGGATACACGGATTATCCCGCCTTAGCGGATTGAACGGCGGTCGCCAGACTTCGGATACGAGGCCAGAGGTTAGACGCACGCGCTAACGCCTGAAGCCGCAAGTTTGGTTACGTTATCTGCAAGCTCACCGGCGCGCGATATTGGCGGGAAGAACGACAACGCGGGTTCCGACAGCCGCCTTTTGATAGAGATCCATGGCGTCCTGATTGATCATCCGGATACAGCCCGACGACTGGCTTTTTCCAATCGTCCAGGGCTCATTCGTGCCGTGGATTCGAAACAGCGTATCTCGATCGCCCTGCCATAGATACATTGCCCGGGCTCCCAGCGGATTGCCCGGGCCTCCATGCATGCCGATCCCGCTTTGCAACTCGACCAGCTGCGACTTGAGATCCGGTCTGCGCTCGATCATTTCCTTCGGCGGGTACCAGTCAGGCCATTCCTGCTTACTCTTGATTGTCGCTTCCCCCGTCCAAGCGAAGCCTTCACGCCCGACGCCAATGCCGTAACGAGTCGCGCGGCCGCCCTCCTCGACGTAGTAAAGATAGTGCTTGGCGGGATCGACGACGATCGTTCCTGGCGCTTCCTTGGTCGAATAGGCGACATTCTTCCGATAGAATGCCGAGTCGACTTGGCCCGGTTTAACCGCCGGAACGCTGAAGGCGCCGTCTTTCGTCGAGCCATAGAAGTCGCCTCCCTGAACAGCGACCGCCTCAGCGGGCCCCGCCGGCTCGACAGGACCATTTGGCGGCGGCGGGGGCGCGACGACGGAAGCGGCGATCGGCGGCGACGTTTGCGTGCTGGCGCATCCGGCAAGGCATGCGCCTGCCGCTGCAGCGCCAATGAGCCCTAAGACTCGACGGGTTAAAGGAGACATAGGCGGTGACTGTCCCAGACGATTGCGGACTATAGCTAAATTCACGCCCGGGACCAATTCGTCCCGCGCGCCCCCCGCCCTCGACTATCGCTTGTATGAATAGACTGCGAAGAAGTTGTGTCCTCAAAACGTCGTCACGAGCCATGCCAAGCACCCGTTGGCGGCCTCGACGAATGGCGGAAACCTGCTTACACCGGGCCCGACAGGTCGCGGCAACGCGAGCAGAGTACAGCGAACCGTTCAGAACGAGCCGCCAAGGCCGAAGCGAACGATACAGAAGGCGAGGATTATCATGAGCGAATTTTCCATCGGCAACGGCGCCTGGGTTCTTGTCGGAGACGGCCGCCGGGCGCTTTTTTTCCAGAACCACGGCGACGCAGATCTCCTCGACCTTCGAGTCATCGAAACCCGCATCGACGATAATCCCCCGACCCGCGAGCAGGGAACGGACAAACCCGGCCGCAGCTTCGCCTCGAAGGGCGGCGTGCGCAGCGCGGTGCAAGACGCCGATTGGCATGAGATGGAGGAAGAGCGCTTCGCCCGCGCCATGGCGGACCGTATCAATCGGGCGGCAGAATCAGGCGAATTGAACGCCGTCGCCATCGTCGCGCCGCCGCGCGTCCTGGGTGAAATCCGCAAGGAACTGTCGGCGAAGGCGCAAAGCAAGGTCGTCGGCGAACTCGCCAAGGACCTGACCCGGCATCCGCTCAAGGATATCGAAAAGGCGCTGACCCGCGGCTGAGAGGCAGGGGGAAGCCTCAAGGGCTTCCCCCTGCACAGTCGAAGGCGATTCGTCCCAGCCCCGCCTCCGACGCTCGACTCTCGTGCGAGCTTGGGGATGATGCCGTATTTTTCTCAGGAAATCAGTGTGCTTGCGCACAGCTGACGCGCGTGGCCGTATTTAGGCCGCAAAAATGACGGATTGGCGGGTAGTTAGCTTCGCCTCGCCGGCGATGGCGCCGCGATGGTTTTGAGCACGGCGGTCTTATGAGGCGTGGACGGATCATAGTGGCGGCCTTTCTTGCGCTCGCGTTCAGCGCTTGCGCGAGCCGCCCGAATGGAACGCTCGTCGCGACCCATCAGGTCGCGCCCGGCGCGAGCGTCGTCGATCTTCTTGTCGTCACGACCAGACAGCCGGAAGCCTCCCAGCCCGGCGTCATGTTCTCCGGAGAACGCGGACGTGGCGTCCACTTCGCCGACATCGCCGTCTCGATTCCTCCCGACGCCGGCAGGGTGATCGGTGAAGTGCAATGGCCGCAAGCGCCGACGCCAGATCCCGCCACCCAATTCACCGTCGTCCACGCCGACGTTCTCAGCAAGGAGCAGGCGCTCGCGGCGTTCAACGCCCGCATCCGCAAGACGCCCAAGCGGCAGGTGTTGCTCTTCGTTCACGGCTACAATACGCGCTTCGAGGAGGCCGTCTATCGTTTCGCGCAGATTGTCCATGACTCGCGCGCCGACGTCACGCCAGTGCTTTTCACCTGGCCGTCACGCGGCCGTCTGCTTCAATATGGCTACGATCACGAAAGCGCCAGCTACTCGCGCGACGCGCTGGAGAGCGTGTTGCAGGCGCTGCAGCGCGACAAAGACGTTGGGAAAATCTCGATCCTCGCGCATTCCATGGGCAATTGGGCGACGCTCGAAGCCCTGCGACAGATGGCGATCCGCAACGGCCAGATCGGATCGAAAATCGAGAACGTCATGCTTGCCGCGCCCGACGTCGATTTCGACGTGTTCAGGCGTCAAATCGCGGAGATCGGGATCAGACCTTCCGTCTTTACGCTTTTCGCCTCCAGAGACGACGACGCGCTCGCCGCGTCTCGCCGATTCTGGGGCAATACGCGATTGGGGGCCGTCGATCCAAACGCGCCGCCCTACAGTGAAGTCCTCGACCGCGATCAAGTCAAAGCCATCGATCTCACCAATGTCGCGTCCAGCGATCCTTTGGGCCACAACACTTTCGCCTCCTCCCCGGAGGTCGTGCGCTCGATTGGGATGAGGCTCGCGCAAGGCCAGCCTCTCAAGGAGGGCCAGGCGGGTGTCGGCGATCGGCTAGGGCTGGTGACGGCCGGCGCGGTTTCGGCGGTCGGCGGAGTCGCCGGAGCGGCGGTCGCCGCGCCCTTCGCCGTCATTGACCCGGCGACTCGCGAAAACTTGAGCGAACATCTGGATGCCGCCGGCCAAAGTCTTGATCCGCATTATTAATCTCGCCGCCGTTTTTGCTCCGAATTTCACCTCTATTTTAATCTTCTGTTGCGACAATGTGACAGTCGACGGGGCCGAACCCCGTTAGAGTCGGACGCTCGCGAGATCATCGCACGGGACGCCAATCACATGTCAGTCAAGCGTCAGCTTCTCACCATTCTGGCGGTCGCCTTCGCGTCTTCGGCGCAGGCAGACAATGCTCCGTCATGGTGGAAGCCGCCGCTATCGGAGCGCCCCGCATCCAAGCGCGCGGTCGACGGCGTCAACGGCAAGCTCGAAGGTTTCGGCGGCGGCTCGGACTGGCTCGGATTCGCGCGGTTGAACAACGTCTCCGCTGGCGGGATGGGGTCGATTACCGCCCCCCTCGGCGACAGCTTCGGCTTTCAGATCGATACGCTGGCCGCCGGCCATCGCGGCTTCTTCGTCGCAGCCGGTGCCGGGCACGCCTTCTGGCGCGAGCCGAGCATCGGTCTCCTCGGGACCTATGGATCGATCGCCAACGACAAACGTCTCGACGACACACGTTTCCGTCTGGGCGCGGAAGGGGCGTATTATTACGGGCCGTTTTCTCTCGGCAGCGTCGCCGGCTATGAAGAGAGTTCGGGGCACTTCTTTACGCCGCTGGGCTACGGACCGGGGATCCTCGCCTATCAGTGGCAGCCGCGGCGCGGGCGTTTCTTCGACATGGTCGATCTCAGCGTCTATCCGACCTACAACGTCAAAATTTCGGTTGGTCACCGTTATGTCGGCGGGCGTCACGCAGCGGCGCTCAGCGGCGAGGCGCTCGTGTGGAATCTCGGCAATTCGGCGATTGCCGGATTCGTTGAAAGCCGCGTCGGCGAGGATGATTACAAGGCCGTCTGGGGCGGCATTCGCATCTATCTTGGCCAAAGCGACAAGACTCTCATCGCCCGGCATCGCGAGGACGATCCGCCGAATTGGTTGAAAGACGATATGTTCGCCGCGCAGAACAGCGTCCGCACCGGCGCAACGCCCGTCTTTTTCCCGCCCCCGTAGCCGAAGCATAGATTTCTTTCCTCTGCGCCGCGGAGCGCTACGTCAGGCGGCAGGAGGATACACTATGGCCAGTTCGACGTCTGAGCCCGATCGGTCGTCTCGGCGCGTCGCCGCAATCGCGGCGGCGGCGCCCGTGCTTGCCGCCGCGCTGCTTGGCAATTTTGCCACGACGCCGAACATCCCCTGGTACGACACGCTCGCCAAACCGCCGCTGACGCCGCCCAACTGGGTGTTCGGCCCAGCATGGACCACCCTCTATATTCTGATGGCCTACGCCTTCTATCGCATTCTGAGGCTCGAGCCGGCGACGCCTGGTCGGCGTGCGGCGATCTTCATCTTCTTTTTGCAGTTGGTTTTGAACGCTGCCTGGTCCTTCGCCTTTTTCTTTGCGCGAAATCCCCTGCTCGGCCTCGTCGTCGTCCTTCCGATGGAGGCGCTCGTCATCACGACGATCGTCCTGTTCTACCGGTTGGATCGCATGGCAGGTTACTCGCTGGCGCCGACCGCATTCTGGGTCGCTTTCGCGACCTATCTCAACGCTGGAATATTCCTGCTTAACGGCTAGAAAGGCGCCGTTCGCGCAGCCGCCACATAGGCGTCCGCGTCCTTCTGCAGCAGCAGCCGCTCCTTGACGAGCTTGTCGGCGACGATCCGCATCGTCGCGACGAAATAGGCGCGCGACCCATAGCGTTCGACGAGCGACGGACGCGGATCGTTGGTCTTCTCGCGATCCGCTTTGGTCGCGGCGAAGGGAATCGCCGCGCCCGCGACGCATGGCGGTCCCTTGTTGTCCTTCCGTCCGTTGAAGCCTGTGAAAGCGGCGATGGGCAGCGCAAGGTCCGGCAGGCGCAAGCCGGCGGTTTCATTGCCGTCGGCGTCGATTTTCGGAACGCGGCGGACGCCTGCCGGCGATGGCGGCAATGCCGGGACTTTCGGCCAATTCAAATCCTGCGCCGACGCTAGGTCAGAGTCGAGCGGCGCGCGCGAGGCGGGCGGCAAGACTCCCTTCGCGGTCCATTCGTCGAGCGCGACGAAAAGCGCGCGCTGCGCCGGCGCAAACGCGCGCGCGTTGATCGGCGCGACGCAATTTGTCGCGGTGGTCGAACCTGCGAGTCCGGCAAGGTAGAAACGCCGACCATTCGGCGGCGCGCCCTTGGCGAATTCGATGCGCGGCTTCTCGCGCCAATAGGCGTCGGCGCGCCAAGTCGCAATGAAGCGCGTCGGGGCGGCGGGTTCGCGAGCGGCGTCTTCGAGCAACAACCCATCAAATGCCGCGGCCGCGTCCGACATTGCGTCGGCGTTTACCCCTTGCGCCCGCCCAAGAATGCGCTTCATCTTAAGCGCGCCGCGCACATGTCCGACGATATCGCGCAACGCCGACTCTCTGGCGCTGTCGGGAATCTTGGCGACATCAAGCGTCAGCACGGCGAGCCCACGCTCGAGCGCCAGCGGCTTCACATTTTCGCTGGGCTCAGTCTCTATTAGAATTGACGGCGCGCCGCCTCGCGGCGGTTGCGCCGGCTTCGAAAGCATTCCCGCGATTTCGTATGACGCGCCGTCAAACTTCACGATCGCGGATACCGCCTCATCGGCGCCGTCCCGGCGCGTATCGAATTTCACCAGTTCGGCATGGGCCGCGCCGGCAAAGGCCAGCGACGCCAGGACCGTGGCGCGCTTAGTTCGCGCGCGCGTCCTTTTCAATCCAGTTTGCGATCTTACGCAGATCGGCCAGGAAGTCTCGCCATGCTTGGCGCTTATCCGACTCATCCTTCAAGCGTAGCAGAGAAGACGGATGAACGGTGGCCAAGAATTGCGCGCCGTCGTCGAGGTCGAAGATTTCGCCACGCAGACGCGACACCGCTTCCGAGCGGCCAAGCGCGCCGCGGATCGCGGTTGCGCCGAGCGCCACGATCAATCCCGGGCGCAGCAGCGCCCGTTCGCGGTCCAGCCACCAACGGCAGGCGTCGATTTCGCCGGCGTCGGGCTTCTTATGCAGGCGGCGCTTGCCACGCGGCTCGAATTTGAAATGTTTCACCGCATTGGTGACGAAGCATTTGTCTCGAGGAACCCCGGCGCGCTCCAGCGCAATGTCGAGGAGCTTGCCTGAAGGTCCGACGAAGGGCCGGCCTGCTAAATCTTCAGCGTCGCCCGGCTGCTCGCCGATCAGCAGCACACGCGCCTGCGCAGGCCCTTCTCCAGGCACGACCTGAGTGGCGTTCTTGTAAAGCGGGCAGCGGGTGCAGCCGGATTCTTGCTGAGCGAGCGCCGAAAGCGACCCAGCCTCGCTTGCAAGGACGTCGGCTGTTGCGGCCATCGCCTTCTGGGCATAGCGAGGCGGCGCTTTTGACTTGGCCGCCACCATTTCTGACGACCGCGCGGCGGCGTCGCGAATCAGCGGCCCAATCAGCGGCGCTTCCGGCAAATTACGCCAATATTTTTTCGGCATCTGGGCGGTCATGGCTTTCACCTTCAGGCGCGAAGGATTGAAGATCGACGAGAAATAAACGCGCCATTCGCGTTCAAGTTCGTCATGGCTTGGCGCGTCGCTGCGCTTCGCGCCGTCGCCGATCGTCAAGACTGCGCCGTTCCAATGCGCGCTTGCACGTGGGCAGAGGATCGACCAGCGCATATTCGCGAAGCGCTTGACGAAGAAAGGCGCGACGGCGGAGACAATGTGATGATCGGGCTCGAACCAGGCGATGAAGGCTTCGTCGCCGTCGGGGGCGATCACGCGCCGGAAACGCACGAAGGCCTTCATCTTGTGGATGTCGCGGCGCACCGATTTAGCGAACTCGCGCGCGCGTGCGACTTCTCTATCGGACTCGATCTGCAGAAGATTCGGCGCGCGCCGCATGCGCCACAACAGCGAATAAAGCATCGCGAAACGTTCGCGATCGCTATGAAGCGCGGCGCTTCGCGCAAGCCCCGCGAAAGATTCCGGAAGAGGCGTCGACACAGCCGACATATCGGGCGCGCGCGCCAATGGTGCGAAGAGGTCACTGGAATCGCCCACGGACCAAATGACGTCTTCCGGCGCGATCCTCGCTTGTAGAGCGCGCGCCTGCGTCAGAAATCCCTCGACGTCGTCTTCACGCGTCAGCGTAACGCGGACCAATGTCCTCTCGCGACCTTCATCCCGGCCGGAAGGAAAGGCGTCACGCGGCGAAAAGGTCGAGCTGGCGGGGCGCATGGATAAGTTTTTCGCGCAAGCGCGCCTGATCGAGCAGCGCGGTCGGGCGCCAGTCGGCGGCGACGACGAAAGGCCGCACCTTCTCGAGCGATTGAACGAGGCGGCCAAGATCGACAAGGCGAAGGGTTCTGAAGCGTCGCGTGCGGAGAATGCGCTCGACGACGCGCGCGCCGAGCCCGGGAACGCGCAACAGCGCCTCCTTTGGGGCGCGATTGACGTCGACGGGAAAGCGCGCACGATTGGCGAGCGCCCAGGCGAGCTTCGGATCCACTTCGAGACTCAGCATGCCGTCCGGCGTCGCCGCGTTGATCTCGTCAAGCGCGAAGCCGTAATTGCGAATGAGCCAGTCAGCCTGATAGAGCCGATGCTCACGCATAAGCGGCGGCGGCGCCGACGGCAGCTTTTGCGCGGCGTCGGGGATCGGCGAGAAGGCGGAATAATAGACGCGCCGCAGGCCAAAGCTCGCATAAAGCGTCTCGCTCATCGAGAGAATGTCCGTGTCGCTCGCGCTATCGGCCCCGACGATAACCTGCGTCGACTGGCCGGAAGGGGCGAAGATCGGCGCCTTGGGGTTCTTCTTGCGCTCGTCGCGATGTCCGTCGATCGAGAGCCGCAGCCGGCCCATGGATTTCTTGATTTCGTCAAGCCGCTTCTGCGGCGCGAGCCGCGACAGGCTCGCGGCGCTCGGCAGCTCGACATTGATCGAGAGACGGTCGGCATAGCGTCCGGCTTCTTCAATCAGCGCCTGATCGGCTTCCGGAATGGTCTTGAGATGAATATAGCCGCGAAAATCATGATCGACCCGCAACGATCTGACGATGCGCGCCATCGCCTCCATCGTGTCGTTCGGCGAGCGGATAATGCCGGAAGAAAGAAACAGACCTTCGATATAGTTGCGCCTGTAAAAATCGAGTGTGAGCGAAACGACTTCTTCAACGGAAAAGCGCGCGCGGCGCACGTTTGAAGAGACGCGGTTGACGCAATAGGCGCAGTCGAAGACGCAGAAATTCGTCATCAGAATTTTAAGAAGCGAGATGCAGCGGCCATCGGGCGCATAGGCGTGGCAGATGCCCGAACCATTCGTCGAACCCACGCCTTTGCCCCCCAGGGAATTTCGTTTCGGTCCGCCGCTCGAGGCGCAGGAGGCGTCGTATTTCGCGGCGTCAGCGAGGATCGCGAGCTTGTCGGTGCGCGTCAGCATGACCTCGGCTCTCGTTTATGTTCCTTTTTTGTTCTAGGTCAATCTGGCGCAGTTTTCAACTGCCCGCCATACGCGAGAAGGCGGATTGCGGCAGGCCCAGCCGTGACGAAAGGCATCAGCGGTTAGCCTCCGCGATATGGAAGCGAAGGAATCCGGGGTGACGAGCGTCGGTCGGCCTGTCGAACTCGGTATAGCGAAGCGCGGGGCACGCCTGCCGCTCAAGCCACCGCCGGAGGGATGGCGCCGTTAGCGCTTTGCCATGAAGTTAGAGTCTTGCCATGAAATTGGCGAAGGCGAGCGAGCCTTCGGGCCGGGGGCCATGCCCGCTGTCGATATTGATATGGCCGGCCGCGCCGGCGTCGATGAATTGCGCGCCGACGTCCTGCGCAAGGTGACGCGCAAAAAGCAGGTCCGCGTATGGATCGTTGCTGCTGCCGACCATTGTCGCGGGAAAGGGAAGCCGCGCGCGGGGAATCGGCAGAAAGGCGGAATCGATCGACGGCATTTCGCGCATCGCCGCCTCAAATGGCGGCGCGACGAGAAAGGCGCCGGCGATCTTCTCGCCAACGCGCTGCGCCGCATGCAGCGTTGCGATCACGCCCAGCGAATGCGCGACGATCACCACGGGCCGCGCGCTGGCGAGAACTTCTCGGGCGATCGCCTCTTCCCACTCATTGCGATTGGCGTTTTCGGAGTCGCGCTGATTGACGCGGCGCGCGGTGGAGAGTTTTCCCTGCCAGCGGCTTTGCCAATGTTCGGGACCGGAGCCGCTCAAGCCCGGAACGATGAGAATTTCGGCGTCAGCGACCCGCATCAGGCGCTCTCGCGCGCGACAAAGGCGCCCGCCAGCGCATCCTCGATCAGCTTGCGCGTCTCTGCGACGCCGTAAAGCGCAATGAAGGAGCCAAAGCGTGGGCCCTTCTTCTCGCCGAGCAGCACCTCATAGAGCATATTGAAGAAATCATTTGAGACGCCGGGCCGCTCTGGCGTCGCGCCCTTGGCGGCGAAATCCTGATAGCGCGGCACGGCGCGACCGACGTCGTAAAGCGCCGCCTGAATTTCTTCCGCGCTTGCTCGTTCCATGCCGGAGAGCGTCTCGTCAATCCTTTGCAGCACGTCGCGTTCGATCTCGTCCGCGGCGCGATAGGTTTTCGCCGGTTTAACGAAATCGCGAAAGTAAGCGACGGCGTAGCCCACGAGCTTATCCAGCCGCGGATGATTCTCGGGCGTCACTGAGGGCGCATAGCGGCGCAGAAAGCCCCAGAGCACCGCGGGGTCTTCAGCATTGGCGACCGCGGCGAGATTAAGCAGCATCGAGAAGGAAACGCTCGTTCCCTTCGTCTCGCCTTCATGCGCCAGCGTCTCGGACTCCGGCGGATCGCCCGCATGAATATGCCATACCGGATTGCCGAGACGGTTCTTCCAGTCCTGGCGCGGATAGGCGTCGAGGAAATTCAGATAATCGTCGACCGCGCGCGGGATCACGTCGAAATAGAGCCGCTTCGCCGCCGTCGGCTTTTGAAACATGAATTGCGCCAGGCTCTCGGGGCTCGCATAGGTCAGCCATTCCTCGATCGTCAGGCCATTGCCCTTCGACTTCGAAATTTTCTGGCCCTTCTCGTCGAGGAAGAGTTCGTAATTGAAGCCTTCCGGCGGGCGCCCGCCGAGCGCGCGCACGATCGCGCCCGAGAGTTTCACCGAGTCGATGAGGTCCTTACCGGCCATCTCGTAATCGACGCTGAGCGCGTACCAGCGCATCGCCCAGTCAGGCTTCCATTGCAGCTTGCAATGGCCGCCGGTGACCGGCGTGGTGAACTTTTCGCCGCTGTCGGGATCAGTCCAGGAGATGGTTCCGGCTTCCGCGTCGTAGGCATCGAGCGCAACCTGCATAACGATGCCGGTTTTGGGATGGACGGGCAGAAAAGGCGAATAGGTGGCGGCGCGCTCCTCGCGGAAGCTCGGCAGCATGATTTTCATCACTGCATCGTAGCGCGCGAGCATATGCTTCAAGGCGGCGTCGAACCGGCCGCTCCTGTAATATTCCGTCGACGAGGCGAATTCATAGTCGAAGCCGAACGCGTCGAGGAAGGCGCGCAGCCGCGCATTGTTGTGCGCGCCGAAACTATCATGCGTGCCGAAGGGGTCCGGCACCTGGGTCAGAGGCCTGCCGAGATTGGCGGCGACAAGCTCTTTGTTCGGAATGTTGTCGGGGACTTTGCGCAGCCCGTCCATATCGTCAGAGAAGGCGATGAGACGCGTCGCGATCCTTCCTTCGGTCAGGACTTCGAAAGCGCGGCGCACCATGCTGGTGCGCGCCACTTCGCCGAAAGTGCCGATATGCGGCAGGCCCGAAGGGCCGTAGCCCGTTTCGAACAGCACGCTCTTTTGACCGCTCGCCTCGACCCGTCTGACCAGCTTTCGCGCCTCCTCGAACGGCCAGGCGGGCGAAACGCGCGCGGCTTCGACGAGTTCGGGCGACAAGAGGTGCGACGAGGACATCGGGATGCAAGTTGGCCATAGGTTGCAGGAAGCGCGGCACAGTAGGGAGGGAGGCTCGGGGCGTCAACGCTCGCTCGCCGCTAACCAATATTATGTCCCCCTGCTGCGAAAACCGCCGCCCTCGTGATTGGCATGTATCGGAGCGGAACGTCGTCAGTCGCCGGCGCGCTTGTTAGACTGGACGCCCATTCATTCATCGAGCGCGATTCAGTTAATGCACGGAGCTAGAGGCGACGCCGGTTATCCGAAGTTTCCGCCTCTTACGCCCTTGGCGCCTGCAAATAATCCGCCGCGCTTACGATTGTTCCATTCTGTCTCATACGGTTTCTGGTTGATTACTTTGGCTTGGCGATTTTTGGCCACCAACGGAATCCGGCTCGGCTTTTGATGATGTCGCAATCTGTGGCGAGCGCGGCGCATCTATCGCCGATAATGGCGTCCAGTTCTTCGATCGTTTCGACGTGTTTGTTGGCGATGGGCTCGTCGATGAGCGCCCACAGCGTTTCCGCCGGTTGAAGCTCCGGCGTGTAGGGCGGCAGAAAGACCAGCCGCACGCCGTTGGGCACGCTCAGACCCGCCTCGCTATGCCAGCCGGCGTTGTCGAGCACGAGCACGATCGTGCGATCGACGCCGGCCTTCGCTTCGCGGGCGAAGGTTGCGAGCAGCGCTGCGAAAAACGGCTTCGAGACGCCATCGTGCACATACCAGAAGGTCTCGCCGCTCGCCGGCGAGACAAAGGCGGTCACGTAGAGCCAATCGAAACGATGGTGGCCGGGCGCGATCGGCCGTTCGCCAATCGGCGCCCAGACGCGCCGCGTGACGGGCTTCAGGCCGAGCCGATGCTCGTCGCTCGCGAACACTTCGACCGGTCGCTCGGGATGCTTCGCGGCTTCCTCGGCGACGGCGTCTTCGAGCTTTTTTTGAACGCCGCCGCCTCTTCAGACGAGGCCGACTTCGGGTTTTTCGGGCGCGGCGCCTGGATCGACATGCCGCAAGCCCTCAGCGCCTCCCAACCGCGTTGCACGGCGACGCTTTCCAAGCCCAGTTCGCGCGCGAGAAAGGCCGCGACCTTCGCGCTCGTCCACAAGCCGTCGTCGTCCGGCGGCGCCTTCAATCGAAGGCGGAGTTTGTCGAGCAGGTCCGGCTTCAACACCGTCGCCGCCGAGCCGTTGCGCCGGCGTAGATCGCCCAGGGACTCGGGGCCTTCCGCGTTGTAGCGCGCCGCAAGCTGTTCGATCCAGCGCTGGCCAAAGGACGTCATCTCCGCGACTTCGCCGAACGTGTGGCCTTTGGCGAGCAGCCAGATCGTATGGAAATGCCGCGCCTCACGCGCGTTCGAACTCGAAACATGCCGTTCACGCAACGCATCGACACTCAAATGCGCAGCTATCGTCGCCATGTCCCGCCTCCAGCGATTCATGACGATGCAGCCTAACTGCTTCGATTCCCCAAGGGAATCCCGGCCGCCAAGTCAATCAGCCGGAATCCGTATGAGATCCCAGCAGGTCTTATAGTCGAACACATAGCAACAGAGAACGCGAATAACGGAACGACTCGCCTTCTGTTTATCCGCTAACTCCGTGCACTCACTGGATATTTTTCTTCGCCAAGCGCGTCGCGCGATGCAGTTTCGCGTTCAGCGCTTTCACCCTTTCGCGCAGGCGCGGCTCGCCGGTTTCATCGCCGGCGGCGTGAAGCCGCCGAAGGCGCGCTCGAGATGCGCGGCGAAGACGATCGTGGCGCGATCTTCGAGATAGGGTCCGATGATCTGCACGCCGATGGGCAGGCCGGCGCCATCGTGATCGATCGGCGCGACCGTGGCCGGCAGTCCCGCAATCGTCGCCGGCGCCGCCCAGATCGTATGGGCATCGAGATAGGAATAGAGCCTGCCGTCGACGCGGACGCGGCGCGCCTCAACCGGCGTCGAGCGATCATGGGGGAAGGCCGGCGTCGGGGCGGCAGGGCAAAGCACGACGTCGAAGTCGCGAAAGAAGTCGCGCCATTTCTGCCGCAGCTGGGCCCGTTCATCCTCGGCGCCGCGCCATTCGCGAAAGCTCAACGCCGCGCCTCTGGCGCGCTCGGCGGCGAGGCTGCGGTCCCGGGGAGAAAACGCGCCAGCCTCTCGAAAAAGCTTCTGATAGTCCGCGAACGGCAGGCCGGCGCCCCAATAGGCGGAGAGCAGACGCGCCTGAAGGCGCGTCGCTTGCGCGAGATCGGGCGCGAGCGCGCGCTTGTCGGAGACGCTGACGCCGGCCTTTGCCAGCCTGTCAGCCAGTCTCGCGAGCGCTTCTCGCACGACATGCGCGGTCGGTCCCAGCGGATGGTCGTCTATGACGAGAGCTCGATAGTCGCTCAGACGATCATGACGGGAGGCCGGCAAGGCGAGCCTGTAGCCGACGCCCGACGTCATCTCGTCCGGCCCGGCGATGACATCGAGCGCCAAGGCGAGATCGGCGGCGCTTCGCGCCATCGGACCGACCACCGCGAGATCATGCTCGACTGGCAATGGCGCCGTCTCCGGCCGCGCGTGGCCCCGGCGCGGAACGAGGCCCTCGGTTGGCCGATGGGCGTATATTCCGCAGTAATGCGCCGGCTCGCGCAGAGAGCCCCCCATGTCGGAGCCAAGCGACAGTGCGCAAAAGCCAGCGGCCAGCGCCGCCGCCGAGCCGCCGGACGATCCGCCCGGCGTGCGGCATGGATCGAAAGGATTGTTCGTCCGTCCATAGACGCCGTTGTCGCTCTGCCAGTCGCTCAGCCATTGCGACACATTCGTCTTGCCGAGAACGACGGCGCCGGAATTTTTCATTCGGGAGACGGCGAGCGCGTCTTCCTTCGGCGTGAATCGCTTAAAGCGCGGATCGCCCCAGCAGGTCGGCAGACCGGCGATGTTGAAGGATTCCTTCACCGTGACGGGGACGCCGAGCAACGCGCCGGACTCGCCCCGCGCCAGCGCCGCATCGGCGGCGCGGGCCGCGGCGCGGGCGCGCTCAAAGTCGCGCACCGGGACGGCGTTGATGAGCGAGTCCAGCGCCTCGATGCGCGCGATGGCGCGATCGGTAAGCTCCAAGGCGGATATGCGTCGCTGCCGCAGCGCCGCGACGAGGTCGCTGGCCGCGCGATAGTCCCACTCAGAAGGCGCAATCTGTGGCGCCGAAATCGTTTGCTCGGCGATCGCCGGCGCGCCGCGGCCGACCGCAATCGACGCTGCGCAGGCGCCGGCCTCCAGCAGCAATTCGCGCCGTGTCGGCCGGCGTGTCACGAGGAATCTTGCGCCGCCCGGCCGATCGCCATCTGACCCACCGCGCCTTCGACATGAAACGGGAGCCCGGTCATGCGCGAGAAGAGGTCGATGTCGCCGACGCCGACGGCGCAGGCGCCGAGCTCCATCTCTGTCGCCATCAGATAGAGGGTCTGCATGACGACGCCGACATGCTTCAGGACCAAGGAGTAGGCAAAGCCGCTGTATTTCCACGACACGCGACCAAACCGCGCGGCCATCGTGATCATGATTTGGGGCCGCCTCGGCGCGCCCATTGCAAACTGTCCGTCGTCGATGATCGCCCCGAGCTGGCGTTCGGTCGCTCCGATCGCCACGAGCGCATGGCGATCCGCGTCGTAATGATAGAAACCGCGCGCGAGGCCGTCGCATTTGTCGACCGCGAGATAAAACTCCAGCTCATAGCTTGCGCCGCCCGAAGGGTAGGGCCGAGCGGCGACCTCCATGCCCTCCCCTTCCCCTTCACTCACCCTATGGCGCGAAACGATTCGCGCGGCGCCGTCGAGAAATCGTGCAACTTCGGCGAGTGTGATCGGACGGGCGTCATCGAAGACCCGCTCGGAGCGCCGTCTGCGCAGCATCGCCGCAATGGCCGAATCGCCAGCGTCGGCGATATTGGCGAGTTCGATCGCCGGCCCAGGCCAGGCAGGCCGCACCACGGGCGGCTGCGGAATGCGATGCGCATGCGCGTAAAGTCCGCCCGTCGGGTTGGCGTGGCGGCCGTTCGTGCTGCGCACATGGAAGAGGAGATCGTGGAACTCCCACAGCGCAAGATCGTCGTCGCCTTCCGAGGCGCGCAAACCTTTGACCGGATCGATCGCCAACGCGAACCTGCAATCGACAAGGAGCGCGAGAAACTCTTCCCCTGGAAAATCTGGCGCGCTGCGCAGCTCAGCGAGCGTTTGCGGCGTCGCAAGCCGCCCGAGCGCCGAAGCGACGCTCGCGTCGCAAAGGCGCAAGGAAGCCCCGGCGAGAGGCGATTCGAGCACCAAGTCCTCGCCGCGTCGCCTCAGGTAAGCGAAGCGCGAAAGCGCGTAGGGACGCGTCGCGTCGAGCTTCTGAAAACTCGGCCGGTAATCCCGCATCTGCGGCTCGATCGCCACGATGCCGGGACCGTCCGCGCCGCGAGAAAGCTGGTATTCGACAAGACCATGGAGGGCGAGCCGCTGGATGAGTCCGCGCAGCTCCTTTTCCTCGGGCGCGTCATAGGCGCCGACGCCCGAAAGCGGCCGGCCGGCGGCAAGATCGCTTGCGCAGCGACGCGCCGCAGCGCTGAATTTGCCGAGCAACAGCGTTTCTCGATCGAACCGCGCCCGAAGCACGCCGCCCGCCTCTTCCTCAAGGGCAACCCCGGGACCCAATTTTGCGAGTAGCAAGGCTGGCGCGCGGCTCCGATGGTCGCTCAATTTTATGTCCGTGGGTAAAGAGGATTGAGATCCCGCTCCCGCGTCGGGCGCCCACGCAGACCCATGGCGACCGGCGTTTCGTAGAGCCGGCCGGGTCCGAAGCGGCGGTAGAAATGCCTCAGACCGGGGACGATCACCCGCACGACAGGGACCTCGATGTCGGGCCGCGTCTGATCGAGTACGAGAAAGTCGAATCCCTTCTTCGCCATATGGGCGACGCAAGCACGTATTTGCTCGCGCCGATCGCGGGTCGCGAAATCCTTGAAAGGCGAACGGCCGAAACGCGCCTTGCCCTCGGGGCGCAAATAAGCGTGCTTGCGCAAAGGGAGCGGATCATTGCCGTAATCGTCGCCGACGCCTTCTGGCTGTCCGCGCAACCGTTCGATGGCGAGAAACTGGTTGAGTTCGGTCATCGCGCGCAGCGTCGCGATGCGTGGATCGAAATGCGCGCCGGCGGCGACTTCGATGAATTCGCGCCCGTCATCTTTCCAATGCGCCACGGCGATGACGACGGGAATGCCGATGTCGGTCGTGACGTTGAGCGCCCAAATATCGCGGCCCATCGCCGCGAAGGCGGCGCGCAGGTCGCAGACATAGCTGTCGCCCAATCTGTCGAGGTCGATCTCGGGCGCCCGCAACCGGTTGTACCACCAGATCGCGTAAGCGTCGCGTTCGACGAGCTCAAGAAAACCCTGGAGAATCGCTTCTTCGAGGGTATTGCCGGCCGCGCAACCGTTCGAGTCCGCGCTCAGTCGGTTCGCGCAACTCGAGTCATGAAAGAAATAGAGAAGGCCGGTCGGCGCATATTTGAATCTGTCGTCGCGCAGCGACCAGACCGGCGACCACTCGATGTCGGCGGAGGGATCGAAACGACGCGGCGCCTCGTCCCCCGAGCAACCATCGTGCGCGCGCCGCTCATATTGCGCATCGCTAAAATGGACAATCTCTTCGGGATGGATCGCCTCGCCCGCCGAAAAATCGACGAAGCGCCGCGTGACCCTGATCTCGTCGCCCTGGAAGATTCCGCAATAGCGTTCGATCGCCTCCATCAGGGCGCTGGCTTCGCCCTGTTCCGCCATGCTGCCCTTGCCGTAACTGTCGCCGCTCAACCCCGCTTGCAGCGCGTCGACCGTTTCCGGGGAAGGCGAGAAATTGTGGCGGGCGACAAAACTCGCATCGAGCGGCTGGTCGCTCTTGATCCGCTCGAGATGCGAGACGACGCCGGTCAACGGGCTCACATGTTTGCGATGGCGTGCGACGGTCTCGGCGGGCGTCATCGAGCGGTAGCCGCCGCTCGTCACGACGATCCTGCCGCCGGCGCGCAGTCGAATGGGAATCGGCGCGCGTCCGGGATCGCGCAAAGGCGCCGCGCCGCAGATCGGACATTGCGGACGCGCCGGCACGTAATGACGCGCCACTTCGGAGCCCAGCATGTCGAGGCTGACGATATGTTGGCTAAGGTCCGTGCGAAACCCGCTCGCGATGGCCTTCCCGATTTCGACGGCGGCGAGCGATACGCCGCTGCGCCCGAGCGGCTCCGCGCCCAGCGGCGACGCGGCGACGCAGCGCGCCGCTTTACGGTCAAGAAAAGCCTTGACCTGCCGGTTCCACTTCATCCGGTCGGAAAGGCATCGCCAGCAGGGGCCTGAGCCGGGGCTGAATATGGGCCCCACGAGCGGAAAAAGTCCGGTCGGCTGAAAGGGCAGCCAATCCGCCTTCTTTTGAAGGCGGATGTCATTGAACGTCGCGAGCCGGTCGTCGAGATAATCCTCGACCAAAGCGACGGTCAGGTCGCCCCCGCCGTCGACCACCCTGACGCCGAAGCCGCGAAGCGCATCTGCAAGCTCCGCTTTTCCCGGGACGCCCAGCGATTCAATTCCGACGCCTATTTTGAGAAGATTTTCAGCCGCGGCGACAGGATCGAGACCGAGACTCGCCCAATAGGCGGCCGTTACGTCCTGCGGAGCGTCGGAGGGAACGACGAAATGGCGGTCGACCAGCCTCTTGAACGCCTCCTCGATCTTGGCGACCGAAAATTCTGCGGCGAGCGCATCGAAGATCGACGCCTGATCATCGCCCGCGGCGATATGTTCCGCCAGCGCGCAATAGAGCGCGCCGCGCAAAAAGAATTTCCTGTTTTCGGAATAGAGACAGACGACATCAGGCGGGAAAATATAGACCGCGTAATTCGGCGCGAAATGAAACGCTCCCCCGACACGTCCCTCCAGTCGCCGCGCGGCCGCTTCCATCTCCATCTATCGACCGCCAGCCTCGCACATGTTCCGTCCGCCCGCGAGGCTCGTTCACGCCGGCGAAGCGACCGAAAGGCATCCTCTCAAAGCAGCGATTCGCGCTTCGAAAGGACGCCAATAAGCCGCGGCTACCCGGGCCCTGACTCATTCCCGGAACGCAAGCCCGTCCGATTTTAAACTTGATTCTGTAGCGCCTTAGGCCCCGCAGCCCCTGCATCCTCTGCAGCCGCCACATCCGCGGCAGCCTCTGCAGCCGCCGCATCCGCGACAGCCGCCGCATCCGCGGCAACCCCAGCCCCAGCCCCACCATGCGACGTTTTCAGGTTTGGCTTGCTGAACATCTTCGCGGTCAAACAGACGGAACGAGCTGAGGCCGATGTCAAAGACTTCCTGTTCATGGAGATCTACGTCCATGAAGCTCTTATTGTTATTGGTGGCCGGCTCGGTCGCGGCTTCGGCCGGGCTACTGTCGATGCAGGCGGCGCCCGCCAGCGAAAGAGAGACGCCAATAACGCCAAGCGTCTTCTTGCCGCGATTTGGGCCCTGAGAGTGGTCCGATGAACGCGCCATTTCCTACCTCCCCAAGTAGATAAAATTCACGGCCCCAACTGCGTCAATTTAGCACCCGCCTCCTCGCCGTCAATCCCACGCGCGAGCTCGGGCAGTGCTGCTCCCGAGAATCATTGCCGTTAATCAACAACTTGTAAGCACAACCCCGCGACGGCGCTTCTTCAACCGTCGCCGGTCACGCAGATATCGCCCAGGAACAGGGCGTCGAGACCAGCGCCGCGAAACGTGGCGACGGCGTCAGCGGGCGTGCAGACGATCGGCTCGTTGTCGTTGAACGAGGTGTTCAGCACGAGCGGCACCCCGGTTCGCTCAAAAAATCGCGAGATCAACGCGTGATACCGCGGATTTGCGGCGCGCCGCACGATCTGGACGCGCGCGGTCCCGTCCTCATGGATCACGGCGGGAATGCGCGCCGCGCGGCCGGGCTTTGTCGGACAGGCGAAGAGCATGAATTCATGGCTGCGCGACGACGGCCCCAGGTCGAACCACTCTTCCGCATGTTCGGCGAGAACGCTCGGTGCGAAGGGCCGAAAGTCCTCGCGATGCTTTACCCGCTGATTGAGGATGGCGCGCGTGTCCGGCCTTCGCGGATCGGCGAGCAGCGAACGATTGCCCAGCGCGCGCGGGCCGAACTCCATTCGACCCTGAAACCAGCCGACGATATTGCCATCGGCGATCATCTCCGCCGCCTCGCGGGGCGCATCCCTGCATTTGCGGGGCTTCAGACCGGCGGCGCGGACGGCGGCCAGCGCTTCGCGCTCGTCAAATTCGGGGCCGAGATAGGGCGTCGCGCCTCCAGTCGGACGCTTTGAGCCGCGTTTCGCGCAATGCGCGACAAGGGCGGCGCCGATCGCCGTACCCGCGTCATGCGGCGCAGAAGGAATGAAAACGTCGCTGAAGACGCCCGCCCGCGCGATTCGATCATTGGTCACGCAGTTGAGGGCGACGCCGCCGGCAAGGCATAGGGCGCCGCCGCCCGCCTCTCGTTCGAGACGACGCAGGAGCGACAGCGCCGCGCGATCCGTCGCTTCCTGAAGGGCGGCGGCGACATTCATGTGATGGCGCAGGAACTCGCCGTCCGGCGCCCGCCCCGGTCCGAACAGCGCGACGAGCCGGCGCGGTTCGAGCGATTTGAAGCCGATCGTCTCAGCGTCCACGGCGTAGCCCTGCTCTCCCTCCTGAATGATCGACGCGAAGGCGGAGCGAAAGACCTCAGGGTCGCCGTAGGCCGCAAGGCCCATGACTTTCGCGGCGTCGTAAGGCGAGAAGCCGAGATAGACGCTCGCCTGCTCCCACACGAAACCGAGCGAATGCGGATAAGAAAGGCTCGCGAGGACGCCGATATGATTGCCTTCGCCGCGCGCCAGCATCGTGCAATCGGCCTCGCCGATTCCGTCGATAACCAATATGGCGGCCTTATCGAAGCCTGAAGGATAATAGGCCGATGCCGCATGGGCGAGGTGATGCGGCACGAATTTGAGCGCCCGGCCGAAGCGTCGGCCCATCAAGCGTTCGACCGCGCCGTCGACTTGGTCCAGCGACTGCAGAAATGCGCTTTCGAGACTGCTGTTCGGCCACCACTCAGGACGGAATTTCAAGCGGCGCAGGCGCGGCTCGAAGGAATAGGCGACGATATCGATATCGTCGGGTCGCAGGCCTGCGTAATCGAGACAAAACCGCGCCGCCTGCTCGGGAAGTTCATGCGGATTGTCGACTTTGGCCTCCTTGGCGTGCTTGATGCGCGAAAAACGTTCCTCTTCGCACGCCGCGACGACGCGCCCGTCGACCACAATCGCCGCAGCCGATTCATGAAAGACCGAATTGAGCCCGAGAATATTCATGTAGCGGACCCGCTCCCCTTGTTCCGCGGCTGATCATGGGTCCGGCAGCTCGCTGGCCTGAATCTCCGGCGCCTGCGCTTGATCGGACCAAAGCGCGGCGTCGTCCAGCCCCTTCAGATTGACCGCGCGACGCAACGCGCGGAGCCATGGTTTGGACGGCTGCTTCCTCGGATCCTTCCAGTAGTCGAGATGTCGGAAAACGGGGGCGCCGATGTTCAGCCGCACATCCAGAACGCCCCTCCCCAGCAAAGGCGAAACGGCGCCCGAGATAATGTCGCCCAACGCCAACAGGAAGCTTTCAAAGTAGATATTCGTCCATACCACCGGCGCAAAGACGGCCGCATGATGAGGCGTTCGTAAAGCGGCTTCGGTTGGATATGAGAAGCGGAACCGCCTGCGCACGCGGTCATTTCTTTCCAGCCACGGCGGATTTGTGGGCAGTTCGCGCTGCTGCTTGCGAAGCTCAAAATCGGCGTCGTCTCTTGCGATCAGAACGTCGGCTTTGCTGAGCGGACATCCCAGCGTGACAAAATCGCTCACCGTCCACAACGGCGTCCCGTCCCAAGCGGCGGCAAGCCGACGACAGTAGTCGCGTTGCGCGGCGCGATATTCCGATCTTGCTTCGCCGAAGCTCCCGTCATCGGCGTGAAGGAGCTTTCCCGCAGCATTTTCGAGCCTGCTCAAGGACGCCATTATGTTCGGATCTGCGGCATGCGACGCATGCAAGTCATCCGCGTTGATTCGGCCCCAGGCATAGTTCAGCACGTCATAGCCGATGACCGAACCCAGGCTGTGCCCGATAACGATGATGCGATCGTATTTTTTCGACTCGTGCAGCTTGCGCAGGAGATCGACGCCGGCTTCCCTGATTCTCTGACGCGCGGCGACGTTATCGGGAAGAGGACTGAGGTAGCGCGCCGCATCGCCCGCCACCGGCGCGAGCCACCAGGTCGAGAACAGACCGAAGACGAACGAGAAAATCGACGCGGCGATGTACCAGGTTTTGGAAATCTCTGGAAGTCCGAAGGTCGCGAGCACGTCGACGGAAACCGTCTTCAACGCCGCCAAGCTCAGAAAGCAGATCGTGACGATAAAGAGAAAGATCCCGGCGGCCCATGGGAATATCAATCGCGAAGGCACGGTGGCGGGCGAGCGGATCAACAATGCGCATAGCCAGCTCGCCACTCCCTTGATCGTGTTGCCGGTCATCAGATGCGCCCAATAGAATTCAAAGAAGTCCGCACGTTTCGACGCGCCACATTCGAGTTTCACGTTGCGCGTCGTGATCCGACGCAGTTCGAAGCTTCCGGCGATCGTGTCCGGCTTTGAGTAAACCTTTCGATCGCGCGGTCCCGTGATGCTGGAATCGCAGACCCACAATGCTTCAACCAGTCCCCGAAGCGTCTCCATCGGGCGCTGTTCGCCCATGCCATGGATCGCCACCACGGCTGTCTTCTTCTTTGACGTCGGCGCGTCCTCGCCGGGGCTCCGGGTTTGATCATCGCTCGCGCCCTGCGCCTGATCGTCGTCGGTCATCGAAAAATCCTCTCCGAGAAACGCCTCACAAATTTTTATATTCGCCGCCCTAAGATCACGCTGCATCCGGGCGAAGTCGCGAGACAGCTCACGGCGTCAAGCTTCTCGCTGGCGCAGCAGTTGTCGGCGAAGACATGCGCGACGGTGGGCAAGCCTTGGCAAGCGAAACCGTCGACGCGCGGCGCGCCATTGTCTCGTGGAGGAGCCATTGATCGAAACGAGACCGCTGGACTGGCGCTATGGCGAGAACGCGGCCTTATCCAGCGCCGGGCCCTGGCGCATCTGAAATGAACGAAGCCGCCCGATCACTATCTCATTGATTTTAATGGTGCCCAGGGGCGGAATCGAACCACCGACACTGCGATTTTCAGTCGCATGCTCTACCAACTGAGCTACCTGGGCTCGCGCGGGCGCGATGTGTCGGGGCTTATAGAAAGCGCGCCGCCGCTTGTCCAGACCCGCGAACATTGGAGGCGCTTGCGCGATCGGCGATCCCGCCCCGCGCCGCGTGCCGCGCAACCACCTCTGGGCGCGCCCGAAGCGAAAAACCGGGTTCCCTTTTTTCGCGGCGCGCTCTATGCCGGCGCGACATCAAGGAAGGTGAGATGAGCAATATTAAGCGAATCGGCGCGGGACCGCGCATGAGCCAGGCGGTCGTTCGCGGCAATGCGGTTTATACGGCGGGCCAGGTGGCCGACAAAACCAAGGGCGGATCGGTCACCGATCAGACCCGCGAAATTCTCGCGCAGATCGACGCGCTTCTCGCCGAAGCCGGCAGCGCCAAGGCGAATATTCTATCGGCGACGATCTATCTGGCCGACATCTCGACCTTCGCCGAGATGAACGGCGTCTGGGACGAATGGGTCGACAAGGCCAATCCGCCCGCGCGCGCCACTGTCGAAGCGAAGCTCGTCGCGCCGGCCTATAAAATCGAAATCGCGGTCATCGCGGCGCTATAGCGCAGTTTCCGTCGAAGCGGACGCCCGTTCACGGTTGAGAACGCGCCCGTAAAGCGGAGCGCTTTTATATATGCGCTCTGGCGCCGCTTAGCGGATTTTCGGGGTCGAAGGCGTAGCGCACGGTCTCGAAGCGCATGTCGCGGGCGTCGATCAGCAGCAGTCGCCCGACCAGGCCCTCGCCAAAGCCGACGATCTCGCGCACGACTTCGAGCGCCATCATCGCGCCGACGACGCCGGCAAGCGCGCCGAGAACGCCGGCCTCTTCGCAAGTCGGGATTTCTCCCGCTGGCGGCGGCGTCGGAAACAGACAGCGATAGGTTGGATTGGGTCCATCGGGGCCTTGCTCGAAGGGCCGCAGCGTTGTGAGCGACGCGTCGAAACCGCCGAGCGCGGCGGTGACAAGCGGCTTTCTTTCATGAAAGCAGGCGTCGGAAACGAGATAGCGCGTTTCGAAATTATCCGACCCGTCGGCGACGATGTCGTAGCGCGCGATCAGCGCTCTGGCGTTGGTTTCATCGAGCCGCAGCGCATGCGGCTCAACGGCGACATGGGGATTGATGCGGGCGATCGCGTCCTTTGCGCTTTCGACCTTCAGGCGGCCGACATCCTGCGTCGCATGGATCACCTGACGCTGGAGATTTGACAGCGAAACGGCGTCGTCGTCGACGACGCCGAGCGCGCCGACGCCGGCCTCCGCGAGATATTGTAGGAGCGGCGCGCCGAGCCCGCCGGCGCCGATCACGAGAACCCGCGCTTTTATGAGCCTGCTCTGGCCCGGACCGCCAATGTCGCGCAGCACGAGATGCCGGGCGTAGCGTTCGATCTCTTCAGGCGAAAGGTGCAAAAGGCGCTCCGCGTCGCGTTGGATGGCGACGGCGCGACCATAGCGGCTTCGTCCACGGGCCTCCAGAGATGCAGCGCCAAAGCAGCGACGGTCAGGGCTGGACCGGCCGGCGCTCTTTCGCGGCGCGCCGCTCGCCGGCAGACTCCTGGCCTGCCCCGCGCAGCGCCTCAAGGCCGACGCCGCCGAGCGCGGCGGCGCCGCGGGCGTAAGCGATGTTGTCGAGGAACTGCCTGGCGCAATTCTCCCAGGTGAAGGTCAGCGCATGGGCGCGCGCCGCCTCGCGGCGGATATCGAGCGCGGCGAGCGCCGCCGCCCGCAGATCATCGTTCAGCGCGCCCGCGCCGCTCGCGCCGATGACGTCGAGCGGGCCCATGACCGGATAGGCCGCGACCGGCAGTCCGCAGGCCATGGCTTCGAGCAGCACCATGCCGAAGGTGTCGGTGCGGCTCGGGAAGACGAAAACGTCCGACGAGGCGTAAAGCGCCGCAAGTTCGGCGCTCGTCTTGACGCCGAGGAACCGCGCCCGGGGAAATCGCGCTTCGAGTCCCGCGCGCGCCGGCCCGTCGCCGGCGACGAGCTTCGTCCCCGGCAGATCGAGCGACAGGAAGGCTTCGATGTTCTTCTCGACGGCGAGACGGCCTGCATAAAGGAAAATCGGCCGCTCGAAGGGGAGCGGCGTCGCCGCGTCGGGCGTGAACAGCGCATGGTCCACGCCGCGCGACCAGCGCAAAATCCGCCGAAATCCGCGCTCGGACACTCGCGGGAGAGGCTCGGCGTCGACGCCATCACCCCGGCGCCGGCGTTGTGGAAACGGCGCAACGCCGCGTGAGAGTCCGACCGGCAGTCCGAAGCGCGCCTGGATATATTCTGGAAAGCGCGTGAAAACTCGTCGTGAAGCAGCGGCGCGCCCGCAGCAGCACGGCGCGGGTCACGAGTCCGATGGGACCTTCCGTCGCGATATGGATATGATCATAGCCGTCTTCGAGACGCCGCCGAACGGCGCGCGGCGAGGCGAGCGCCAGCGCGATCTCGGGATAGGTCGGCATTGGCAGCGAGTTGAAATCGCGCGGCGTCAGAAAGTCGATGTCGGCGCCGAGCGCGCGCGCCGACTGCGCCATGGCTTCAAGCGATCTGACGACGCCATTGACCTGCGGACGCCAGGCGTCCGTCGCCACCAATATCCGCATCAGGCCGCCGCTCTCTCAGTCTGCAAGGCCTTGGCGCGCTCAGCGGCGTCGGCCGACTCGCGTTCGGCCGCCGTATCGTGCCAGCGCAAGATCTCGAATGCGCCGTCAAAATGTTCGGCGATCGCGGTGCAGCTTTCGACGAAGTCTCCGGTGTTGACGTAAAGCATGCCGCCGATGGTCTTGATCGTCGCATGATGGATATGGCCGCAGATCACCCCGTCGACATTGCGCCGCGCCGCCTCGGACGCGAGGGCGTTTTCGAAATCGCCGATAAAATTGACGGCGTTCTTGACCTTCAGCTTCGCCCAGGCCGACAGCGACCAGTAGCCGACGCCGAACATCCGGCGCGCGCGATTGAACCAAGTATTGGCGACGATCGCGAAATCATAGGCCCAGTCGCCGAAGAAGGCGAGCCAGCGGGCGTTGCGCACGACGATGTCGAACTGATCGCCATGAATGACGAGCATGGTCTTGCCGTCGGCGGTTTGATGAAGCGCGTCGTCGACGACTTCGACGCCGCCGAAATTGAGCCCAGTGTAATCGCGCGCGAATTCGTCGTGGTTGCCCGGAACGTAAATGACGCGCGCGCCTTTGCGCGCCTTGCGCAGCAGCTTCTGGACGACGTCATTATGCGCCTGCGGCCAGTACCAGCCGTTCTTCAACCGCCAGCCGTCGACGATGTCGCCGACGAGATAGAATGTATCCGCGTCGTTGTGTTTGAGAAAATCGACCAGCAATTCAGCCTGGGCGCCTCTCGCGCCGAGATGCAGATCGGACAGAAACAGCGTCCGATAACGTCTGACCGCATGTTCGCTTGTTGGATCCGACATATGCGCCCTGCTGGAGCGCGCCGCTTGGGAGACATCCGCTCTGGCGTTTTTGTCGAGCATGAGCCTGTTCGCCTCTCGCCTTCGCCGCATAGCCTGGTTGACCAGATTCGGATCACAGCGAGATGACACGGGGCGTCGCGATCAGGCCGCGGCGTAGCTGGAGGCCAGCGTTCGATATTTCGAACGAAAGTGGATATCTTGCCGGATCGATTCTGAAGGGCGGGCGCAAGCGAAGCGCTGGGGATCATGGGCGTCGAAGGACAGGACAGGCAGAAAATTCTGGAGGCGGGCGCGCTGGCGCTTTCGGGCCAGCTCGGCGCGACCGTTCAGCGTCTGCGGAAGGCCTATAATTTGTCGCTTTCCGAACTCTCTCAGCAGTCAGGCGTCGCGAAATCGATCATCAGCCAGATCGAACGCAACGAAACCAATCCGACGCTCGCCACGATCTGGCGGCTGGCGCAAGCGCTCGACGTCTCGATCGAGCGCGTGCTGCAGACGACGGAAGAGGAGCCCTTCCTCGAGAAGACCAGCAAAGCTGACACGCCGATTCTCGTCTCCGACGACGGCAAATGCCGTCTGGCGATCATCGGCTGGATCAAGACCGTCGAATGGCTGCAGTGCTATGAATTCGCCGCCGACCCTGGCGGCGCGCTCGAATCCGAGGCGCATCAGCGCGGGTCGGTCGAGAGCCTGTCGGTGCGCGAGGGCGAACTCGAAGTCGAAGTTGGGGGCGTCAAGTCGAGCGTCAAAGCAGGCGAAACCCTGCGCTACCGCTGCGACAAGCCCCACGTCATCCGCAATCTTGGAAAAGCGCCCGCGCAGGCGACAATGGTCTGCATTCTCAAGGCGGCGGTGATGGAATGACGGCGCCGCCGCAGGGCGTCGAAACGCCTGCGGCGGTCGACAGCGTCACGAATGCAATTCGCCGACGTGCTTTTGCGCGTAAAGCTGCACGCCGAGCTGCTTGATCAACTCGAGCTGCGTCTCGAGGAAATCGATGTGCTTTTCCTCGCTCTTGACCACCCCTTCGAAAAGCTGCTCGGACACTCGATCGTTGATCGAGAGGCAATAGGCCGCAGCTTCAAGATACAGGGCGCGAGCGTCGACCTCGGTCGCGAGATCCGCCTTGATGATTTCCTCGACGGACTGGCCGATCCGCAACGGATCGAGCACCTGCATGTTGGGAAAGCCTTCGAGGAAAAGAATGCGTTCAGCGAAGTGATCCGCGTGATGCATCTCCTCGATCGATTCTTCCTTCCACTTCTTAGCGAGTTCGAGGAAGCCCCAATTGTGGAAGATGCGGTAATGCAGCCAGTACTGATTGACGGCGGTCAGCTCTGCGCGCAATCCGCGATTGAGATACTCGATGACCTTCGCGTCACCGCGCATGTCCGCATCCTTTCCATGAAAAAGACCTAGGCCGCCAGTTCGTCGGCGCGACAGCCCTCACAATCGCCGTTCCCTGGGCACTCATCCAGTCCTCGCGCGGCGTGCTGGTCGACGATCGCGACGATGCTGCGCACGCAGCGCCCGCATTTCGCCTCGCAACCCATGTGCCGGAACACCGCCGCAACCGAAGGCCGGTCGCTCCGTGGCCCAAGCGTATCGCGCACATCGCGGTCTGACAGGACGTTGCACGAACAGACGATCATTGCTTAGCCTAGTTTGGAAAGATTGCAAACTACTTTTGGAAAGGCTGCAAGTTTCCCTTCTTTGGAAAGATTGCAAACTACCTTTCGTATCAGTAAGTTACATCATCTCCCGCAGTTTGCCAACTCTCGCGTGTCGGCTTTCCGACAGAAAGCGCGCCATTGCTTGAGAGTGGCAAGGACCGTGCCGCTAAAATTCATTTTGGACGGGACGGGCCGTCGGCAAGAGAGGGGCATAAAATGAGCCGCGAACCTAACGACGTCCGCGGCTCCAAACTCCAGGCTTGTCGCGCTTTCACCAGTAGCGGCCTCGCCAGCCGCCGCCCCAGCCGTAGCCTGGACCCCAGCCACGGCGCCGCCAGCCGGGACCCCAGCCGTAGCCATAGCTTGGACCCCAACCGCCATAGCCGCCGCCCCAGCCGTATCCTCGGCCCCAGCCGCCGTAGCCGGGCCTCCCATATCCTTGGCCCCAACCGCCGTATCCAGACCCCCAGCCGTAGCCCCAGCCAGTCTTCTGCAGGGCATGCTCCGCTGGCGCGGCTGGCGCGCGGTCGACGCCCGTCAGGGCGTAAGCCTCCGGCGCGAAGGCGAGAACAAGGATAAGCGCGGGCGCCGATAGTATTTTGACGGCTGCCGATCTCATGGAGCATCCTCCCTTAGAGCAATGATCGAACAGTTTTCAGGCTAAGGCGCGAGCGCTGAACCTGCGCTGAAACTTCCGTTCATCAGAGGGTTATGAATGTCGAAGCTCTTGGGCGCGCTCGATCAAGGCACAACGAGCACCCGATTTGTGCTCATGGACGCGGGCGGCGACATCGTCGCCCAGGCCCAGCGCGAACACCGCCAGATCTATTCCCGCCCCGGCTGGGTCGAACATGACGCCGCCGAAATCTGGCGCAATGCGCAGGACGTGATCGAAGCGGCGATCGCCAAGGCCAAAGTCTCGGCGGCGGCGCTCGCAGCGGTTGGCGTGACCAATCAGAGAGAGACGACGGTTCTGTGGGACGCAGCGACAGGCGCGCCCCTCCATAACGCCATCGTCTGGATGGATACGCGCACGCAGGCCGGCGTCGACCGGCTCACGGCGCAGGGCGTCGGCGATCTCGTGCGCGCAAGAACCGGCCTGCCGCTCGCGACCTATTTTTCGGCGCTCAAACTCGCCTGGCTCCTCGACGAAATCCCCGGCGCACGCGCCCGGGCGGCGCAGGGCGAAGCGCTATTCGGCACGATCGATTCCTGGATCGTCTGGAATCTGACGGGCGGCGCCAGCGGCGGACGTCACATCATTGACGCGACCAACGCCTCGCGCACGCAGCTGATGGATATCGAAACGCTGAGCTGGGACGAAGAGCTGCTCGGCATTTTTGACATTCCGCCCGCCTGCCTGCCGAAAATATGCTCCTCGAGCGAAGTCTATGGAGACTGCGTCGGCGCGCTCGCCGGCGTTCCGCTTGCGGGCGCGCTCGGCGACCAGCACGCGGCTCTTCTCGGACAGGCCTGCGTCAAGGCCGGAGACGCCAAGAACACTTATGGCACCGGCTGCTTTCTCTTGATGAATGTCGGCGAGACGCCGCGCGTCTCCACCAAAGGCCTGCTGACGACGCTCTCTTATAAGCTTGGAGAATCCAAACCCTGCTATGCGCTCGAAGGCTCGATCGCGATCGCCGGCGCTCTGGTCCAATGGCTGCGCGACAATCTCGGGATCATCAAGGAAAGCAGCGAGATCGAAGCGCTCGCGAGAAGCGTGCCCGACAATGGCGACGTCTATTTCGTGCCGGCCTTCTCCGGGCTTTTCGCGCCGCGATGGCGGGGCGACGCGCGCGGAATCATCGCCGGACTGACGCGATTTTCCAACAAGGGCCATATCGCCCGGGCGGCGCTCGAGGCTGCGGCCTTTCAGACCCGCGAAGTGCTGGCGGCGATGATCGCGGATTCCGGCCCTGAGATCGGCGCGCTAGATCACGCTGCATTTGGGCGGAATCGCCCAAATGTAGATAAATTGATCGATTCCAAAAGTTTAGAGCGCGCTCCACGCGAAAAACCGGTTCCCACTTTTTCGCAGCGCGCTCTTAGAGTCGACGGCGGCATGGCGGCGAATGATCTGTTGATGCAATTTCAGGCCGACATCATCGACGCGCCGGTCGTTCGCCCGCGCCAGCTGGAATTGACGGCGGTCGGCGCCGCTTATGCCGCGGGTCTCGCTGTCGGAATCTATGAAAGTCTGGACGACATCTCGGCGCATGCGCGCGAGTCGCGCCGATTTACGCCCGATATGTCGTCCCAAGAGCGAAGGCGATTGATCGCCACCTGGGAGAAGGCGGTCGAGCGTTCGCTCGGCTGGGCGATCTGACCCGCGCTCGCTTCTCGCAATTGACGCATTCCAAGCCGAGCCGCCGTCCATTTCGCCGAAAAAATGCGTCAATCGAAATCGACGCTCAAACCATGTTTTTCAAGCTGCCGTTCGACCGCGTCGAGGATTTTGTGCAACTCCTCGATGTCGATCGGGGTTTCGTCGTCGGGCGGGTCCCAATGATCGAGATCATCAAGCCGGATGACGAAATCGGCGTCTTCGTGCGATTCCGAGTCCGGCGGCGCAGCGGGAATGGTGAGCGTTTTACCGGCGCGGCTGACGCGAATCGCGCCCTCGGTCACTTCGACCTGATAGCCGCCTGAGCGTCGCGCCATGGCTCCCTCCAGCCTTGCGGTTTTTCACCCGTCGACAAGCCCGGCGTGAGCGGCGGCCTTGCGCATGAGCGTCGGCAATCCCTCTTTATCGAGATTGGCGCGCGCCGCCCAGCGGCAATCTGAAGGCGCCGATTTGGCGCGCGTATGGGCGACGAATATCGTCGCCTCCAAAGCGAAATGCGTGAACACATGAGTCACCGGCGCGTCGAGCGCGCGCCAGCGCGCCGCGCAAGGCGCGAAATTCGTGAATTCCGCGTCCGGGATATCCTGCGTCAATGGCGTCGACGGAAAGGCGTTCATGCCGCCGAAAAGTCCCTTCGGCGGCAGCCGGCGCAGCAAGGCGTCGTCGCCGCGCCGCAGGACAAAAATCGCGCCCCGGCGCCTTGGCTTTTGCGGCTTGGGCGCGCGCGCCGGATAGTCGAGCGGCGCGTCAAGACGCCGCGCCGCGCAGAAGGACGACAACGGACAGGCGGCGCAATTCGGCGCGCGCGGCGTGCAAATCAGCGCGCCGAGCTCCATCAGCGCCTGGACGGAGTCGCCGGGACGCGCGCGGCTCATCAGGACCGCCGCCCTTTCGCGGATCAGCGGCGCGACTTTGCGTGGCGGCTTGTCGATCGCATGAAGACGGGCGACGACGCGCTCGACATTGCCGTCGACGGCGACGCAGGGCTGGTTGAAGGCTATCGCGGCGATCGCCGCCGCCGTATAGGGACCGATTCCCGGCAGACGCCGGAGCGCCGCTTCATTCTGCGGAAACCCGCGGGAACACTCCGCCACAACTCGCGCGCAGGCGTGCAGATTGCGGGCGCGGGCGTAGTGGCCGAGCCCCGCCCATTGCGCGAGAACGTCATCGAGCGGCGCGCGCGCCAGATCCTCGACCGTCGGCCAGCGCGACAGAAACGCTTCGTAACGCGACTTCACCGTCGCGACGGTCGTCTGCTGCAGCATGATTTCGGACAGCCACACCCGATAGGGGTCCGGCGCTTCGCCGCGCGACGCACGCCAGGGCAGCTCGCGGCGCTCTGCGTCGTACCAGGCGATCAGGGCCTGCGCCGGCTTGGTCGATCTCGCGCGAGGCTTTATCATGAGAACGATTGATAGAGGGCGAAGCCTCGTCCTCGCAAGGAGGCGGCGTCGCCGCACATCCAATGAGCGTTTCCTCGCGCGCCAAAATCTTCGCGCGCCCGCTCGCCGATTACGTGCTGCGCGAGCTCGACCCGCTCGTCGCCGCGCGCGGCTTTAGCGAGGCCTCGCTGCTGATGTGCTGGCGCGAAATCGTCGGGCCGCGAATCGCCCGCATCTGCGCGCCGGCCGCGCTGCAATGGCCGCCGCGGCCTCGGGGCAAGGCGAGCGAGGCCGCCGCGCCGAAACGGCGCGAAAAGACGCAGCGCGACCCGGCGACTTTGGTGCTGCGGGTCGACCCGGGTTTCGGACTTGAGGCGCAGCATTTCGCCCCGATCATCATCGACCGGGTGAACGCCCATCTCGGTTGGCGATGCGTCGCGAAGATCACGCTGCGGCAGGAGTCGCTGACTCCCGCCCCGGCGCCGCTGCGGCCGGCCGCGAACCGCCCGCTTCCGGCGGACGCCGCCGCCCGCGCCAGGGCCGTGCAGGCGACCGAAGGCGTCGCTGAGGAAGGGTTGCGCGCCGCGCTTATAAGGCTCGGCGAACGGGCGCTTTCCGGCTCAAACGGCGCGCGCGGCGACGCTTGACCGCGCGCTTTGCAAGGCGCTTGGCAAGGCGCTTGGCAAGGCGCTTGGAAAGCCCTTGCACAGGCTTGCAATCGCGGGCGCATGCTTTTAGGTAAACTCCGCCAGAGCGCGCTCCGAAAAAGTGGAACCCGGTTTTTCGCGTAGAGCGCGCTCTAAACTTTTGGGTTCGATCACGTTATCCACCCTTTGGCGATTAAGCCCAAGGGTGGCGTGATCTAGTGCCGCCATAGCTCAGTTGGTTAGAGCACCAGATTGTGGATCTGGGGGTCCCCCGTTCGAGCCGGGGTGGCGGTACCATGTTCTCAGCGCCAGCAGACTCGCGACGGATTCGACCGGTCCGCCGTCGATGGGGCGGAACAATGACTTGGCGACGCAGGCTTCTGGACAGACCGCCGGAACGCGACCCGCGTCCGATCTATGTCGCGGCCTTCGGCCTGCTGATGTCCGTCGCGAGCTACGCGATTCCTGACGAGCGCATGGCCGGCGCCTTTTTCGGTTCCGGCCTGATCACGGCGGCGTTTTGCGTGGTCTACTGGCTCGCCAACCCCACCGGCGGCGTCGATTGAGCCGGTTCATCGAATACGCGGTCATCAAGCCGAAGGCGAAGCGATCCAGCTGCGCGCTCGCGTTTGTGAATTGCTTCGCTCGCAATGACGTGCGGACCGCCATGCTGCGTCGCTTCGATCTCAGGGATCCGAATCCTGATTAACGAGGCGCCATCTCACCGCGTCATGGCCGCGCTTGTCGCGGCCATCCACGCGACGACGCGCCGCACATGTGATAAGGTGAACCGAACGCGCCGTCACTGCGCGAGACGTTTCGCGATGTCCCGGCGTGGGCGGCCGGGACAAGCCCGGCCATGACGGCCGAGAGTGAGCTGAAATCAACCCGAGTTCAGAGCCTTGGCTGCCACCTACAGCAGATTGCCTTCGGAGATCGCGCGAAGGGCGAAGCCCAGCGCGATGATTCCCCATCCCTTGAACAGCAGATCAACGCCCAGGAAGGTGCCGATCGCCCAAAGTCCGGTGAACGGCCAGCCGACAACCAACAGCGCTCCGAGGAGCAGCGCGACGCCGCCCTGAATGAGATACATCCAGAGACCTTCGATATGCGACGTGAAGGCGAAGCCGATGATCAGCACGCCTTCGGCGATGAAATAGAAGCCGATGAGCAGCGTGATGGCTTCGGCGCTGATCGCCGGCCGCGTCAAGAGCATGATTCCGACAATCGCCAAGAGGACCGCCCAGAGCACATGGGCGAAAAAGTCGGTCCACAGGCCCGCCGTCGTAAAGGCGAAGATAAGGACGGACACCGCACTGACGACGAGTAGAACGCCGAAGAAACCGACCGTGAGGATCGTCGCCATCCTGGCGCGCAGGATCGCGATGATTCCGAGCGCTCCTATCAATATGCCGAGGGCGATGACCCAGCCCCAATGCACGGCGAGGACGTCGGGGGCGGCCGAAACGAAAGAGTCAAACTGTCGCTGCATCTAGGTTTTCCATAGCAAGGTGGCGAAAGCCTGATCTTTGCCGATCGGCGGCAAATAGCAAGCCCGATAATTGCGACGAACACATTTAATGGAGGCTAACCCGCTGCGGCCTTCTGTCCGGGCAGAATCGCGCATAGTTTGCGCCCGCATCGCATTCTTGAAAAGCATGGACTCTGAGCGCAGTTTCGAACCGCTGACCGACGACCATCTCGCGCGGCTCAGCGGGATCGCGCAAGACCTATTGCGTGACAGAGTTTTTCGAACGCCGGTGGGCCGGCAATATAAGGACCGGCTCATTCTGCTGGCGCTCTGCCAGGGAGGCGCGCAGCATTATGTGGACGGCGTCGCCGGCGTCAAAGATCTCGATGTCTGGGCCTTCTTTCGCGGCGGGATCAAGACGCCTTTTCCCTGGCGCGCGCGATGGCGCGCCGATTTCGGACCGTCACGCCTCGGTCGCCATCCGGGCGATGATGGATATCTGGGACGGCGCGTCGACGTTATGGGCCGCTCGATTCCAGCGAATGATGCGAACGGCGAAGAGGCGGTCCTCGCCTGGCTGCGTGGGCGCAGCATGAGTGCGAAACTTCTTATCAAACGTCCGGTAATCGGGCTTTATCCGCCGAAGATCTTCGCACAGCCGCTCTGGTCGCCCCTGTCGAAAGCGTAAGCGGCCAGGTTCAATCCCGTTCGCTGTCGAGATGCGCCATTTGCGCCTCGCTGTAGCGCGCGCCGGCGACGGCCGACGCGATGGACTCGAGGGCCGAAATCTCTGCGCGGTCGAGCGTCAACGAGAGCGCGCCGAGCGATTCCGCAAGCCTGTCGCGCCGCCGCGCGCCGACGAGCGGCACAATGTCATCGCCGCGCGACAAGACCCACGCGATGGCGATCTGCGCGACGCTCGCGCCCTTTTCGTCGGCGATGCGTTTGATCTCGTCGACGAGCGTCAGATTGCTTTCAAGATTCGCGCCCTGAAAGCGCGGAACGGTTGCGCGAAAATCACCCGCTCCCGTCTGTTTGCCGGCCAGCCAATGGCCGCTGATCAATCCGCGCGACAGAACGCCGTAAGCAGTGACGCCGACGCCGAGCGCGCGGCAGGTCGGCAGGATCGATTTTTCGATCCCGCGCGAGATCAGCGAATATTCGATCTGCAGATCGGCGATCGGATGTACGGCGACCGCCCGGCGAATCATTTCCGGCCCGACTTCCGAAAGGCCGATGAAACGGACATAGCCCGCCTTGACCATGTCGGCGATGGCGCCGATCGTCTCCTCGATCGGCACGTTCGGATCGAGTCGCGCGGCGCGGTAAATGTCGAGATGATCGACGCGAAGCCGCTTCAGACTGTAAGCGAGCGAGGTCTTCACGGCTGACGGGCGTCCATCGAATCCTATCCAATTCCCCGCCGGATCGCGCTGGGCGCCGAATTTGACGCTGAGAAAAACGGCGTCGCGCGAGCGGCCACGCAAAGCTTCGGCGATCAGCAGTTCATTGTCGCCCATGCCGTAGAAGTCGCCCGTGTCCAGCAGCGTCACGCCGGCGTCGAGCGCCGCGCGCACGGTCGCGATGCTTTCGGCGCGATCCGAGGCGCCATAGAGATCCGACATGCCCATGCAGCCAAGCCCCATGGCGGACACGACGGGACCGTTTGCGCCAAGCTTGCGAGCGAACATTGAATATTCCTGCGATAGAGGCGGGCTTGTCGTCTTCCGCCATGCGCCGCTTGCGCGGGAGGCTCGGGACGCGTTTCTTAGCCGCTGGACGGTTCGGGAGCGGGAAACGCATATGATGTTTTTTCGATCAGCGGCTTTTTTTGCGGCCTTGTCTTTCTCGCTCGCTGCCGCGGGCGCCGAGAGGAGCCGCTCGGTCATTCCCCTAAACGTGACTGAGGATCAATATGTCGGCGGCCGCATATATCTGCAAGTCCGCATCGGCAATGTCATGGGGCCCATGCGCCTTGACACCGGAGCTTCGAGCACGCGGATCAAGCTTGCGCCCTGGAACAAGGACATGCCGGTTCTCGGCCAGAGCTTCTCGACAGGGGCGTCGGGCGCGACAATGCAGTGTGACGACGTCGAAGCGCCAAAGGTCGAACTCGTCGCCAGTGAGGGAAACAATGTCGCGCGGATGAAGTATGACGTCACGCGCTGTCCGGCGGGCGACGGCGACGACCTGTTGGGAATCGATTTCTTTCGAGGCGCGCGCTTCAGCCTCGATCTCGATCGCCGCGAGCTTGTTTTCTTCGGCGATCCGACAGCGAGCGGTCAGCCCAAGCCGGTTCGCCGGCTGGGGCCCGACCGGCGACTCATCGGCATCGATTTGCATTTCGGCAAGACGGGCTCAGTCGGGCTCTTCGACTCCGGCGCCGAAGTGTCGGCGGTCGATCAGCAGTTCCTTCGCAAGCACAACAGGCTTTTCGCGGCCGTGAACGCCAAGGCCGGCGCGAGCGGCGTCGCCGGCGCCCGGATTGCTTCAAAACTATATCGGATCAAGGCGCTCGACTTTGGCGGAGGTCGCGTCCTGCACGACGTTTATGCGATCTCCTATGACTTTGGCGGCTTGCGCGCCGCGCTCGGCCGCGACGTTTCCGTTCTCATCGGCTACAACGTCATCAAGAGGTTCAACTGGGACTTCGATTTCCGCACGCCGGAGTCGCCGACATGGGACGCGAAGCTGAAATAGATGATCGGCCGCGCATGCAGCGCAGCCGATTTCACGATTGAAGGCGCGCATCGGCGCGCGGCGTTCTAAAAAGTCACCTTCGTCGCGAGATAGAAGCTGCGGCCGGGAGAGGGATAGCCGTCCGTCACCGTATAGAGCTCGTCGAAGAAATTGCGCACGCCGGCCTGGAATTTGACGTTGTCGGTAGGCTGGTAGTCCACGTTCAAATTCGTCAGGAGATAAGGGTTGGTCCGATAATACACCAGGCCGGTCGAGACGCTGGTCCATCGACTGGTCGCCATCTCGATGTTCGGCATAATGGTCAGCTCCCGGATCGGACGATAGCCGGCGTAGAAAATAAGCTTTGCGTCGGGCACGCCGATTGGCTGAAGCGTGACGATCCCTGTGAGCGTCCTGCCCGAGAAAAACAGGGCTGGCGGCGCATCCAGGCGGCGGCGGATCAGCGTCAGATTGCCGCCGAGCGAGAAATCCTCCCGCACGAAATAATCGGCCGATATTTCCGAGCCCCAGAAGCGGGCTTTGCCGACATTCTGTTGCTGCGTGGTAGGGACGCCCGTAGGGTCGAGTACGGGAACGCCTTGGATGAATCTGTCGACGAGGCTGTAGAAGACGTCGACCGAGACGCGGCTGCCGGGCGCGAATTCGGAGGACCAGCCAAGATCGAAATTGGTGGCGCGTTCGGGCTTCAATCCCGGATTGGACGTTTGGCCGCCAAAGCGGGAGCTGAATCGCTCGAACAGCGTCGGGTAACGGGTTCGGCTCGACACGTTGAAATAGAGGCGGTCCTGATCGGTGTAATGCCAGATCGCGGCGCCCTGATAATTGGGCGCCTGTACGTCCTTTGGCGTATATTGGAAGTAGCCGCGGTCCGTAGTGAACTCGTCGGCCTGTCGCAAGTGCCGCCAGTCGTAGCTGAAGCCGGCGACGAGATCGATGTCCTTGCGCGGATGGAACGTGTTTTCGACCGCGACCGAATAAGTGTCCTCCTGGCTTGTCTGGAGCGGCTCGAACAAGCAAGGCACGCCCGTGAAACATCCGACTCTTCCCCTCGGGTCGTTGCTCGGGAAGAGCCCGCTGAGCGTATTTCGGCCGAAGCCTTGCTGTTGTTCGCCATGATTGTCGAAGCGGTAGAAGAGCAGGCCTTTCAACGTGTCGATGTCGCCGAACTGATGGCCCGCCTCGACCTCGGCGCCGAGAGAATAATCCATATAGGGGCTGATGAAGGAGCGCTGCAGGGATTGAGTGATGAATGACTGGTCGTCATAGGCGGTGAGGCCATTATCGAATTTGGTCCAGTAGCCGCGCGTCTTGACATAGGAAGCGTCGCCAAGCTGGGTCTTGGAAAGGAAATAGAGATTCTGCACCCGCCAGTAAGGCCATCTCCAGAAGCGTTGGGCCGAAAGCGGATCGGTCGTATGTAGCGGCGCTCCCTTCTGGCCTTCCTGGCGGTTGAAGCTCAGCGAATATTCGTCCGTCGCATTGGGCGTAATACCGACCTTGGCGCTAATGTTAAAGTCGCGTGAATAGGACTGGCCGCGCATGCCCCAGCCTTGCGTCAGCGTCGACCTGTAGCTCGCGGGCAGCATCCATCCGTCCAGCGTTTGAAAGGCGCCGCTGAGCTGCGCGTAATAGAGATCCCTCTTCGTGCCGGCATAGGCATAGGCGCGCGGTCCCAGGAATGTGCCGTCGCGGCCGAATTCGAGTTTCGCCCTTCCTTCGAACTCCAATTCGCGAGAGGGCCTGCGCGTGACGAGATTGATCTGGCCGCCCATGCCGCCCGGTCCGTCGAGCACCGAGACATAGCCCTTGGCGATCTGCACTTCGGCGATATCGGCGGTGAGAAAACGCGCGAAGTCGAGTCGGTTGTCGGCCGGCAGATAAACGCGCACGCCGTCGATGGTGAGCGGCACCTGCCAGCGGTCGAAGCCGCGCACATAGATGTTTTGCTCGTTGCGCGTGCCGCCGACAAGCTGGCTGTTGACGCCCGGCGCGAGATTGACCGCGGAGTCCAGCGTATCGCGAGAGAAAACCTCCATCTGCCGGTTGGTGATCGTATAGCCGCCGAAGTCGTCGGTGTGCTGCTTTGGCGTTGGGCCGTTGTCGGCGGTCGCTATATTGTCGCCGGCGCCAGCGCCCGCCTGCGAGCCCTCGCCAGTCCCCGTTCCGGTTCCCGATCCCGGACCCGGTACGCCGGGTCTCGTCGGGATGGCGAGCCTTCCCTGGCCCACCTTGATCTTACCGAGTTCGAACGCCTTGGGCGCACGTATCTCGATCGGCGGCAACGGCGTCTGCGCGCTACTAGGCGCCAAAAACGCGAGAAGCGCGCAGCCTGAGATCGCCGTCGTCGTCAGCAGTCTGGTCATCATTGCCCCCATGGACGTCAGAGTGAGTTGAGGAAAGCGAGCAGCGCGTGGCGCTGGGGTTTGGGAAGATTGCGGAATGCGTTCGCGGAGGATTGCGCTTCGCCGCCGTGCCAGAGGATCGCCTCGGCGGGCGTGCGCGCCCTGCCGTCATGGAGAAAATTGGCGCCGTCTCCGCCCTTGCCGGCGAGGCCCAGCCCCCACAGCGGCGGCGTTCGCCAATCGCGCGGGCCGGCGTCGAAGTCCTCGCGGCCGTCCGCGAGCCCCTCGCCCATGTCGTGGAGAAGGAGATCCGTGTAGGGATGGATCACGGCGCCATCGAGCGTCGGCTGCAGCGAAAAATCCGCGACATGCAGCGCGTCGCGATGACAGTCCGAACAACCGATGGCGCGAAACAGGCTTTCGCCTTCGACAACGCGTGGATCGTCGAGATCACGCCTGGCCGGCGGCGCGAGCGCGCTAATGTAGGTCACGACCGCGTCGAGCTGAGCGTCGGCCAATTCCGGCTTCGACTCGCCTCTACGGCATTCGCCTTGAGTCGCAGCGCAGTTCTCGGCAGGAAACAGCGACGACGTTATGCCGATGTCTTCGGCGAAAGCGTTGGCGATTTGCTGCTTGAGGTTCGGCTGATTGGCTTTGAGTCCGAAGCGGCCGAGAGTCTTCCGGCCAGTCTCTACGCTAAAGACGAAATTCGGCTTGCCCTTGCCCGCGAGAATTTCGGCGTCGCTGACGGACTCGAGCAGGCCCAAGCCGAAGACGGGCGGCGCATTGCGCAGCGAGGTCTTCGTCTCCGGCCCGAGCGCGCCGTAAGAGAGATTGCGGAAGGAAAGCTTCGGTCGACGAAGCGTTATTGTCTCGCCGTCGGAAAGCGTCTCATCGAATTCGGCGTATTCAACGACGGCCTGACCTTCGCCAGCGACGCCGGGAACGCCCTCGGGATTGAGCTGAGCGCCGTAATGTGGATGGGCGCGCGGTCCGCCAAACGCATCCCGTCCTTCGACGCTCAGCCGCGCCGCCATTGTGCGCGCCAGGCCATTCTCGCTGTCTGGCGCTGCGCCACGTCCGTTCTTGACGTGGCAGGCGATGCAGGAAAGCCGATTGTAAAGGGGACCGAGACCGACAAAGTCGGGATGATCCTGCGACGGCCCGATGATCCAGGCCTGCCGGAATATGCCGCTCCCCTTGCGGAAGCGGGCCTCATGATCGGCGTCCAGTCCTTCGATCGGCTGGGTGAAGGCCTCGCTCTCCGGGCCGTTCGCCTCGTAGCGTCCGGCGCCGACCAGCATTGCTGCGCAGAGAAGGACGCCGACGCGCTTCATGGCGCAGGCTCCAGGCTTTTGATGAGGTCGCGCGCTTGTCGCCGCGCAGTCGCGATCTGATCGCGCCACTGCACAATCTGCTGCGGATCGACAGCTTCCCGACGGGCGAAGCGCTCGAGGAATGCGGCTGCGCGCGAATCAGTTTCCGCAACAGGAACGAAACCGGCCAATTTCTTCGCCTCGCCAATGACCGCGATGGCCTTGGCGTCGGCGGCGAATTTTTTCTCGGCGTCGTGAATCTTGCGCCACAGTTCGGCGTTGTCGGCATGGCCTTCGACAATCGCGAGGTCGAAAAGGAGCGTGACAAGCGGCGGCCGTCTGCGTCCGATCTCGGCGTCGTAATCGAGAATCGTCGACGCTGGCAGCGCAAAGGGATTAACGAATCCCGCGGGAGCGTTCTGATAGGCGTCCGGTCGCGCCGGATGCCGGCGGCTGTCGCGCTCCATCATCAATTGCTGGCCGTCTTTCGACAGCAGGAAGTCGATGAAGGCCTGCGCTTCCCCGACATGCTTGGCGCCGACGGTCATCGCGACATGGGCGGGCAGGAACGCGGCGCCCTCGGGATAGATCATCTCGACTGGCGCGCCATTGGCCCTGGCGATTTCGGCGATGAAATCGATCGTCAGCGCGAGGGCCGCTTTGCCTTCGCGCACGGAGGCGGTCGGCCCGGATCCGGAATCGAGCAGCGTCGCCTCGCCGGCCATCTCGCCAAGGAGACGCCAACCTTCCGTCCACCCTTCGCTTTGCAGAAGGATGTCATAGAGCGCAGGCGAAAAACCGACTTTGCCGGCGATCGGCATGGCCAGTCGACGCGCATATTCGGGTGAGGCGAGGTCACGCCAGCGACGCGGCGCTGAAAGTCCGGCGGCCGCGAGCGCGCCCGAATTCGCCGCGATCCCGTAGCCGGCGACGTCATATGCTTCGTAAAGGCCTGTCGGGTCCGACAATTGCTGAGCGCCGAGCCTTCCGGGAAGCGCCGCGCGGTCAACCGATAGGCTGCGAAAGGCGCCGCGATCGCGAAGGAGCGCGAAATTCGACGGCGACGGCGCCCAATAAATATCGGCGCCGCCTTGTTCCGGCTTGGTCAGTTCGGCCAGCGCGTCGCGCGACTGCTTCCACACGAATTGGACGTGGACGTCAGGGCGGATGCGCTCGAACTCGCGCTCATAACGCGTCGTCAATTCTTCTGGAAAGCTGGTGACGACGACGACCGTCTGCTGCTCGGCCGCCGGCGCAGGACCGACGCCGAAAGCGACCATAAAACAATACAATATCGCAGTGACGAAGGCGCAACTCATCGGCTTCAGGCTAGTTATGTATTTGCAGTACATAACTATGAACTACAACGAGCGGTATAGGAGTCAATATGCGAAGTTTATGCAGATATTGATGAGTTTGCAGGCGTCGATCCACGGACGCGTCCTAGATCGTTATGTTGTAAGGCAATATTTCGTGTGTGATAAATTTACAACATTGAATCAATATGATGCGTAACGCTTCTCGGCGCCGTCGTGGGCTGCCCTGGAGGCTTTACTACATTTCGTCGAATTCAATACATGGCGATAATCGCGTTTATAACAATGCGAACGATAGACGTGGTTCCTTGTCCGATTCTTCCGTCGCAGGATCTCCTCGCCAAAAGCCCGCCGGGAAGATGCTCGAGGCGCCGGACAGGCGCGGTTGCCTCCAGCCGTTCGACCCTGTATCCGGGCGTTAAGGCGAGGCGCTGACAATGGCGGACAGCAAGATCGATGCTTCACTGGCGCTGCGCAGCGAGGGCCGACTTCTTGTCGGCCGGGACCGCGTCAAACTGTTGGAGGCGGTCGCGCTTCACGGCAGCATCACAAAAGCGGCCAAGGCCGCCGGCTTCAGCTACAAGGCGGCGTGGGATGCGGTGAACGCCATCAACAATCTGCTGCCGACGCCGGCCTTCCTCACCAAGGCGGGCGGCCGCAGCGGCGGCGGCGCCGAAGTGACCGATGAAGGACGTCGGCTGATCGCCACCTTTTACCGCCTCGAAGAAAAGCTCGCGCGCATATCGGAGACGATCGCCGAAGAGGGTCTCGCCGGCGCAGAGGATTTCCTGCTCTGGACCGCCGGCATGACGATTTCGGCGCGTAATGTTTTTCGGGCGGAAGTGACCCAGGTCAAGAAATGGCCGGTCGACGTCGAAGTGACGCTGCGCGTGTCCGAAAAGGATACGATCCTGGCGATCGTCACCAATGAATCGGCCGAGCGACTGGGGCTTACGCGCGGGCGCAAGGCGCTGGCGCTCATTAAGGCGTCCTTTGTCAGCGTGGCGCCGGCGAGAGACGCGACGCCGCTGCAGCGCAATTGCTTTCGCGGGGTGGTCACCCAACGCGTAGACGCCGAACGCAATAGCGAAATCCTGCTCGACGTGGGGTTCGGCAAGACGATGACCGCGGTGACGCCGCGTCGTCTGGTCGAAGATTTGGGACTCAAGGAGGGAGACGCCGCCCTCGCGACCTTCGACGCCTCGGATGTTATTTTGGCAGTGGAATAGCGGCTCCAGGCCGCCCCGGCCCGATTGGCTACGGAGGCAATTCCGCAATAGTCTCGTGCGGCGCTTCGGCAGAAGCGCGGGTCCGAAGGAGCACACTATGAAGCGAATTTATTTCATCGTCACGGCCGGCTTATCTCTTTATGCGGCGAACGCTATCGCCGAGACGAAGAAGCCGACATCGAAATGGACATGCGAAGAATTCCTGGCGGTCGATGAACAATTTCAACCGAAGGTCATCTATTGGTCCTCCGCTCAGACCAAGGCGGGCAAGGCGCTTGGATCGGCCGTCGACATCGAAGGCGCCGAGAAGGTCGTTCCGATGGTCATCGACGACTGCAAGAAGGCGCCAAAAGAGTCATTCTGGAGCAAGCTGAAGGGCGCGTGGAAGAAGGTCGAAGACGACGCGAAGTCGCTTGGCAAGAAACTGTGACGCCGCTGGTGGATTCACGTCGGAGGTGAACGATGCTTGAACTGATCGCGATCATCCTCATCATCCTGTGGCTGCTCGGATTCGTGTCCTCATATACGATGGGCGGCTTTATCCACATCCTGCTCGTCATCGCTATCGTCGTTATTCTTCTGCGCGTTATTCGAGGCCGCGGCGTCATTTAGCCGACGTCCGAGGAGAACGTCCGCGCGACGGAGACCGGAAGGGGAAGCCGACATTCGGCTGGCTTCGCGCCCGCTCACCGAATTTCTGCGTCAGGATCGCCCGGCGCCCCTGACGAAGAGTCTGCGACGCGCCGAGCGGCGGCTTGAAAGCCGTGACCGTATCCATTATTCGCACCTTGGAATGACGCGGTGCGCAATAGTTTGATGTTCGGCCGCGTTGGAGATAGTTTCCGTCGAGGCGGCCTGGGGGACCTCGTCAATATGTCGCATGAGGATTTTTCGAGAGACCGATCGGCCGCCATGGGGTCCGATCGTTCGTTCGGATTGGTGATCGCCGCGGCGATTGCGATCATCAGCATGCTGCCGCTTCGGCACGGCGAGGCGCCTCATGTCTGGGGACTCGCCGCAGCGCTCGGCTTCGCGGCGGCGGCGTTCCTCGCGCCGACCCGCCTGCGTCCGCTTAACCGGCTTTGGCACAAGCTTGGCTTGGCGCTGCACAAGATCACCAACCCGATCATCATGGGCGTCCTGTTCTTTGGCGTCATCCTGCCGATCGCGGTGATTTTCCGATTACGCCGCGCCGATCCGCTCAAACTTTCGTTCGACAGGGATGCGGCTTCCTACTGGACCATGCGCGATACGCCCGAGACGGCGAGCGACATGAGCAAGCAGTTCTGAGGAGAGGTAAATGAGTTTTCTGATCGAACTGTGGGATTATCTGAAAACGCGGAAGAAATATTGGATGGCGCCGGTGCTGGTCATCATGCTGCTGATCGGCGCGCTGATTGTTCTGCAAGGAACCGCGGTCGCTCCCTTCATTTACACGCTCTTCTAATTTGCGATGCGGATACTTGGCATCTCCGCCTTCTATCACGACAGCGCCGCCGCCGTGGTGGAGGATGGCGACATTATCGCCGCCGCGCAGGAAGAACGGTTCTCGCGCAAAAAGCACGACTCTCGTTTTCCGCGTCACGCGATCGACTATTGTCTCGAGGCGGCGGGCGCCACGCCTCATGACATAGATTTCGTCGCCTTCTACGATAAGCCGTTCGTCAAATTCGAGCGGCTTCTCGAAACTTATGTCGCCTTCGCGCCGCGCGGCTTTCAATCCTTCAAGATGGCGCTGCCGCTCTGGCTGCGTGAAAAGCTGTTTCAGAAGTCGCTGCTGCTGAAAGAGATGAAGGCCTATTCGGCGGATGTCGATTGGGCGAACAGACTACTGTTCGCCGAGCATCACTTCAGTCACGCTGCGAGCGCCTTTTATCCCTCGCCGTACAAGGATGCGATCGTTCTGACGATGGACGGAGTCGGTGAGTGGGCGACCACCTCGGTCGCCTTCGGCAACGGCAATGAATTGTCAATGCAGCGCGAATTGCGCTTCCCGCATTCATTGGGCCTGCTCTATTCGGCGTTCACCTATTATACCGGGTTCAAAGTGAACTCCGGCGAATACAAACTCATGGGCCTCGCCCCTTACGGCGAACCGAAATACGCGGACCTGATCCTCGACCATCTTATCGACCTCAAGCAGGACGGCACCTTCCGGCTCGACCAGTCATATTTCGACTATTGCACCGGATTGCGGATGACCAACGCGAAGTTCGACAAGCTTTTCGGGGGGCCCGCGCGCAAGCCGGAAGAATTACTGACGCAGCGCCATATGGACATCGCCGCCTCGATACAGGCGGTGACCGAGGAGATCGTCCTCAGACTGACCCGCAGTCTGGCGCAGGAAACCGGCGCGAGGAATCTTTGTCTGGCCGGCGGCGTCGCGCTTAATTGCGTCGCCAACGGGAAACTGCTGCGCGACGGCAGCTTCGATCAAATTTGGGTTCAGCCTGCTGCTGGAGACGCCGGCGGCGCGCTGGGCGCTGCGCTCGCCGCCTATTACGACCACAAGAAAAATCCGCGAAGCCTCAACGGCGGGGGCGACGCCATGCGGGGCTCCTATCTCGGTCCTTCGTTCTCGCAAGCCGAGATTGAGCGCCGATTGCAGGCCGTCGGCGCCAAATTCGAGAGAATGGCGGAAGACGAGTTGATCGAGGCGACCGCGCACGATCTCGCAAACGAACGCGCCGTCGGCTGGTTTCAGGGCCGAATGGAATTCGGGCCGCGCGCGCTTGGCGGACGATCGATCCTTGGCGACCCGCGTTCAGATACGATGCAGAAGACCCTCAACCTGAAAATCAAATATCGCGAATCGTTTCGCCCCTTCGCGCCCTCGGTTTTGCGCGAGGATGTCGCCGACTGGTTTGAGCTCGACGTCGATTCCCCATATATGCTGCTCGTCGCCGACGTTGCGCAAAAACATCGTCTTGAAATGTCCGCCGAACAACAGACTTTGTTCGGGATCGACAAGCTGAATGTTCCGCGCAGCTCTATTCCTGCGGTGACTCACGTCGACTATTCCGCGCGTATCCAGACTGTGCACAAGGACACCAATCCGCGCTATTACGCGCTGCTTTCGGCGTTCAAACGAATGACCGGATGCCCCGTGGTCGTCAATACGAGCTTTAATGTGCGCGGCGAACCCATCGTCTGCACGCCCGAAGACGCGTTCGGCTGTTTCATGGGCACTGAAATGGACACTCTGGTCATCGGCGATTGTTACCTGCGCAAGGAGAACCAGGACGAATCCCTTAAGCACGACTATAAGGAGAAATTCGAACTCGATTAGAGCGTGGCAATTGTCATGAATTGATCGGAGAAATTCAATTTGCCGCGCCAAACGATCGCGGCTCGCTTTCGCCGGCGCAATTTGGACGCGCTTCGCCTTGTGGGCGATTGGCGATAAGCCAAGGCCCCACCGTCTCTAAAAAGTCTAATTCCCCCAACAGGATACTTGGCGCCCAGCTGACGGCGGTCGATGCAAAATGGTTGGTCGAACGCGATCGTCAGAGATTTTGGGTGATGGATTAAACATGGGCTCGTCTTTTGACGATCCTTCCGCGGCCGATTTGCAAAGGCCGCTTCGGCGTCGCTAGAGCCGCGATTACATTTCGGCGCGTCACCACGATCGCGAGCGGTCGACGCGCTCTATTGCAGCGAATGCAGCCTCTGCGACGCATCGGATTTTTGTTTCTTATTTGGAGGGCAAATGGATTTCGATAACGCCAATCGAGAACGTCTTGTTCACAGCATACGCGATTTTTTGCCCCTCACCGGCCGGGCCAGACCCGCGCTCCTCGCATTTCTTCGCGCGCGCGGCGCGATCGGACGCAACGCGCCGAAACTTGTTATCGTCGACATTCTCGACACAGGCGTACAGGACCTCTTGTGCCGTTTCATGATCGAGGGAGACGCTGATTCCAGCTTCGTCGCGCCGCTGACGCACATTGCGTTCGATCGCAGACATCCCTTGGCCCAAACGCTCGCTGCGCGTCGGCGAGATGTTCAGCGCCGCGACGGTCGCGCGCGATGACCCGCAGGGGGCGCTAGGGTGTGTCGACTCGCGCGACGCCGCCGACATAGGCGGCGGTCAACATGCCCGGAGTCGAATGCGCGCGGGCGCATCTTCCTTGTCGATCGACAAGAATGAGGCCGCCTTGGCCGTTCACTTTCGCAACAAGATAGCGTATCGCCTCGCGCGCGGCTTCCTCAGCCGGCATGGCGCGAAATTCAACGAAGCAGCTGGTGGCGCGCGCCAGCGACGTGCGGATAAAATCCTCGCCGACGCCCGTGCACGAGACGGCGCAACTGGCGTTATCGGCGAATGTGCCGGCGCCGATGATCGGCGAATCGCCGACCCGGCCGGCGCGCTGATTGACCACGCCGCCGGTCGATGTCGCCGCCGCCAGATCGCCGTGTCGATCTCGCGCGACGGCGCCCACCGTGCCGAGTTTCGCCTCGGCCGCCTCCGAATGATCGAGCGAGATCTCGCCCTTTCCCTTGGCTTTCGCCAACTGCGCGATGCGCTCTTCTGTCTTGAAATAGTCCTCGCTTTCGAACGCCAGACGCCGCTCGCGCGCGAGGCGCTCCGCGCCCTCGCCAACGAGCAGCACGGGGCCGCTGATTTGCATGATCTCATAGGCCAGACGCACCGGATTTCTCACGCCACGTATCGCTGCGGCGGCGCCCGCCCTGAGCGTTCGCCCGTCCATGATCGACGCATCGCACAGAACCTCGCCGTCCGCGTTCAGCACCGCCCCGCGTCCAGCGTTGAACAGAGGATCGTCTTCGAGCAGCGCGACACAATGGGTCACGGCGTCGAGCGCAGACGACCCATGCGACAGAATACTTGCGCCCGACTCGACAATCGCGCGCAACGACGCCTCATAGCGCGACGGATCGCGGATGGCGCCGGCGCCGCCATGAATCATTAGCGAGAAATCCATCGTGACTTTACCGTTCGCTTTCCGCTTCGTCCGGCGTTTGGGCTATATTCCCGCGCGGCTCAAACGTCGGATGAACGCCATGCGCGACACATTGTTTGCTTCCTTGATCTTCGCCGCGCTCGCGGCGCCCGCAGCGTCGGAAACATCCATCATAGGCCAAAAGGATGGACGGGACATCGTCACCGTGCGCGTCGATGAAGCGGCGCGATCAAAGCAGTCTCTGCCTTTCTTTCCGGGAATCTCCACACAGACCGCGGGCTCCAAGAGCCTGTCGCTGCTTAAAGTCGTGATACCGCCGGGCGGCAAGGCGGAGGCCCATATCCATGAGGGCCATGAGTCCGCGATCTATCTTTTGCAAGGCCGCGTCGAGACCCGCTACGGCGAAAATCTCGAAAAGAGCATCGTAAATGTCGCCGGAGATTTCATATTTATTCCGCCTGACGTGCCGCATCAGCCCGTGAATCTGAGCGACAGCGAAGAAGCGATCGCGATCGTCGCCCGCACGGACGGGAATGAACAGGAGCATGTCATCCTCTACCCCCGGAGAAAGTAGGGAGCCCGTTTATCGTTCGCTGCGAAAGGCGGCTCGTGGCGCGAACTCCTCATTGAGGAGCGAACGCGCTTCTCTCAGGCCGCGCGAGACGCCTTGCGCTCGAAGAACAGCGCCTGGCTGATCGTGGCCTTAACCGTATCGACCTTATAGGGCTTGCTGATGAGAAAGGCGGGCTCCGGCCGTTCTCCAGTCAGTAGACGCTCGGGAAATGCAGTGACGAAAATGACTGGCGCATCAAAACTTTCGAGCATCTCGTTGACCGCGTTGAGACCTGAACTGCCGTCAGCGAGCTGAATGTCGGCGAGGATCAGCCCTGGCCGCTGACGCCTGGCGAGCTCCAGCGCCTCCTGATGCGTGCGCGCGACGCCGATGACCCGATGGCCGAGATCGCGCGCGATGAATTCTATGTCCTGCGCAATAAGCGCCTCGTCCTCGATAATGAGCACGTCCGTCGCAACACGCTCGGCAATTTCGCGCCCGGCCTCTCGGACGAGCGCTTCGATCTCTTCCTCGCTCACGCCGAGAATTGCGGCGGCCTCCGCAACCGAGAAACCCTCGACGGTGCGCAGCAAAAAGGCCTGCCGCGAGCGCGGCGTCAGCATGCTGATATTGCGTTGAGCCGCCGAAATTTCGTCGGGGGGCGATGTCTCAGTGTTCAGCCGGATCGACGACCAGGACCTCATGAACAGATGATAGAGCCCGACTTTTGGCGACATATCCGCGGGGAAAGCGTCCGGGTCGGCGACCAGCGCCTCGAGCGTGGCGACAACGTAGGCGTCGCCGCTCTTTTGCGAGCCGCAAAGCGCCCTCGCGAACCGGCGCAAGTAAGGCAAGTGCACCGCGATTTCACGGGAGAGGTTCATAGCGTCATCCTATTGCCGGCCAAACGGCGAAGTCAATTCAACCCCGCGCGATATGTCACCGTCTTCTTCGCTTGCAATAACGGAACAATTAGTGTTGCTACGCGTTCCAACAAGGGCGGTCGTCGCGCGGTCGCTTCGAGTTCAGGGGCCAGTCTCGGGGCGAACTCGGGGTCGAGAATGAGCCAACGCGAAAATCAGCATGACAACGAGGGCCCGTGCCGCGACGCCGATTCCGATATTCATCGGGCGGCGGGCGGCGGAGAGAACGAGGTCGACGGCTCCGGCGCCGACGGAGCCATGCTGGACCCCAAAATTCAAGCTCAGCTCGGGCGCGTATTTAGAGCCTATTGCGACGATCTCATACATCAACCGATCCCGGATAAATTTACTGTGCTGCTGGCGAAGCTGGAAGCCAAACAGCGCGAAAAGAAATGACCGAAGAGTCCTTTGGAGACCAGATCGTGGCGCAAATGCCCTATCTGCGCGCCTTCGCCATTTCGCTTTGCGGCTCCCATAGCCTCGCCGACGACCTGGTTCAGGACACTCTGGTAAAGGCTTGGTCGCATGCCGATTCCTTCCAGCCCAATACGAATCTGCGCGCTTGGCTCGTCACAATCCTGCGCAACACCTATTTTTCGAGCTATCGCAAACGCTCGCGCGAAGTGCAGGACAGCGACAATCTGCTGGCGCAACAAATCCCGGTGAAGGGCGGGCAGGAATCGGCGCTGACGCTTACCGATGTTCAGGCGGCGCTCGACAAGCTCGCTCCCGAGCATAAGGAAATTCTGCTGATGATCGGGATCACCGAACTATCCTATGAGGAAGCGGCCGAGATTTGCGGCGTGGCCATCGGCACGGTCAAGAGCCGGCTCAACCGCGCGCGCGCCAAACTAGCCGAGCATCTTGGCCTGCTGACGCCGAGCGACATCGATACCGACCCGACCGTCTCAGACCTCGCCGCGCGTCGGCCCTCCCGAGCGATCTAGCGGGCGGGGGCTTTGCGCGGATTTGCGCCATAAATTATCCGCTCTATCTGAAGTTTATGTCCACAATCTCCCCCATAATCGGCGGCAAGGATGTCGAAAGGCGGCGAAGGTCAATATTCCCGGCCCTCGCGGCGCACTGCAGCGGCGAAGTTGGGATCGGTCATTGGCGCGCCTGCGCAAGCCCAAGTCGCAGCCCTGCTTGCCCTTTCCCTAAATTCCAGGGCGTCCGCCGCAGACGCAACCCTAATGGCTGAGACCTGGCTCGGTCTCAGCGGCGCCTTAGCCGTGGCGCTCGTCGCGGCCGTTATGGTGATTATCTGGCTGGTGAGACAACGCCGCGAGGCGCAAAGGGCGCAGCAGGAGCTTGCCGAATTGACCTTCGCTGTCGAAGCGCGCAGCGATTCCCACTGGAACGACACTGGTATCGCCGGGGTCGACGCCATCGCGCACAGCATCCAGGACATTGACGAGCGCCTGCGTGAGAAGCGCAAAAGATTGTCTGAATTAAACGACCTATTGATGAAAAGCGCGACGGTCGTCAGCCGCGCCGGCGCCAATCTGCAATTGCGCGCGCTGCTCGACGCCGTCCCCGTGGGAATCCTGATTGCTGAAGCGCCCGGCGGACGCATCGTCGAAGGCAATCACCTCATGGAAACAATCCTGCGTCGACCCGTTCGCTATTCGGAAAGCGCGCAAAGCTATGACCAATGGAACGCCATCCATCCAGACGGTCGTCCCGTCGTAAGCGAAGAATATCCGCTCGCCCGCGCGCTTGGCGGCGAAGATCATCCGCAGCTCGAATGCAAGATCGAACGCGGCGACGGCGTCTATGTGTGGATAAACGTCGTTGGCGCGCCGATCCGCAATGAGACGGGCGCGATCATCGGCGCGATCGTCGCCGTCACTGACATCGACAACATCAAGAATGCGGAAATCCACAACCAGATGATGAATCGCGAACTGCATCATCGCGTGAACAATTCGCTCGCGATGATTCAGGGAATCGCTAACATCACGGCGCGCACGGCGAAGGATTTTTCAAGCTTTCAGCAGGGCTTCTCTCACCGCGTGCAATGCCTGAGCCGCATTTCCACCCTGCTCGTGCAGTCCTCATGGGAGCGGACGCCGCTCAGAGAGCTGGTGCGGGTTGCGCTGTCCTGCGGCAGCAATGACGCTGGCGACCGAATCTCGCTTTCGGGCGAGGACGTGGAATTGCGTTCCGCCGTCGCCTCGGCCTTGGGTTTGACGCTCAACGAACTGCTCGCCAACGCCGAACAGCACGGGGCGCTGTCGGACGACGACGGCCGGGTCTCGATCGATTGGCGCGTCGATCGTGAAGCGGATCGGCCGCGTCTCATCCTGAATTGGACTGAGGCGGACGGACCAGTCGTCGAAAATCCGCAGCAGACGGGCGTGGGCCATTTTCTGATCACCAATGTTCTGGCGCGACAGATGGGCGGCGACGTCAGCCTTTCGTATCGTCCTCAGGGTCTGCAGGCCGAAATATCCGCCGAAATTTGAAAGAGAATCATCACGCAGGCGTCAGGCGATTTCCTGCGGCGTCACCTTGAGGGCGGTAACGCGGTTCCTGATCTTTCGCATCACCTCAAAACGGAACCCGTGATAGGTGAAGACCTGTCCGGCCTCGGGAATCGCCCCCGCCTCGTGAATTACGAGGCCCGCGATCGTCGTGGCTTCCTCGTCGGGCAAGTCCCAAGCCATGACTCGGTTCAAATCGCGCACCGGCACCGCGCCGTCAACCAGCACCGATCCGTCGGGCTGCGGACGCACGCCTTGAACGGCAAGATCATGTTCGTCGCGAATGTCGCCGACGATTTCCTCGAGTATGTCTTCGAGCGTGACGAGCCCCATGACCTCGCCGTATTCGTCGACGACCAGGGCGAAGTGGGTCTTGCGCTTCAGAAAGGCTTCGAGCTGATCCTCGAGCGTCGTCGCCTCGGGGACGAACCAAGGCGCGAACATCACCTCGTCGACGTTGACTTTCGAGGCGTCGCCGCCAGCGGCGTTCAGCGCTCGCAGCATGTCCTTCGAATGGAGGACGCCGACAAAATTATCCGGTCGTTCGCGCCAGAGCGGCATGCGGGTGAACGGCGAGGACAGCACCTCGCGCACGATGTGCGCCGGCGGCAGATCGGCGTCGATCGTTCGCATTTTGGTGCGGTGGATCATCACGTCGGAAACATGCAGCACCTGCAGGTCGAGAACGCCGCCGAACATGTCGCGGGCCGCGCGCTCGACGTTGCCTTCTTCATGCAGAATATCCACGGCGCTTTTCAATTCATCGTAAGGCGAAAGCACGGTTCGACCGTGACCGACTTCAACGCCCACCATCTTCAGCACCGCGAGCACGATATATTCGACGCCGGCGAGAAGCGGACCCACGATGCGCACGAAGGGCGCGATAAATTTGGCGACGCGCAGCGACGTCTCATCGGGATGATTGATCGCCAGCGTCTTCGGCAACACTTCGGCGAAGACGAGCAGCAGCACGGTCATAATGATGGTCGCGTAAAGCGCGCCATTGTCCCCGGCGATCACCACGAGCACGCTCGTGGTGAAGGCGGAGCCGCCGATATTGACCAGCGTGCCGCCAAGCAGCAGCGCGGCGATCATCCGGTTGCGCTGGCGCAGCAGGCGGTTGACCGCCATAGCGCGCTTGTCGCCTTCTTTTTCGAGAGAATGCATCCGCGCGTGCGAGGCGGCGGTGAGGGCCGTCTCCGACCCTGCGAAGAAGGCCGAAAGAAAGACGCAGATCGCAACGATGACAACCGCCGTCCATATGTCAACTTGCGGCGCGCCGGTTTCAAGGCCATGCATGAGACTATGTCCGGTTCAACTCGTCCTTGAGAAAATCAAGCGTCTCGTTGGGCTCGACGGCTTTCGCGATGAACGCCTGGCCAATCGCGCGCAGAAGAATAAAGGTGAGCGCGCCGCGCTCGACCTTCTTGTCCTGACGCATGGCGTCGAGAATCGCCTGCGCGTCATCGCGCCAATCCGGAATGTCGCGGATTTTTGTCGGCAGTCCGACGGACTTCAGGTGCCGTTCGACGCGCTCCGCGACGCCTGGCGCGCACACGCCGCGGCTCACGGAAAAACGCGCGGCGCATACCATGCCGATCGCGACGCCCTCGCCATGAACGAGGCGGTCGCTGTCGTAGCCGGTCAAGCGCTCGAATGCGTGGCCGAACGTGTGTCCAAGGTTAAGGAGCGCTCGTTCTCCCTGCTCGGTTTCGTCGCGCGCGACGATCGTCGCTTTCGTCTCACAGCTAACAGCGACTGCGCAAATCTGCTCCGCCTGACTTTGGAAAACAGCATCCGAGTCGGCTTCGAGCCAGTCGAAAAAGCGGGCGTCGCCGATAAGGCCGTATTTCACGATCTCGGCGTAACCGGCGCGAAATTCGCGTAGCGGCAATGTCCGCAGCGTATCGACGTCGGCCAGAACAAGCGACGGCTGATGGAAGGCGCCAATCAGATTTTTCCCATGCCGCGAATTGATTCCGGTTTTGCCGCCAACCGACGAATCGACCTGGGACAAAAGCGTCGTCGGAATTTGCACGAAGCGCGAGCCGCGCCGCACGCTGGCGGCGACAAAACCTGCTAGATCGCCGACGACGCCGCCGCCTAGCGCGACGATCAAATCGCCTCTTTCGATTCTGGCGGCCAGCACGTCGTCACAGACCCGGCCATAAACCGAAAGCGATTTCGACGCCTCGCCGGGCGGAACGATGATGGTCGTCGTGCGCAGGCCGGCGTTCTTGAGGCTCTGCTCGACCGTTGGAAGGTGCAACCTCGCGACGTTTTCGTCAGTGATGATGGCGCAAGCCGCGCCGGGCGCGATTCCGGCAATATGGTCGCCGGCGCGCGCCAGCAGCCCGTCGCCGATAATGATGTCATAGGAGCGCCCGCCAAGGGCGACGCGCACGGTCTCCCGACGAGAGGCTTCTTCCCCTTCCGTGCGCGAGGCATGCAGATGCGTCATGGCTTTGGTGAAACCTTTGCTTTGCGCGCGCCGCCTGAGCTCTTTCAGCCTGGGCAGCCCGTCGGCGAGAACGGCGAGCGTGTCGTCCGCCATCGCATCCTGCGGAATATCCCGCGACTCGACGCGAAGATCGGCCAATTCGTATAGGGGGCGCCGCGCCTCCATCAAGGCCCGCAGCGTTTCCTCCGGATCGTCCGTGTGCAGCAGCGGGCGATCGTTCTTGCGTCGAACGCGTTTCACCAGGATTTTGAGATCCGCGTCGAGCCATACGGACACGCCGCGCTCGGCGATGCGATCGCGGGTGCGAGGGTCGAGAAACGCGCCGCCGCCGGTCGCCAGCACGATCGGGCCGCCGTTTAGGAGGCGCATGATCACGCGACGTTCGCCGTCACGAAAATAGCGCTCGCCAAATTTGGCGAAAATCTCTGGAATGGACATGCCGGCCGCCGCGACGATCTCGGCGTCGGCGTCGATGAAGGCAAGGCCCAATCTCGCCGCGAGCCGCTGGCCAATGGCGCTCTTGCCCGAGCCCATCATGCCGACGAGCACGATCGCCCGACCGTCAAGCGCTGCGCGGACGGCCAAAGCACGCGCGTCATTCGGCATATGAGGAGCCATAAGGACAACGCCGGAGTGCTGCGATCGGGTCATTTGCGGCAAATCTAACCCGCGCCGAGCGGAATTTCATCAGTTCCGCCAAGCGCGCGGGCAAGATAGGCCACCATGAACGCCGGCAGCCGAGGGTCCGACAGCGCCTCCGGGCTCGAAACCATGCGAATGTCTGCGAGTTCGGGCGCGCGTTCGGTCGTAAGAAAGGCTCTCACCTTTGCGGCGAGCGCGTGCGAAGGCGCGGCAAAATCCAGTCTCTTGACGCAGGCCACTTTCTGACAATCGAAGATGATCGTCCAGTTTGCGGCCGCGCTCGCCTCCGCCGCGGCAAGACCGGTCTCTTCGGCGAGTTCGCGCGCCAGACTGCCGGCAAGGTCGACGCAGCCGTCTGCGACGATATCGGAAGGATCGGGCGTACCGCAGGGAAAATACAGCTGACCGGCGAATGCGTGGCTTGGCCCCATTTCGCCGACGAGATAGGCGCCGTCGCTCGCACGGACCGCCGGCATCGAAAAGCAATTGTAGATGGATTTGTCCTGCCAGCCGAGATCCCGCCAGGCAAGAAAGTGCGAGAAGCGCGTTTTGAAGAGCGACACGCGGAGGGTGCGCGCGCCGTCTTCGCCGATCACGCGTTCGACGCGGCAGGCAAGGAGCACGGAACCGTCGTAGAGCGCCGGATTGTCGCGTCGGCGCTCCTGCCAGTGACGCTCGATCGTGGCGGAGCACTCTTCCGAGAACTCCCAGCGATGATCGACGAAACGGCACTCAAGCCGGTCGACCTCCACGATTTCGACAGTCACAGGCGAGCCGCTCCCTGACCGCTCGGGCGCCGGACCAACGAGCGCACGCCCGATTATGCCTGCATTCGCAGAAGCGCCGTGCTGTCGCGAAATTCGACGAGTTCGACGATGCGGCCGTCCTCGAAACGCACAAAGTCCGCGAGCTGAACCTGGCCACGACGGCCTGTGCCGCGGTGGCGCCACTCGACGGTTCGACGCGTCGCCGCATTTCCGCCGTCGACGATGACTTCATCAGGCGTCGCATGTCCCAATTGCTCGAATTCCATTCCGATGCTGCGCACGATGTTGACCAGCGCCTCGACGCCGCGATGCCGTCCGGCATGGGCGATCGTCGCGCGGTCGCCAACGAATTCGCACACGACGTCGGGCGAGCAGATTTCGCCGAACATTGCGATGTCGGGCGCGCCTGAGAAATTGCTCATAGCGACAATCCGGCGCGCCATTTCATCGCGCGCCAGTCCGGGGCCGCGCGGATTGAGAATTTCGTCGAGACTTTCCGGCAGAAAATCGGCGCCATGTGAAACGCATCGATGGTCCCGGAATTCGTACATCTCCGAAACACGCCCATTCCGCCAGCGCAGAAAATGCGCCATGTCCATGCGGTGGATCTGACCCGTCGCGCGATGACGCCAACTGCTCAGCCATCGGAGCGCGCTGTTATTGCCTTCGACCAGAACCGCGAGAATCTCCGCCTCTACAGGTTCGTAGTCGACGTCGACCCGACGCACATGCGCGCGCAGCGCGTCTCTTCCGCGCCACTGTCCCGGCGGAAGCAGGCCAAGCCGTGAGCAGCTGTAGTTCAGCTCGACGTCTTCGACGAAGTGTTCGACTAGGCTCGGGACGTCATAGGTCATGCGGCTCCGCACGATCTCATGCACGCGGCGGCGCGTTTCACTCTCAACAAGCTGACTCGACCGACCGCCCGCCCCGTGCATTCATCCCCCGCTGCGGCGACCCCTTCAGCCGTTGCCGCTGACACCGATCAGAATTTCGCCAACCCCGAGCGCGCGCTCGGCTTTTTGGGATTATTATGCGCTAATTGCGGTCCTTGTCGACCAACTTATTCTTGCCGATCCATGGCATCATGTCGCGCAGGCGAACACCCACCTCTTCGATGGGGTGCGCGTTGTTTCGGGCGCGGACCGCCTTGAAGGAGGTCTGGCCGACCCGGTTCTCCAACATCCAGTCTCGCGTGAATTTGCCGGTCTGGATATCGTCAAGCACGCGCTTCATCTCGGCTTTGGTTTCCTTGGTGATGATGCGCGGACCGGTGACATATTCGCCATATTCAGCGGTGTTGGACACCGAGTAATTCATATTGGCGATGCCGCCCTCGTAGATGAGATCGACGATCAGCTTCACTTCATGTAGACATTCGAAATAGGCCATTTCCGGCGCATAGCCGGCCTCGACGAGCGTCTCGAAACCGGCGCGGATCAGCTCGACGAGACCGCCGCAGAGCACGACCTGCTCGCCGAAGAGATCGGTCTCGCATTCTTCGCGGAAGGTCGTTTCGATGATGCCGGCGCGGCCGCCGCCGATCGCCGCGGCATAGGACAGCGCGATCTGCTTGGCGTTGCCCGACGCGTCCTGGTGCACAGCCATGAGGCAAGGACGCCGCCGCCCTTGAGATATTCGCCGCGCACCGTGTGGCCCGGCCCTTTGGGCGCGACCATGGCGACGTCGAGATCGGCGCGGGGTTCGATCAGATTGAAATGAATGTTGAGCCCGTGGGCGAAGAACAGCGCCGCGCCCTGCTTAAGATTAGGCGCGAGCTCGTTCGCGTAGATTTCGCCCTGAAGTTCGTCTGGCGTCAGCATCATGACGACATCGGCCCATTTGGCGGCCTCGGCGACGCTCATCACCTTCAGCCCCGCGCCCTCCGCCTTTTTGGCCGACGCCGATCCCGGTCGAAGCGCCACGGCGACCTCGGAAACGCCGCTGTCCTTCAAATTGAGCGCATGCGCATGGCCCTGGCTGCCGTAGCCGACGATGGCGACTTTCTTGCCTTTGATCAAATTGATGTCGGCGTCCCGATCGTAATAAACGCGCATGTGCTCTGCTTCCCTTGATGTGCGTGCGCTCTGGGAACGCGCCCGCGCCGTCGAATTCGCTGGCGGCTCCTTCTACGCGGGCCGCCCCGCAAGGTCAAAATTCTCGCGCTTTAGATCGGCTTCGGGCCGCGCGCGATGGCGGCGACTCCTGTCCGGGAAACCTCCACCAGCCCGATCGGGCGCATGAGGTCGATGAACTCATCGATCTTGTGGGGCTTGCCGGTCAGTTCGAAGATGAAGCTCTCGGTGGTTGCGTCGACGATGCGGGCCCGGAAGGCTTCGGCGAGTTGGAGAGCGAACGTGCGGTGGTCGCCGCGGCCCTGACCTTCACCATGGCGAGTTCTCGCTCCAGAGCGTTTCGACACGGTGAGGTCCGTGACCCGATGGACCGGAACGAGGCGTTCGAGCTGGTGATGGATCTGCTCGATCGTCTCCGGCGCGCCCGACGTCAGAATCGTGATGCGCGAGAGGTGTTCGGCGTGGGCGACCTCTGCGACCGTAAGGCTCTGATATTGTAGCCGCGACCCGAGAACAGGCCGACGACGCGCGCGAGGACGCCCGGCTCATTGTCGACGAGCACGGAAAGCGTGTGCGACTCGACCTTGGAGTTCGTTGTCGCGGCCGCGTAAGGCGAAGGCGGAGAAGCAGGGGCGTTCATAAGGGGCGCATCCAGGCTACAATGTTTAGGATGTTGCAGAGGCAATCGGCGTTAGGCAGTCGATCTCGCTCCGACCGCCCATTGTCGACTGCCGACTGCCTAAACAAGCATTTTTCCTTTTTCGTCGATCACCGCGCCGAGCTCGATCCCGGCGTCGTCGGAAAGATCGGCGAGCAGCATGTCGTTATGCGCCTTGCCCGACGGGATCATCGGGAAGCAGTTTTCGACCTTGTCGACGACGCAGTCGAAGATCACCGGCCCGTCATAGTCGATCATTTCCTTTATCGCCGCGTCGAGCGACGCAGGATCGGAACAGCGGATGCCCTTGGCGCCGAAGGCTTCGGCGAGCTTCACGAAATCGGGAAGCGCCTCGGAATAGCTGTGCGAATAGCGCCCGCCATGCAGCAACTCCTGCCATTGGCGCACCATCCCCATATATTCATTGTTGAGGATGAAAATTTTCACCGGCAGGCGGTATTGGATCGCCGTCGACATTTCCTGAATGCACATCAGGATCGATGCTTCGCCGGCGATGTCGATCACGAGCGAATTGGGATGCGCGAGCTGCGCGCCGATCGCCGCCGGCAGGCCATAGCCCATCGTGCCGAGCCCGCCTGAGGTCATCCAGCGGTGAGGCTCCTCGAAATGGTAATGCTGGGCCGCCCACATCTGATGCTGCCTGACCTCGGTCGTGACATAGACGTCCCGATCCTTGGTCAGCGCATAGAGACGTTGCACCGCATATTGCGGCTTGATCGCGGTTTCGGAATTGCGGAAGGCGAGCGATTTTTTTGCGCGCCATTCTTCGATTTGCGCCCACCAATGATCGAGCGGCTGTTTCTCGGCGCTCATCGCCTCGGCGCGCCACATGCGCGCCATGGCTTCGAGCACATGGGCGCAATCGCCGACGATGGCAAGATCGACTTTGACGTTCTTGTTGATCGACGAACGATCGATGTCGATGTGAATTTTTTCGAGCCCGGCGAAAAGCGTCGAGACGTCCGGTGATGCGGTCGTCGAAACGCGCGCCGACCGCGATCATCAGATCGCAGTCATGCATGGCGTGATTGGCTTCCCAGGTGCCGTGCATGCCGAGCATGCCGAGCCAGTTTTCGCCTGATCCGGGATAGGCGCCGAGCCCCATCAGCGTCGAAGTGATCGGAAATCCCGTGAGGCCGACGAGTTCACGCAATAGCGTTGACGCCGCGGGTCCGGAATTGATGACGCCGCCGCCCGTATAAAGATCGACGCTTCGCGGCCGCCATCATGCGCACGGCCTGCCGGATCGTGTCGAGATCGGCGTCGAGCTTCGGGTGATACGTCTATGCGGGCGCTGCGCGGCGGCGCGTAAACGCCGCGCGCAAACTGCACGTCCTTCGGGATGTCGATGACGACGGTCCGGGCCGGCCGGACGAGGCCACATAGAACGCCTCATGCAGCACGCGCGGCAGATCGGCGATGTTCTTGACGAGATAATTGTGCTTGGTGCAGTGGCGGGTGATGCCGACCGTGTCGCATTCCTGAAAGGCGTCGGAGCCGATGAGATGCGTCGGCACCTGGCCGGTGATGCTGACGACCGGGATCGAATCCATCAGCGCGTCGGTCAGGCCCGTCACCGTATTGGTCGCGCCAGGTCCCGTGACGAGCAGCACGCCGACCTTGCCCGAAGAGCGCGCATAGCCCTCGGCGGCGTGGCCGCGCCCTGCTCGCGACGCACCAGAATATGCTGAACCTTGTCCTGATGGAAAAGCGCGTCATAGATCGGAAGGACGGCGCTGCCGGGATAGCCGAAAATAATTTCCACGCCCTGATCTTTGAGGGCTTCGACCACCATTTCGGCGCCGGTTAATTCCTTCGACATCGTCTCTTTCCGTCTTGCTTCTCGAGCGAGGAGCTGGCTGTTTCCTGTTTCGGGCAACAAAAAAGGCCCTCTTGGGGCCTTGGGTCAAGCGCCGCTGGCGGAGGCCGGGCCTAGCCCCGCTCCGCTCCTGGCGCTTCAGATACGAGAATTGCGCGCATATGCGTTCCGCTCTTTCGATCGCCGTCGACGTTACGGGACGCCGAACTGATAATCAAGGGGCGAAGGGATAGGTCTTCAGCGGGCGATCCATCCGCCATCGATGACGAGCAGGTGGCCGACGATGAAGCGCGCCTATTCGGAGCATAGGAACAGAACCGCCTCGGTCAGCTCTTCAGCCTTGCCCATGCGCCCGATTGGAAAGAGCTTCCCGGCCTCTCCGGCTGTGATGCCCTCCTTCTCCATCCATTGATGGAACACGTCGCCCGGCGCGTCGATGCCGCAGGCGCAGATTGCGTTGACGCTGATATTGTCCTTGGCGACCTCAAGCGCGACCGTCTTGGTCAGGCCGTCCACGCCGCCCTTGGAGGCGGCATAGGCGCCTTCTCCCGGATTCCCGGTGAGGCTGCCGGTGATGGACGATTGGTTGACGATGGCGCCGCCGCCGTTCCGGCGCATCTGCCGGATCTCATGCTTCATGCAGAAAAACACCCCGCGCAGATTAACGTCTATGTGGGACTTGAAACCCTCTTCCGTCTCATCGACGATTGGCTTGAAGCGCACGATCCCGGCGTTGTTTACCGCGCAGTCGAGGCGGCCGTAGGCTTCGACCGTCTTCGCCACCATGGCTTGGACGTCGCCCTCGATCCGCACGTCGGCGGCCGTGAAGAGCCCCTCGCCGCCCTCAGTGCGGATCATCTCCAGAGTTTCGCGCCCGCCGGCCTCATCGATATCGGCGAGCGCGACCTTCGCTCCCTCGCGCGCGAAGGCGAGAGCCGTCACCCGGCCGAGTCCTCTCGCCGCGCCAGTGACGAGCGCGATTTTTCCTGCGAATCTGGGCAATGGCCTCTCCCCAACTTGACTGGCGCAACGCCTAGCTCGGACGTCGTCGCTGTCAAGCCGGCAAGAGACCCGCCATCGAGAATCGTCAGGCGCCTTCGGCCGCGAGCGCGCGCTTGACGCCCGCGTCCGCCGCCATCATGTCGTGATGCTTTTGGACGTTGGGAAATTTCGACAACCCGTCTTCGAGCATCGACGCGCCCCAGCGCTCCATTGGGAAAACATAGGCGTCGAGATAGCTGCGTTTGTCGCCCACCATATAGCGGCGCCCGGCAAGATGCGCGTCGAGAATGTCGAACTTCTTGCGCACCAGCGCCTTGCCGGCTTCGCGCACGTTGTCGAACGCTTCCTTTTCGCGGGCGCGGGTATAGCGGTTGGGCGAAAACACCGAAAAAAAGGCGGGGTGCAGATCGCCGGTGATGAAAGAGGACCAGCGGTCCGCCTCTGCCTCGTCGCGCGGCGAACCGTCCGCCGCGATCCCCGCCTGCGGGAAGCGGCGCGCGAGATAGCGCAAGACGGCCGCGGCCTGGGTCAGTATCCAGCCTTCGCCGGTGTCGAGCGCCGGCACCGCGCCCGCCGGATTAACCTTCAAATATTCCTTGTCGCCGAACTCGACCTCCTTGGTCTCGTAAGGTTCGCCGATCCATTCAAGCGCGATATGCGGCGCGAGAGAACATGCGCCCGTGTGATAATAAAGCTGACCATGAGGCCCTCCGGTTTGCAGCGTCGTTGATAGAATAGGCGGCCGGCCGCAGGAGGGTTGCGGCTATCCTCGCCGCAGTCGAGAATCCAGGTCTTGTCGCAAAAGGCGACATAGAGGCGCTCCTGGCCGAGCGCCGCCCCGAGTTCGCCGGCGAGTTCGTTCAGCATCGCCTCGATCTGCGCGTCGGGGAGGCGGCCAAGATAGGCGTGCACCGCTTCGCCGGTGAAGATCGCAACTGGCTCGCGGTCCGACCGACTGTGCCGTCTTCTCCGCCAGGCGTAGCGGTCACCCGCCGGTGAATATGCCTGAGAGCGCGGGCTCCCCGCTTCGACGCGGCGGCGCACCACGCGCGCGCGCAGCGCACTGCTTCAGAGACATCGTAGACTCGCCCTTCCGCCTCCCAGCCTTCGCGCAGCCCCACGGTGATGCGGGAAATCGCGGCGCGGCCCGCGCGAGCCGTCAACGAGGCGGTAGACGCGTTTGGTCATGAGCGGAACGTATGGCGCCAGATGCAGGCGCGGAAGGGCGACGACCTACCGGGGTTTCAAGACTTCATCCGAATTCGACCGGGTTCGACGACCGAGAATGGCCGGCCCAATCGTCTCGTTCCCCGAGCCGCGCCGCCATGGCGGCGCCAATAGACGCTTACGGGCAGCGCCGAAATGCGAAACAGCACGACGCCACAGGAAATAGGCAAACTCCGTCTGCCAAGCGAGTTCGCCGAAATCCTTATCGGGCAGGTTAGGAGAATGCGGGCTTCTTTCTCCGCCAGCGCAAGCACTTGCGTGTCGCTGGAGCCGGACGCGCGCTCGCCGATCCAGCTCACATCATGGCCAGCCGCACGAAGCGCAACCACCGCGTCGCCAGAAAATTCTCGTCCGCGAGGAAGCGCATCTCAAGCTGCGCTTGATAAATCTTTTCCGACTTCAGCAGATCACGCGCGAAGGCAAGGCAGGCCGCAACATCCTCATGCGTCAGGCTAGGATAATTGCGGAGAATGTCCCCTGCTCCAGCCATCCGCCATCAGGCCGATAATAAATTCGACTGACAGACGCGTGCCGTGCACCACCGGCTTGCCGGCCAGTATCATGGGATCAAGAGCGATGCGGAACGTGCGGTCATCGGCTCAATATAAGCCTACAGCACGGTAAAATCACGTCCGCGTTCTTCTCGCGCTCCGCCATCGTTCGCGGCGCTTCGCGCCGTCGACCGGGCTTGTCCCCGCCATCCACGAAATCCCAGCGTGCCTCGCGGCTCACCCTTCCAGCAGCCGCCGCGCGATCACCTGCGCCTGGATCTCCGCCGCGCCCTCGAAAATATTGAGGATGCGGGCGTCGCAGAGGACGCGCGAGACCGGATATTCGAGCGCAAAGCCATTGCCGCCGTGGATCTGCAGGGCATTGTCCGCCGCCGCCTGCGGCGACGCGCGCGCCTAAGAGCTTCGCCATGCCGGCTCTAGGTCGCAGCGCTTGCCCTCGTCCTTCTCGCGCGCGGCGAAATAGGTGATCTGGCGGGCGACGTGAATCTCGACCGCCATCGAGACGATCTTGTTGAAGACGCGCGAAGGAAAACAGCGGCTTCGCTGAACTGAATGCGCTCCTTGGCGTATTTTAAGCCGAGGTCGAGGGCGCATTGGGCGACGCCGAGCGCGCGCCGCCGTCTGAATGCGGCTGATCTGAAGGTCTCCATGAGCTGTTTGAAGCCCTTGCCCTCCTCGCCGCCGAGAAGATTTTCGGCCGGCACTTCGAAATTGTCGAAGCCGATCTCGAATTCCTTCATGCCGCGATAGCCGAGCACTTCGATTTCGCCGCCGGTCATGCCCTTCGCGGGGAAAGGATCGCTGTCGGTGCCCGCGCTTCTCGGCGAGCAGCATACCGGAGAGGCCCTTGCAGCCCTTCTCATTCGGGTTGCGCGCACGAGCAGCGTCATCACATCGGCGCGCACCGGATGGGTGATCCAGGTCTTGTTGCCAAAGACCTTGTAGACGCCGCCCTCTAACGTCGCCCGCGCGCAGCCCCGCGAGGTCGGAGCCATTGTTGGGCTCGGTGAAGACGGCGGTCGGCAGGATTTCCGCCGGTGGCGATCTGCGGCAGATATTTTTCTTCTGCGCCTGCGGTCCTGCCAACAAGGATGAGTTCGCCGGCGATCTCCGAGCGCGTGCCGAGCGAGCCGACGCCGATATAGGCGCGCGACAATTCCTCGGAGACGACGCACATGGCGATCTTGCCCATGCCTGAGCTGCCATATCTCTCCGGAATCGTCAGTCCGAAGACGCCGAGTTCGGCGAGACCGGAAATCACCCTCGAGCGGGATGGTAGTCGGTTCTTCGAATGCCAGTCCTGCGCATAGGGCGTGACATTGGCGGAAGCGAATTTGCGCATCTCGCTGCGGATCGCCTCGAGCGTTTCGTCGAGTCCGGAAGCGCCGATCGTCTCGGCCGCCGCGTGATGATCGATCAGTTCGGCGAGGCGCGCGGTTGGCCGGCGTATTGCCGGTAAGGATCAGCCGGTCGACAGAGGCTGGTCGCCGCGCCGCGATCTGCTGGGCGGAGAGGCCGAAATCCGAGAGCCGGACGATCTCGCCCTGGCTCATCGGAATGCCGCCATAGACTTGGCGAGGAATTCGGCGAAGCCGATCTGATTTAGGAGCTCTTCGGTTTCGCTGCAGGCGCCCTCGGCGGAGAGTCGCTCGGAACACCGAGCCCGCGCAGGCCCTGGACATAGGTCGCGAGCCAGGCGAGCCCGTGCGCCGCGTGCTGATCGGCCTCGAACAGATCGTTGGCGATCTTGCCGTCCCGCGAGACGCGGGCGCACGCTGGCGAGCGCGTCCTTGTAAAGCGCCTCGACGGCGGCAAGCGCCTCCTTCGCGTCACTCGTCCAATCGGCGGCTTCAAGTTTCGTCGCGACGGCTGCGGTCATTTCACTTTCCAGGAAGAGGTTACCTCTGTTTTCGGGTAAATTCGGGCCCTACATGCCGGCATTTGCCATGAGACGCAACCGGTCCGCCTGCGGCAGACGAGCGCCCCAGTTTGAAATTCCGTTTGGGTCGAAAAAGCCGGACTTGTAAGCGCCGCCGCCAGCTATGCCGGCAACATGACGACCTTGGTCTTGACCGGCGTTCGCGAATAAAGGTCGATGTGCATGTCCTGGCTGAGGAGGCCGGTGCAGCCGCTGGTGATGCCCTGCCCGATCGTTTCGGGATCGCTGGTGCTGTAGATCGTGTAAACCGTGTAGGCGCCGTTCTTATAGAGATAGAGCACGCGCGGGCGCCGAGAGCGGATTTTCCAGACTTTCCCGGCATGCCGCCCGCATATTTGCGCGCCTGGCTGGCGCGCCATCATCTCCTTGGGGGCGTCCAGGTGCTGCTCGGCTCTGCGCCCGACATAGACTTCGCCACTCCACAGAAAGCCGGGGCGGCTGACATTGGCGCCGTAGCGGTGGCGTTGCCGTCGCCTTCGACGCGGTAAACATAATAGTTGGCGGGATCGACGATAATCGTGCCGGGCGCCTCTTTGGTTTCGTAGCGCACCGTCTTGCGAAAATATTTCGGATGGAGCTTGCCGATGTCGACCGCCGGGATCGGGTATTTCTCATTGGGCACGGCCGCATAAAACTTCGCCGCCTCGGCGCGGCCTAAGTCGTCGGACACGCAGCCGGCGAGCCCGGCCGCGCCAAGACCGGCGGCGGAGCCGACCAGAAACGACCGGCGGTTGAGACGCCCCGACGCAAGACCGAGCGGCGCTTCCCGGTTTCTTTCGCCGGAATCGGCGATCCCATCGTCCATGATCATGATTTTGGAGCCCCCACGACCCGTCGCCCGCCCGGAGCGTATTCCGGCATAACCCGCTTAAACGTCAGTGCTGAGCAGAGATCGCCGTCGCGCGCTTTCGGAATCAGAAGAGCGTCGACGATGAGCGGAAATTCCGGTCATTCTGTGGCGGCGATCGCAGCGGCGCCAAGTCGCGCCGTCCCGCCGCCCTGCCCTTCCGCCAGCATTTCAGCCGGAGCCGTTGACGTCCCCGACGCGTCGCCGTGATCCAAGCCGATTTCCTATTGTGCCGTATGGTTAATAGATATATTCCTAGCTATTAGGAAATTCTTCCGATTCGCGGCCAAGCCATGTCCGACATTCTCACTCACGCCCAGATTTGGGCGGCGATCGACGCGCTCGGAGAGCGATACGGTCTGACGCCGTCGGGACTCGCCCGTAAGGCCGGCCTCGATCCGACGACCTTCAACCGCTCCAAGCGCGAGACGCCGAACGGACGCCAGCGCTGGCCGTCGACCGAATCGATCGCCAAGGTGCTGACGGCGACCGGCGCCGGGATCGACGAATTCATGTCCTTGGTGACGGCGAACAGCGCCGCGGGGCGGCTACGCCACACGCGGCCCCTGATCGGCCTCGCGCAGGCGGGCGTCGGCGGTTTTTTCGATGACGCGGGCTTCGCCACCGGCGCCGGCTGGGACGAGATCGACGTGCTCGCCGAGGCCGACGAACATTCCTACGCGCTGGAAATATCGGGCGACTCCATGGCGCCGCTTTATCGCGACGGCGATGTAGTGATCGTCTCGCCTGCCGCGCCGGTGCGCCGCGGCGACCGCGTGGTCGTGAAGACCACCTCCGGCGAGATCATGGCCAAGGAGTTGAAGCGCGAGACGGCGCGAACCATCGAACTTCGCTCGGTCAATCCGGCCTATCCAGACCGCACAATTTCCCGCGACGAGGTGAGCTGGATCGCGCGCATCCTCTGGGCAAGCCAGTGACATGTGGCGCTTCGCCGCCGCAGGACGCTTCCCGCCGGCTCGCCCCGCGCTGATATAGCTATGTTATAAGGCTCGACCCTTCACGCCCGCATCCATCCAGGTGAACGCCGCCATGCGTCTTTCTTTGATCACCTCTCTTGTCGCGCTCCTTGCCGGCCCGGCGCTCGCCGATACGCCCCTTAGGGATCGGGCGAAGGCGCTGTTCGAGCCAATTCCTTCGGCGCCGCCGACGATTCCGGGCGAGACCGCGACGCCGCAGAAACTCGCGCTCGGCAAGATGCTCTATTTCGAGCCGCGGCTTTCCGAGACGCACGACGTCAGCTGCGCCGACTGCCACAATCTCAGCATGGGCGGCGTCGACGGCGGCAAGCTTTCGAGCGGCCACAATGCGCAGCTCGCCGGCCGCGAAGTGCTCACGGTCATGAACGCCATTTTCAACAAGTCCCAATATTGGGACGGGCGCGCCGCCAATCTCGCCGACCAGGTGGTCAATTCGGTGATGGCCAATCCCAAGGCGATGCTGAAGACGCGCGGCGGACCGATGCCGATCAATCCGACGGAACATGCGGCCGCAAAGCAGCGCGCCGTCGAGCAATTCAAAGCGATTCCCGACTATGTCGCGGCGTTCAAACAGGCCTTTCCCGAGCAGAGCGATCCAGTGGCCTATGACAACATCGGCCGCGCAATCGCACTTTTTGAAGCGACGCTGATCACGCCAGACGCGCCTTTCGATCGCTGGCTCAATGGAGACGATCAGGCCCTGTCCGACGCGCAGAAGGAGGGGCTCAAGCTCTTCATCGACAAGGGCTGCGCGACCTGCCACAACGGCGTCAACGTCGGCGGCGCCATGTTTGCGCGATTTGGCGTCGTCAAACAGCCGGCGCCGGAATTTCTGCCGCCAGACGATTGGGGCCGCTTCGCCGTCACCAAGGCGATCGCCGACAAATACGCCTTCAAGGTTCCTTCGCTGCGCAACGTCGAACTGACGGCGCCCTATTTCCACACTGGCGCGACCTTCGATCTGAAGAAGGCCGTCGCGGTGATGGGCGAAAGCCAGCTCGGCGTCGATCTCAGCGCCGATGAAATCGACAAGATCGTCGCGTTCCTCGATTCGCTGACAGGGCGCCAGCCCGAGGTCGTCCTGCCGATTCTGCCGCCGCGGACCGGACCGATCGCACAGTGACGCGTCAAGCTGCGACGCTGGGAGCCCAGCGCAGCACAGGCTTTCTCGCAGCGAGGGTCTCATCGACGCGTCGGCGCGGCGCGAGCCGAGGGGCTTGTGCGAATCGCATCATGTCGCCGGCTTTGGCGCTTCGCGCGAGATCGCGCAGCGTCGCGATGAAGAGATCGAGCGATGCTTTCGATTCCGATTCCGTCGGCTCGATGAGCATCGCGCCGTGAGCGACGAGCGGAAAATAGATCGTCATCGGGTGATAGCCTTCGTCGATCATCGCCTTGGCGAAGTCGAGCGTCGTCACGCCGGTTCCGCGCAGCCAGGCGTCGTCGAATAGAACTTCATGCATGCAGATGCGGTCGCCGAACGGCTGTGTCATCACGTCACGCAAAGACGCGCGCACGTAATTCGCCGATAGGACCGCGTCTTTCGAGGCCTGTGCAAGCCCGTCGGAGCCATGCGCCAGCATATAGGCGAGCGCGCGAACGAACATGCCCATCTGACCGTGAAAGGCGGTGAGGCGGCCGAAGCTCTGCGAACCTTCCGCGTCTTCGACGAGTTCCAGCGTTTCGCCTTTACGGCGAATAAACGGAACAGGCGCGAAGGAGCGAGACGTTCCGACAGAACCACCGGCCCCGCGCCAGGTCCGCCGCCGCCATGGGGCGTCGAGAAGGTCTTGTGCAGATTGATGTGCATCGCGTCGATGCCGAAATCGCCCGGACGCGCGACGCCGGCGATGGCGTTGAAATTCGCGCCGTCGCAGTAGAAATAGCCGCCTGCCTCGTGAACCGCATCTGCGATGTCGACGATCTCGCGTTCGAACAGCCCGCAGGTGTTGGGATTGGTCAGCATGATCGCGGCGACGTCAGGTCCCAGCGCCTCTCTGACGGCCTGAACGCGCACCGTGCCGTCGGGCGCCGCCGGCACGACGCGGACCGAAAAGCCGAGCAGCGCCGCGGTCGCCGGATTGGTGCCATGCGCGGATTGCGGAATGAGCACGACACTGCGCGTCGCGCTTTGGCCCTTGGCGGCGATCGCGGATTTGATCGCCATCATGCCGCAGAGTTCGCCATGCGCGCCGGCTTTCGGCGACAGCGCCGCCGCCTGCATATTGGTGAGCGTCATCAGCCAATCGGCGAGAGTGTGCATCAGCTGCAGCGCGCCTTGCGCCGTCGATTGCGGCTGCAGCGGATGAAGATCGGCGAAGCCTTCATAACGCGCGATCTTCTCGTTGCTGCGCGGATTGTGCTTCATCGTGCACGAGCCGAGCGGATAGAGCCCGGCGTCGATCGAATAATTCTTGCGCGACAGACGCACATAGTGGCGCATCGTCTCCGGTTCGGTTAAGCCCGGAAGGCCGATCGGCGTCGTGCGCTCCAACGCGCCGAGCCGATTTGCGACCGGCGCCGGCGCGTCGATATCGACGCCGGTCGCGTCGGTCCGGCCGATCTCGAAGAGCAGCGGCTCTTCCTGATCGAGCCCGCGATTGCCGGTGAAGGTCGCGGGCGTCCTGTCGTCGTCTAGCGGTTCGACGAGTGAAGGCCTGTCGAGCATCAGAGCGACTCCTTAAGCGCCGCGACGAAGGCGTCGCGATCTTCGTTCGTGTTGACTTCAGAGCTGGCGACGATGAGGAGATCGTCGAGGCCGGCGTGCGGCAAAAGCCGCGAGACGGGAACGCCGGCGAGCACGCCCCGCGCGGCCATTTTCTCAATCAGCACGGCGGCGTCGCTTTCGACGCGCAGAGTAAACTCGTTGAAGAACGTCTCGTTAAGAACCTCGACTACCGGGATCTCCGCCAGCAATTCCGCCAGGAGAACCGCATTCGCGTGATTGACGCGCGCGAGCCGCGTCAGCCCCTCTTCGCCAAGCAAGGTCAGATGAATATTGAAGGCGAGCGCGCAGAGGCCCGAGTTGGTGCAGATGTTCGACGTCGCCTTGTCGCGGCGGATGTGCTGCTCGCGCGTCGACAGCGTGAGCACATAGGAGCGTCTGCCGTCGGCGTCTACGCTTTCGCCAGCGAGCCGGCCGGGCATCTGTCGCAGGAATTCATGGCGCGTGGCGAAGAGGCCGACATAAGGCCCACCGAAATTGAGCGCATTGCCGATCGACTGGCCTTCGCCGACGACGATGTCGGCACCCATCTCGCCCAGCGATTTGACAAGTCCGAGCGACACGGCTTCGGTGAAGACCGCGACGAGAAGCGCGCCGTTCCGATGGCAAGCCTCCGCAATTTTCGTAAGATCACGCAGATTGCCGAAAAAATCGGGCGTCTGCACGACGACGCAGGAGAGCGTGTCGTCGATGCGCGGAATCATGTCTTCGACGGCGCGAATATCCGGCGCCATCGTCTCGACTTCGTCTTCAGCGAGACGCGAGACGGTGCGGACGACTTCGGCGTAATGGGGATGCAGCCCGCCCGAGAGAAGCGCTTTGCGCCGCTTGGTCAGGCGATGGGCCATCAGCACGGCCTCGGCGGTCGCGGTCGAGCCGTCATACATCGAGGCGTTGGCGACCTCCATGCCGGTAAGCAGCGCGACCTGGGTCTGGAACTCGAAGAGATATTGCAGCGTGCCCTGGGAGATCTCCGGCTGATAGGGCGTGTAGCTCGTCAGGAATTCCGAGCGTTGAATGAGATGATCGACGCTTGCGGGGATGTGGTGCTTATAGGCACCGGCGCCGACGAAGAAGGGAGCGCGCGACGCTGGAAGATTGCGTTCGGCAAGGCGCGAGAAGAAACGCTCGACATCAAGTTCCGACTTGCCTTTCGGCAGATCGAGCGGCGTTTTCAACAGCGTCGCGGGCGGCGCGTCGGCGTAGAGCGCGTCGATCGAAGAAACGCCGATCGTCGCGAGCATCGCGCGCCTGTCGGCCTCTGACAGCGGATGATAGCGCATCGTTCTGTTCCTTGCGATTTACAGCGTCTTCAGGAAACTCGAATAGGCGGCGTCGTCCATGAGCGAAGCGCATTCGCCTGGATCGCCGAGTCGGAGCTTGACGAGCCAGCCGCGTCCGAGCGGATCGTCATTGACGAGCGCCGGGGTTTCGCCAAGCTCGGGATTGACCTCGACGATCTCGCCGCTCACCGGCGAGTAGACTTCGCTCGCGGCCTTCACGCTTTCGATGACGGCAATCTCTTTGCCCTTCACGACCTTTTTGCCGACTTCAGGCAAATCGATGAAGACGATGTCGCCAAGTTGAGACTGGGCGTAATCCGAAATGCCCAATGTCGCGACATCGCCGTCGAGAGCGACATATTCATGATCCTTGGAGTAGCGCAGATCACTCATCTCGCATCCTTTCCAATTGGCGTTTTGAAGTAGCGATGCGGGACGAAGGGCAGAGCCGCCATGTCGACCTCGATGCGCTTGTCGCGGAGCGTCGCCGATAGCGTCGCCCCGTCATTCGCACATTCGCCCGCGACATAGCCCATCGCAATTGGGCGCTGCAGAGACGGGGAAAAGCCGCCCGACGTCACATGGCCGACGGTTTCGCCATCTGGCGCGCAGAGCATCGCGCCTTCGCGCAGCGGGGCCTTCGTCTGCGGCAGCAGTCCGACGCGCTTGCGGACAGGACCTCTTTCGAACGCCAACCGAATGCGCTCGAAGCCGGGGAATCCGCCTTCGACGCGTCTGCGTCTGCCGATCGACCAGCCGAGGCCGGCTTCGACCGGGTCAGTCGTTTCGTCGAGATCATGACCGTAGAGCGGCAAGCCGGCCTCCAGTCGCAAAGCGTCGCGGGCGCCCAGTCCGGCCGGCGCAACGTCCTCATGCGCGAGCAGGAGATGCGCAAGATCTTCCGCGTGTTCGCCGCGCACAGACAATTCGAACCCGTCTTCGCCGGTATAGCCGCTGCGCGAGACGAAGAGCGGCGCGCCGCCAAAGTCGAAGGCGCGCCAGCCCATGAAAGCAAGGTCCTCGGCGCCGGGGAGGAGCGCGCCGAGGACCGCGGCCGCGCGCGGCCCCTGAAGGGCGAGCAGCGCGCGGTCTAAAGGATTGAAGTCGAACCGCGGCAGCGCGGCGGCGATAAGCGCGAAATCCTCGCGCTTGCGCGACGCATTGACGACGAGCAGCATCCGCTCCTCGACGCCCGGCAGTCGCGTGATCAGAAGATCGTCGAGAATGCCGCCGCTCTCATTGAGGAGTTGCGTATAGCGCGTTCGCTCCGGCGACAGCGAAATCAAGTCCGCTGGAGCGAGGCTTTCGAGCGCGCGCGCGACGCCCCCGCCGGCGAGGATCGCCTGCCCCATATGCGAAACGTCGAAGAGGCTTGCTTGACGCCGCGTATGCAGCGTTTCCGCGACGATGCCCGCTTCATATTGCAGCGGCATCTCGTAGCCGGCGAAGGGCGCCATGCGCGCGCCAAGCCCCCGATGCAGAGCATCGAGCGGAAGTTTGGCCAGCCCGGAGGGCGCGGCAATCGCGACGTCGAGTTCGGTCACCATCAAACTCCGAAGGACACGGCCCGCGCAGCAAAGCGTTAACTTTGCAGCGCGCCCCCTCTGTCCGGTGACCTGAGAGATTTCCCTGCGCTAAAAGCGTCAGGTTACGCCCGTCGGTGGGCGAAACGCTCGCGCGCCTCGCCGCTTTCCAGAGTTTATGCTTCCTCGCGGTCCTTTAGCCTGAGCGTTTCCGGGGCGGTTTCGCCTTCGGCGCCGGCGCAAGCGCCGGTCTCTCCCGCGATGAAGTTCGACCTGCTCTAAAAATGTGGGTGATTCGCGCGCGCGTCAATCCCAACGGCTGCGCGTTTTTCTTGCACTGCGTTAAGTCGAATAAAACGCCTCAGTGGCGCTTGGGGGCCCGCATGCGATAGACGCCGTCGTCGTCGCGCTCGAAAGTCTCGTCGACCTGCGGGTGACGGACCGGCCTGTTACTGTCGTCGGGCAGCAGATTTTGCTCCGACACATAAGCAACATATTCGGTTTCGGCATTTTCGGCGAAGAGATGATAAAACGGCTGGTCTTTGCGGGGGCGAAGTTCTTCGGGAATCGACAGCCACCATTCTTCGGTATTGGCGAACACCGGATCAACGTCATAGATCACGCCGCGAAACGGGTAGCGGCGATGCTTGACCACCTGGCCGATAGCGAATTTGGCGACGTTCTCTCGCGGCATTCGAAAGCGCCCTTAACACGCTGTTTACGCGTTCTTTACTAACGCAGGCGGCGCATAGTCGTCAATTGCGTCACGCCGTCGCCGGCGATTTAGAGCCCGTATATCTTGGCGAAATCGGCGTCTTTGGCGGCGACCTGTCTGGCGAGGTCGACCACGACCTTGCATTGCTTCCAGGTGGCGTCGTCCTGCATGCGGCCGTCAATCATCACCGCGCCGGTGCCGTCCGGCATCGCTTCGAGCACCCGCTTGGCGAAAGCGACTTCCTGCGGATCGGGGAAAAGACCTTTTTGGCGATGGCGATCTGCGAGGGATGCAACGACCATGCGCCGGCGCAACCGAGTAAAAATGCGTTGCGGAACTGCGCCTCGCAGGCGGGCGAGTCGGAGAAATCGCCGAAGGGACCATAAAAGGCTTTGATGCCGGCGGAGGCGCAGGCGTCGACCATCTTGGCGATGGTGTAATGCCAAAGGTCCTGCTGATAGGAGGCGCGCAGCCTCTGTCCCGGCTCGGCGTCGGCGATCACCTTGTAATCCGGATGGCCGCCGCCGACGCGCGTGGTCTTCATCGCGCGGGAAGCGGCGAGATCGGCCGGGCCGAGCGAAATGCCATGCATGCGCGGCGACGCGGCGGCGATGGCGTCGACATTTTTTACGCCCTCCGCCGTCTCCAGAATGGCGTGAATGAGAATGGGCTTCTTCACGCCGCGGCGCGCTTCGAGCTGCGCCAAAAGCTGATCGAGATAGGCGATGTCCCAGGGGCCCTCGACCTTCGGCAGCATGACGACGTCGAGCTTGTCGCCGACCGCGCCGACGATGTCGATCATGTCGTCGAGCGCCCAGGGACTGTTGAGCGCATTCATGCGCGTCCACAGGCCGGTGGAGCCGAAATCGGTCGCCTTGGCCATTTCGATGAAGCCGGCGCGGGCGGCCTCCTTGGCGTCGGCAGGAATCGCGTCTTCGAGATTGCCAAGCACCACGTCGACCTGCTTGACGAGCTCGGGAACCTTGGCGCGCAATTTTTCCAGATGCGGCGGCACGAAATGGATCATCCGCTCGACCTTGACGGGCGGCTCGCGCAAAGGCGCCGGCGCCCCGATGGCAAGCGGACGGTAGAATTGATTGGGAAGTTTCATTTCTGTCGCAACTCCGGCGAAAAGCTGCGCCGAGTTAAGCCAGATGCGTCGGCTTGGCAATGGCGCGCCCTGTCACGCCTTCGAGCCGGCTCAGCCGACGACGGCGTCCCAGAGAAGCTTGACGTTGAGCACGATGATCGCCGTCGCGATGACGGCCGCAAGCGCGGTAGCGCCCCGGGGCGCTACCAGTTCGCCCATGACGCGGCGCTGGGCCGTGAAGGCGACAAGCGGGACCACAGCGAAAGGCAGCGTCACGCTCAGCGCCACCTGGCTCAAAACGAGCAGTTGCGCCGTCGCCGATTCGCCGGCGTAAAGCGTCACGCCGATCGCCGGCGCAATGGCGATGCAACGGGTGATGAGGCGCCGCGTCGCCGGTTTCATCCTCAGCCGAACGAACCCCTCCATCACGATCTGGCCGGTGAGCGTGGCGGTCACCGTGGAGTTCAATCCGCAGGCGATGAGCGCCACCGCGAAAAGCGTCGCCGCGATCGGCTGTCCGAGCAGCGGCGCGATCAGCCTGTAAGCTTCGCCAAGCTCGGCGACCTCCGTATGTCCGCTCGCGTGAAAGACAGAGGCGGCGAGAACCAGTATCGCGCCGTTGATGAGCAGCGCGAGAAGCAGCGCCAGCGTGCTGTCGATCACCGCGAAGCGGATCGCCTCGCGCTTCTTTTCGAGCGGCCCTGCGACGGCGCGGGTCTGCACGATGAATGAGTGAAGAAATAAATTATGCGGCATCACGGTCGCGCCGAGAATGCCCAGGCCGATGTAGAGCATCTCGGGATCCGTGAAAAAGCGCCGCGTTGGAATGAGTCCTTGCGCGACCTGCGCCAAATCCGGGCGCGCCATGATGAGCTGCGCCGTGAAGGACAGGGTGATCAGCGCAAGCATCGCCACGACGAACAGCTCGATCTTGCGAAATCCGACGCGTTCCAGCGCCAACACGAGAAAAGTGTCGAGCACGGTGATGAGAATGCCGACCGCGAGCGGCAGGCCGAACAGCAATTGCAGGCCGATGGCGGTGCCGATCACTTCCGCGAGGTCTGTGGCGAAAATGCCAATCTCGGCGAGAAGCCAGAGCCCGACGGCGGCCGGGAAGGGATAGTGTTTCCGACAGGCCTGCGCGAGATCGAGCTCCGCGCCGACGCCAAGCCGCGCCGCAAGGGACTGCAGCACGATCGCCATCAGGCTCGACAGCACGGCGACGAAAAGCAGCGCCGTGCCGAATTTCGATCCTCCGGCGAGCGCCGTCGCCCAATTGCCGGGATCCATATAGCCGGTTGCGACGAGATAGCCCGGACCCAGAAATATGAAGAGACGCCGCAAAAATGCGCCGCCTTCCGGCACATGGACGGACCGGCGCATATCGCCACGCTGAGGAACGGGAGTTTCGGCCGTCGTCGCTGGCGTCACATTTGTCTCCACAGCCTCGCCGGCGACCGCCGGACGTGAGATTCTTCCCGCAAGAGCTTTCCCTAAGGCGTTCCTTTATCACCCATGTAAATCGCCGAGCAGAAAAATTCATGCGCGGCCGAGAGCCTCGCCCGCGCTCTTGCTTGTCGCACGCCGCATTCGGAGGCATGCTCAAGCTCGGCCATCTCCTTGCCGAATCAACGCATGCGGCGGTCAGCGCGACGCATGTTCTCCATCAGCGGAGAATGGTTCAAGTTTCGAGGCGCGACCGACGCAAAAGCGGTCGCGATCCTTTTCGATCCAGGTCTAGAAGCGGGGCTTTGTAAATGTTCCAATTGACGATGCCGATCAGCTCGGAAGGCGGACATCCGAGCTTTCACAACAACGTTCCAGATCCCGTGACCTCGGGCGCCGAACTGCCGACGTTCAAGTTCGAACTCGAAAAATCGCAAGGGCGCGTCAACGGCGCGAGCTACGGCAAGGAGGCGACTGTCGCCCAGCTGCCGATCTCCAAGGATATCGCCGGCGTTTCCATGCGCATGGAGCAGGGCGTCATGCGCGAACTGCATTGGCATGCGACGGCGGCCGAATGGGCGTTCGTCACCGAAGGGCGGGTGCGCACCACCGTCATCGATCCGGCGGGCTGCTCTGAGACCAATGATTTCGAGCCCGGCGATCTTTGGTATTTCCCGCGCGGCCATGGCCATGTCATCGAGACGCTGGGGAAGCAGGAGTGCCATTTCATTCTCGTCTTCGACAATGGCTATTTCTCCGAATTCGGCACCTTCAGCATCAGCGACTGGATCGGCCATGCGCCCAAGGAGCTGCTGGCGAAGAATTTCGGCGTCCCCGCCTCGACCTTCGACAGTTTCCCCAAGGAGGAGGTCTATTTCGCCAGGGGCAATATTCCGCCCGAAACGCCCGCGCCGCCGCTGCAGGGATGGAAGCCGCCGCCGCTCTCCCACAAATACCGTCTTCTGTCGCAAAAGCCGTTTGAGACTTTCCCCGGCGGAATCGAATGGCGCGTCGACGGTTCGCAATTTCCCATTTCGACGACCATGACCGGCGTCGTCCTCGAAATGGAGCCGGGCGCGCTTCGCGAATTGCATTGGCACCCGAATGCTTCGGAATGGCAATATGTGCTGAGCGGCCAGCTCTGCGTCACGCTGTTCGGATCAAAGGGGCGCTGGCGGCAGGAGACGTTCTCGAAGGGCGACGTCGGCTATATTCCGCAAGGCATGGGTCATTCGCTCGAAAATGTCGGAACGGAAACCGTGCGCGTGCTGATCGTCTTCAACAATGCCCACTATCAGACGATTGATCTGTCGCAATGGATCGCCGGCAATCCGACTGACATTCTCGCGACGAATTTCGGTCAGGACCCCTCCGTGTTCGAGAAATTCCCGCGCAGAGACGTCTTCATGACAAAGTGAGAGAGAGGCTCGCGTCAGCGAGCCTCTTTCACTTGCCTGCTATCACTTGCTGCTATCACTTGCCTACTTTGCGCAGCAGCGCCTCGAGCCCTTCTGGGAAAATCAGATCGTGCGAGACGGCGATCTCGTCGGCGCTCCACCAGCGCCAGCCGAGCATGTGGACTTTTTCCTCCTCGGTCAGGTCGCGCGGCTTGGGCGCGAAGCGCTCAGTGCGGACGAGATAGAAGCGCTCGACCGCCTGATGCCAGTCGTCGCCGATCTCCATCGGAAATTCGCGCGTCGCGACGACCGGACCCGGATCGACCACGGTCAGACCCGTTTCTTCATAAACCTCCCGGCGCAGCGTCGCCTCGAAGCTTTCGCCCTCCATGACCGCGCCGCCCGGCGTCGCCCAGAAGTGGTGATGGCCGAGCGCCAGAAAATGCGGCGTCAGTCCGCCGGCGTAGCGCATCAGCAGAACGTCGTTCTCCTGATCGACGATCAGCGCGCGGGCGGCTTCGCGACGTGGCAGCGCCCGGCCGTCCCACGGCGCGGCGATCTCGGCGCGGCCTTCCGGCGCCGCCCAATTGACGAGCGACCATTTTCCATCCTCAAAGGCGATCCAATTCGGCGTGGCGTTGAGCACCGGATGGTCGCGCTTTGCGTCCAGCGCCTTGCCGGCGGCGAGGCGCCAGGCGATGTCCAGCACGCCCGCATGGGCGACGACAAGCACCGTCTTGCCGGCGCTTTCCCTGGCGATTTGAGTCAAGGCCTTACGCACCCGCTCGGCGAAATGTTCCAGCGTTTCGCCCTGCGGCGCCGCGAAGTCCGGCTTGCGCGTAAGATAATTCGGATAAATGTCGGCGTGCGTCGCTTGGACTTCAGCGTGCGTGTGTCCCTGCCAAACGCCGTCATCCTTTTCGCGCAGCGCCGGGGTCTTGGCGACATCGAGCCCGCGCGCGCCGGCGATCGGCGTCGCCGTAGCGAGCGCGCGGCGCAGATCGCTCGAATAGACCCGGTCGAAATGCTCGCCGTCGAGTTCCTTCGCCAACGCCGCCGCCTGCGCGCGTCCGCGGGCGTTGAGCGCGATGTCGAATTGGCCCTGAAAGCGCCTTTCGATATTCCAGTTGGTCTCGCCGTGGCGCGCGAGACACAGAAGCGTGCGGGGCATGTTGTTTCGGATTTAAGGCGGAGGAGCCGTTGTGCAAAGCCGACCTGGCGTTCGCGCATGCGGCGCCGGGCGTTCTAAAGCTTTGTTGTGCAAAAGTCAGTCCGCTTTCGGGACCCCCGCGACGAATAATCGCGGGCGCTTCGGCGGTCACGCAAAAGCCGAACCGACTGCGGGCAAGGCGAGTCCAAGCTGCTGAAGCGAATGACTTATCGACGTTTGCGAACTCGACCGGATTGAGCGCGATCTAGAGCGCGTTCGTGATTTTCCG
>JAXMCY010000001.1:0-202042 GCA_046349135.1 Methylocystis sp. | reverse complement strand
CCTGGATTTGCTGGGATTTGCCGGGATAAGACAGAAGAAATTTTCTCTCTCATAACATATTGATTATACAAGATTGAGCGCGGTAGCTTCTCTTGCGCTTCTTTGATTGCCATTGCTAGAGCTTGTATTTCGATGGTAGCTATATGGTTGCTGGGCCGATTAGCTACCATGGATTTGCTCGATGCTCACTCTCAAGACCATTGGGGCAATTCAGGCAGGCTCGACCGTCTGGGATGATGGCAAAGGCGCTGTGGCTGGCTTTGGCGCTCGGCGGCAAAAGGGCGCTGCGATCTCGTATGTGCTGAAGTATCGAACGGCCGATGGTCGCCAGCGGTGGCAGACAATCGGGCGGCATGGCGCGCCATGGACGCCTGACACCGCGCGCGTTGAAGCGCGCCGCATTCTTGCGGAAGTCGCTAAGGGTTCGGACCCGGCGGGCGTGAAGCAGGAGGCGAGGAAAGCCCCAACCGTCGCCGACCTCTGTCGCGAATATCTCGCCAAGGCGGAGTCCGGCAAACTGCTGACGCGCCGAAAGACAGCGAAAAAGATTAGCACCCTCTCCACTGATAGGGGCCGTATTGAACGACACATCATTCCGCTGCTTGGTCGATTGAAGGTCGCTGCTGTGACCCGAAAGGACGTTGAAGGTTTCCAAGAATCCGTCACTGACGGCGAGACTGCGGCCCGCATCAAGACTGGTCGGCATGGATTGGCGCGCATAACCGGCGGACGCGGAACGGCGACGCGAACGCTCGGACTCCTGGGCGCAATTTTCACATACGCCATTAATCAGGGGCTGCGGCCTGACAATCCATGCAGAGGAATCGATCGCGCGGCCGATGGCGCGCGCGAGCGGCGATTGAGCGCCGAAGAGTACGCGGCCCTTGGGAAGGCGCTGCGCTCCATGCCTGAGAGCGCGTGGCCTATAGCGATTCACGCGGCGCGCTTCCTCGCGGTCACTGGCTGGCGTCGAGGCGAAATGCTGGGGTTGCGATGGTCACACGTTGACCTCGCGACGCGCACGGCTCGCCTCTCCGACACCAAGACCGGCTCCTCAATGCGCGCTTTATCTCACGCCGCTTGCGATGTCCTTCGCGCATTGCCGCGCCTCGGCGACCTTGTATTTCCGTCGTCTGCGAGCCCCAGCAAGCCAATGGCCGGCTTTCATAAGGTTTGGCTGCGCATAGCGGAACGCGCCGCCCTGCCCGACGATGTGACGCCGCATGTGCTGCGCCATTCCTTCGCGTCGATCGCGGCCGATCTCGGATATTCGGAGCTGACGATCGCCGCGCTCATCGGCCACAAGAAGGCCACCATAACCTCGCGCTACGCCCACCATGCCGATGCGGTGCTGTTGGCGGCGGCTGACGCGGTGGCGAGCAAGATTTCTGAATTGATGGGAGACGCGCAGCCTGCGGGCGTCGTCGTCCCACTCAGAGGATCGGGCGGTCCCCCCGCCTGACGTAAGGCTTATGCCCTACGACTTGCGGCTTAAGGTGTGAGTGCTAGTCTGAGGGTAGACTGACGGCCACAGCCCCCAAGCCCCCGGCCGTCGCCAGAGCGCCCCGACCGTGGATGTAACGGCGGGGCGTTTTTTGGTTGCGCGGCACGCCGTCAATAATAACGTCGGCGGTAGTAGCGTGGCGTAGTCGCCAGCCCGACCAGACTGCCCGCTGCCGCGCCGACCGCTGCTCCGCCAAGGGTGGCGTACGCAGCGCCGCCGGACGCCAGTGCGCCTATCCCCGCGCCGCCAAGCCCACCAATAGCCCCGCCGCCTAGCGCGCGTTCCATCGGCGTGTAGCAGCCATAGAGAGGAAAAGAAGCCACGATAATTGTCGCCACGAAGGCAGCTCTCTTCGCCGAGCGGCCAACAATGATGCTTTCCATATCAACGTCCTTGATCGATGCGGGTTAGTCGCGCCTCTTCGACGACGAATGCCTTCCGTGCGGAGAAAGCCCCGATTTGCGCCATTATGATGGCCTTCGCGCTCCTGGCGGCCAATCCGGGGAACAATCTGCGCCGTAGAGCGGGGGCGAAAGGCTTTAGCGCGCGGCGTAACGGAACGACTTATGAGTTTCGCGCGTTACCAAAAAAAGAAGCGCGTTCGAATTTTCACAACTTATTCTTGGCATTAGTAGGAGACTGAAATGAAAAAAATAAACATAGCATTTGCTCTATGTCTATTGTCCGCAACCGCCTTGCAAGCTGCTGAACCTAGAATTAAGCCCGGAACGCCGATTAAGGATCCTGAGATTGCGGGCGAAGAGGCGGGCACCGTGACTACATACAAATCGAGTAGCCCGGGATTGTTCATTAGCTGCCGGGGGCGGTGCCCTAATTCCGGCGAGCACTATTGGAAGTGCGAGCGTGATCCTGACGGATTTCCAGTGCATTGCATGTTGGACTGCGGGCCGCCGGTGCAAAAACGCTGTCTGTATGAATGACGGGCCCCCAGGGCGCAATTGAGACGCGCTCGCGCGCCTCTCTCAAAAATCAAGTGAACGTAAAAAGGCCCGCGCGACTGTTTGAAGCCGCGGGCGAGATCGGCCGGGCCCAGAACTGACCGCGCTTGAGCACGATGAGCATGTCGCCGAGTGGATCAGGCTGGCGGATAAACAGCCGGCGCAAGTTGCGCCAGCAGTCTTAAAGGACGGAAGCGATCAGGCCCTCCGCATCAAGAGAGGAATCCGCAAAGCCTCCCGCGATCTTGGCATAGATCGCGACGACGCCCGCTCGGCGAGCGAGTCGGCGACTTCACTGAGGCTTTCGCCGCTTGCGCCTTTCCCTGCCTACCCCCACATCTCGACCAACAGGGATAGGCCGGCCAGCCGACAAGCGAGCATGTCCACTCGCTTCCCTGCGCTCTCTTGGACAATCGCGAGGACACGCGATGCCGAGACTCCCGTCACCAGATGACGAGTTCTATAATGAAGACGCGGCGGATAGCCGCCTTATTTGGGGTATCCGCAAGCGAGACAGTAACCAGATAGCCGCAGCAATAATGGCCGGCGCGCCGTTCGGACATACTGCAAAAGAGCTGCTTGCTTGGCATTTCGATGAGGACGCGGAAACGCCTTGGACTCTTAAATTCCAAAAGCGCGGGAGAGGGCGTCCTCCAAGTGAAGCGCACCGACAAAGGCAAGGCCGCATATGGCAGGAAATTGATGCCACCGCGCCCTTAGTAAAGGACGAGGATTTGCACATCGTTTTAGCCCCTGGGCAGTTCGAGGGCTTTATCGAACAGGTCCGAGAGAATTTAGCCAAGAAGCATGGAATGGAAGTCACTGCCTCCGAAGTGAAGAAGCTTTGGGTCGAATACGCCGATGACAACTCCATAAAAAGAAGCAAAGGAGGAGAGGCCAAAGGCGGCGGGTCCACGTAATTCGCGATTTCTCTGGACCGCAATCTTGATGCAAATCATTGAAATGTGACTATTGGTTGTGACCGTCCACTTCAAGCAAAGGACGGCAAATGTCCGATACCTCATATGTCACCGCAGAACCGATTCCGCCCTCGCTGGCATCGCTTCTTCCTGCCGACACGCTTCTGACCCGGCGTCAGCTCGCCGTTGAAAGTTCGAAGATCGGCGTTCCTGTCGCGGAAAGCTCTCTCGCCTCCATGGCGTCCCGCGGAACCGGTCCGACATTTTGTCGCTATGGCCGAGCAGTTCGTTACCGCTGGGGCGACTTTCTGTCCTGGGCGGCGTCGCGCACGACCGTTGGCGTTTCCACCTCCGAACATCGTGCGAAGGCCGCCGCGTAATGGCTAATACGAGAAACCCGGTCGCGGGGGGCGACCGGGCTCGAAGGATGTCATGCGTGCTGGCTGACACTTTTGAGCATACACTCCCTCAGCCGCAATTCCAACCATTGGGCGCCGTCGCCGACGCTGTCGTCGCCGACCTAACGGCGCGCCGCATCGCATGGCTACTCGCTAGGCATGGCGTCGCCGAGCCAATGGCGCGCGTTCTTGCTGATCTCGCCTTCGAGACAGTGAGGACGCGCTCATGAACGTCCCTCCGAGCCCTGCGCGCGACGCGCGTTTGTTGAGCCTCGATTATCTTGCCGAGCTGGGCGACCGGCTTGTCGTCGCTGGAGCCGCAATCGCCGCTGGCGCCAGCGGCGAAAACGTCGGCGTCATCGAGGTGGCGCTGCGAAGTGCACGCGCCGTTCTCGTGGACGCGATCGGCGAATTCAAATCGCTTCCGTCGGAAGATGGGGGTGCGCTATGAGGTCGCCGCCCTTTCGCCCTCGCTCCCAATTCGCCGAAGCCGCGCTTGAGCATCGGCGCGAGGCCGAACGCACGCCGGCGCTCTTCCGCATGGCTGGGGGGCAACCAGCGGGAGCAATGGCGCCGGCGCCATACGGGTGGATCGCCATCGTGTCGCTGCGCCGCAGACATGGCCCGAGCCCAAGCCGCTGCCAACTCGGCTGCTGACGGTCGCGCCGTTCGACGCGAGCTTTCTACCAAGCAGCATTCGGCCATGGGTGGCGGACGTCGCCGACCGAATGCAATGCCCGGCTGAATACGTCGCCATTCCTGCCATCGTCGCGCTTGGCGCGACATGGGGCGCAAGGCGGCGATCGCTCCGCAACAGCGCACGGACTGGCGCGAGGTCGCAAACTTTTGGGGCCTTTATGTCGGCCGGCCGGGGGCGATGAAAACCCCGGCGGCCGATGAAGGGCTCAAATTTCCGAAACGCCTAGACGCTGACGCGAACAAGGAAAACGAGGCCGCGGAAAAGGCGTATGCGAATGCGAGAGCGCGCTCGCCAAAATCAGAAACGACGAAGCGTTGAACGCCGCTCGGGCGGCGATCAAGGGCGGCGGCGCTCCCGCTGACTTCGATCTATCGGCGCCGGAAAAGCCTCCGGTAAGGCGCTACATCGTTTCTGACACGAGTTATGAGGCGCTCGGCGAAATCCTCGCCGACAATCCGAACGGCGTGCTGGCGTATCGTGACGAGCTGGTCGCGCTGCTTCGGACACTCGACCGGGAAGACAACGCCGCGGCGCGCGGGTTCTTCCTGACGGCATGGAGCGGAACAAGCGGCTACACGTTCGACCGGATCGTGCGAGGGCGAAAGCATATCCCGGCAGCTTGCTTAAGCATTGTTGGCGGGACGCAGCCGGGACGCCTCGCCGAATACATGCGCCGCGCGAATGCGGGCGGTGCGTTCGACGACGGCCTAATCCAGCGGTTTGGCTTGTTGGTGTGGCCAGACCAATCGCCGGAGTGGCGCGAGGTAGATCGCTTTCCCGACACCGACGCGCGTGATGCGGCGTGGAAGACGTTCGATCGCCTCGACAAATTGACAGGCGCCGACGTAGGCGCGGAGCAAGGCGAGTTCGACGCGCTCCCCTTCCTGCGTTTCGACGCTGCGGCGCATGAGCTATTTGCCGAGTGGCGCGCGGACCTTGAAACCCGATTGCGGACGAGCGAACTTTCTCCCGCTTTCGAAAGCCATCTTTCCAAATACCGAAAGCTCGTGCCCTCTCTGGCGCTCATCAATCATCTCGCCGATGACGGGAAGGGGCCGGTCACGGAAGCGGAGACGCTACGCGCGCTCGCCTTTTCCACCTATCTCGAAACTCATGCCCGCCGCGCCTATGCGGCTGGCAGTGAAGCAGAGACGGCGGCGGCGTCTGCAATCCTGAAGCGCATCCGCGCCGGCGACATCGTGGACGGGTTCACCGCCCGCGACGTGCATCGAAAGGGTTGGGCCAATTTGAGCGACCGCGAACAGGTGGGCGCTGGCCTCAACTTGCTCGCTGACTTCGATTGGCTTGCGCCGCAGACCTGCCAGACCGGCGGACGCCCGAGAACGTTCTATTCGATCAATCCGAGGGCGCTGGCATGAGCAAATATCTTGACCGGCTCCATGCGTTAGAGAAGGCAAAAAGCGCCTGTGCTGGCAACTGTCAAAACCGACAAAAGCCTTTTGGCAGTTCTGTCAGTATGCAGGAAGGCCATTTTTCTGGCCCCCAGGCTCCTTTGGAGCCCGCTCCTATTCCGGCGGTGGTTTCTCTCGACCACCGCCGGGCGTGTATAGAAGCGATCTACGCTCGGATGGATGCGGAACGCGAGCGGCGGCGCGATTGGTGGGCGCAACCCGTCGACGATCCTCCCGGCCGGCTGACAATCCGCAACATCGCCCGAGACGAGACGGTCGTTGTCGACCTTCGGAAGTGGAGGTCAGGCCGATGACTCGCCGCCGGCTCCCCAACCGCCGTTGCCATGAGGTTCGCGAACTCGATTGGAACGGCCTCCGCTGGACGCTGGGCGTTGGCCTATTCCCCGATGGCCGCGTTGCCGAGGTCTTCGCGCTCGATCGCAGCAAGTCCGCCCCCGCGATCGAGGCCGTGGTCCGTGACGCGACAATTATCGCCAGCATCGCGCTTCAGTGTGGCGCGCCCCTTGAAACGTTGCGCTCAGCCACGACCCGCAACCCGGACGGCTCCGCTGCCAGCGCGGCGGGCGCAATCCTCGATCTGTTGGCGGAGGGCGCGGCGTGATTGACGATGACAACCACGTCCTTCGGCCCTTCGACGCGAGCGAGGCCATTCCTGTTAGCATCGCGGCGAAGATTGCAGGCGTAAAGCCGAGAACGATTCAGCATTGGTGCGTCGTCCATCGCATCGGTCGCCGTATTGCGAATGGCCCATGGCGGGTTTCTCGCCCGGCACTTTTTATGCTGCTCGATGATGACGAAGTTGCGCTGCGCGCATACCAACAAGGCGACCGGGAAGGCGAACGCGTCGCGAAGTATTTCCGCCGAGCTGGCGTGTAGATCCCGAAATGGGCGCAAATATCCGACGATAGCAGGATGGCGACGGAGAGGCTGCCATTAGGCCGGGTTTGACCCGTTTTTGCCATTCGCTAAAGCTGATCCGTCCTCTCCGCCGGCCTATATATCGGAGTCTTCTTGTCCGCCATGCTTTGGACCAACCGGTCCGACCCCGAAAAGGACGCCTGCGGCTATTGGCATTCCCGCCGGTGTATCTGCTGTTTGAGAACATTAGCATCCGAAGTATTGATATTGCCGGCGGGGCTGTATCTGCAAACCCAGAACGTGCCCTGACGCGCAGTTCCCCCGTCGTCCGTCAAGCTTGTACAGGTCGCTCTTCCGCAACCCAACTGGCACGGTCCCTCCAAACAACTTGCGTAAAATGCCCGTTGACCGTCTTACAGTTCTTTGTGAAACCACCTTTAAACTCTGGGTTATCGAAATCGTAGTTGTTTACTTCACAATACCATGTCTGTTCAAATGCGTCGCGGTCCCTCAGAGCGGGCAACACTGGGGTTGATCCAACCCACTTCATGCTGGCCGCCAGGTTCTCGCCATCTGAACCGTGCTGATCAATTATGCACTGCTCTGCATAAGCTCCTGAGGCCGCTTTTTGAAGTGCGCTGGACCACGTCAGTTGCGGGACGCAATGCTGTCTGCGCCGTTCGTTGTGGGCGTTGAGCATCTCCTTCCATTCTTCAGGAGCTTCTTCCCCCGCAGGGCAGGCTTCGGGCCTCTCGTGTTGAGCGCCTTGCGGGACGGCCGCGGGCTTCGGCCGCAGATTAGCCCAAGCGCGTCAACGTAGAGACCCGCGCGGCCCCGGATCCCAATTGCCGCCGGGTTCTCCAGACGGGCAGGTCTCGAATAATTGCCCCTGTCGAGGGGCAGCCCTGTCCGGTTTGGATGCACAAGGTGTTTGAATGGCGCCTCCGCCATGATAGGAGTGCAGGTAAACTCAATGAAATTGACAAAATGGGTGGCTCGCCTCTCCCGTGAGTGCGAACCTGATCGCGCTGACAAATCGATCTCTGGCGCAGACGCGCTGCCGCTCCGGGCCTTCTAATGCGCCTCCTTGCCCACCGAAATAGGGCGTATTCCATGGCGGCTGATTGAATCCTCCCTGAGTCTGATTGAAGATCCCACATTTCAGGCCGATCGCGTCGACCCAATCGCCTGACCGGACATAAAATCCAACGACAAAATCGCCAGAACAGTCCCTCCTGAAATTCTCCCCGCCAGGTGCCGCCCCTGGACCGGCAGGAATGTTACGGCGTTGCGGGCCCAGTGACGAACATCGAGACAAAAACCAGAATCAGGATGCGAAGCGCGATCTTTCTAAATCCTATGCGAGCGGAGCGGCTTAGCCGGCCCACCATCATGTGACCGTTTTCATCGGGCCTCGTGGCTTCGGCGGAGAAAGGAAATCAAGCGACGAGATAAGGACGAATTTGAGCGCTTGAAACATCGCTTCACCTCGATTGCATCGAGAGCTTTGTCAAATAAACGCGCTTCCTAACGAAATGCGCTTCCCCGCTCCATTGCTGCGCGAGCAGTTGGCTCAGGTCCAGCGGGCGAAGGGCGGTCGCCGTAAGATAACGGCCTAGCGAGGAGATCGTTCCATTGTCAGAAGGTCAAGAAGTGGCGCAGAAGGAGACTGAGAAGTTGGCCTCGCAACGAACACTATAAGTAGCAGTTACCCTTACAGGTAGATGCGCGTTATCGAGCGGCAGAAGTTGATCGCCCGCCGCGTTGATGCTCGCGGTCGTGAGTGGGACTTCCGAGCGCGCGAGGAACTCCTGGGGCTCCCGGGTTTTGAGATGGGTCGAAGGCATCGTCGCGCCGTTTTCGGGCCTGCTTCTGGATAGTCCCCACTGCCAAATCCGAATCGACGGCTTGCGATGAAGCAGCAAGCGAGGCAGGGATTGGCGTCCCTCTGATTGCGCTGCTCACTAACTCTGCAGGAAAACTTCGCCGTGGCATCGCGTTGCATGCGCTCGACTTTACCCCCGCTAGCTCAGCAATCGCGGCACCGGTTTCCCTCTTCACTGCGTCGAAGGCGCCTCTTCAAGTCCTCAAGGGGAGCTGCATCCTTGACGCTTAGGCTTCGTGCGGCAGGTGCATAGCCGACTCTGGCTTGGAGGGCGCGAATTTCCTCGGCCATTTCTTCCCGCATGCGGAGCAACTCGGCGCGCTCTATGCTCTCTTGATCTACGACGCTCGGGCTGGGCTGAGGCTTCATGGCGTAAGACTGTGATTGACCACCAGAAAAATACGAACCTGCGATCCAGGCGGAACCCAACACGCCGGCCGCCAGCGCCATGCGTCGCCCATAAGTTAAAAGACGCGTGAGGGGCGGCGATTTTCGCGCGAATCGCTTCGGCCTTCTTGAATGACGTCGAGCCGAACCTTGCATCAGTCGGCCTTACTCTTATGTCAGGCCCATTCGCATCCTGGCGGAAAGGCGGCGGCGACCTGGCTCCGGCAACGAGGTCGTCTACAGGATAGTGCATCTGCGACTTCCTACGCGCTCCGAGGATGTCTAAGTGTGCTGTGACAAGTCTCACCGGTCATTTACTAAAATTCCATTAAAGGCTCGCGAGCCGGAGATGCACGAGTCCAAAGCAGCGCAATCCTTACTCGGTGATTATTGACCTAGGCGAACGAAGAGCTCGCGCGTATCGGACATACGGGTTCTGGAATCCTGCCCTCGACCCGTTGAAATGAGGGGATTGCGATCGAACATGTTCCCTCCGCAGGGCTTCGAGTCTCGGTTTGTTTCAGCGACCTCGGGTCGAGGTCGATTACGACACTCTCAATTTGCGAGCAGACTAACTTCCGGCGAAAAACTATGAACCGTTCCAGTCGCTGTTGAAAGGATGCATTCGAAAATCGTGTTCAGGATATGGGGAATGGCGGATTTTGGCGCATTGCTGACTTTTTCCTCCTCCTCATCTCTCTACCTCCGCATCGATTCCGCAAGCGGCTTTTTGTGGAGCACTTCACGTGCGACGAGCGGCGTCGCCCCTGAGGGACGAAGCCCCCCGACGGGCGTACGCTCGACAAAAACCGCGCAAAACCCGCAAGGCCCGCAATCTCGACATGGCGCATGGGAATCGGCGCGCATACATTTGAGTCCATGCTCGACGTCAACCAAATCGCGATTGCTTTGACCTGCGTCTTGGACGCGAGTTTGTCCGCCGTCGATCCAAGCGGCGCTGCGTTTCGCCGGGCTCACAATACCCTGCGCCAAGGGCTTCGCCTCGCTGAGGAAATGAACGCAGCGGACAATGACGCCGCGTCCATTATTCGCGAAGTCGTCGCTAGAATGTCAGAAAGCGAGAACCTATGACCGATAAGCCCACCCTTCTCGAATCCCGTTTCGGCCTCGCCGAAAGCAAGCGTAATATTTGGTTCGCGACTGTGCCTCAGGGTGTCGAGCGCGAGGCTTTGTTGGCGGAGAGCTTTTGGGCGCACGTCGCGAGGAGCCTCCGACCGTTGGATGAGATCATCGTTACGAGCGACGAGTGCAAATGGCGCGTTGTGCTGCTGGTCGAGGACGCGTGGAACACGGGCGCGCGCATTCAAGAATTAAGCCGACAAAAACTCGTGGTCACCGAAGACTCTGTGAATGATCAAGGTCTGCGCGTGCAATGGCGCGGCCCTCACGCCAAATGGTGCGTTGTGAGAAAAGACGGCTCTGTGATGAAGGAATCGCTCCCCAGCCGCGAGCTTGCGCTCCATCACATGCAGGGCATGTTGAATGCAAGGGTCGCCTAACGGCAATGCCCGTTCTCGAAAACCCCCGCCATGAAATCTTCGCCCGTGAGATCGCCAAGGGCGCGTCTCAGCGCGAGGCGTATCGTGCGGCGGGTTACGAGGGCGACGAGCGCTCTATGGACGCCAACGCCGCCCGGCTGATAGCTGACGATAGGGTGGCGATAAGGGTCCAGGAAATCCAAGCGGCTGCGGCCAAGCGCGCCGAGATCACGATCGAGCGGACCCTGCTTGAACTGGCCAAGATCGGCTACGCCGACATTCGCAAAGCCATCCGATGGGGCGAAGGAATCGCCGTCAAGGACGCGGACGGCAATGAGGCCATCAGCAACGGGGTCGCCATGCTGGGCAGCGACGAGATCGACGACGACACGGCTGCGTCGATTGCGGAGGTCGCGCAGACCCGCGACGGCATAAAGGTCAAGTTCCACGACAAGCTGGCCGCGCTGGAAAAGATCGGCAAGCATCTCGGCATGTTCGTCGACCGCCATGAGCACTACGGCAAAAACGGCGGGCCTATCGAGACAGTCGAACTGACGCCGCTGGAGGCTGCGCGGCGGCTCGCATTCGCCTGGCGGAAGGGGATTCTGGCGCTAGAGGAGAAATCCGAATGAGCGGAATTAATAATCTTGCGCGCGCCACGATGGGAGTGGCCGGGGCCGGGTCGCTGGTCGAAGCCTATGGCGGCTATCGGTCTGGAATGCAGACCGCCGGAGCGATTGACGCTTCGCGCCCCTTTGATCTGATCAACGCAGCGAACAAAGCTGCTGGTCTGAAATATGCCGCTGACACTTCTCTTGCAGGCGCGCAACGCGACGCGCAGAGCGCGATCATTGATAAGAATCTGGCGCTTTCCAAGTCACGGGCGATTTCTGCGGCTGGCGGGGGCGGCGCGAGCGACACATCGGTCGTCAATCAGGAAGCGCTGATCGAGCAGCAAGGCGAGTTCAACAAGGCCGTGCAACTTTTCGGCGGCCTCGATGAATTCAACCGGTTCAATACCGCCTCGCAGAACGCGCTGCTGGAAGGCGCGAACGCTTATAACGCCAAGGGCGTGCAGGCGAGTCGATTGCGCAGCGCGACGCGGGCGCAGGCGGTGGGCACGCTTCTCGGCAGCGGCAAGACGATGTTCGATATTTATGGGAAAGCGCGATATCCCAAATGGGAGTGAAGCGGTTGACGATGCCGAAAACGCCATCGCCGTTCGAAAGCGAAGAAGAAACGGAGGCGTTCCGGCAAGCTATGCGATCGGCCTTTGCGGCGAACCGCGCGCTACTCACCTTTATCGAGGAAATTCTGCACTCGGAGCCTGTCGAGCCGCTCAAGGCAATCCAGGCGGCGGCGAAAGAGGCGCGCGAGGCCGAGGCGGCATGGTCGTTGTTCCTGCGGCTCTCCCACAAGAGCTTTCCCGACAAGGTGAGCTTGAATTAGGGACGGCGCTTTGACGCGAGTTCCTTCGCGTTGCAAAGAGAAGCCCGACGCGGAGTTAATAGAGGAAATCCGCCGCGAAATTGTTTGCTCGCGGAACGTAGGACAACGCTAAGCGTCGCATTCGCCGGCCCGCACAAAATCGCAGTCCATCCGGCCAATGTGGGTTAAGGTTTTACAGAAAGTCTCGATTGCTGCGGAAGGTTGGTGCGGTATGAAGAACTCAGTGAGACTCTTCGGCGGTTTCCTTATGGTCTTGCTTTACGGTGCAGCTTTTTTGATGGCCGCTGAAATGATTGTCAGGACCGGCGTTTTTGGCCCGACAAAAGGCTTGCAAAGTAGCTCCGGCGCTCCGGGACTCCCCGATGAATGGTTGCCCGATCTCGTGGTCGCCTTTGATCACAAGTACTCCGCTCAAGAACTTTTGAAAATGCGACCGCTAGTTGATGATAATTTGAAATATAAGCCTTGGATCCAAATTGGTAACGCAGACCACACCAACGAATTCTCGGTGGTGAAGGATGGCGTACGCAAGAGCCGTGATAGTCAAAATTGTAACTCATATGAACACAAGGTATGGTTCTTCGGCGGGTCAACAATGTACGGTATTGGAGTTCCCTGGTGGGACACCATTCCATCAAAATTAGTTAAATTAGCGGAATTTGGAGGGCGTTGTATTTCTGTAAAAAACTTCGGCGTGCCCTACCATTTCTCAAGGCAAGAAGTTATCTACCTTGCTTCTTTGTTGCAAAAAGAGGAACCCCCAACGGACGTGGTTTTTCTCGACGGATTGAACGACTTTCAGCAACTGGGGGCCGTTCTTCGATCCGAGCCGTTTTTTACTCCCACGCTGGATCGCCTCATCCCCGCCAGTGATAATCCCGCCAACATAAAGCCGGCGTCGGTTTCAGCGGTCGATATCAGTTTCAGCACCATCGTTAAGAAAAGCCATCTCATGAAGCTCTTAGGTATTTTAGCTGACGATTCGGAAGGTGATTCAATCGTGGATGCTTACTCGAACGCCTCTGTGCCCTCGGACTTGGCACAAGCCGGCAGTGAAGAAATTGCCACACGGGTCGTGGCAAGCTATCTTGAGACAAGAAAGCTTCTAGCTGCGATCTGCGAGGGGTACAAAGTAAGGTGCTTCCAGTTCTTGCAACCTGTTGCAAACCTAGATTACACCCCGACGCCTTCCGAGGTTATCACACGCATCTTTCGTGACAATCAAAGCAGAACGGCACTATTCTCCCACGGCTATAGCGCAATAGAAGATGTCTCCCCGCGAAGAGTATCTCGTGATATGGCTGTTGTTTTCTGGAAGGATATTTCGTTCCTGTTTCGTGATTATGAGGGCATTCCGTATGTCGATCAGGACATTACTCACCGAGAGCCATCGAGCTCATATCAAGAAATTTACGACGTCTTAAAAGCGCGCTGACTTTTCGAAAACGCATACCGTAGTAGGCCATAGCTAGTAGATGCCGGGGTATGTTCTTCCTGATCGGACGCGCCTCGAAAAGGCTTTCGCCCAGTTTTGCGGCGGCTCTGCCGGCTGATGGCCTTTCGATCTATGAAGTCAAAGATGAGCAGTGGCAGCCTTGCCGCGCTGTCTGTTTTTTTGCCAGCGGAAACGCTGTATGAAACGACGCTTTATTGTCGTAAGTTTACGAAGACGAACTGCGTTTTCCGCAGCTTTATCCGCCATCGTATTGATAAGTGTAGCTGGCTGCGTCGGGACGGTCAGCCAACCGGACGCGACGGCACGGTTCTCAGGTTAGCAACTTCGATGACAGCTTGGGCGGCTGGGACTCGGCCTGCTGCGCAGACCAACCCGACCTTTAGTCGTGGCCTTCGCCGCATTGCTGACAAAATCGCCCGCCGGTAGCTATGGTGGCTTCCACAGGAAACCGACACCGACACTGTTGTAACAACATATTGAATTTATTGGCGCGCCCGACAAGATTCGAACTTGTGACCTCTGCCTTCGGAGGGCGCGCTCTATCCAGCTGAGCTACGGGCGCAGGCGGCGCAGCTTTTCTACAGCATGGGCGGTTGTGTCGCAACGGCGGTTCCGCCCTGCCCGGTTTCGCCCGACAAGACGACGGCGCCTTCGCCATGTTAAGGCAGGGAACATCACCCAGCAGGGCGTGCGTCTTGAACCTTCTCGACCAATGGCTGGAGCGATTGCGGGGCGCGCGCGACGAGCATCGCCGATCCGCGCTTTCAGCGCTGGGCGCTGAACAACCCGCTGACGCGGCCCTTGGCGCGCAGCGCGCGCCGGGCTCGATCACCGCCGGCTTCATCTATTCGCAGGTTCATCCGCCTGCGCGCAACTCAAGCTCTTCGACGCGCTGCGCCCGAGGACCCATTGAAGCATCCCGCGGCGATCGCGACAAGCGTCGCTCTGTCCGAACCCGCGACGCGTCGCCTGGTCGATGCGGCCGTTTCGCTGGATCTCCTTGAGCGGCGCGGCGGCGGGTTGGACTCAGGCTGCTCAGGCGCCGCCTTCGCCGGCAATCGCGCGGCGCTCACCATCGTCGAACGCAGCCGCTGCTTTGCGCCGATCTTATCGATCCCGTGGCGCTGCGGCAGGAAAAGCGCGGCCGGCTCGCCGATTATTGGCCCTTCGGACGGCGACGCGCCGGAACGCTCTCGCGCAGCAGGTCGCGCCCTACAGCGCCTTCAGCGAAGCGACTCAGCCCATGGTCGCGCAGGAGGCGCTCGACGCCTACGACATTTCGCGTCATCAGCACTCCTGGACATCGGCAGCGGCAAGAGCGTGTTTCTGGCCGCCGCCGCGTCGCGCGCGCGCCGGATCTGCGGCTTGCGCTGTTCGATCTTCCCGCCAAAGTAGCGGCGTGCAAGGGTGCGTCTCGAAGAGGCGAGCCTGCGTGCGCGCACTGACACTCATGGCGGAGATTTTCTCAACGATCCGCTGCCTGAAGGCGCCGATGTCGCGACGCTGATCCGCATCGTGCATGATCACGACAGCGTCGGCGCTAAGCGCCTGCTGCGCAATGTCCGCCAGGCGCGCGGCGCGACCCTGCTCATCATCGAAGATATCGGGCGTCAAGGGCGTTGAGCCGCTCGACGCCTGTGCCAAGCACACGCTCGCCATGGGCCGCGGCGAACCACGCCGCGTCGAAGAGATCGAGGCGCTGCCGCCGAGCAGGCGCGGCTTTCGGCTGTTGCGCAACGGGCTGCCGGCGCGCGAGCATTCTGGTCTCGAAGGCGGTGGCGAGGCCGAGGTCGTCTGTTGCGAGGAGCGCGGCGACGAAGCCTTCAATCCAGGGGCCGCTTCACGGCTCTGGGTGCGCCGGCTTCGCTCGCAATGACGGTATAACATCCGGGATTATGAAAAGCCCGGCTGTCTATATCGTCGCGAGCAAGCGCAATGGAACGCTGTACACCGGCGTCACTTCAAACCTATCGCATCGAATTTGGCAGCATCGCGAGGCGGCTCTACCCGGCTTCACGGCGCGTTACGGCTGCAAGAAGCTCGTCTGGTATGAATTCTATGACACGATGCCAAACGCAATTACGCGAGAGAAACAAATCAAAGCCGGATCGCGCAAAAAGAAACTTTCGCTGATCGAAACGATGAATCCCGAATGGCGCGATCTCTATGAACAGCTCCTGTGACAGGCACGCCGTCATTGCGAGGAGCGCAGCGACGAAGCAATCCAAGGGCCGCTTCACGGCTCTGGATTGCTTCGCCTTCTGCTCGCAATGACGACCCTTAACGCGACCTTCTCCACGCGATCAGGCCCGCGGTCGATCCATCCAGCCCTTGCGTCGACTCGTTCCTGTTCTCAACGATCGGCGCCAGACGGTTCGCCAGCTCCTTGCCGAGTTCGACGCCCACTGGTCGAAGGGATTGATGTTCCAGACCACCGTTGAACGAAGACCTTGTGCTCATAAAGCGCGACGAGACGTCCGAGCGTGCGCGGATCGAGCCGGCGATAAAGCAGCGCGCTTGACGGACAGTCGCGGAAAATATCTTGTGCGGCGCTAAACGCTCGACCTCGTCTTCGCTCAGCCCCTGCCCGCTGTTGCGCCTTCGCTTCCTTAGAGTCCTGCCGCGCATAAAGGCTTCGGCCTGCGCCAGGCAATTGGCGAACAGCAATTCGTGATGATGTTCGTCGGCGATCAGCTCGGCGGCGACGAGGAAATCGATCGGAATGACCATCAGTTCCCTGATGCAGCAGCTGAAAAAAGCATGCTGGCCGTTGGTGCCGGGCTCGCCGAAAATCACCGGGCCAGTTTCATAATCGACGGGCGCGCCTTGGCGCGTCACCGACTTTCCGTTCGACTCCATGTCGAGCTGTTGCAGATAGGCCGGAAAACGCGCGAGCCGCTGATCATAGGGGATCACCGCATGCGCGCCGCATCCCATGACGTTCCGATGCCAAACGCCGAGCAGGCCCATTAGCGCAGGGATGTTCCGTTCAAGCGGCGCTTCGAGAAAATGCGTATCCATGTCATGGCCGCCCTGCAGACACTGCAGAAAATGCTCCGGCCCGACGGCGATGGCGAGCGCAAGCCCGATCGACGACCACGGCGAGTAGCGTCCGCCGACCCAATCCCAGGATCGAGAAGCAGCGCGCAGGATCGATTCCGGGAATTCGGCGACCTTGTCGGCCGTGTCGAGACGGCGAAATGAAGGCCTTCACAGCGCCTTCGCCGAGCGCGGCGACGATCCGGCCGCGCGCGCGCGCGTGCCATCGTCTCCTGCGTCGTAAAAGTCTTTGACGAGATGATGAACAGCGTGCGCGCCAGATCGAGTTGTTGCAACGTGTCGGCGAGATCGGCGCCGTCGACATTGGCGACGAAATGCATGTGTAGCCCCTCGTCCGCGAAGGGCAGGCGCGCGCGCGACGCCATCGCCGGGCCAAGGTCGAGCCGCCGATGCCGATATTGGCCACATCGCTGAACGGCGCGCCCGTCGCGCCGCGGACTTCGCCGGCGCGCACCGCCGCGCGAAGGCGAAGACCTTTTCGCGTTCGGCTTCGATCAGCGGCCGCACGTCTTCGCCGCCGACAGGAAGCGGGCGCGGAGAAGATCGCGCCAGCATATGCATGGCGGCGCGCTTCTCGGTATTGTTGACCAGTTCGCCCCGAAAACAGGGCTTCGCGCCGCGCTTCGAGATCGCGGGATTTCGCAAGCGAAACGAGCAGCGCAATCATCTCGCGTCACTCTGTGTTTCGAAAAGTCGAAAACGAGATCGTCGAGCTCGACGCTGAAATTCTTAAAGCGCGTGGGGTCCCTCGGCGAAGAGTTCGAGCGTTCGCGTCCGCTCTAAGGCGGAAGCGTGAAACTTCAATGCGTCAAAGGCGACAGCGACGGCGTCCGACATTCGTTTCTCGACGACAAACGGTAGCTCAGCGCTTGTAACAATTCGTCTCGAAGCGGGCGCTTTACCGCGCCGATGGCCACTAAATTTTTACTGTATTGACAGCCGGATGTGAAATCCATATCTGTTACATGACGCTTTTTTCTGACGGCAGGACGACGATGAACGCGATTCCCTTCCTCGATGTGCGCGACGGCAGCGTCGCCCATGCGACGGCGCGGAGTCGATGCCGCCGCGGCGCTGCGCAAGGCCTGTCTTGGCGCGGTAAGCCGGTCGGCCGCGTCTGCCTGCCGCCGATTGACCGCATTGCATGAATTGGCTGAAACGCTCCTTCCGCCTATCGCGCAGGCTTGAGCACATCGTCGCCATTCTCCGGCTTTCTGGCGCGATGACGCTGAACATGTCCTATCTCTTCGCCTGCACCACGCAGGCCGCGAGATGAACACGGCCTGCCGCGGTTGCGGCGCACGCTTGACTGGCCCTTTCACGGTCTGGGTAGGGCTGTTGAAATGGCCTGGCAGTCCGGCGCCGCCGGCGAATTCTACAACGCCACCTGGCCCGGCGCCGTGGGCGTCCTCAGCGCCATGGCGCCCGGACGCTTCTGCGCCGCGATCAACCAGGCGCCGATGAAGCGGCGCACCCAGGGGACGCTCGGCTTCGCTTATGACGCGGCGCTGAACCTGCGCGACGCCTTCGCCAGCGAAGGCGGCTGGCCGCCGGACCATTTGCTGCGCTACGCTTTTGAAAATTGCGCAAATTTCGAGGAAGCCGTCGAGTGCATCGCCGAAGCGCCCCTGGCGCGTCCGACGCTTTTCACCCTGGCGGGCGTCAGGCGCGGCGAGATGGCGCTGATCGAACGCACCGAGCAAGATGCGCGCGTTCTGCGCGGGCCGGTCATCGTCGTCAATGATTGGCAGGAGCCGCAGGCCGGATGGCAGGCGCGCATGAGCTATGAAAACAATGTGAGCCGCAAGGCGGCGATGCGCGCCGTCGCGCCCGATGCGCCCAGCTTCTCATGGGTGCGCGAGCCGGTCCTCAATCGCCTGACGCGGCTCGCCGTTGAAATGTGCGCCGTCGGCGCCGGCGATTTCGCCGCGCGCGGCTATGAATGCCCCTATGTGAAGGGCCAGCCGACCGCGGCCACTCAGGACTTCTGCCTGCGCCGGGCGACGCCGACGGCGTTGGCGGCGTAAGTCCAGCGGCGCTCAGCGCGAGCGCGCATCGCGAGGCGTCTCAACTTCTTTTTTTGTGCGAACAGAAGGGCTTGCTTGAACAGTGGGGGGACTCGGCGCCGGCGCCGCCACAAAGGAACCGCCCTCAAACGACAGCTGCTGAACCATCGCGGGTATCAGTCTATCGTAAAGCGGACGAAGTTCGACGGGGAAAGTGAATTCGATCGACCCTATCCCATCTCCTAAATACCAGCGCTTGAAATAGAACACAGTGTCATTCGTCAAGCCCGAAAGAACATACCAATTTTTCCAATTTTCTTCTTTCTCCGGCGCGATATAAGTGAACGTGTAGCCTACTTTCTCCAACGCCTCTTTCTCACGGTCGCGGCCAATCCTGACGTCCTTTTCATCCGGCAGCGCTCGACGCGTAATTTTGGCGCGGATGTGCCTGTCCTCGTCCATCAGGATTAACGCCCCGTTCTTGCGCTCCGTCGTATCCAGGATGAAAATCTTAAAGGGAAACGCAAATGTTACGCGCAAATCATCGCTGTGATGTATTTTATCCAGCGTGATATTTGAATCAATTTCAGCCGACTCGATATTATCGACCTTGTCGTGCTTCAATTTAGCAAACGTCATTGTGCCTTCAGGTGAAAAAAGTCCCGGAAAGGCGATACATAGGCCTATAAAGACAATTCCAATTACGAAGCTAAGAATCCGCGACATCGGCGCCAAACTGGGAATTTTAATTTCTTTTACTTCAATACCTCCCCCAAATATCGCTACGATAATTAAGAACAACCCGACAATAAAGGTTATTTGCAGGATCGTCGGCATGATTATTCCTTTTGGCAGAAAGCTTTTTTATCACATCAATATTGGCGCGATCCGGTAGATGGCGCAAGCTAGCGCTGATGCTTCGGCGCGCTGGCCCGCCGCAGCCGATCGTTGATCGCTTCGCCCAATCCGCGCTCAGGCACATGCGCCACCGCGACATTCGCGACTCCGCGCGCGTCGAATTCCCGCAAATGCGCAAAGAGATTGGCCGCAGCTTCGACGAGGTCGCCCGTCGGCGAAAGATCGAGCGCTATGGTCCCTGGCTTGGCGCGCCCGGCGAGCCTGCCGCCGAAATCGAGGGCCCCTTCGCCTTCGTTGATCTCATGCGCCTCCAGCCGCAGCCGCGCCGCCGGCGCGTAATGTGACGGCGTCATGCCCGGCGCGAGAACCTCCACCCGCGCCGGCGCCGAAAGCCTTTCGCCCAGAACTTTCTCGATCGCCTCCCGCGCGATGGCTCCCGGGCGCAGCAGAACCGGCGAAGCTTCGCAGAAGGAAACAATTGTCGACTCCAGTCCGGCCGGCGTGCGGCCGCCATCGAGGATCATGTCGACCTTGCCGGAAAGATCTTCGGCGACATGCGCGGCGGTCACCGGGCTGACATGTCCGGACCGGTTGGCGGACGGCGCCGCAATGGGCCTGCCGAGCGCCGCAATCAGCGCTTGCGCCACCGGATGCGCGGGAACCCGCACCGCGACTCGGCAGGCCGGCGCGGGCGAGATCGCAGATCGATCCGCTGATGCGACGGGCGCGACGATCGTCAGCGGCCCGAACCAGAAAGGCCGCCGACAGACGCAGCGCCGCCTCCGGCAGCGCCGCCTCGCGGCGCGCGGCGTCGAGATCCGCGACGTGAGCGATCAGCGGATTGAAGGACGGGCGATTCTTGGCGTCGTAGATGCGGGCGACCGCCCAGGCCTGGTGGCATCGGCGTGGACATGAACATCTGGTCGGAAGGCGACGAGCCCGCCGTCGCGAAGGATTTCCCGCGGCCTTGCCGATCACGCCATGGCGCCGGCCGGCGAAACGAGTCGTCACGCGTCGCGGCCGCTGTAGGGCGGCCAGGAATCGCCATATGCGCCTCGCGCAGCGCGCCGAACCAGCTGTTCCGCAAGCTGCGAAAATGAACGTCGTCGAATTGATCCTCGTCGACATTTCGATTTGCAACGCATCGCGCCGCAGCACCGCGATATCGATCGGCAGCCGACCGAAAGATTCGAGCGCATGGTCAGATCCATGAAATGAGACCGATTTTCAGCGCGTCGTAAATATCGGTATCAAAAGTGACGCGCGGTCGGGAATCGGCCCATGGCTTTATGCTCGCCGATCTGCAGATAATTGGTATCCGGCGTGCACTCGATGCTGTTGCCGGCGAAGTGCCGGTCGAAGAGACGTAGCGGACCGCCGGCGATTTGACGCCAAGCAGCAGGGACACGTCGAAATTGACGCCCTGCGCCGCAGGCTCGCCCTCGGCGCTGCTCGTCTGCGCGCGCGAGAAGCGCACGGCGCGCGCCCAACGAACTGCGCGGCATGCAGCATGCTGGGGGTAGTTCTTCTGTTTCTTCTTTTTAATCCCCTCGCTGATGAAGTTCACGACGCCCTGCGTCACCGAGAGATTTCCGGAGGCGGCAAGCATCAGCACCCGCTCGCCGGGCCGCTCGAAGAGGTACAGCTTGCGAAAGGTCGAAATATTGTCGAGCCCGGCGTTGGTGCGCGTGTCGGCGATCATCACCAACCCCTCACGCACGAGAATGCCGCAACAATAGGTCATGTGAGTCCGCAGCCGTTCGCGCCAAACGGCCAAGGACTTACAAGTTTCGGGCCAAGGCACAAGTGCCGCGGAGCCACAGGTCGGCAAAATCAGCCGCCATTTTCGGTCCTGTAAGGAAGCTCGGCTCCATGCTCGGCGATCCATTCGGCGACCGCAGCGCGCTCGCGGTCCAAATAGGCTGAGACGGCGCTGGCGAGACGCGGGTCGGCGAAGTAATGCGCTGAATGCGTAATCACCGGCCCATAGCCGCGGGCGATTTTGTGCTCGCCCTGGGCGCCGGCCTCCACGCGCCTGTATCCATGGCGGATCGCAAATTCGATCGCCTGATAGTAGCAGACCTCGAAATGCAGAAACGGAAGCGCCTCCAGCGCGCCCCAATTGCGACCGTAAATGGCGTCGTCACCGAGAAAATTGATCGCGCCGGCGATGTGCCGAGCGCCGCGGCGCGCCATCACCAGCAGGATGCGGTCCGCCATGCGCGCGCCGACCTCGTCGAAAAAGGCGCGAGTCAGATAGGGGCGACCCCATTTGCGTGCGCCCGTATCCATGTAGAAATCGTAGAACGAATCCCAATGGGTCGGGCGGATGTCGCTTCCGGTGAGCAGATCGATCTCAAGGTCGTCGCCAAGCGCCTCGCGCCGCTCGCGTTTTATCGACTTGCGCTTACGCGCCGTGAGCCGCAACAGAAAATCATCGAAGTCGGCGTAGCCGTCATTGACGAAGTGGAATTGTTCCCCGGCACGGTGGATAAAGCCCGCGGCGCCAAGCGCAATGCGCTCCTCATCAGTGCAGAAGGTGACATGGATGGATGACGCGCCGCTCTCCCTGCATAAGTCCTGCAAGGCGGCGATCAGCGCTTCGCGCGCCCCTTCAGGCGCTTCGCGCGCGACCAGCAAACGACGTCCCGTCACTGGCGTGAAGGGCGCGGCGATCTGAATCTTCGGATAGTAGCGCCCGCCGGCGCGCTCATAGGCCTGCGCCCAGCTTTGATCGAATACATATTCGCCGAGGCTGTGCGCCTTGATATAAGCCGGCGCGCAAGCGACGAGTCGCCCGCGCGAATCCTCGACGAGCGCATGCATCGGCGTCCAGCCGGCGCCGGCGCCGACCGATTTCGACGATTCAAGCGCCCGCAGGAACGCGTGCGAAACGAAAGGATTATGCCGCTCGCCGACGGCGTCCGGCAGACCGGGCGGATTGGCGCAGGCGTCCCAGGCTTGCGCCGCGACGGAGTCAAGCGATTCGGCGTATCGAACCGAAAATTTCTGCGCCATCTGTCCAGTAAAGCAGCCGCGTTGAAGGCTTCTAGCATGGCGTCGCGGCGCCCTCTATCATGGCGTTCGTCGCGCTATGATCCAAGCGCGACTTTTGAGCAGGCGACACGCAAGCATGAAAATCGACGGCCGCGACTACAGAACGATTTGGCTCGACCCAGACGGGCGGCGCGTTCAAATCATCGATCAAACGCGGCTGCCCCATCGGTTCGAAACAAAAACGCTGGCAAGCTGCACAGACGCCGCTGCGGCGATCGCCGATATGAATGTCCGCGGCGCGCCGCTGATCGGCGTGACAGGCGCCTATGGCATGGCCCTCGCCGTCTTGCGGGACCAGAGCGACGCGTCGATCGAGAACGCCCACGCGCTGCTCCTCGCGACGCGGCCCACGGCCGTCAATCTGCGCTGGGCGCTCGATCGGCTGCGCGCGCTTCTCCTCGCCGCGCCCGCCTCGACCCGCATCGACCTCGCCTATGCGGAGGCGGCGAAGATCGCGGAAGAAGACGTCGCCGCCTGCCAGGCGATCGGGCGTTCCGGCGCCGCACTCATCGACAAGGCGCGCCGCGGCGACGGCCCCATCAACATCCTCACCCATTGCAACGCCGGATGGCTCTGCGCGGTGGATTGGGGCACGGCGCTGGCGCCGATCTACACGGCGGCGCGCGACGGCGCGCCCGTTCATGTGTGGGTCGACGAGACCCGCCCGCGCAACCAGGGCGCGAGCCTCACCGCCTTCGAACTGCTGGGCGAAGAGGTGCCACACACGGTCATCGCCGATAACGCCGGCGGCCATCTGATGCAGCATGGACTTGTCGATCTCGTCATCGTCGGCAGCGACCGCACGACGCGCGCGGGCGACGTCTGCAACAAGATCGGCACCTATCTCAAGGCGCTCGCGGCGCATGACAATGACGTGCCCTTCTATGTCGCCCTGCCGTCTTCAACGATCGATTGGCGTATTGCCGATGGCGTCCGCGACATTCCGATCGAAGAGCGCAGCGCGCGCGAAGTCACCCATATCAGCGGCCGCAGCGCCGATGGCGCCACGCTCGAAATTCAGCTTACGCCTGATGGCTCTTCGGCGCGCAATTTCGGCTTCGATGTGACGCCGTCGCGCTTCGTCACGGGGCTGATCACCGAGCGCGGCGTCTGCGCCGCGACGGAAGAAGGTCTGAAAAATTTGTTTTCGGACCTCGCTAGTTAGCGATCATCGCCAATGCGCGACGCGGCGCTTCCGGCGGCGGTGCAGTGGCGCCGGGAGACGCTCGATCGCGGCGAAATTCGCCACTCTTTCTCTAGATCTTCGGTGTGGCAGGCCGCTTGAAGCCAAGGCTATCCTCGAAACGCTTATCAGCACGCACCCTGAGCATGACCGGCTTCTTCAGCTCGCTGCTGAATGCGATGCCGCGGAAGCCGCATTAGAAAGGAACGTCCTTCGAGAAGAAACATTCGATACTGAACAGCTCGAAGTCGCGCGACGGAACACGAAAGATGAGCGCCTTCAGTTGGACATGGCGGGCGTCGGCGGCTCTCAGGAAGAGCCATACGACGATGTTTCCGCAAAGCTGTCTGGCTGAAATTTAGCAATTTAGGCTAAGCTCCTATATCCGCTCTCGCCAGCGCAGCCCTGCCTTTTCCTCTATTTGCATTTGGCAAAGGCAGAACTCACGTCTTCTCGCGAGTTCCGTAGCATTTAAAGCGCTCCACCGTGCGCATGATCTCGTCGTCGGAAAGCACGACGGGTTCGCCGGAGAGCGCGCCGAGGTAAAAGACCTGCGCCAGCGCTTCGAGCTCCACGGCGCGCCATAAGGTTCTGCGCATATCCACGCCGGACACGATCGCGCCGTGGTTGGCGAGGAGCACGCCGTCGCGATCTTTAAGACCAGCGACGACAAGCTGCGACAACTCGGCCGTGCCGTACGGCGCGTAATCGACGCAGCGCACGGTCGGTCCGCCGAAAGCCGCGATCATGTAGTGCACCGCCGGAATTTCCCGGCGCAATGTCGCTATCGTCGTCGCATAGGGCGAGTGCATATGCACAACGGCGTTCACGTCCGGCCGCGCGTTATAAATGTCGAGATGAAAACGCCACTCGCTCGACGGCGGCAGCGGACCCTCAAAATCGCCCTCGCCCGTGAGCGGCATGCGCGCGATTGAAGCGGGCGAGAGTTCACGGCTTGGAACGCCGCTCGGCGTGACGAACGCGACGTCGCCGACCCGCAGCGACAGATTGCCCGCGGAGCCATGGTTGAGACCCAGCCGCTCCAATTCCTGGGCGGCATCGACGATCGCCGCGCGCGCGTCGCATTCGTTCATACGAAAGCCTTACTTGCGAAGCGCCGGCTCTGACAAGCGCGGACCCGAGCAGGCAATATTGCGCGCTTCGGGGTTGCGGTATAGGAGGAGCGTCCCCTCTCGGGGCCGGTAGCTCAATGGTTAGAGCCGGCCGCTCATAACGGTCTGGTTGCAGGTTCGAGTCCTGCCCGGCCCACCAATAAAATCAATAATCTACGAAGTCGCTGCGTTTCCGGGCCACCGTTTCGGCCACCGTAACGCTACTTCTGCCCGATCGCGAGCGCCGCTTCGTCCTGATAGGTCGGAGACAAATGCCCGTAGTTATCTAGAATCATCTGCTCGCTCGTTCCGAGGAAGTCCGCTACCTTTGCGCGTCGGCAATCCCTTCGCGACAAGCCACGACGCGCAGCTGTGGCGCAGCGTGTAGGCTGTGACGGCCGCGTCCAAGCCGGCGAGCCTCACGGCGCGACCAAGAGCTACCTTCACGCTCGCGACAGGTGCGCCATGACGACGTGGCCGCGCTCATCATCAAGCCGACGCCAGCGCGCCAGCTGCGCTTTAAGTCGCGGCGCGAGCTTCACGCTTGGTTGGCGTTTCGTCGTCTCGGCTTTACCCTCGGCATGACGATGGAATAAACCGCGCTCGATATCGATGTGGGATCTGCCTGGACCACGATCCCACGTCGCATTCAAGATCGCGCCGGGACGCGAGCCGCTGTATAGGCCAAGGATCAGGAAGCGGCATAGGTGACGCAGGGGGCGCTTGTCCGTCGTCACGCCCTCCTGAACCTCTCGCGTGCGCCAGCACGTCCAGAGCAGCTTTGCAGCTTCGTCACGCGTGAGCCATCGCTGGCGAGCCTTTCCCTTCTCAGGCAACACGAAACGGACAATTGCGCGGTGATATCCCTCTCGCTGATGATGGCCGATCGCTGCGCGAAGGTCTTCCAAATCGCGCTTTGCGCCGCCGCCCCTGCCCCTGTTGCCGCCCTTGCGCTTGTCGGAGCCTTTGCCGTAACGCGAGTCCGCATACTTCCGACAAAGGGCGCCGTAGATTTCATCTAAGCGCTTGTCGCCGAAAACTCTAGGAGGCGTTCAGCGCGCTCGGCTGTCTTTTCCGGTCGTGCATGTACCGGCGCAACGTCGTCGAGATAGATTTTGATTACGCACGAATTTCAGACAGAGCGCGTTCGCGTCTCTCCGGCGCGTATTTGCTGGCGATGTATTCCGCGAGCTTTCTTTCAGCCGCTTCACGCTCGCCAGCGCTGCATCCAGTGCTAACTAGTCGTCCGCTGTCTTTAATGATCCATCTTGTGTCTGCGACGATGCGACCAGCGGGATCTCTTCGGGGCGGACGCAACCAAAGGTGTGCGCCTTTGTTGGGACGAGGCATTGCTGAAACATCCGTTCTATGGCGGCAAGCGTCGTCCAATCCTTGTTTGCCACTCTGTAGATTTCAAGAGTCCCCTTGCGCGCTTCTCGGCGCAGCGCCGCGACCGATAACCCGGGGAAGTGCCCGGCCGCGTCGGCGAGACGCAGGGGCTTGTCTTTGGGCGTCGGTTGTTCGCAATGGCTCATGATCTTGGCGCGCGATAGGGGCAACTGATAGGCCACCCTTTTTTCTCGTTAGGCCGCTGGCGGCGCATCGAGTGCCGCTTTAGCCGCAGGGTGGTCCTGGTCGTCCATTTCGAACGCCGCGTCGGCGGCGATCATGCCATACGTCACATCGGCGTCGATTAGATCAAAGACCTGGTAGGCTTCCTTTTTCGCGTGCCAAATGTGGTGGTCACGGGATTCGACAAAGCCCTCTTCATCCTTCGCCGTCTCGTCGTTGGCAAGCGCCGCCCACACCAAATCGCGCCATGCAACGAGCATGCTCGTTGAGGTGCTGAAGATATGAAGTGCGGTCTTTTCCTCTTCGGTCGCAGTGCGATCAGAAAGCCGGTCGTAAACGGCTGGCACTCCGCTCGCGTTGCGCTCGTCGCCGAAAATCTCCGTGAAAATTTTCGCCTTCAGTTCGAATTCCGAATTAGAGACCAAATCGCAGATGCGTTGGCGATCTTCCACGGTAAGCTTATCAAAGTGACCACCGTTTGCCTTGGTCGCTGTGAAGCCTTGGCGAACAAGTTGCCGCCGGACTTCCTTCACTTGGGATTGGTAAGAGATGATTGCTCCTTTCGCCTGCTCTGCTCCCAAACATTGGACCGCCCGAAGTTAGAGTTTTCGGGCTTTATTCACGATGACGGGCTGGGTGCGCCATCGGGCAGTTGCAACGTGATCGGGGGTTTGTTCCCGATCGCCCCGTGTGGGCGTTCCTCATTATAGTATCTGCGCCAATCCTCCATTTTCGACCGCGCGTCGTCAAGCGACAAGAACCCGTGCGCATTCAGGCACTCGGCCCGGAAGCGACCGTTGAAAGCTTCGATGAACGCATTGTCGGTGGGTTTGCCCGGGCGAGAAAAATCCAGAGTGACGCCCTTCGCATAGGCCCAAAGGTCCATGTCGCGCGAGACGAACTCCGAGCCTTGATCGACGCGGATCGTCTTCGGGTAGCCGATCTGCGCGCATGTGCGCTCCAGCGCCTACACAACATTCTCAGCCCGGTAGCTGAAGCGCGGGTCGATGATCGGAGAGAAGCGGGAGAACGTTTCGACGATCGTGAGCACTCTGATCTTCCGGCCGGTCGCCAGCTGGTCATGGACGAAGTCCATCGCCCATGTCTCGTTCGGTTGGCTCGCTGGCTTCCGATCGTCGCGGAGCTTCGCTTTGACGCGCCGCTTCGGCGGCTTTTTGCGCAATTGCAGGCCAAGCTCATTGTAGGTCCTGTATGTCTTCTTGACGTTGATGTTCCAGCCGTCGCGGCACAGCAACACGTACACGCGGCGGTAGCCGTAGCGCACACGCGTTGCGCAGATCTCCTTGATGCGCGCTTCGAGACCGGCCTGATCGGGGCGACGGGATTTATAATGGTAGCTGGATGTGTCGAACTCGAGCACGCGGCAAGCCCGCCGGATCGAAACGTCCCAGTCCTTGCAAATCCCCGCCGCCAGCTTGCGCTTGCGACCAGGCCTCAGAGCTTTCGGCGGACGAGGTCCTGAAGCATCTCGCGGTCGAGCGACAGATCCGCGACAATCTTTTTCAGCTTTGCGTTCTCGTCCTCAAGCTGCTTGAGCCGCCGCATCTCCGGCGGCTGCAGGCCTTCATATTTTCGCTTCCAATTGAAATAAATCGCCTGGCTGATTCCGGCCTTCCGACAGATGTCCGCCACCGGCAGGCCGTCAGCTCCTTGCTTCAAAATGAACGCTTTCTGCGCGTCCGAAAACTTCGACGCCTTCATCGTCTTCCGCTCCTCCCGGCCAAGGGGTTCCAGCCCGAAAGACTCTACCCAAAAACGATCCAGTTTGACGGGAGCAGAGCACGCCGCTGATGCGGTAATTGATCGAGCGGGCTTGGCGATGCGCCAGTTCGGCGCGGATCAGGCTGCCGAGCAGTGGATAGAGTTCGTCGCGCCGCGCCAATCCCTTGCCGGCGATCTCGTCGAAACTGGCGCGCATGCCATAAAGCTTCAGTCCGGTCATGGCGTCGATGATCTGATGGCGTTCCATGGCGCGTCTTCCCTTCTTTTGCGCAGATTGTCGTAGTGGGCGCAGTCGGCGATCGGCTCGGTCCTGAGCTTGAGCGCCTCGGGCCTGGTGATGCTTGGCGGCGTGGGCGGCTGCCGTTTGCGGGCGAGGATTGCGAGAACAACGTCGCCATTGGCGATCCCGGCCTCCAGCGCCTCGGCGCAGGCTTCCGCGACAGTCTCGACGCCGTCTTCCGGCACGCGCCCGAGAATCTTCACGAACTGCCGGTCGCCGTCGGCGTGATGCTGGAGCCGCATCCGGATCGCCGACAATGGCGCCGGCAAATCCCAGTCCTTGAACGGCGCGCCGTTCCTCAAGACGCCGGGCTTGCGCATCAGCACGGGCAGGTAATGCCAGGGGTCATAAACGACTTGGTCGCGCTTGAAGCTGCGCGGATGCTCGGCGACGATCTCCTCGCCGAGCAGGACCGTGATGCGATCGGCATAAACGCGCACCAGCACGCTGCGTCCCGCCGCCTTGGCGTCGACGCTGTATTTATTGCGGTCATGCGCGATCAGGCATGTCGTCGTCGCCCGCATCGGCTTCTCGATGAAACCGGCGAAAGGCCCGAGGAATGGCATCAGGCGCGCCCGCTCTTCTTCGAAAACCTCGAAGATTGTTCGGTCCTTGAACTCCGGATGCTTGTCCGTTTGGCGTAGGCGACGCATTGCTCAGCGAGCCAGTCGTTCAACTCCTCGAGCGTCTTCACTTTCGGCTTTGGGCGGAACAAGAGGTCGCGCATCGTGCCGACCTGGTTCTCGACTTGCCTTTCTCCCAGCCTGACGCCGGCGTGCAGGCGACCGGTTCGACCAGGTGATGCGAGCAAAGCTGGAGGAAACGCCGATTGTAAGTGCGTGCGCGACCGACAAAGACCGCCTCCACAGCCGTGCGCATGTTGTCATAAATCCCGCGTCGGCAGACCCCGCCATAAAAGGCGAAGGCGCGATCATGCGCGTCGAACACCATCTCCTGCGTCTCGCGGAAATAGGCGCGCACAAACGGCATGCGACTGTAGGCGGGCCGCATCTGCGCCAGCTTCACCGTCAGCGGCAGGCCGTGAAGCTCTATCCCTTCGTGGCTCCAATCAAACTGATAGGCTTCGCCAGGGTCGAACCGCAGCGGCACAAACGCTTGCGCCGGCGCCCGGGCGCCGGCGCAGCCCGCCAGCACTTCACATAGCGATGCACGCTGTCATGCGCGCCGTCATAGCTGCGGCCGCGCAGTTCCTCAAATAATCGGATGGTTGAGCGACGCTCCCGACGCGGCAGCTTATCCTCCGCTTCCAGGATCGCCGTCAGCGTCTCAACCCACGCGCCCAATCTGCGCTGCGGCTGAACCGCGCGCTTATAGACAAACTCCGTCGCGCCAGTACGTAGGACTTTGCGAACCGTATCGCGCGCGATCCCAAGCTCCCGCGCAATCCGCTTGATCCCCTTGTCGTTCTGGAAATGCTCGAACCGGATCCGCGCAATCGTCTCCACACCCGTCATATGTGGACGGCCTTGTTGGCAAGGGATTTTTCTCGACGTATTGAACGATTGGCGGTTAGCGGTCATATGTCCGGCCTTTTGGCGCGGCGCTTATGTCCGCTGGCCCTGATGAAGTTCGACTGCGAAGGCTCCTGATCATTCCCGCGAGCTTTTGGCTCGTGACATCCGACGGAGTGTCCTTCGCGTCGTTTCCGACCCTGTCGTTCATCATGTCGAGGTTTCGCCCTCGCCAAACTGGATGATTTGAACGGTTACGCGATCGATGGCTCCCCTGCGCGGGCGATGATCTGGGTTCGGAAGGCCTCGCCGGTCGTCATCATGGCCCAGATGATCCGCGCCAGCTTGTTAGCGAGCCGCGCCGGCTTCCTGGCCAAGAGGGCGCGCCCTTGCGTTTACCGGCCACGCGCAGCAGCGAGGTCGCGCCGAGCGTCAGGAGTTTTCGCAGATAGCGGTTGCCCTGCTTGGTGATGGAGCCGAGCTTTTCCTTGCCGCCGCTTGAGTTCTGCCTCGGCGTGAGGCCAAGCCCGGCGGCAAAGTCGCGCGCGGATTTGAAGACGCTCGGGTCCGGGACGCTGGCGACGATCGCCGTGGCGGCGATCTTGCCGACGCCTGGGACGCCGGCGAGCAATCTGCTGGTCTCGCTTTGCGCATGGACCGCGGCGATCTCTTTATCGAGCGCGACGATCGGCACCGATCGCCTCCAGCTGCTGGACGAAAATCTTTACGGTCGCTCTGGCGATTTCTGGAAGCGTCGCGTCATTCTTGGCTTTTTCCAACAGTTCGCCGGCATGGCCACGCCCCTGGCGGCGACGACGCCAAATTCCGCGAGATGGCCGCGCAGCGCATTGACGCTCATGGTGCGCTGCTTGACCAGAAGCTCGCGCGTCTTGTGCAGCATCAAGCTCGCCTGGTTCTCGGCGCTTTTGATCGGCACGAAGCGCATGTCTGGCCGCGACACCGCCTCGCACACCGCCGCGGCGTCAACCGCGTCGTTCTTGCCGCGCTTGACATAGGGCTTGACGTAAATCGGCGGGATCAGGCGCACGTCATGGCCCATGGCGCGCAGTTCGCGTCCCCAATAATGCGCCGAGCCGCAGGCTTCCATGCCGATCAGGCAGGGCGCCGCCTTGGCGAAAAACGCTAGAAAACCATCCCGCCGCAGCTTGCACGTGACGGCCTGCCCATCCTCGCTAAGAAGCGCGTGAACCTGAAAATGCCGCTTGCCAAGATCGACTCCGATTCTGATAAACTTCTTCATGGACGGCCTCCCTCTCTGTGGCGTTCCTGCGACCACGTCTTGGCACTCTGATGCCGTTGAGGCGGGGCCGTCCACCCCATCATTCCCAGACCCCTCCGAAAATCCGGAGGGATCAAGAAAGGCAGCAACAGGGGGGACAACATTCAAGGCGAAATCAGCCCCCAACGGGGACAACATTGCACGCGATCTCGCATAATGGACGCATCCGACGCTACACTTCACGAACGACGATGCCCAAAGCTCCAGCGTCGTTTCAATCGACGCGACCGTCATCACCACGCTCCCATGGAATCATGGTGAGCCAGTGAGTCAGAGTTCACGTACATTCACAACTGTAATGCTAGGGCTTTGCTTGAGGTAACTTCGAAGCCGCATGGGGAAACTTGTCTGTGCCGTCTTACGCCAGTTTATGGACGAAATCTATGTCCCAAATTTTCCGTAGACTGTAAATAATATCAATTATTTCAACACACATCGAAGGCAGGTTCGAAAGCCTCCCGGCTCGCCACGCACTAGCTTGTTTTTTAGAACTTTTTACTTTTGCGAGACCTGCCGCAAAATCAAAGGCGTTGCGCCGCGAGCGGCGCGTCCTTGGCTGCGCCACGACTTATCCACCATGATGCATCGGCTGAACGCGCTTGAAGCCAAGATGACGCAGGAGCAGCTGATCCTCACCGAGGCGCAGGTCGCTCTGGAAAAGGCCAAGGCCGACAAAGAAGCGCACGGCGAATATTGCGGCAACCCCGAGCGGGACGAATACGAGCTGTATCTCGCGGTCGAGGACATCGATCATACACGCACCATGGCGAAGAGCCCGCAAACCAACGGCATCGTCTAGCGTTTCCAAAAGACCATGCTCGACGAGTTCTAGCGCATCTCTTTCCGCAAGAAGGTTTATCCACGATCGACGAACTGCAGAGCGATCTCGACGCTTGGATGCGCGACTTCAACGAACTCCGCCCGTATCGGGGAAAATGGTGCTTCGGAAAAACGCCGATGCAGACCTTCATTGACGCGCTGCCCTTGGCGCGTGAAAAATCACGTCGGGTTCAGGCGATCGAGGAAAACGCCGTCGCTTGAACCAACGACGGCCAGTTCATGCCGTCCGTCAGATCATGTGCCAATTTGTAAACGTCAGACGTCGCTTTATCTCCGCCTGCAAGGAAACGCCGAACTTTTCGAATCTCGGCGATGGACACAGGCGTTCGGTCGCTGCTGCGCCATGAACGCCACCGTAACCGACGATTATTCATACCTATCGTTCGACAACGCGGCGAAACTCCAGGTTCCATCATTAGATTGATGGCGGAGCGAAGCTGGCCGCGCGCCGCAAAGCCGTTAGGTAAGCTATTGGCGGCGATGAAAGCGGAAGGGGAACGACTTGTCGACTGAAAAGGCCGGTCGAGCGTCTCAGTCGCCTGAAGCCTGGGTGATAGGGCGAGACGCGCAAAGGATGCGCCCGATCGCTCTCAACGTTGAACGCGTGGGCCTCATTTCCTTGTGGAATCCATGGATCGTCGCCATTGTCGCGATCGCTTTAATGATCGCCGCGGGATTCGGAATCACGAGGATCAAAGTCGACGACTCCCTCAGCCAACTGTTCCGATCGGATACGGCCGAGTTCCGACAATATGAAGAAGTGACGCGACGTTTTCCATCTAGCGAATTCGACGTGCTCATCGTTGTCGAAGGCTCGAAGCTCCTCGCCCGGGACTCGCTTGAAAAGTTGCGCGACCTCGTCACGGATCTTCAGCTGATCGACAACACACGCGGTCTCATCTCGATTTTTTCGGCGCGGCAACCGCCTGAAAACAATCGGCTGCCGGCGCCACTGTTTCCGGAACCATTGCCGGCAGGCGCTGCGTATCGTGCTCTGATTGATCGAGTGATGGGTAACGAGATCATCCGCGGCAAGCTTTTATCTGAGGACGGCGAACTCACATTAATTGTTCTCGCTCTCGAGCCAGCCATCGTCGCAAGTAATGATCTTCATGCTGTTATTGACGAAATCCGAAAGACGATCAACGACGGCCTCGCCGGCTCGGGACTGAAAGCTGAGCTTTCCGGCGTTCCGGTGATGCAGCTGGAGATTCGCAACGCAGTCGAGCGCGATAAGCTCATTTACAACGCTGTCGGGTTTATTGCGGGCTGCCTCATCGCAATCCTTTTTTTCCGGCGCATATCATTCATGCTTGTCGGGGCAGGACCGCCATTGACCGCCATTTTATTGTCGCTCGGAGCTCTCGGTTGGATGGGTTTCCGTCTCAATATGTTTCTCAATGTGATGACCCCTCTCATCATGGTCATCAGTTTTTCGGACAGCATGCAGCTGACCTTTGCGGCGCGCGACCGTTTGCTCGCGGGACAGACAAAATGCGAGGCCTTGCGCAATGCGATTCTAATCGTTGGACCGGCCTGCGTTCTGACCCATGCGACGGCGGCGCTCTCCTTTGCGGCGTTGCAGTTCTCGGATTCGGATCTGATCCGCACATTCGGAGAAGCGGGTTTGATCGCGACGCTCATCGCTCTTGTCGCGGTTCTCGTGCTCATGCCGCTGATCGGCGTCTGGGCTTTGCGTGACGACGCATCTTCCATATCCAAGATTAGGCAACACGATCTCGGCGTTGACTCGCTGCGTCGCTTTTGCGCCTTTATCGCGGCTCAAATGGTGAGTCGGCCTGGACTATACAGTCTTCTTGGGCTTCTTATTGTCTTCGGATTGAGCGTCAACTACGCCGGCCTCGAACCGAGATACAGGCTCGCCGACCAGGTGCCGGATCGACAGCAGGCGGTGGCGGCGAGCGGCCGCCTCGACGTCAAGCTCACCGGCGCAAATCCGATTGACGTGCTGATCGAATTCCCACAAGGCGTATCTCTTTATGCCGCTGAAACCCTCAACGTGATCGCCAAGGTCCATCTCATTCTTGAGAAGCAGGCGGGCGTGGGAAATGTTTGGTCTCTCGAGACATTGCGCCGCTGGCTCGATGAACGAGCGCACATGAACGACGTCGCCACCCTAAAGAAATATGTCGACATATTGCCCGACCATTTGACGCGGCGATTTATCGCCGCCGGAAAGGACGCCGTTGTGGTCTCCGGTCGAATTCCCGATGTCGACGCGAGTCGTTTGCTGCCCGTCATCGACGCGCTCAACAAATCTCTCGATGGAGTCCGCGCCGAGCATCGGGGTTTCAAAATATCGGTGACTGGTCTTTCGGCGATCGCGGCGCGCAACAGCGCCAATATGATCAAGAAATTGAACCGTGGGCTTACGCTCGAATTCGCCTTCGTCGCCGTTTTCATTGGCGTCGCCTTCCGTTCATTCCTCGTGATGCTTTCGGCGATCCTGCCCGGGATCTTTCCCGTCGTCGCGTCAGGCGCGGTGTTGAGCGCTATGGGCCAGGGTCTACAATTTGCGAGCGTCGTTGCGCTGACCGTTTCCTTCGGGCTTGGTTTGAGCGCCACGATTCATTTTCTCAATCGTCAACGGCTCGAGGATGATCCAAATGACGACCCTGGCGTCGCCGTCGAAAAAGCGACGGTGCTCGTCGGTCCCGCCTTGATTTTGACGTCGGTGGTTCTGGCCTGCGGGCTCGCGGTAACGGTCTTTTCGGACTTGCCCTCGCTACGACTCTTCGGCTGGCTAAGCGCATTCGCCATGATCGCGGCGTTGGTCGCCGATCTTCTCATTTTACGTCCGACGGCAATGTTCTTGCGACGAGCGGCTCGCCATGCCGCCCAGCCCGGCTTACGCCATGCGATGAATAGCCGATAACACGTTATCCTTTGCGCAAGGTGATCGACACGGCGCTCACATCCGTTCCAGCCTGAGGCCTTATGCCTACTGTCTGACTGTTGCCGTGCGTCCGAATGCCAATGTTGGCTGCAAAGCCGGCCCCACTAACATGCGCTTGGATATCGGCGCCCGTGGCGCGGCCTGAAATGCTTCCTGATACGCCGTGCGTCGATTCGCTCCATGAGCCGGAGATAGCGCCGCCTTGCGAAAGGACATTGGCGCTGATCTCCAATCGGTAACTATCGCTTGCGCAGCGTAAGCTTTGATTCAGAGCCGTGCCGGCGGGGTGGACCGCGTAGGTCGCCCTACATCTGATCCTTTCCGTAGCCCCATTCGCCATCGTTATGGATCCGACGCCCGACCAATGACCAGACATGCCGGCGAACGGACCTCCGCCGGTCGCTGCGCGCTGCGCGAGGCTTTGAGACGCGAGGAGTGAGAACCCGAGTGCAAGGACAGTTTGCTTGAACATAACTCGTCCGAGTAAAAGTGAGTCATGTCGATAAAAGCGAGACATGACCTTCGCCTTCTTCAGCAAGTCGATGCCGCCTTGCGAAGGAAATGTCGCGCTTGATGTCGAAATCAATGGAGCGTCATTTTCAAACTGGCGAATGCTTATCCCCTTCGCAATTTGAGCTGACGTCGCGCGCTTTATCGCCGCAGCGCTTCCGCGCCAGCGCCACACTCCGTCATCCCAAGGCAAGCGTTTTCCGCGAGATATTGCTATTAGTCGCACGCGGCAACGGATCCGCTGCGGAAACAAAAAAAGCTCCATCATTGCCGTCAAGGCCGAGCCGCCTAATTAGTCTGCTGCTGGAACAGCCAACGAGGCGCCGCTCAACGCGCTCTTTTGATCAAACCGGAGCAAAACCATGCTACGCAAATTGTCCTTAGCCTTCGCACTGCTCGGCGCGCTCGCGCTGCCCTCGCTCGCGCTCGCCGAATACGGCGGCGGTCATGGCGGCGGTGGCGGCGGTCATGGCGGCGGTGGTGGCGGCCACGGCGGCGGAGGCGGCGGTCATGGCGGCGGTCATGGCGGCGGTGGCGGCGGTGGTGGCGGCCCCGGCGGCGGTGGTTGGGGCGGCGGCGGTCACGGCGGAGGAGGTTGGGGTGGCGGCGGTCACGGCGGAGGAGGCTGGGGCGGCGGCGGTCACGGCGGAGGCTGGGGCGGCCATGGCGGCGGCTGGGGCGGTCATGGAGGTCATGGCGGTTGGGGCGGTCATGGCGGCGGCTGGGGACGCGGGCGCTTCTGGGGAGGCCACTGGTATCCTTATGGCGTGGGCCGGTGCTGGCGATGGACCCCCGCCGGCTGGGTTTGGGTCTGCTATTGAGCGCCAAAATTAACGCGCCAATCTCCAGACATTCGCCGCTCGGGGCTGACGAGGAGATTGGCGCTCAGAATTTCAAGAAGGCGCGGGGCGCAAAAGCCTCGCGCCTTATAGTCGGCTGCAAAAACCATTAAGCGCTCAAACCTTCGTCGGCCGTCATGCTCTGTGGTACGGATGGCCGGAGAGAATCGTCATCGCTCGATAAATCTGTTCGGCAGCTAGAATGCGCGCCAGTTGATGCGGCAGCGTCATGGCGCCGAAGGAAAAGATTGCGGTCGCCCGTGCGCGCACGCTTTCGTCGAGCCCTTCGGCCCCGCCGATGGCGAACCAGAGCGCCTTGCGGCCCTGATCCCTTTCGTCTGCAATGAACTGCGCGAAGGCCGGGCTCGTCGTCGCCTTGCCGCGCTCGTCGAACGCCGCAAGTCGCGACTCAGTCGGCAGCGCCGCGAGCAGTTCCGCGCTTTCGCGCGCCGCGCGCTCGGCAGCAGAAGCTGACTTGTTCTCGTCGATTTCCTTAAGTTCGAGGCCTTCGAGGCCCAGCCGCCGGAAAGCGGCGATGCGCTCGGCGTATCTCGCATAAAGCTCGCGCTCCGGACCGGCTTTCAGCCGGCCGACGCAGATCAGGCCCAGTTTCATCCGGCGGCCCAGCGAGACGAGAAGACGGATAAGCGATCCAAGAGAAACGCTCGATCGCTCCCGTCAGACCAGGCGAATCTCCACCGGACGGTCGCCGCCCCACATCTTTTCGAGATTGTAGAACTGGCGCACTTCAGGGCGAAAGATATGGACGATGACGTCGCCTGCGTCGATCAGCACCCAGTCGCACTGAGGCAGGCCCTCGACGCGCGGCGCGATTACGCCAGCCGCCTTGAGCGCCTTGATCGCCTTGTCGGCGATGGCGCCGACATGCACGGTCGACCGCCCTGTCGCGATGATCATGTCATCGGCGAGAGCCGTTTTTCCGCGCAGATCGATGGAGACGATGTCCTCGGCCTTGGTTTCGTCCAGGCTGGCGAGAACTTTTTGCACGATTGAGCCGGCCAACGGCGCTCCTGCGCCAATTCCCGGCCGGAGCGGAAGATGATCCGCGCCCGGATGAACACCTGTCGACAGCGTTGCAACCCTCATGCTTCGCGGCCCAAAGCCCGCGATAAAGCCGGCCGCAACACAAGGATGGGGCCCTTCCCGAAAAATTGCAATAGAAGCTGCGGTGTTGCAGAGCGCCGACAAGAAAAAAACCCGGCTCGGGCGCCGGGTTTTTGAAGGCGGTTCGGGCTAATCGAGAGGCGGGAGGAACCTCAAAGCCGGAACATGCGAAGCATAATCGATTTGCGCCGAAAGCGTAGAGCGAATTTGTCTGCGGCCCGCTCCGCGAAGCGAAAAGCGGGGAAAAGCCGTCAAATCGCGCCATGCGACGCGTTTGGCCCGCGCAGAATCTGATCATGTTAACAATGTCTTGCGGATGACCTGACCCGGCCAGTGGTCAATTTGCAACACAAGTTGAGTTATTGCTGGAGCGGGGCCTTTCGCTTGGTCCAATATGGCGAAATCATGGAATCAGGACCATCGAGCCGCTCGTCGCGCGTGATTCGAGCGCGGCGTGCACCTTGGCCGCCTCGGCCAGCGGAAACCGCTCCGGCTCGCTGAAAGACACCAAGCCTTGTTTCATGGCATCGACGAGATCGTCCACCATCTCCTCATAATCGCGCCGGCGCGCGATGTGCGTGAACAGCGACGGTCGCGTCGCATACAGCGAACCCTTGAGCGCCAGAAGCCCGATATCGAAAGCCGCGATCGGACCTGACGCCGAGCCGAAGCTGACGAACATGCCGAACGGCTTCAGGCAGTCGAGCGAATTTGGAAAGGTCGCGCGCCCGACGCCGTCATAGACCACGTCGCACAATTTGCCTTTGGTCAGGTCCCGCACCCGTTCGACGAAATTTTCCTCGCGATAGAGAATCGTATGCTTTGCGCCCGCCTTTTCCGCGATCTTCGCCTTATCGGGCGAACCGACCGTGGCGATGACCTTCGCGCCTAGGCCATTCGCCCATTGGCACAGGATCTGTCCGACCCCGCCGGCGCCGGCGTGGACGAGAACGCGATGGCCCTTCTTCACCCGGAACGTCCGGCGCAGCAGATATTGCGCGGTCAGCCCTTTCAGCATCATCACCGCGCCCTGCGCATAGCTGAAGGATTTCGACAGATGGATCACCGAATCGGCGGCGATGTTGCGGGCCTGCGCATAGCCGCCGAGCGCGCCGACATAAGCGACCCGCTGCCCGACTTTGAAAGATTTCACATTTTCGCCGACGGCGATCACGTCGCCGGCGCCCTCATGCCCGGGGATGAAGGGACATTCCGCGGGATAGGCGCCGGTGCGGCGATAGATGTCGATGTAATTGACGCCGATCGCGCGCTGGCGGATCTGCACTTCGTCGGCCGCCGGCGCCGGCAAATCGATGTCCTCGAGGACGAGCTTTTCGGGTCCGCCGGTTTGATGCACGCGAATCGCCTTAACCATCGACCTTCTCCTTCGCGATCGGGCCGCCCTCGCGAAAAAGCGGCAAAGCCAAAAAATAGCACCCCGTCGTGACCAAAGCCGCCTTTACCGCGAACGAAGCGGCCGCAAGATCCTGCCAGACAGCTGCGATTGCCGCCGCGCCCCAAATGACGGTGGCGGCGATCGTTACAGGGCGCAGGCGCCTGACGCGCAAGGGATGAACGAAGACCACAGGCGCGAACATGAGCGCGGCCGTCGCGAGAATGACCGCGAGACTGGCATTCGCCGGCGGCCGCAACACAAGAAGATAGAACACGACGACGTTCCAAAGCGCCGGAAATCCGCGAAACCAACAGTCGGGCGTCTTCATGCGCCGATCCGCGAAATAGAGCGACGAACAGGCGCAGACCGCGGCGCAAGCGATTTCGGCGAACGCCGGCTCGATCAGGCCGGAGCGCCACAGCGCCACAAGCGGCGTGACCACATAATTGAGAAAATCAACAACGAGGTCGAGCGCGACGCCGTCGATGAAGGACGCCGTTTCAGTCACTTTGAAGCGTCGCGCCAGCGGGCCGTCGATCGCGTCGACGATAAGCGCGGCGCCGAGCCAACCGAACATGGCGGCGAAACGCCCTTCCGCCGCGAGGAACAGCGCGATCATGCCGAGCGCCGCGCCGCTCGCCGTCAAGAGGTGGATAGAAAGGCCGATGGGCCGGGAAAACGTCACGAGGGCGCTGGAGCCTTGGAGAAGCGGGACGCAAGCCTACACCGCAGCTCGCGCCAAACCAAAGCCACAGCCTTGCTCGCGCTCGGCTGAGTCTCCAGCTATAACCATTGAGGGAGATGACTGAGATGGAAATGGCGACAGACAATACCGCATCGGAAATTCTTATCGCCGGCGCCGGAGCGACCGGCCTCGCCGCAGCGCTCGCCTTCTCGCGCGCGGGATTCAAAACGACGCTCGCCGGTCGGATACCGCCGCCGCTCCCCGGCCGCACCGTCGCGCTTTTCGAAGCATCGGTCCGCTTTCTCGATGCGCTCGGCGCTTTGGAGCGCGTCAGGGCGCGGGGCTGCGCGGTCGAAGCGATCCACATGGTCGATGACACCGATCAGTTTCTGCCGGTGCCCGAACTCAGCCTGCGCGCCCGCGAGATCGGCCTGCCCGCGCTCGGCGTCAATGTGTCGAACGACGATCTTGTGGCTATTCTGCTCGATCTCTGTCGTGACCGGCCCGAGATCGAAATCGTTAATGCCGATATCGCCGATTACGAATTCAACAGCGACGGCGCCGTCGCCATTCTTGCCGACGGGCGACGCCTGAAGGCGGACTTCATCGTCGCGGCGGATGGCCGCAACAGCCGCGCACGCGCCGTCGCTGGAATCGACGTGAAGGAGTGGACCTATCCCCAGATCGCGCTCACGATGCTGCTGCGTCATGAGTTTCCGCACGAAAATATTTCGACGGAATATCACACGCGTTCGGGACCCTTCACGCTGGTGCCTCTGCCCCCGCGCGATGATGCGCCGCATCGTTCGAGCCTCGTCTGGCTGATGAGCGTCGCCGACGCGCGCCGGCGCCTCGCCAAGCCGCGCGAGGAGCTCGAATATGAAATTGAGGATTACGCCAAGTCGGAACTGGGCGCGATGCGCATCGAAGGCGACGTCGGGCAATTCCGAATGGGCGGCATGCAGGTGTCGAAACATGCGACCGGACGCCTCGCGCTGGTTGGGGAGACCTGTCACATCTTTCCGCCGATCGGCGCGCAGGGATTGAATTTAAGCCTGCGCGACGTCGCCGATCTCGAGGATTGTCTCGCCAGCGTCGATCTCAAGAACCCGCGCGAACTGTCTCGAGCGCTCGCGCGCTATGACCGTCACCGGCGCGCCGATATCGGCTTTAGAACGCATGGCGTCGATCTGCTCAACCGATCGCTGATCGTTCCCTATCTGCCGGTCGATCTGCTACGCGGCGCCGGCTTCATCGCCATGGCCGCGCTCGGTCCGCTGCGACGCGCGGTCATTCGCGAGGGCGTGCTGCCGCATCTCGTGTTGCCGCGTCTGATGCGCCGGCCGGCGCATAAGCAAGAAATCGCCGACGCGCCGCACCGACACGCCGGCTGGCGATCTTAGGCTTTGCAAACACGCATGGATGGAAGCCCGTTCAAGGCAAATTCGCCCTGAAGTTCACGCCTGTTTTCGGCAAGAGGCGTTTTCTCCGCCTCATCATCTAAATTGACGACGCCCCTTTCAAAACCAACGTTTAATGATGTTGCCGCATCCCGCAAATGTTTTTGGATAATCGTTGTAAGGAGACCATTATGAGCGCACTTGCAGAAAAAGCCCCCGTAACGTTTTCCGAGTCGAGTGCGAAAGCGGAGCCCCATCCCCAGTCCGCAGAGTTTGCCCCGGCTGGCACTCTAGCCTTTTCTGTGACCTCTAACGTCACTCACTTTCACTTCTTGACCGTGACGGGATTGTCGCTGCCAAACAACAATCCATTCAACGTTATTGCGACCGTGAGAGCTCCCAACAATGACAACCCAGGCTTTTCCGATTCATTTTGCCTCACGGTGAACAAGATCAATCGAGACAGCATCGTTTTCAAGATTTGGCGAACCGATTCAAGCGCCAATCCGTCCGCGGCCATTCGGATAGATTTCTTCGTTGTCCTTTGACCGTCAGCGCGAAAAATTGAGCACGCCTCGGCAAAGCCGAGGCGTTTTTCATTCCAAGGCATTTCCGCCGCACCTACCGACGAAGTTCACCGCGGTGATTTCCTACGGAGAAACGCCAGCCACGGCCCGTGGCGCCGCTTCCGCGCTTTTCAGAGTCGGCAAAAAACGCAGCGCTACTTCGCGGCGATCTCGATCTTCTTTTCGTCCTTCTTGGAATCTGGGGTTTTGGGCAGCTTGATTGTCAGCACGCCTTTTTCGAAGTCCGCCGTGATCTTGTCCTGATCGACGCCTTCGGGCACTCGAAATGCGCGCCGGAAAGAGCCGTAGCGGCGCTCCGAACAATAATAGCCTTCCTTCTTCTCTTCCTTTTCTTCGTTCTTCTCGCCGGAAATCGAAATCACGCCGTTGGAGAGTTTTACGTCGACGCTTTTTTCATCGAGCCCGGGCAGTTCCGCGGTGATCTCATATCCGCCGTCCTTCTCGACGAAATCGACCGGCGGGCTCGCCGACCACTGCGACATCATTCTGTCGAAGGGTTGAAAGTCGGCAAGGCTCCGGCGCGACGGGAATTCGTCGAACAGGCGGTCGAACTGCCGCCGGAATGATTCGAAGGGATGCCAATCGAAAATGCCTGGGGCCTGCGCGGACTCTTTTGACGCTGGCAGTTTGCTTTCTTCGGCCATGCTGATCTCCCTCGGGACGGACGATCGCCGGGCAACCGAAATTCCGCAAAGATGGCGCCGACGATCGGTATGGAAACGTTAGTGAAGTGGCGCGTCAGGGATATGACTTCAAGTTGCGCGTTTGCGCCAATTTGTCGCGATCAAGCTCGTCAAATTCTTCAAGCGACAACAGGCTGGCGTCGCCGCCCGATGATGCGGTGTTGATCGTCAGCGTCGTCTCATGAAGGAATCGCAAAAGGTAATCCGGACCGCCGGCCTTAGGCCCGGTGCCGCTCAGGCCAAAGCCGCCGAAGGGCTGACTGCCGACAACCGCGCCGATCATATTGCGGTTGACGTAGATATTGCCGGCCGGCGCTTCGCGCGCCAGCGCACGAATGCGTTGCTCGATGCGCGTATGCATGCCAAGCGTGAGCCCATATCCGCCGGCTTCGATCTCGGCGAGCAACTGCGGCAGACGTTCCGACCGCCAGGTGGCGATATGGAGGACGGGTCCGAAAACTTCCTCCTGCAACTCTCCGACGCGCTCGAGCCTGACGATGTGCGGCGCCACGAAAGTCCCCGTCGTTGGCGCGGCGCCGGCGTAGAGAATTCGCCCGGCCCCGCTTTGACGCGCCAGGTAGGCGTCGAGTTTCGACTTCGCCTCGGCGTCGATCGCCGGGCCGACGTGGGTTCCGATCTCGCGCGGATCGCCGACGCGCAACTCGCGCGCCGCGCCGATCAGCGTCGTGAGACAGGCGGGCGCGATCTCCTCTTGCAGGCATAGCAGCCGCAGGGCCGAGCACCGCTGTCCGGCCGATCGGAAGGCGGAGGTCAGAACGTCGTCGACGACCTGTTCGATCAGCGCCGTCGAATCGACGATCATCGCGTTGATGCCGCCGGTTTCGGCGATCAGCGGCGCAATCGCCCCGTCTCGCTCGGCAAGCAAACGGTTGATCCGATGCGCGACCTCAACCGAGCCGGTGAAGACGACGCCCGCCGTCAGCGGATCGGCGACAAGCGCGGCGCCGATCGCGCCGTCGCCGGGAGCGAATTGCAGCGCGTCGTTCGGAATGCCCGCTTCCCGCAGCAGTTCGACCGCGATCGCTGCGACGAGCGGCGTCTGCTCGGCGGGCTTCGCGACGACCGAATTTCCGGCGACGAGCGCTGCGGCGACCTGGCCAATGAATATCGCCAGCGGAAAATTCCACGGCGAGATGCAGACGAAGACGCCGCGTCCGTGGCGTCGCAGGACATTGGCTTCGCCGGTCGGGCCCGGAAGCGGCGCGTCGGCGCAGGCGATCCGCGCCTGGCCGGCGTAGTAGCGGCAAAGATCAGCCGCTTCGCGCACTTCCGCGAGCGCGTCGTCGAGAGTCTTGCCGCCCTCGTTTTGCAGCAAAGCGATCAGGGGGCCGCGCCGCGCCTCGAGGAGATCGGCTGCGCGTTCGATGATCCGCGCCCGCGCTTCGAATGGCGTCCGCCCCCAGGCCAAAAAGCCGCGCGCCGCGGCGACCAGCGCGGCCCGCGCCGCAGCTTCATCCGCCTCGACGACATGACCGACGACGGCGCCGTCGATCGGCGACAGGACGGGACGCGCCGAAGCTCGCGTCTCACAGCTGGGGCGCGCGCTGGGCGATGGAAAAGGCCTCCGCGTCTCCGCGATCAGCGCCGCAAGCGCGGTCCGATCGCCGAACTCGACGCCCTTGGAATTGGCGCGAAGCGGCAGATAGATTTCGCTTGGCGCCGGCAGACGCGGATGGCGCGCGCGATCCGCCGAATCGAGAGCTTCGTAGGGGTCGGCGGCGAGCGCGCGCTCCGGCGCGTCCGGATCGGCTGCGCGCGCCACGAAAGAAGAATTTGCGCCGTTCTCGATCAATCGCCGCACGAGATAGGCGAGGAGATCGCGGTGCGGACCGACCGGCGCATAGACGCGGACCGCGGCGTCGCTGATTTCGGCGAGCGACTCGTAAAGCTGTTCGCCCATGCCGTGCAGGCGCTGAAACTCGAAGTCGCGCCGTTCGCCCGCCATCGTCAGCACGGCGGCGACGCTGCGCGCGTTATGGGTGGCGAATTGCGGGAAAAGTCGCGGCTCCGCGAAGAGCCGCGCGGCGCAGGCGTCGAAATTGAGATCGGTCATCGCCTTGCGCGTAAACACGGGATAGTCGGCGAGGCCGCGCTCTTGCGCCCGCTTAATTTCGCTGTCCCAGTAGGCGCCCTTGACGAGCCGAACCATGAGTCGCCGGCGACTGACGTCGGCGAGCGACGCGACGTAGTCGATCACGGCCGCGGCGCGCTTCTGATAGGCCTGCACGGCGAGGCCAAATCCGTCCCAGCCGGAGAGTGACGGGTCCGCGATGACGCTGGAGAAGATATCTAGCGAAAGCTCTAGGCGATCCGTTTCTTCCGCGTCGATCGTGAAAGCGAGGTCGCGGTCTTTGGCAAGGCGCGCGAGCTCCAGGATGCGGGGCGGCAATTCCCGCAATACCCGCTCGCGCGAAATCGCCTCGTAGCGAGGATGCAGCCCCGACAGCTTAATGGAAATTCCCGGACGCGCCGGCAGCCGCGCGGTCCCCGCCGACTGGCCAATGGCGCGGATCGCGCGCGCATAGGCCTCAAAATAGCGCTGGGCGTCTTGCGCGGTTCGCGCTCCTTCGCCGAGCATGTCGTATGAAAAGCGTTCGCGCCGTCCGTCGGCGCGTCGGATCGCCGCTTCAATGGTCTCGCCAAAAACGAAATGGGCGCCCATCAGCCGCATCGCCTGACGGGCGGCGGTCCGCAGCGCCGGCGCGCCAAGACGGCGCGCAAGACCGGCGACGACCCCGCGCGCCTCGGTTACGTCGACGATGCGCGCCGAAATCCCTAGTGCGAAAGCGCAGGCCTGAACCAGCAGCGCATCGCTTGAGGATTCGTGATGAGAAAACTCGCCTTCAACGAGCTTATCAGCGAGGAGTCGATCGGCGGTCGCGTCGTCGGGAACGCGGAGCAGCGCCTCGGCAAGCGCCATCACCGCGAGTCCCTCCCGCGACGAGAGCGAGAATTCGTGCAGGAAATCTTCGACGCCGCCGATCAGATCGCGCCTGGCGCGCATGCCGCGCACGAGAGCCAGCGCGATTTTCTCGGTCGCCTGCGATGTCGCGGCGTCAGAACGCGACTTGAGGAAAGCCTCGGCGAAGCTCTCGTCGGGCGGCGCGTAAGGCGCCGCAAAAGGCGCGGGCCAATCTTCTTTTCGATTCATTCGTCATGGATGCGACTGCGCCCGAAGGCCTCGATCAGATCTTGTCGCCTTCCGATCCCGGCCGGGCGCAGCGCCATTTGGTGACGGTCAGTTGCGGATGTTCGCCGCACCACTGAGCGATATAAGGCATCGCCTGCATCATGCAATTGTTGGTCGAGCCCGTGGCGGATTCGAGAACGATCTTGCGTTCGTCGCAGGCGGCGGGCTGCGCCAGCGAGCAGACGGTAAGGATGAGTTCGACGAAATGCATCGCGATCTCCTTGCTTGAGCGCGCTGCGAAAAAGTGGAATCCGGTTTTTCGCGTAAAGCGCGCTCTAAACTTTTGGAATCGATCACGTTACCTGCACTTGGGCGACTTCGCCCAAGTGCAGCGTGATCTAGGCGCCCGCACTCCGCGGACGTTTGCTTACTAGCAAGGGTAATGCCCGTCAGTCGGGGGTCAATATCTCGCCCTTGCCATAGACCGCCGTGTCGCCGCCATAGCGGCGGAGCTTACCTGACAGGAGCGCCGCCGCCGGGGCGCTGTGGTCTCTCAGGCTGCGCGCCAAAAGCCTAGCGAAAGTCAGCTGATGCGCGCCGCAATCGACATAGGTCGAACCGAAGCACCCGCCCTGCGCGAGCACAATCGAGCCACGCTTGTTAAGATAGCCGACCCGCCCCTTGCTCTCGCCCAAGCAGAAGATCGTGCCGGCGATGACCCGGGCGCCGAGATCTTCTGCGGCGTCGCCTTCGATGACGATAATGCCGCGGCGCAGCCGGTCCCCGGCGCGCGCGCCAGCCTTGCCGCGCACGATGATCCGGCCCCCCGCCATCCCGGCGAGTTCGCCGGCGAGCGGACCGGCGAGAAAATCGCCGGCGTCGCCCTTGATCTCGATATCGGCGCCGAGATTGCCGGAAGCCGCATGTGGCCCCGCGCTCCCGGCGACGGTAATCTTGCCGCCCTTGGCGAGACGGCCGCATTGGGCGCCAACGTCGCCATCGACATGAATTTCGAACCCGGGCAGAAGTTTCGCGCCAAGAAGATCAAACCGCGAAGAGCCGCCCTCGTAGCGAACATTCTTAAGATCGCCTGAGGAAATCTTGAAAAGGTCGCCGACTTTCGTCGAAACGCGCGTGACGCCGATCTCGATCTCTTCGATCTGCGCGACTGATTTGCCGGCAAGACGATCAGGCGCCAACGCGGAAAGATCGACGCGCTGAGGCGGCTCCTGACGAAGCGTGAAGGTGAAGGGCTTCACGGCAGCAAATCCTTCAGATGATAATGGAACGGCCCGAGCTTGCCGCCATAATTGCCGGCGTCGACGCGCTTGGCGCCCTGCTCCGGCCCCATCTCGATGATGGCGCGCAGACCTGCGCGCATCGCCTCACGCACCGCGTTGTCGGTCAGCCCGTCGATGACGATTTCGAGCACACAGCCGATATCGGCGTCGAGTGCGCTGTTGGTCACGCCGCGCAGCGTCGGACAGTAGGCGTCGTTGGTCGAAGCGCTCATGCCCTTATATTGCGAGCCGACCTTGAGCCGGAACGCACAATGCCGCCGGGGAAAGGCGCAATCGCGTCGGCGACGCCGTCGATCGCCGAGACCGCAGCTTCGGTCGCGCGCATGGTCTTGTCCCAATCCGCGCCCATGATCAAAAGATTGCCGCCGCCAACCGACTTCTTGGTCAGGCCGACCTTGCCTTCGCAGAAGAATTCTCCGTCCATCACCGGCACACGCCAATAACGACGACCATCGACGACCTTGGACATCTGCCATTTGTCGCCGAACTGCCGCACGGCGTCGCCGACCTTGATTTCGAATTCGCCAGCGACAGTCGAATAGACCGCCGAACCCGGACAGGTCAGCACGCATTGGCCGAGTCGATTGACGAGTTGCTTCTCTGCGTCCTTCGACGACATGGCGAAGAGCAGCACGCGCACCCCGGGACGCCCGTCCGGCGTTTCGTCGGGCGGAACTTCGCGATCGATCCGGCCTCGCAGCCGCAGCCGATGACCGACGTGGCGAAGCCCGTCATGGTGAGCCCCGCCTGCCGCGCCCATTTAGCGTTCGGCGCCGTGATCAGGATACCCGTCCCGCTCATCGGAAATGCTTCGGCGAAATTGTCGTCGATCGTTACGCCGTTGCGAACTATATCCGGCATGGAACCTCCGCAAAGGCGTCCTTGTGCGGCAGCGCGGCGTCGGGCACGTCGAAAATGCTTCGCGGCAAGCCGTAAAGATCGTCGTAATAGGAATCGAGACGCTTGGCGATCTGACGATCGTAGCGCGGGCGAATATGCAGCGTCTTGCCGCGCGTGTAATGGGAGACTTCGCCGTCGCGCACGACGAGATCGCCGTCCTTGAACACATAGGCGGCGCGGCGGAACATGCCGGCGACGTCGCGTCCCGGCTTATAGACGGCGATGTCGGCGACGGCCGGCGCCGAGCCGGCCGCGGTCTTCGAAGCCGAAGAGCTTCGCCGCGCCGGAGCGGCTCATCTGCGCGATTTCATACAGAGTGTATTCGCGTGAGATCGACGGCAGCGTGGTGTGCTCCAGAACGTCAGCCGGCAAGCGCGGAGATATGTGCGCGCGCAGATCCGCGCTCATCAGCAGCGCGAACAATTCCGGATAGGTCGTGAACGGGCCGCCGTTCGGATGGTCGGTGGTGAAGAACACCTGCTCGGGATTTTCAATCAGCAGGAAGAGCTCCAACCCCGCCGCCCATTGAATGGCGTTGTAGTAGCTCGAAATCTTGTAAACATAGGGAACGATGCCGCCGCCATTGGCGTCGCCGTCGAAAATCGCGCCCTTTTTCGGGATCGCGCCAGGCAGGCTGTTGAACTGTTTCAGAACGTCCGACGAAATCGTCACCGTGTCGGAGAACATCACCTGGCCGACGTCGACGCTCACATTCTTATTGGCGTTGATCTTCTCGGCGAAGAGCGCGCCGGCCGACGAGAAGCCGTTCTTGCCTTCCTTGCCATAGGCGTAAAATTGCACATGGGCGAGGTGCAGCGGCAGGCCCTGAGCGGCGTCGATCGTCGCCAGCGCCGTGTCGATATTGCCGGCGAGGCCGAGATTGTTCATGTGCAGATGCAGTGGATGAGCGACGCCTACCGCCTGGGTCGTGGCCTTCTGCAGCGCCTGGAAGATCTGGCGCGACGTCAGCCCGTAAAGCGGCACGACATCGTCAAGACCGAAGGCGCGCATATTGTCCTTGAAAGCCTCGACGCCGCCAGGATTGATGCACTTCAGGCCGAGCGATCGGGTGTTCTCGACGGTCAGCGCGACATAATCATTGATCGCGCCTTCCTTCTCGCCGTCGCGCAACATGCCGAGCAGAGAAGTCGTCATTGCCGAGAACGGTGAGCGCGCCCTTGTCGATGATCGGCACGTCGTTGAATTCGAGATGGGTCTGCAGGGCGTGATGGGCGCCATCGCCGGTTCGACGACGGTGGTGAAGCCCATCTGCGCATAGAGACGCCCGATCTCGTAGCTCGACCATTTCGCGGTCGACAGCGGCGTGCCGGCGAGCCGCGCGCAGAATCGCCCGATGCAGCTCCGGCAGCAGCAGCCGCGCCGTATTCACATTGCCGCCGGCGATGTGCGAATGAATGTCGATCGCGCCCGCCATGACGACATGGCCAGAGACGTCGATCTCCTCGTCGGCGCTGCGGCCGTCGGGCCGCTCGACGATCCGGCCGTTCTCGAACCAGACGTCGCCGATCGCGTCCTGCCCGGTCGCGGGATCGACGATATGGCCGCCGCGCAAAACTCTCAGCGCCATGCGCCCTCCGAAACTTCCGCCATGATGGGCTTCGATCGCCTGTGCGACGCTCGGCGCATCGGTCGGCGCGCTTGCCTTGCGCAGCGTCATGCCGCCGGTCTCCTGACTCATCAGCACAGCGTCATGGGTGACGCCGGGCTGACCGACCTCGATGAACAGCCCGCGCGACGGCGCAGCCTGCGCCGGCGCAAGCGTCACAAGCGGAATATCGGCGCGGGACCAGCTCGGTTTTTCGCCGTCGAAGGCGGAAATCCACAGCGCCGCATCGGCCTCGCCGCTGTCGACGAGACGCGACGCCTCGAACCGCCACGGATCATGCTCCGGGTAGCCGCGGCCGAAGCCGGTACGCGGCGGAAAGCCCGTCATCCAGCCAGCGGCCTGGGTAACGCCGGAAGCGCCGCCGCGGGCGCCGATATGAACGCCGGTGAAGCGCGTCGTGGCGTTGAGATCGATCACCAGACCCTGCATCATCTCGATCGCCAGCGGATCAAGCGTCGACGCCGACCAGACGAACACGCCAAAGCGCGCGCTTCTTAAGGTCTCAACGAGGCCGTCGATGCGGCTGACTTTTTCAGCGTCAAACGCCACGGGCCGGCCGCCGAGTCGGGCGCGCCATGCCGCCAGCACGCCGGAAAGCTCATGTGCGGAAGCGGGGATGACCTTGGCGCCAGGGATGGCGCTCGCCTCATTGCCCTCGGGTCCGACCCAGATCACCTTGCGCGGCTGTTCGGCCTGAGCGCCGCGGCGGGGCGTCCGATCGAGCGCGAGTCGTTCGAGCATTCCGGGCCAGGCTTGCGTCAGCCGGGGACCGATAAGCACCACGCAGTCGCTACGAATGCGCGCTTCATTCGCCGTCGTGGTGAACATGCCGAAGGAGCGCTTGACGTCGAGATCGGCAAGCATTTCACGCGACGCCAGATGGTCGAAGGCGCCCTTCAGCCGCTCGGCCAGGAGAATGGCGGCGCGCGCGCCGGCGATGTCGGCGCCGAGGCCGGCGATCAGCGGAAACGCCGCCCCATTTAAAATCTTCGCGGCATGTCGATAGGCGTCGTCAAGCGCAATCGCCTTGCCGTCGAGCGTCGCTGTTCCCATCCCTACCCCGATTTGCGACCTGTCCCGGCCAAGCTAAAAAGCCTATCGGACAATTAGCGCTATCCAATTGTTTTTTAGCGCCTACTTGCCGAGCCGGGCGGCTCCTCCCGCGTTTCGCTATGCCTAGCAGCCGTCACGTCGCCTGTCGAGACGTCCGACTGCGGCATTTGCATCGGCGTCTGACGCCGCGCAACTTTGGGTCAAGACGTGCAACGGTCGAAGCTGGCGCCACCCCATTTGCGCAGTGGCGGTGATCATGATAAATGCTGCGCCGAGCTTAAACCTGCTGGCGCCATGCGCCATATAATCAGGGCAGAGCCGAAAAGAGTCCTAAACGGAGGAAAAAATGGCCTGGACAACCCCCGTGATTGTCGAAGTTTGCGTCGGCATGGAAATCACCAGCTACGAGTCCGCCGAGATCTAATATCGGCGCGGCCTTCGCTTCGGCGAAGGCGCCATAGAATTCCCGAATCGAGCCGGCAGGAAAAGCGCTGCGCAAAGCGGTCGCGCTTTTCGAAGCGCCGGCTCGAATCGTTTTGGCCCCGATCGGCGGCGCGGCCGACCGCGCGCAGGAGGCGTCGACTTGCGCTCGTCTTCTCTTTTCATTGCGTTCGCTTTTGCACTGCTCGCCGCGACGACCGGCCGAGCGGAAAGTCCGAACGCCAAGGCGCTCCTTGACGACGCGAGGCGGCATTTTCAGCCGATCGCCGCTCCCGCCCCCGCCAATGATCCCGTGACGGCTGCACGCGTGGAGCTCGGCCGGCGGCTGTTTTTCGAAAATCGCGTGTCGATGGACGGCAATATCAGCTGCAGCCATTGCCATCCTGCGGACAAGCAGGCGAGCGACGGACTGCCCAAAGCGATCGGCGTCTTCGGCAAGGAGAATCCACGCAACGCCCCCTCGATTTTCAACGCGGCGCTGAATTTCAAGCAGCACTGGCGCGGCGATCGAGAGACCCTCGAAGAGCAAGCGGAGAAATCGCTGCTTGGGCCGGTGAGTTTCGGCAATCCCGATCAGGCGACGGCGATGAGCAAACTCAAGGCGATTCCCGCCTATGCCGACGCCTTCGCCAAGGCCTTTCCCGGCGACAAGGATCCAATCAACTCGAAGAATTGGGGCGTCGCCGTCGGCGCCTTTGAGCGGACCTTGCTGACGCCGTCCAAATTCGACGCTTACCTCGCCGGCGATGTCTCGGCGCTGTCGAAGCAGCAGCAGGCGGGCTTGCGCAAATTCATCGATCTCGGCTGCGCCTCCTGCCACAATGGCCCCGGCGTCGGCGGCAATTCCTTCCAGAAATTCGGCGTCGCGAGCGACTATTGGAAGGAAACCGGCGTCACGACGCCCGACAAGGGCCGCGCGGACGTCACCAAGAACGATGCGGACCTTTATGTCTTCAAGGTCGCAAGCCTGCGCAACGTCGCGAAAACCGCGCCTTATTTTCATGATGGGTCCGTCGACGATCTGACCAGAGCCGTAAAAATCATGGGTAAAACGCAGCTCGGACAGAATCTGTCAGATAATGACGCAGCCGACATCGTCGCCTTTCTCGGCGCGCTGACCGGACCCCTTCCAGCGAATTACGCGCCGCTGGAGCCATTTCCGGACGCCCAAGGAAAGTAAAGCTGATCCCGTCCCTGGGGTGTCGTGCGCTTAAAGTTTGTGTTCCAACGCGATGCGCATCAGCTCCATTGGCGTGCGGGCGCCGAGCTTGCGTTTCATGATCGAGCAGCTGTTGGCGATTGTCTTGTAGGACACCTGAGTCGCGTCGGCGATCTCCGCCATGCCGAGCCCGCGTCCGAGCATTCGCAAAATTTCCAATTCCCGCGCGGTCAGCGCAGAGAGCGGGCTGGCGGCGGCCCCGCTTTTCTCGAACGCCAGTCGATTGGCGATTTTAGGCATGAGAAACACGCCGCCCGAAGCGACTTCGCGCACCGCCTTCAGCAAAAGGTAGGGGTCGTCGTTCTTGGTCACATAAGCCTTGGCGCCCATCTGGATCGCCCGCGCCGCGAAGATCGGATCGTCATTCATGCTGAAAACGACGATACGCGCAGCTGGGTCGGTATCCAGAATCCGCCGCGTCAACTCGAAGCCGGAAACGCCCGGCAGGCCGATATCGACGACCGTCACGTCAGGCTTTTCCGCCACGAAGGCGGCAAGGCCCGTCTCCGCGTCGCGTGCGTCGACGACGTCGATGTCGCCTTCGCCGGCAAGCATCGCCGCGCAGCCGGAAACGATGATCGGATGGTCGTCAACGATGAGAACGCGCATTTTCGAATTGGCTCCATGCATCGGGGCCTGCTGAACGGGCGGCCATGACATTGACCGCGTCCGGAGCTTTCGTAAAGTCGCGCGCTTCTCTAGAGAAATCGCACATGCTTCAAAGGCTCTCCCTGCGCCTTCGCCTGTCCCTGCTGCTCGGCGTCGTGCTTGCGGTCGGGTTGGCGCTGGGCGTCGGCCTGCTCGTCTTGCATGCCGGCGCGCGCGTTCGCGCTGAGGCCGACGGCGCGACGCGACTGGCGCGGGAGCTGGTTGAAGCGAATCTGCCGCGGCTTGATGCTGCGCCCGAACCGCAGGCCGAGATCGCGCGACTTCTCGCCGATGCGCGGCGGTTGCGCCATGTCCGCGTCGCGCTCGCCGGAGAGGAGACGCACGCCACGGAGAAAGACGACCGCGCGCCGCAGTGGTTCACGCGGCTCGTGTTGCCAAACGCCGCCGCCATGCGGATCGAAACCGGCCACGGCGCGATCCTGATCTCCCCCGATCCTACGGATGAGATCGCCGAGATCTGGCAGGAAATCGTCTGGCTGGCGATCGGCGGCGCCGGGATCGCGATCGCCGCCTTCGGACTTGTGTCGTTCGCCGTGTCGCGAACGCTGCGTCCAATCGCGACTCTCGCGGACGGCCTGCGGCGTCTGGAGCGCGGCGAACATTTGGTGCGCGTTCCCGCGGACGGCTCGCCTGAATTTATTATCATCGCCGAACGCATCAATGCGCTGGCCGGGACTCTGCAACAGTTCGACGAGGAAAATCGTCGGCTCGTGCGGCGCATGATCCATGTGCAGGACGAAGAGCGCAAAGGAATCGCGCGCGACCTGCATGACGAGATCGGTCCCTTCCTGTTCACTGTTCGCGCGGGCGTGGGCGCCTTGGCGCGCCGCGCGGCGGGTCCGGGCGCCGACGCGGGGCGTCTTGCCGAGGATTGCGCGCGCATCGATGCGCAGATCGCCGCCTTGCAGCAGGTCAACAGACACATTCTCGGGCGGTTGCGTCCCGCCGCGCTTGAAGAAATGGGCCTTGCCGACGCCTTGCAGGCGCTGGCGCAGGGCTGGCGCGAGGCGAATCCGGGAGTCGATATCGCGCTTTCGCTCGACGGCGCCTCAGGCGATCTAGAAGAGGAAACCGCGCTCACCGCCTATCGCATCGTGCAGGAAGGCCTCGCCAATGCGCTACGGCATTCTGGCGCCGATCGCGTGGAGGCGATCGTCGCGCGCGCCAGGGACGTCTTGCATGTCGTCGTGAGGGATAACGGGTCCGGGCTCGATGCGACGCGCAGCCTCGCGAGCGGCGGCCTCGGATTACGCGGCATGAGTGAGAGAGTCGGCGCGCTGGGCGGCGCGCTCACGCTGACGAACGACGCGGCAGGCGGCGCGCGGCTGACCGCGTCGCTGCCTCTGCGCAATAGCGGCGCCGCGGATCGCTAGGCCGCAATCCAGGCGCGCGCCTCATCGGCTTGCGACGTTGGAAACAGCTTCATCTCGCCCGGGGTTATGAAGCTGAAGAGCTGCGTGGCGTGCTTGATCCACTCGACGTCGGTGACAAGCGCAATTCGCTCCCAGCGCGTGAGATGTCCCATTCCGACCTTAAAATCCTCGAACATGGCGCCGGGATCGAATCCTGAGAAGTCGGGCGCGATCTCGTAATAAATCCTGACTTTTTCGTGTTTCTTGAGCGCGTTCTCGACCGCCGGAACGAGGACCGAGTCATAATCCGCCTTGGTGATGCGCCCTCTGCAGACGATCGCGACGACATTATCTGGGAAGTTCGGCAGTTGCTCAATCAAAGGCTTTCTCCTCAAATCTTGATGACGTGCAGTGATAGGAGCTTTGTCGCTACGCATCGACTCTGCGCTGGCGGCTCAGCCCGCGTGTCGGGAAGCCATCCGTTTCGGCAAGGCGGCGTTCGCGGTTCGAGTTGGACTGCATCTCGCGCGCCAGTCCCCTATATGGGGCTGCAGCGCTCGATAGCGCGCCCAAGGGAGGCGATGCGTGTATTCACATCAGCTTCACTATCTTCCACTGCCGCCAATCGTCTACGCGATCTTGATTGGCGCGCTGCTGGTGGTCTTCGTATTGATTCAGATCGGCGTTCTCAGCTACGCCTACGGCCGCATCGGTCTTAGCTCCAAATATGCGACGCTCGTGCTGCTCGCTTCGCTCTTAGGGAGCTACATCAACATTCCGGTCGCGCATTTCGCCGGAGAGCGCGTGGTCCCGCAGGAAGTGATTGACTTTTTCGGCAGGCGCTATGTCGTTCCGATGGTCGTCGATTGGCCGGGGATGATCCTGGCGGTAAACGTCGGCGGCGCCGTCATTCCATTTTTCCTGTCCTTATATCTGCTTGCCCGCAATCGCATTTGGATCGTCGGCGCCGTGGCGACGGCGATTGTCGCTATCGTCGTCCATATGTTTTCGCGGATCGTGCCCGGCGTCGGCATCAGCGTTCCCATCGTCGCGCCGCCGCTGCTCTCGGCGGCTCTGGCGCTCGTGCTGTCCCGCGACCACGCCGCGCCGGTCGCCTATGTCAGTGGCAGCCTTGGCACGCTCATCGGCGCCGATCTGCTCAATCTGGGCAGGATTGAAGAGATCGGGACCCCTGTGGCGTCCTTTGGCGGCGCAGGCACCTTCGACGGCATATTCGTCACCGGAATTCTTGCCGTGCTGATCGCGAGCCTGCCCCTGCGCAGGAATTCTTCCGGCGTTTCGCCGGCGCCGCCGTAGCTCGGCTCTAGCCGGTTCGACGGCGCCCGCGCTATATTAGCTGTGATGACCTTATTCAGAGGAGTCGCAAATGAACAAAACATTGCTGCTCGGCGCGCTGGCGCTTGCCGGCTTCATGACGCTGCCGGCAACGTCAGCGCTCGCGAAGGCGGCGGGGCCTGTCGCCACGCTCGACACCGACAATGACGGCACCGTCGACCTCAACGAAATCAATAAATCCGCCGGCAACCTGTTTACGCGCCTCGAGAAGGACTCGGACGGCACTGTCGACGTTAAAGAGATGAAGGGGCGCGTCTCGAAGAAGGATTTCAAGACCGCCGACCCGGACAACGACGGCACGCTCTCGAAGGACGAGTTTCTCGCCATGGTCGCCGGCATGTTCAAGGATGCGGATCCCGACAATGACGGAACGCTCGACGCCAAGGAGCTTGCCTCCAAGAAGGGCAAGGCGCTGCTGCGCGTGACCATGTGATGGCCGAGGGCGCGCGGGAGCGCCGACGAACTTGATCCCGCGCGCCAAAGCGGCCATTTAGGCGACATGAAAAGCTTGGTCGCCGCCTTCTGCATGCTGGTCCTCGCTGCGCCGGCCACGGCTGAAACGTTAAACGTCAAAATCGGCGTTCTGCGCGAAACGCATTCGCGCGAGACCTTGTCCATTCTCGATATTCCAGCCGCCGACGATACGCTCGCCGGCACCCTGCTCGGCGCGGCCGACAACAACACAACCGGCAAATTCACCAATCAGACCTTCGAGGCGATCGACGCCAGGCTTGAGGAAGGCGACGATGTCGTCGCGGCGCTCGACTCGCTTTTTGAGAAGGGCGCGCTTTTCATTATCGCCGACCTCTCGCCCGAACGCCTGCTCGCGGCCTCCGAGCGCGCCCGACCGAAGGGCGCGCTGCTCTTGAACGTCTCCGCGGCCGACGACAGGCTGCGCGAACAGGACTGCCGCGCCAACGTCGTTCACGTGGCGCCGACGCGTTCGATGCTCGCCGACGGTCTGGCGCAATATCTCGTCTGGAAGCAGTGGCGACGTTGGCTGCTGATCAAAGGATCGCATCCGAGCGACGAACTCCTGGCGCAGGCCCTGCGCAACAGCGCCAGGAAATTCGGCGCGAAGATCGTCGAGGAGCGAATTTATGAGGACACCGGGGGTGGGCGGCGCAGCGACTCCGGCTCAGTGCAAACGCAGCGGCAGATGCCGACGCTGACGCAGAACGCGCGCGCCTATGACGTGCTTATCGCCGCCGACGAGAGCGACGTCTTCGGCGGCTATCTGCCCTACCGCACCTGGGATCCACGTCCCGTCGCCGGCTCCGCCGGGCTGATGCCGACGAACTGGGATCCGGCGCATGAACAATGGGGCGCGCTTCAATTGCAGAACCGCTTCATTCAGACGTTCAGACGATTGATGAACGCCCGCGACAATGCGGCGTGGCTTGCTATGCGGATGATCGGCGAAGCCGCAACGCGCACCGCTTCGAATGATCCCGAGAAGCTGCGCCTTTATATGCTCGGCAATGATTTCTCCATAGCCGCATTCAAAGGCGTGCGGTTGACGCTGCGGCCCTGGAATCTGCAGTTGCGCCAGCCGATCCTGCTTTCCGATGGACGGATGGTCGTCTCGGTTTCGCCGCAGGAAGGCTTCCTCCATCAAGTCAGCGAACTCGACACGCTGGGAGTCGACCAGCCGGAGACGAAATGCAAACTGAAATGATGATCGCCCCCTCCCCAGCCCTCCCCCGCTGGCGCGGGAGAGGGAGAAGATTCGGCTGCTCGCTCCCTTTCGCGAAAGCTCGATCGTTGGCGTCCCCTCTCCCGCGAAGCGGGGGAGGGACAGGGAGGGGGCTATGGGTCGCAGCGTTTCTCGCTGTATTGATCACGCCCGCTCACGCTTACAAGGCCTATGTCAGCAACGAAAAGGGCAATTCCGTCACGGTCATCGACACCGACAAGCTCGAAGCGACGGCGACCGTGAAAGTCGGGCGGCGCCCGCGCGGAATCGCGAGCTCAACAAGGACGGCTCCGAACTTTACATGCGCCGGCGACGACGACGCCATTCAAGGTGCTCGACACCAAGACTCCGAAAGTCACCGGCAAGCTGCCGTCCGGCCCTGATCCCGAGCTTCTGGCGCTCAGCCCCAACGGCGACGTGATCTATGTCTCCAACGAAAACGACAATCTCGTCACGCTCATTGACGTAAAGAAGAAGGAAATGATCGGCGACATTCCGGTCGGCGTCGAACCGGAAGGCATGGCCGTCAGCCCCGACGGCAAGCTGCTGGTCAACACGTCGGAAACGACCAATATGGCGCATATCATCGACACGCAGTCGAAAGAGATCGTCGCCAATATTCTCGTCGACGGAAGGCCGCGCTTCGCCGAATTCAAGAAGGACGGCTCCGAGCTTTGGGTTTCGTCGAAGTCGGCGGAACGGTGGCCGTCATCGATCCTGTGAAGCGAGAATTGAAACAGAAGATCGGCTTCGACATTCCGGCGATGTCGAAGGAAGCGATCCAACCGATCGGCATATCGATCACCCGCGACGGGAAACGCGCCTTTGTCGCGCTCGGGCCGTCCAATCGCGTCGCGGTGATCGACGCCGAAACCAAGAAAGTCGAGAAATATCTGCTCGTCGGCCAGCGCGTCTGGCATCTCGCCTTCACGCCCGACGAAAAATATCTGCTCACCGCCAATGGCGTCTCCAATGACATTTCGGTGATCGACGTCGCATCGCTCAAGGTGGTGAAGTCGATTCCCGTCGGCGCCTTTCCCTGGGGCGTCGTCGTGGCGCCGCAATGAGCGCGGGTCTTCGCACGTGTCATTCCCGACGCGCGAAGCGCGATCGGGAATCCAGGGCCACGATCAGCGCTGTTGGCCGTGGCGCTGGATTCCCGGTCATTCGCTTCGCGAATGCCGGGAATGACAGACCTGTCGGAGCGCCGCGATGACTCCCGCGCTCGCGATCAGAAACGTCAGTCATGCCTATGGCGCGCGCAGGGCGCTCGATGACGTGAGCTTTTGCGTTGCGCCGGGCAGTTTCACCGTTCTTCTCGGCCTCAACGGCGCCGGCAAGAGCACGCTGTTCTCGCTGATCACCCGGCTTTACGCGGCGCGCCACGGCGCAATCGAGATCTTTGGCCACGACGTCATGCGCGAGCCTGGCGCGGCGCTACGCCAACTTGGCGTCGTCTTTCAGGCGCGCACGCTCGATCTCGAATTGAGCGTGATGCAGAATCTCGTCTACCACGCCGCGTTGCATGGCATTGGCCCGATCGAGGCGCATCGCCTCGGACAGGCGGCGCTGGCGCGCGCGGGACTCGCCGACCGCGCCAAGGACAAGGCCCGCGCTCTGTCCGGCGGCCAGATGCGCCGCGTCGAAATTGCCCGCGCGCTGCTGCATGATCCGCGGCTGCTGCTGCTCGACGAACCGACGGTCGGGCTGGACATCAAGGCGCGCGCCGATCTTCTCGCGCTTGTTCGCGGTCTGGTGCAGGAAAGGAGTCTGGGCGTCTTGTGGGCGACGCATCTCATCGACGAGATCGCCGACGACGATCAGGTCGTCATCCTGCATCACGGCAAAGTGCTTGCGACCGACAGCGCGCAAGCGATCGTCGCAGAGCAAGGCGCCGCGAACATTGGCCAGGCCTTCACGCGCATCGCCGGCGTCGCTCAGGAGAAGCTGTCGGCATGAGCGCGCGTCTCCGGCTCCGAATATGTCATTCCCGACAGGCCGAAGGCCTGATCGGGAATCCAGCGGGGCGGCAGCCAATCTCTGGATTCCCGATCGCGCGCGATGCGCGCGTCGGGAATGACAGTTGCGCTGTCATAGGAGCGGGCGCCGATGACTGACGCCGCTGCTCCCATAGGGGACAAGAAAGGCTTCACCCTTCGCCAATATCTCATCTGTCTTTCGGGAGTCGTCTGGCGCGAGGGCCTGCGCTTTCTGCATCAGCGCGAACGCTTCGTCTCGGCGCTGGTGCGCCCGCTCGTCTGGCTTTTCATCTTCGCGGCGGGATTTCGGCAGGTGCTCGGCGTGTCAATCATCCCGCCTTACGAAACCTATGTGCTCTACGAAGTGTATATCGCGCCCGGTCTGATGGCGATGATCCAGCTCTTCAACGGCATGCAGTCATCGCTCTCGATGGTCTACGACCGCGAGATGGGCAATATGCGCACGCTGCTCGTTTCGCCCTTTCCGCGCTGGTATCTGCTCGGCTCCAAACTTCTCGCCGGCGTCGCGGTCTCGATCTGCAGGTCTACGCCTTCCTGCTCATCGCCTATTTCTGGGAGATCGAGCCGCCGACGACATGGGGCTATCTGACAGTGTTGCCGGCGCTCGCGCTCAGCGGCTGATGCTCGGCGCGCTCGGCATGCTGCTGTCGTCGCTGATCAAACAGCTCGAAAATTTCGCCGGCGTGATGAACTTCGTGATCTTTCCGATGTTCTTTGCATCCTCCGCGCTCTATCCGCTGTGGCGCGTCATGAGTCGAGCCCCTGGCTCTATTACGTTTGCGAGCCTTAATCCGTTCACCCATGCGGTCGAACTGATCCGTTTCGCCTTCTATGAGAAAGTCGCGTGGACGTCGCTCGCGATCGTCTTCGCCTACACGAGCGCGTTCCTCATCGCCGCCATGCTCGCTTACGATCCGGCGCGCGGCATGCTGATGCGAAGAGGCGGATGAGAGGCGTCAGCGCCGACGATAATGATAGCGGCGCGCATCATGACGATGCGAGCGGCCCTCAGGACAATTGCCGTAACAATCCCAGCGCCCGTGCCGCCCGCCATGCTTGAACCACTCGGCCTGTCCTTCGGTCCAGGCGCTCGCGGTGACGGCGTGCGGCGGGAGAAGCATCGCCAGAACGATTATCGTCATGGTCAATTTCGACATTGCGCGCCTCCGCCCAAATGTTTCGTCTCAAGCTATTTCTTCTCGTCCTTCTTGGCGCTCTCGGCCGCGACTTCTTCGGCGACGCCCGGCGGCAATTTTACGCCGGCGGCGAGCTGGGCGCCGAGCGCGATCGCCCGCGCCTCCGTCAAACGCAACGCGCAATAGCCGAAATCTGCCTGCGCGCATAGGAGCGGCACACTTCCTCGCGCCAGGAGGAGAAACCCGCCTGCTCCTTGACGAGATAGTTGCGGATCGGCTTTTCCTTCTTGTTGCGGTCGTAGAGTTCGCGAAACGTGTTGCGCACCGTCTTTTCGACGCGCGCGCGGGCGCCGAGCATTTCTTCGCCCTTCTTGGGATCGATTTCGTCGGCGCCTACTCCCAAAAGCCCTTCCGGATCGGCGCGGCATCCGGCTTCCTTCAGTTCGTAGGCCTTGCCCTCGTTGGTGACGAGGGATCAGCCGTCAAGGACGGTGAAGGTAAAGGGACAGGCGGGAAAGGCCACCTGATAGCGGCGCAGGCCGGTGTCGCTCTCGCGCGCCGAGAGCTTTAAAGGCGTTCCCGCGACCTCGACTCGGCACGCTTCTCCGGAACGCCTCAAATCATCGCCGACCAGGGTGAGTTTTGCGACCTGCAAAATTGCGCCGGCGCGGGAGTAAATTCGACGGCGCTCCCCTCGCCGTCGCGCTTGAGGGTCTTTCCGATGATCGCGTTCGGCGGGCTTCGGCATGATCGCGGGCCCAGCGGCCGCGCTCCATCTCGCCGCCGCCGGCGCTCTTGTTTTTCGCGGCGCCGGCGACCGCCCCCCGGGCTGGGGGCCACCGCTCCGGGGAGCACAATCTGCGCGCTCGCGGAGACGACGCCGATCGCGATGAGCGCCGCCGCCCCGAAAAGGCGGGCGCGGCGCGCGGCCGGAGTCCGAAACCCAGATTCAAACATGGCGATCGCGATCCCCCCGGCTGCAGACCGGCCCCTGCCCTAGAGCGCGTTGCGAAAAAGTGGGAACCGGTTTTTCGCGCATAACGCGCTCTAAGCTTTTGAAATCGTTCACGCTATCTGCATTTTGGCGATTCCGCCAAAATGCAGCGTGATCGAGCGGCGAGGCGCGCGCTATCGAGGCGCGAGCACCATCACCATCTGCCGCCCTTCCATGGACGGTTCGAGTTCGACCTTGGCCAGCGTGGCCGTTTCCGCTTTTACGCGCGACAGAAGCCGATAGCCGATGTCCTGATGCGCGATTTCGCGGCCGCGAAATCGAAGGGTGACTCTTCACCTTGTCGCCTTCTTCGAAGAAGCGGCGGACCGCCTTCATTTTCACGTCGTAATCGTGGTCGTCGATGCCGGGCCGAAGCTTGATCTTCCACCTCGACAACCTTCTGCTTCTTGCGCGCCTCCGCCGCCTTTTTCTGCTCGGCGAAGCGAAAACGCCCGTAATCCAGAATTTTGCAGACGGGAGGAATTGGGGCGATCTCGACGAGATCGAGCCCCGCCGTCTCTGCCATCGCCAGCGCCTCCGGCAATTGGATGACGCCGTGATTTTTCCCCTCGGAATCGATTAGCTGCACTTCTCGCGCGCGAATTTCCCGATTGATGCGCGGCCCCTCCTTCTGGGGGGCTGCGACGCTCTTCATTGGACGGCGAATGGATCCTCTCCTTCTCTTGGCCAAAAGCCGGCCGCAGAGCCATAGGCGCAATGCAGCGACCGCCGGACTCGCAGGCCCGGGACCACGGGACAGATTCCCACGCCAGCGCGCCAAGTCAACCGTTCGAGACGCTCCGACGCCGCTTTTTCCGAGGCAGGCGCCGAATATTCTACACAAAACCCGAAATCAGCTCGTTAACCCTTCCGGGCGCGTCTTCCGGCGTCCAGTGCGACACCCCAAGGAGACGTTCGATCTTGAGATTACGAACATAGCATTCAGTGCCGTCCAAGCAGGATTCGCCGAGCGCGGCGTCTCGCAATCCCCAGACGACAAGCGTGGGCGCATCTACAGGCGAATCGAGGTCATCCGCTTCAAGAAGCTCGCGCCCCGCGGCGCGATACCAATTGAGCATCGCCGTCGCCGCGCCGGGCGCCGCTACATTGGCGCGATAGATCTCCATCGCCTCTTTCGAGAAAATGTTGTCGTGACCCGCCGACCATCGCATCAGCCGCTCGGTGAACGCGCCGCCACGCGCGGACAACAGCCGGTCAGGCAGCCAGGGCAGCTGAAAGAACGTGGCATAGGCCGATTTGAGCTTCTGCCCGCATTCCTGTTCGAGCGCACGCCGAAAGCAAAGAGGATGTGGAATATTGAGAACGACGAGCGCGTCGATCGGACGCAGTCGGCGAATCGCGACGACCCAGGCGATGAAACCGCCCCAATCATGGCCGATGAGCGAGACCGAAACGGGACGCGCCGCGTCGATCAATCCGGCGACGTCGCCCGTCAGCGCGCTCAGCGAATAGGCGTCTTTGTCGGCGGGGCGCGTGGTCGCGCCATAGCCGCGCTGATTGACCGCCCAGACCCGATAACCCGCCGCGGCGAGCGGGTGGGCGAGATGGCGCCACATGACCGCATGTTGCGGGAAACCATGCAGAAGGAGCGCGAGCCGGTCGCCCGCGCCGACTTCGAATACCTCGAATTCAATTCCATTGGCTGGAACGACGATGCGACGCGCCCCGAGAAGCGTCGCCGCCGACGTCACATCTGGCCCGCGAGCGCCGGGCAGCTCGGACAGGGCGCGCCGCCCGTCATGGCGGCGCAGCTCTCCGCCGACTCTCCTCCCGCGGCGGGGCGCGCGATCAAGGAGAGCTGCCGCTCGACATGAGCGCCGCCGCAGGCCGGACATTCGGGCGTTTCGTCAAAACGCGACAGGGTCTCGAATTCATGCGCGCAATCATTGCAGCGGTAGGCGAAAAGCGGCATTAGCCCTCTCAGGCGGCTTGTCGGATGGAGAGGCGATTTTACCGGTCCGTTCGCCGGGCGCAAGGCGCGTCGGAGACGCGACGAACGTGCCCTTCAGACGCCGCGCTACATTCCACTCATCGATTCATGTCAGGGACATTCGCATGACCTATCGCGCGCCGCTCGACGACATTCTCTTCGCGCTCCGCCTCGCCGCTGGCGAAGACGCGATGGCGGCGGGAGGCGTTTATGGCGACCTCGCCGACGGCGTTCCGGAGCAGACGCTGACCGAGGCGGCCAAATTCGCCGAAGAGGTTCTGCTGCCGCTCGACAGGGTCGGCGATCGCGTCGGCGCGACATACGCCAATGGCGCCGTTACGACGCCGCCCGGCTGGCGCGAAGCCTACGCGCAATGGAAAGAAGGCGGCTGGAATGCGATCGGGGCCGGCGAGGATTACGGCGGCCTCGACCTTCCCACACTGCTCAACGCCGGCTGCACCGAGATTTGGAACGCCTGCAACATGGCCTTCGCGGTCTGCCCTCTGCTCGGCCATGGCGCCATCGAGGCGATGGAAGCGCATGCGACGGATGCGTTGAAAGAAGCCTATCTGCGCAGAATCGTCAGCGGCGAATGGACGGCGACGATGAATCTGACCGAGCCCGGCGCGGGATCCGATCTCGGCTTGATGCGCACGCGCGCCGAACGCGCCGAAGACGGCTCGTACCGTCTTTTCGGCCAGAAGATTTTCATCACCTATGGCGAGCACGATCTCGCGCCGAATATCGCGCATCTCGTGCTGGCGCGTCTTCCCGACGCGCCGGAGGGCACGCGCGGCATCTCGCTGTTTCTGGCTACCGAAATTCCTCCCCGACGAGACCGGCGCCTTCACGCGGCGCAATGATCTGCGTTGCGGCGGGATCGAACACAAGCTCGAATACACGGGTCGCCGACCTGCACCATGATCTATGGCAGATGAAGACGGCGCGGTCGCTTTTCTCATCGGCGAGGAGAATAAGGGCCTCGCCTGCATGTTCACGATGATGAACAACGCCCGCCTGTCGGTGGGCCTGCAAGGCGTCGCGCTCGCCGAACGTGCGACGCAGATGGCGGTCCAATACGCGCGCGAGCGCCAGCAGGGGCGCGCTCCTCGGCGCCAAGGAGACGAGCGTGATCATCGAGCATCCCTGACGTCGCGCGCATGCTGCTGACCATGGCGAGCCTGATGCCGCCGCGCGGGCGATCTGCCATGAGACGGCCGCGTCCATCGATCGCGCGCGCCGCGACGGCGATCCCGCGCGCGCGCGGCGGCGGCGCATGAGCGCGCCAGTCTGCTCACGCCCGTCGCCAAGGCGTTTTCGACCGATATCGCCAATGAGACGACCTCCCTCGCCATCCAGGTTTTCGGCGGCATGGGCTATATCGAGGAGACTGGCGTCGCCCAGCTGATGCGCGACGCCCGCATCTGCGCGATCTATGAAGGCACCAACGGCATTCAGTCGATCGATCTCGTCACGCGCAAAATCCGCGGCGGCGACGGCGCGGCGCTCGCGCGCGAGATCGACGATATGCGCGCCGTCGCGGACGAAGCGGGCGTTTCGCGCGAAGCGGTAGAGGCGCTGGAGCAGGCCAGCGCATTTTTGACCAAGGCCGATTTGGCGGGCGCGCTGGCCGGCGCGACGCCTTATCTGCGCCTCTTCGCGCTGGCGCGTGGCGCAACGCTGCTCGCGAAAGGCGCCGCGGCCGCGGCGCGAGAGAATAATCCGAGCGCGACGCGCTACGCCGCGCTCGCGCGCTTCTTTGCCGATAACATCGCCATCGCGGCGCCGGGCCTGGCGAAGACAGTTATCGAGGGGGGAACGTCGGTGAACCGGTCGCATGCCGCGTTTGGCGAGTAAAAGGCCGTCACTTTGAGCGAGAGCGGCGCCCCCTCCCCAACCCTCCCCCGCTTCGCGGGAGAGGGAGCAGGCTGCGCCCGTCATCGGCCTTGTGAAACACGGTCTCGCGAACGGCTGATCGTAAGGGTCCCCTCTCCCGCGAAGCGGGGAGGGACAGGGAGGGGGTCAGGCGCCCACGTATTCCCGCAGCGCCTGTTGCTGCGCGTCGGTGATATGCAGGCCGAGCTTTGAACGGCGCCAAAGAATGTCATCGGCGGCGCGCGCCCATTCCTGCTCGCGCAGATAGGCGATCTCCGCCTCCGTCAAGCCGCAACCAAAATCGCGGCCGAGATCGCTCAAGCTCAGCGCATCTTTCAATATCTGAAACACGCGCGTTCCATAGGCGCGCGCAAGTCGCAGCGCCAATGCGTCTCCAAGAAAGAACTTGTCGCGTTTGAGATCTTCGAGAAATCGATCGAAGCCTTCAGGCATATCGCCGCCTGGAAAGACCGCGCGCGCTGTCCAGGCCGCGCCATGCGGCGGAAGAAAGCGGGCGAGCTCATCGAGCGCATGTTCGGCGAGTCGGCGCGCCGTTGTGATCTTGCCGCCGAATATCGACAGCGCCGGCGCCGCGTCTTCGGCCGCATCGAGATCGAAGGCGTAATCGCGCGTGACGACCGAGGCTTTGAGCGCGCCGTCGTCGTAAAGCGGCCGCAGGCCGGCGTAGCTCCACATGATGTCATCACGCGCCGCCGGTTCGCGCAGGAAATGATTGAGCGAAGCGAGCAGATAGTCCGTTTCTTGCTCGCTGATCGCAACGGCGCCGGGCGCACCGTCATAGGAAACGTCGGTCGTGCCGACGAGCGTGAATTCGCACTCATAGGGAATCGCGAAAACGATGCGGCCGTCGGGGTTTTGCAGAATATAGGCGTGGGCGCCCTCGAAGAGCCTGCGCAGAACGAGATGCGAGCCCTTCACCAGACGCACATGTTTGCGCGAAGTGATATGGAGCGCATCTTCGATCACTTCAGACACCCAGGGGCCGGCGGCGTTGACCAGCGCGCGCGCTTCCATCGTCTCGCCGCTCGCGAGCGTCGCGCGCCATTGGTCGCCGCGACGTTCGGCGTGAATGAGCTTCGCGCCGACGCTGATCGTCGCGCCGCGCTCCGCCGCGTCGCGCGCGTTCAACACCACGAAGCGGGAATCATCCACCCAGCAATCGGCGTAAGTGAAGCCGACGCGGTAGATGTCGCGCAACGGCGCGCCGAGCGCGTCGCCGCTTAGCTTCACCATCTGCGAACCTTCGAGCCGCTTGCGGCGCGCGAGATGGTCGTAAAGGAAAAGTCCGAGACGCAGCAGCCAGACCGGCCGCAGGCCCTTCTCATAAGGCAGGACGAACTTCAGCGGCCAGATCACATGCGGCGCGGCGCCAAGCAGCAATTCGCGCTCGGCGAGCGCCTCATGCACGAGACGAAATTCATAGAGTTCGAGGTAGCGCAGTCCGCCGTGGATCAGCTTGGTCGAGGCGGACGACGTGCCCTGCGCGAGATCGCCCTGCTCCACGAGCCTGACGGCGAGCCCGCGTCCGGCGGCGTCGCGGGCGATCGCGCAGCCATTGATCCCGCCGCCGACGATGAGAAGATCGTAGTTCATGGCCGCCCTTCGATTCGAAGCGGCCATGACTATAGCGTCATCCTTGCGGACGGCCCGCCTGCTTGTGACGGGCGCCGCCATTGGCGCGCCGCTTCTGGCCGTTCGGGGCGCCGGGGCGCTTTGCCGCGGGACGCTGTCCCTCGCGGCGCGGATGCTGCGCGCCGTTTCGATGCGGCGCCGGCGGCTTTGGCCCCTTCGGTCCCCTGGGCGCCTGGCGAGTCGGCGCAGCGTCGTCGTTTCGCGCCTCGGCGCTGCGCCGGTCGGTGCAGTCGAGCGTCTGCCGCGTCAGTTTCTCGATCGCGCGCAGCAACGGCCGCTCGCCATTGTCGCACAGGGAAATCGCCCTGCCGGTCGCGCCGGCGCGCGCGGTGCGGCCGATGCGATGCACATAGGCTTCGGCGACTTCCGGCAATTCGTAATTGACGACATGGGTCACGCCGTCGACGTCGATGCCGCGCGCGGCGATGTCGGTCGCGACCAGCACCCGGGTGCGGCCCTTGCGAAAGCCGTCGAGCGCGCGCAAACGCTGGCTCTGGCTCTTGTTGCCGTGGATGGCGTCGGCGCCGACGCCGGCGCTCTCCAGATGCTGCGCGACACGATCGGCGCCGCGCTTGGTGCGCGTGAAGACGATCGCGCGCGCGATGTCGCGGTCGCCCATCAATTCCACGAGCAAATCCCGCTTGGCGCCGCTCGCGACGAGGTACACATGCTGCTCGACGCGTTCGGCGGTGGTCGCCGCCGGCGTCACCGACACTTTCGTCGGATCATGCAGCATGTCGTCGGCGAGCGCGGCGATCTCCCGTGGCATGGTCGCCGAGAACAGCAGCGTCTGCCGGCGCTTCGGCAGTTTAGCGACGATCTGGCGGATCGGCACGATGAATCCGAGATCGAGCATGTGGTCGGCTTCGTCGAGCACCAGCGCCTCGGTCGTCGCAAGTTTCAGCCTGCCGCTGCCGATATGGTCGAGGAGCCGCCCCGGCGTCGCCACCAGCACGTCGAGTCCGCGCGCCAGCATGTCGATTTGCGGACGATGCGACACGCCGCCGACGATGACGCCGACGCTCGGCCGGAAAAACTGGCCATAAGCGCGGAAACTGTCGGCGATCTGGGTCGCGAGTTCGCGCGTCGGGGCGAGAACCAGCGCGCGCGCCGTATAGGGCGCCGGGCGCCGCCGATCGGCGAGCAGCCGGTGCAGGATCGGCAGCGCGAACGCCGCCGTCTTGCCGGTGCCGGTCTGCGCGACGCCGAGAAGGTCGCGTCCCTGCAAAAGTGCGGGAATCGCCTGCGCCTGGACCGGCGTCGGAATTTCATAGCCTTCGCGCGCGAGGGCGCGCAGCAGGATCTCGTTCAAGCCGAGATCGGAGAATGTGTTCACTTGTTTTGTTGCTTTCAGTTGTCGATTCGCGCCCGAAGGACCGCGCGTGAAGACGCCGGCTCCGGGCCAAAAAGAGATCGGGCCCCGCGTAACGGACCGTCGATATGGGAAAAGGGGGCGCTCGACAGCTCGTCGACGGTCACGTCGACATACGCGGCTGGAGCGCCTCATGCTGCGGCGCAGCGCAGGCTTCATACAGGAGCGCGGCGGCACGGTCAATGCGGCGCAAGAAAGCGCCAGCGCTCCGAACTCGGGTTAATTTCCGCTCACGTTCAGCCGTCCTGGCCGGGCTTGTCCCGGCCATCCACGCCGGACAATCGCGAAACGCATGGCCCAGAGCCGGCATGTCGGCTCATGCTGATACATTCCATTCGCATCGTGTCATCGCGTGGATGACCGCGACAAGCGCGGCCATGACGGGGTGAGATGACTCTTTGTTAAACCCGGAATTTCGTCGAAGGCGACAACTCTGGTTCTCTCGCCTATAAGCCGGCGACAAACGCGCCGCAGGGATTCGAGCCCATGAACGCAATCGCCAATTTCGACGGCGCGGAGATTCTCAACACCTTCGTCTCGCTCTCCGTAGCGATCGTTCTCGGCACCGCCATCGGCGCGGAGCGGCAGTATCGCCAGCGCACCGCCGGCCTGCGGACCAACGCCCTGGTCGCCCTCGGCGCTTCGGCCTTCGTCGATCTCGGCATGCGGCTGATGGGCAATCAGGGCGCGACCCAGGTGCTCGCCTATGTCGCGTCTGGCGTGGGGTTTCTGGGCGCCGGCGTCATCATCAAGGAAGGCATGAATATTCGCGGGCTGAATACCGCGGCGACCATTTGGTGCTCGGCGGTGATGAGGCCTTCGCCGGCGCCGACCGGCCGGCGGAAGCGGTCCTGCTCACGGCGTTCATTCTCGCGGGCAACACCTTCCTGCGGCCGCTGGTGCATCTCATCGAACGCGCGCCGACGAGAGCGCGACCGAGGCGGTCTATGAGGTCCGCGTCGCCGGCAGCGAAGCGCGCCGCGACGCCATTCGCGACCAGATGATCGAAAGGCTCGAGGCCGCCGCCTATCCCATTCAGGACATCGCCGAACATGAGCGCGAAGACGACGTCGAAATCATCGCGACGCTGGCGACGTCGAGCGTGACGAGCGAACAGCTCGACGCTGTCGTTGAGTCCCTCGCCGCGCTCGACGGCGTCTCGCATGCGACATGGTCGTCGAGGACGAGCGATTGAGGTGGTGCCCACCTCGATTGTGATGCTCGATCGACACGAACACATTTACAGCAATTGGAAGATGCAAGGTCACACTGCGAGTGCCAGCGTTCGAATCGAACGCGGCCGTAGCCTCTATGGCTGCAACCCATTTTGCCTGGGGGCAACTAATTCATAAGGCTTGGGGGACGATCAGAGGAACGCTACCGTATTGGCATTGGTCCGTAGTAGGGAAGCGGAGACAATGTCAGAAAAAACGGACAAATTTTCAAAAGAACTAGACGACTTAATTACGCAAGGCGAGCGGCTTTACGTGGCTCTTGAGCACCATTGCCGTCCTAAGTAATTCCAAGCTCGTCTGGAGAAGTTCTTAAAGGAAAAAGACAAAATTTCAGAATATATCAAGGCGATGCCCAATTTTGTCGAAGATTACCAGCCGTGGTATTCAAAAGCACAGGCCGTAGTTAAACAAGTTTTACCCGACAGGTTCCAGGATTTTATCTCATACTACGAATATCAAAAGCCTAGAAAGGAAACTAATTTTCAAAATTATATGATTAAAGACTGCCTTCAAGGCCTAGAGATAAAGCGATATGGTGATATTGTAGTTGATAATAGCGCAGCTATCCCTGAATTCTATCAGCAACTCCATATAGTTAAGGCGGCAAAGTCAGCACTTAATAGCTTCCTTCTAGAACTGAAGACTATAGTCCAAGCCGAACTTTTTGATAGCGAAGTTGAAAGCGCGAGGGCGCTTGCCAGGGCAGGATTCCTCCGGGCCACCGGCGCTATATGCGGTGTTGTCATCGAAAAACACCTTGCACAAGTCTGTGATACACACGGTATTACTATTAAAAAGAAAAATCCCGGCATTTCTGATCTGAATCAAGCGCTGCGTGACAACGACACCATCTCGGTGCCGCAATGGCGCTTCAACCAGCACTTGGCTGACATACGAAATATCTGCGACCACTCGAAGGGCCGAGAGCCAACTAAAGACGAAATTGAACAGCTACTTTCCGGTACAGACAAAGTCTTGAAGACATTATTCTGACGCCTTGCATAAGCGACCTGATCTCGGCATGAGCATATTTGAGTTGCAATCCGTTGACGACCGCGTTTGTCACCTTGCCAAAATCCATTCCCTTTCCCCTCCCTTGCTCCGTCTTGCTCTTGACTCTTTTCCCGCTTAGCGTTTCCGCACGAGTGCCGGTCGATTCGTCGAGTCAGCTGTCGCGGACGCTGTGGAAAGTTCGCGCTTTCGAGGGATCAGAACATGGATCGGGATACGCTCGGCGACATCGCCGAGGCCGCCCCTTTGTCGGGCGAAGGCGCCAATGATGGTAGCGCCCCCTCCCCCGCCGCCGCCAGAAATTCGGTCAGCGTTCCGGCGCAGCTCGTCTCCCAAGGCAAGCACCGCTTTTACGCGCTGGTGCTGCCGAGCGAGCTGCTGGCCGAAACCTGCGTGGTCGAGCCGCGCGTCGAAAATCCAATGGAGGGCTTTCAGCGCCTGCTCGACGAAAAGCGCGCCAAATCCATCGCCAAATATATCGACGCCGGCTTCGGCACGGTTCCCGGCGCCGTGGTTTTGTCCGCTCAGTCCCGCGCGCACATGCATTACGACCGCGCCACTGGCGCGCTGACCTTCCGCCAGGATCCCCGCGCCTTTCTCATCATCGACGGGCAGCACCGCGTGTTCGGCTTCAAGCTGGCGAAACACGCCGTCGACGTGCCGGTGGTAATCTACAACAGGCTGAAGCGCTCGGAAGAATGCCGGCTGTTCATGGACATCAACACGAAGCAGCGGCCGGTGCCCAACGAACTCCTGCTCGACATTCGTCGGCTTTCCGAAGTTGAAACCAAAGCCGACGCGCTGCTGCATGACGTCTTCGATCTTTTCTACAATAGCGACGACAGCGCTCTCATGGGGCTGCTCAGCCCGGCGGAGCGGCGCAAGGGCACGATTTCGCGCGTCACCTTCAACGCCGCCCTGCGCTCGATCAAAGGCGCCTTCGACGACGCGCGCGCCGATGAAGTCTACGCCGTGCTCAATGCCTATCTGCGCGCCTGCCGGCACGGTCTCGGCCTGCACAACGCCGATGAGCAGATCGCGCATCCCGCTTTGTTCAAGGCGCTGGCGTTGCTCTTTACCAATGTCGCGGAGCGTGTGGCCGACCGCCACGTCGGAAAATACACGGTGGCGAATTTCGAAGACGTGCTCATTCCCTTCTTCAAACGCCTGAAGAAATCCGATCTGCCGCGCGCCGGCATGAGCCATGTCGCGCTGCATGAGCATTACAGCAAGGCGCTAAGCGCCGGCTTCCTGATCAAACAATGGCTCTTCTCCTGAGCTGAACGGATCGACGCTCATGTCGATGTCGAGGACGCCGCGCATGGTGAGCCCATGCTCGGTCTTTTCCCAATGGAAGGGACGCCGCCAGAGTTCATAGACGGCGCGCCAGGCGGCGACGCTCAGCATCGTCAGCCACAGCGGCAGATAGATCAATGCGGGGCGAAAGCGCGTCAGGTTCCGACGGCGCATGCCGACGGCGAGCGGGAGAATGAGGGCGGCCGCGCCGGCGATCGCCAGAAAGCACCAGAGCGCGCTCAGGGCGATCTCGAGCGGCGCAACCGGCGTCAGCAGCGCGCCGAACATCGCGTCATGAACCATCCGCGCCGCCAGAAACGGACCGAGCAAGGGCCCAAACAACGCGCCGGCGAACATCGCGAGCACGGCGACGGCGCGACGGGCCCCAAGATCGACGAAAAGCCGCACCGGCCGGCGGCAATGCACGACGAAGGTTTGCATCCAGCCCTTGAACCAGCGGGTGCGTTGTCTCACCAGCGCTCCGAACGTCGCCGGCGCCTCTTCGAAGGTTTGCGAGGCGAAGGTTTGCACCTCGAAGCCCGCGCGCGCCAGACGCAGGCCGAGATCGGCGTCTTCGGTGACGTTGAATGCGTCCCAGAAGCCGATCTCGCGCAGCGCCTCGATGCGGAAATGATTGGACGTGCCGCCGAGAAATAGCGGCAAGCCCATCAGGGCCAGTCCCCTATTGTGAACATCGAAGAGCGCGGCATATTCGAGAGCGAACATCGCCGTCATCCAGTTGAGTTCGCCATTGTCGATGGCGAGGCTCGCCTGCAGACAGGCGACGTTTGCCGGCAGTTTCGCAAAGAATGTCGCGGCGCGTCGCAACTGCCGCGGCTCGGGCAGGTCTTCCGCGTCGAACACGGCGACGAGCGCGCCGCGGGCAAGCGGCATGGCGACGTTGAGCGCGCGCGGCTTGGTGCGCGGAACGCCCTCGGGCGCGACCACGATCTCATGCGGCGCGCGGGGCGGATGCGCCCGCAACGCAGCCGCTGTCGCTTCGTCATCGGCTTCGATGACGAATTTCACATCGAGCTTCGCTCTTGGATAGTCGAGGCGGTCGATCGCGCGGGTGAGTTGACGCACAACCGCGGCCTCCTGATAGAGCGCCAGCACGATTGTGTAGATCGGCAGCCGCGCATCGCCAGAGAGCGGCGCCGCCTCGGCGCATGGCGCAAAGCTCTCCGCGCAAGCGAAAAGCCTCAAAAACACGCCGCAGAAGAACACCCCGGCCAACAGCAAGGCCGACGCAATGCGCAGTAAGAGGAAAGGGGCATGGAGGCTCGCCGCGAGTGAGATCAGCGCAACGAGCAGCCATCCGACCTGTCCGCGCTGAAGGCCGCCGCGGGCGCAGAGTTCGCTGTCGACGCGTTCGACGAGAAAGGCGGCGTTGCGTGCGGCGGCCTCTGGATCGGCGCGGCGCACCGCTTCCAGAAGCCTCGTTCGGGTGGTGATGGCGAAAAGCGGCCGCCCTTTCGACGAGCGCCGCGCGCTCATCAGCCGGAAGACGCCGCTGCCGCTGGGCGCGAAAAGCCAAAGAAAGCCGCTCGACGAGTCGCGAAGCCGCGCATAGCCGCGCTCAACCGTCGCAACGCTTGACCCGCAGACTTCCGCGGGAGCATCGATGAAGCCGACGTCGAGATGCTTCGCCAGCGCCCGATAAAAGACGTCTTCCGACACCAGCCCCTCGGCAAGCAACGCTTCATCTGCGCAAACGCCTTGACGGCGCGCCGTCACTGCGGCGAACTGCAGCACCTGCTCGGGAACGCCGTGACCGGACAGAAAGGCGATTTCGACGGGAATGCAGAGCGGCGCGGTCGTGCGCGACGGCGGCGATCGGCGAAATGCGAGGGAGTCGGCGGGCGCCCGACGGAGCCAAGGCCGACGAAATTCGTCCTTGTTCGGCGAAGCGGCGGCGGCGGCACTTTCGATCGGAACGAAATTCATGCAATATTCCGGCGCGCGCAAGCAGCCTTCGAACGACTATCGATCTCCAGCAAGAGCCACGCAATAACTTTATGCGCCGTATCAATAAGTCGACGCGATTCGCTCGCCTCTCTTTCCTTCGCGCCGCCCTCGCGGGGCTGTTCCTGACGTCAGCCCTTGTGGCCGCGCGTGCAGGCGACCCGCTGCCCGCGCCGGCGCCGACGCGGCCCGCCACGGCGGCGCCCTCCTTCTGGGACCCCAACCGCACCCCGGAAAAGCCTGACCTCTCCGGATTACGGCAGATCCGGTTTCTCACCGAGGACGACTATCCGCCGTTCAATTTTCTGCTGCCGGACGGGCAGGTCGCCGGCTTCAACGTCGATCTTGCGCGGGCGATCTGCGTCGAACTCGACGTCGCCTGCACGATCCAGAGACGACGGTGGGATCTGCTCGTTCCCGCGCTGAACGACAATAGCGGCGACGCCGTCATCGCTTCGCTCGCGATCAACGACGATACCAGAAAACAGGTAGATTTTTCTGGACCTTACATGATGACGCCGGGTCGGTTCGTCATGCAGGCCGACACTACTCTCAAGTCGGCTTCCCCCAGCGCGTTCGCTGACCGGCCGATCGCGGTGGTCGCGGGCTCGCGGCACGAAGCCTTTCTCAAAGCCTTCTATCCGCAGTCCAAACTGGTGACGTACGAGACCCCGGCCCTAGCGCGCAACGCACTGAAAACCGGCCATGTTCAGGGGCTTTTCGGCGACGCGATCTCTCTTTCATACTGGCTGAACGGCGCAGAAGCCGCCGGATGCTGCGTTTTTCGCGACGGACCCTTCACCGATCCGAAATATTTTGGCGAAGGAGTCGGCATCGCGGTAAAGAAAGGCAATGCGCCTCTGCGCCGCGCGCTCGACTACGCGCTTGCTCGACTGGCCCAACGCGGCGTCTTTGGTGAACTTTATCTGAAGTATTTCCCCGTCGGGCCGTTCTGAACCGCGCGGCCGAGCAATAAGGCGATGGCGCTGCGCGCCTTTTTTATCGCGGCGTCGAGTTTATCGCGCTTTTCGACGACGTTGAATTCCTCGCCGCGCAGCGCCAGCTCATAGGCCTCCGCGGCAAGACCCACTTCGAACGCCCCGACCGCCCGCGCAGACCCCTTGATGGTATGTGCGAGACCGATGCGCCATTCGCCATCCCCGACTCTCGCAGTTGCCCCCAAGCGCTCGGCGCACTGCGCGGCCTGCGCGTCGAAAAGCGCCAGCAACTCCTGTTCGAGATCATGGTCGCCGAAGGTCTGGCGCGACAGATGAACGAGGTCGATCGGCGATTCTTCCTGCGCGTCCATGATCGCCTGCGGCTGAGCTTCGCAGTTCAGAAAGGCGGATTCCGCGAGTTTCGCCATCCCCATTCCCTGTTCCCCTTGATATTTATCGCAAAGCGCGACGCGAGAAAGCCCGCGGCCAATCCTCAGGCCGCTTATCGTCAAGACTGGCGCGCATAACCTGAAGGACGCGTTAACGAAGTTTCCCGATACGCGCCGCGCACATGTTTCAATTGCCATGGAGGGGCTGTAAAGTTTGGTTAATCTTTATTCACCGGCGGTCGCTTGGCGGCGGGCCGCGGATTTGGCCGGACCGCAGGCGTCTGCGCCGGCTGGAGTGAGCGAATGGCGACATCGGGTAAGATCCAGGACGCGGCGTCCGCCGCTCTGTCAGCGGTCGAGGAGGCGCTCGACATCGGCGAAGCGCCGAACGCCGCAACGGCGGACGGCGCGCACGACCGATCGGAGCCGGCCCCGAGCGCCCGTGCGGACGGTCAAAGCGTGGATCGGCGCAGGTCAGCGCCCGCTTACGGCGACTATCAAAACCGCGATCAGGAGGAGCTAGGGGTCATCGCGCCCGCCTTTGCGCCGGCGAATGACGATCGCCGCACGGTCGGCGAGTTGCGGCAGGCGCTGCAGATCAAGCCAAACCGCTCGATCATGACCCTCACTTTCGCCTCGATGGGGCTGTGGACCGCCTGCTGGGTCGCGTATGTCTATTTCCATCAAGGAGATATCCTCGACGCCGACGGCTTGACGCTCGCGCCCAAGCCGGTCCTGGCTCTCGCGGCCCTGATCGCGCCCCTCGTCTTTCTCTTCCTCACCGGACTAATGGCGCGACGCGCCCATGAGATGCGGCTCATCGCCAATTCCATGACCGAAGTGGCTATTCGGCTCATCGAGCCCGAGACGGTGGCGACCGAACAGATCGTTTCACTGTCGCAGGCGATCCGACGTGAAGCCGCCTCCATGGGCGACGGCATCGAACGCGCGCTGGCGCGCGCCGGCGAGCTGGAAGTGATCGTCCGCACCGAGGTCACCAACCTCGAGCGCACCTATACCGACAATGAGCGGCGGATTCGGCTGCTCATCGACGAACTGGCGCGCGAACGCGAAGCCATCGTCGTCAACGCCGATAATGCGCGAACCGCGCTCTTTGGCGCGCGCGAAGCCCTTTCTCAGGAACTTGCGACGGCCTCGGTCCATCTCGCCGAAGCGGTGAGCCAGGCGGGGGCGCGCGTCGCCTCCTCCCTGGGCTCGAAAGGCGAAGAGATCCGGCTCGCGCTTGACGAGGCCGGGGACGCCTTCGAATCGACTCTGGCGAGTCATGGCGAGCGCGTGCTCGTCGCGCTTACGCAGACCGGCGATGAGGTCGCGCAAAAGGTGAGCGGCGCCAGCGACGACGTTAGTCGCCGTTTCGCAGAGGGCGCCGAGGAGTTCGGCCGCAAGCTCGAAACTGCGGGCGAGGCGATCGCCGGCGATTTTGGCGCGCGCGGCGGCGACATGCTCCAACGGTTTGAAGAGATCGGCGCCGGTTTCTCGGAAGCGTTCGGCGGCCAGGGAGAGCGAATTGTCGCGCAACTCGCCGAAACTGGCGGCGCCATTCGCGAAACAATTGAAACGCAGGGCGGCGCATTTGAGCGCTCGTTGGCCGAAACGCAGGAGCGGCTTGCCGCCCGCGTCTCCGAACATGTCGAAATCGCGCGAACCACCCTCGAGACAGCGGAAGCTCGAATCGTCGGACTGCTTGAAGAGACGCATCAACAGGCGCAGAACGAATTCGATACGCGCGGTCAAGCGCTTCATGACGCGATCGCGCACAGCTTGAACCAGAACGCTGCGGCCCTCGTCGAACAGGTCGACGCCCTGCAGACGCGCTTCGTGGCCGCAGCCAGCGAAGCGGCTTCGGCCATTGGCCAGCACGGCGATCGCATCACTGAAACGCTCGCCGACAATTTTCAGACCTTTGAAGAGACCGTGGTTGGTCGCGGCGGCGAAATGGCCGAGCGGATCGCCGAACACGGGCGGCAGATTGAGACCACTGTCGTCGAACGGCTTGCGGCCTTCGAAGACGCCGTCGTGCGCAACAGTTCGGAAGCCGCCATGCGCATTGTTGAACACGGCGATCGCGTCAGTTCCGTCATTTCGGACGGACTCGCCGCTTTCGAAGAGACCTTTGGGCGGCATGGAGATGACGTCGCTGCGCGCGTCGCCGAACACGGGGAGCGGGCGACAACGGCCGTCACCACACAACTCGCCGCATTCGAAGAGTCTGTCACCCGCCGAAGCGACGAGGTCGCCGCGCAGGTCAGCGAACAAAACGAACGCGCGACGTCGACGCTCGCGGCTCAGCTGGCTTCGTTCGAAGGCGCCGTCACGCGCCATGGCGAACAAATCGCGCAGATTGTGGAAGAGCAGGGCGAACGAGCGACATCGACGCTTGCGGCGCACCTCGTCGCCTTCGAGGAGTCCGTTCTACGCCACGGCGACGAAATCGCCGAACGCGTCGGCGAGCGCGGCGAACGCGCCGCATCAGGCCTCTCGGCGCAGCTTTCCGCCTTCGGAGACGCCGTCACCCGCCACAGCGAGGAAATCGTCCAGCGCGTCAGCGAACATGGCGAACGCGCGACCGCAGCCCTGGCGGAGGGCCTCTCGACGTTCGAAGACCAGGTCGCGCGGCAGGGCGAAGACTTGGCGGCCCGAGTGGCCGCCCGCACAGAACGCGCCGCCGTCGAGCTCCGCGACAAGCTCATCGCCTTCGAAGAGACCTTCGTCCGCAACACCGGACAGGTCAACGACGCCGTCGCGCAGAGTCTGGAGGCGATCGAACATGTGCTCGTGGATCGCGGCGGCGAGATTGCGGAGCGCATGGCCGCACACGCCGATCGGGTTGACGTCAGCCTCGCCGAAAAGCTCGGCTCATTCGAAGACGCCGTTAAGCGTCACAGCGAAAGCGTCGCATCGGTCGTCAGCGAAAATGCGACGCGCGTCGATGAATTGCTCGGCGAGCGGCTGAACGCTTTGGAGACGGCAGGAATGCTCGTCGCCAAAACGATGGAAACGACACGCGAACTCGCGCTGCAGGAATTTGACTCGCATGGCGCTGCGCTGCGCGACAAGCTGCGCCAGAGCGTCGCTGACGCCTCCTCGGCTCTCGCCCAAAATACCGACACAATGCACGAGCGCTTCGCAACCACGGCGAGCGACGCCGTTCTGGCGATCGCGACCCAAGGCGAACGGCTGCATGAGCTGCTGAACGACCGGCTCGGCTCCTTCGAGGACGCCGTCTTGTCCGGAAGCAAAGAAGTCGTGACTTCGCTGACCGAGCAGGGCCAGCGTATCGCGATGACGCTTGGCGAGCAGCTGACGCTATTCGAGAATGCGATGCTGCGTGACGGCGGCGCGCTCGCCGACCGAGTCGGCGAACATGCCGAGCGCCTCCGCGACGAATTTGCGCAGCGTCTCGCCACGGTCCAGGAGGCGATCGGCGATCAGGGAACACAGATTGTCGCTGACCTGACGACACGGACGGCCGATGCGGCCGCACGCCTCGATGAGCAAGCGCAGCAAATCGCGCATCGGCTCGACGACAGGCTTCAGTCCCTCGATCAAACCCTCCGCACGGAGGGCGGCGCCCTCATCGATCGACTTTCTGCGCAAGTCGAACACTACAACGCCCGCATTGGCGACAATTCGCGCCACTTCGCCCATGAGATCGACGCAAGATTGGCCGCCATCGACGACGCGATCGAGAGCAAGGGCGGGGATCTCGTCGAGCGACTCGGCGCGCGCGCGATCGACATCGCCTCGACAATGTCCGACAGGATCGAAGCCTTCGAGAGCGTCGCCAGCACACGGACGGCGGAAGCGGCGGAGCGGATCGATCAACTCGTCGGACAAGTCAACGCCGGCGGCGTGGGCAGCCAGGCGCTAAGCGAAGCGCTTTCCCAACACGCCGCAGAGATCGCCCGCGTGATGGAAGACGGCGGACGCCAAGTCATGCAGGCCTTGGACGCCAAGATCAAGGACGTCGACTGGGTGCTCCTTTCGCGCTCGAGCGAGCTCGCGCAGGCTTTGGCGTCAAGGACTGAAGAAATTAACGAAACGCTGGGGGGACAAGCCAGAGCGCTGGAGTCGAGTCTCGACAATCGGATCGAACTCCTCGAAAACAACGTCGTCAGCCGGCTTGGCATGGTGTCTTCGGAGATCGATGAAAGAGGCCGGCTGGTCGTGGACACGATCAGCGCGCGGCTGCATGACATCAAAGAGATTCTCGCCGGCGCCCGGCATGAATTCGATACGACGCTTCACGCGCGCACCGGCGATCTCGGTCAATCGCTCGCGGAACGAATCGATGAAATCAGCGGCGCGCTCGACGCGCGGCTCATGCAAATGCATTCGGTCCTCGATGAGCGCGGCGGCGCCGTCGCCCAGGAATTGACGACGATTGCCCAACTGACGGCGACCGCCGTCGAAAACGCCGGCGCGGACCTCGCCTCGCGCCTCGGCGCGCAGCGCGATGATCTGACCGATGCGCTCAATGCCTCTCGCGAGGCGCTGGAGTTGACGCTCGAGACGAGCGCCAAGAGCTCGATTGCAGCGCTTTTGTCGACGAATGAGAAAATTCGCGCCGAACTGCCTGTCCTGCTCGACGGACTCGGCCAGACCAACGCCTCGCTGCACGCAATGGTCGACGAGACCGGCGGCAATCTTGTCAGGATCGAAAGCGAGCTTGGCAACCGGATCGCCGAGTTCCGCGGGGCGCTCGATGAGGCCTCAACGCAGGTTGAACATGTCGCCGCGACGGCGAGCGACACGATGCGCGACGCCAGCGCCATCGTCGAGGCGCTCGACGAAAGACAACACGCTTTGGCTCAGAGCGCCGAAAGACTTGCGCTAAGCCAGCAGGCGCTCGACGCGACGATGGCCGCGCGCCATCAAACGCTCGAGGAGTTGATGACGCTCATCGAAGGCCGACGCGCCGAATTCGAAAACGCCATGACGACATTCAGCGAGCTGATGGATCACTCCTTCCGCGCGATCGAAGCGCGATCGCGCGAGCTCGGCGGCGCGCTAAGCGAAACCTCGAGGCAAACCGCCGATCTAATCGAGTCGCAGTTCTCGACGGTGCGCGCCGCTGCGGAGGGCGAGCGCGAGCAGACCTCCGAAGCGCTGCGCGTCGCATTCGCGCAGGCTAATGAAGAAATCGTTCGTCTGTTCGCCGATGCGCGCTCGAAGTTCGACTCCGCGGCAAAAGAGATTCGCGGCATGGCGCACGCCATCCACAGCGAGATCGAGAAGACCCGCGAGGAGGTGCGCCGCGGCGCAACCGAGATTCCGCAGGAAACGGCGGAGCACGCGGCGGCACTTCGACGCGTCGTCGGCGATCAGGTGAAGGCGCTCAACGAACTCACCGAGATCGTTGCGCGTTCGGGGCGGATCTACGACATCTCAGAACCGAGCCCTCCCGCGCCTGGCCGCTCTTCGTTGAACCAAGCCACGCGCGAGGAGACGCCGAATCTGCGGGACGCCGCGCAGAATCCGTCGAACCGTCAGGCAAATGGCGGATGGCTGAGCGATCTGCTCGCGCGCGCCTCCTCCGACGAAGCTTCACAGCAGCCGCGCACAGCGCGATCTTTGGTCAGCGCGGGCGCGCTCGAGAGTCTGAAGCGCGACATTGCGCGAATGACCGACAACGCCGCCGTGGCCGACCTATGGCGCCGTTATCAGCGCGGTGAGAAGGCCGGACTTTTCGGTCGGCGTCTCTACACGGCGCAGGGCCATCAGACCTTCGAGGAAATCAGACGTCGCTATCGCGTCGATCAGGAATTTCGCGCGACTGCCGATCACTACATCAAGCGTTTCGAGGATCTGCTGCTCGAGACGAGCCGCGGCGATCGCGACGGCTCGAAAGCGCTCGATCTGCTTACAGGCGACGCCGGCAAGGTCTACACCATGCTTGGCCACGCCTGCGGACGATTCGAATAGCGTTCCGATTTATTCGATCGCTTCCGGCGCTTCGGCGCCGATGCGGGCTTCAAAGGCGACCTCGGCGCGAAGATTGTCGAGGTCTCGACCGATCGTCGCGACAGCGAGCAGCCGGTCGCCCTTGAAGAACGAAACGGCGCAGTCGGCGGCGGCTGGATCGCCTGACACTTCCAGCCGGTCCCATGAAGCGGCATGTCCGATATAAGCGATGGCCTGGTCGTAGTGCTGGCTCCAGAAGAACGGCGCGGCGTCGAATTTTTCCTTGCGTCCAAGAATATTGCGGGCGGCCGTTTGACCTTGACGCTCCGCCACCACCCAATGTTCGACGCGAACCCGCTCGCCGGTGATCTTGTCGGGCCAGCTCGCGATGTCGCCGGCGGCGAAAACTTCGGGCGCGCTGGTTTGCAAATATTCGTCGACGAGAACGCCGCGGTCGACGGCAAGACCAGCGGACTGCGCGAGAGAAAGATCCGGCTTCACGCCCACGCCAATGACCACGAGGTCGGCGTCAAGAGTCGCGCCGCTTTTCAAGGTTAGCGTGCGTTCGCCGATTTCGGTCGCGGTATCCTCGAGATGGAACACCACGCCATGGCTCTCATGCAGCTTGCGCACATATGCGCCGATTTCCGGTCCGAGAATGCGCGCCATCGGAATCGCCTCTGGCGCGATGACATGCACGTCGAGATCGCGGGCGCGCAGCGACGCCGCCACTTCGAGGCCGATGAAGCTTGCGCCGATGACGGCGACGCGGCGCGCCCCGGCGCAAGCGGCGATCAGACGGTCGCAGTCAGCGAGCGAGCGCAGATAATGAACATGGCTTCGATCGGCGCCGGGCGTCGGCAGTTTGGTTGGGAAGGCGCCTGTCGAGATCAGCAACGCGTCGTACGAGTGCGTCGCCCCGTCCGCCAGCGTCAGACGCTTCCCTGCCGGATCGAGCGACTCGACGCGACACCCCAGACGCAGTTGGACGCCGTTCTCACGATACCAGGCTGGATCGCGCAGCGGCAGCCATTCCGGCTGCGCGGTTCCGGCCAGATAGTCCTTGGAGAGATTGGGCCGGTCGTAGGGTTCGGCCGTATCCGCGCTGATCATCTCCAGGATTCCGTCATAGCCCTCGGCGCGCAGCATCTGCGCGGCGGCGAAGCCCGCCGCCCCTCCGCCGACGATGACGACGCTGCGTGGTTGCGCGGCCCGCTTGTGCGCGGCCGGCGCGGGATCGGGAAGTCTTTCGCGGGCGAAAATCTTCCCGTCAGCGCGCTCGACCCGCCATCGCGGGAGCGGATCAAACGCCGGCGCGCGCAAGGCGCGGCCGCTGCGCAGGCTGAAACAGGCGTGGTGCCAGGGACAGCGGATCGAACCACCAACCACGAGTCCGTCAGCCAGTGGACCGTGATAATGGGTGCAATGCGCGCCGATTACGAAAAAATCGTCGCCCTCGCGCGCCATTACCGCGCCCTCGCCCGCGACATGACCGAGTAGCGCGCGGCTTTCCGACACAGCTTCGGGCGCGACGCCTTGCGAGAAGTCAGGACCCTCAGTTTGCTCGCGCCCCGCATCCGCCATCTCGCTCTCCCTGATCTTGTTTTGGTCTGCTGTTTTGCGGCAGCGCCAGCCAATGGCCACGCTTCTCTAAAAAAGGGCGAGGCTTGATAAGAGACAAGCCTCGATAGGCCATCGATGGAGCCGATTCGGCGGAAAATCGAACAGGCGTTGTTGCGTTTCAGACAATAGCGCCTAGCGAAATCAAGGAAAACGGCTCTGGCCTTGTCAAAAATTGTGACATTGGAGCCACACTAATGAGAACAAATTTTCGTCAAGGCCATTTTTGCCCAATACATAGGCAGATGCGCGGACCTTGGGCTTGAATGAAACTCGGGTCGCGAGTGATATCAATCAGATTTCGCCTCCAGCCGGAGTTCTCAGCAATGAAGTGGTACTATCTCTCGAGCGTGGCTGCTCTCACCTTGGCAACCAGCATCACGAGCGCCGCCCACGCTCAGTCAAAGCTGATGGAGGTCGACCCGACTCTGGTCGAGGAAAATCAGCCCGCGGCGGCTCCGGCGGCCAAGCCCTCGAAAAAGACCAAAGCCGTCAAGTCGGCGAAAATCGTAAAGGGCCCGGCGGTCGCGCCGACCCCGGCCTGGATCGACGCCATCACGATCGACGGCTACATCGAAGGCGGCATGGCGCTCAATTTCAATCAGCCGTTCAACAAGCTGAACTGGGGCCATCTCTATACGGACCGCGCCAACTGGCCGACGTTCAACGGGGCCCTGATGACCGTACAGCGTCCGCTCGACCCGAAGGCTGAAGGCTATGACTTCGGCTTCAAGCTCCAGGGCATGGTCGGCGAGGACATGCGCTACAACCACTATATGGGCATTCTTGATTACGCGATTCGGTCAAGAACGCAGATCGGACCGATCGAGGCCAATGTTCTGGCGCATCTGCCGTGGACCAGCCCGATCAGCGAGGGCGGCGTCGATCTGAAGCTCGGCATGTTCGTGACTTACAATGGCGCGGAAGTGATCCCCGCCAAGGACAATCTCTTCTATAGCCACTCCTACATCTTCAACTTCGGGCCCTTCATTCATACCGGCGCGATGGTCACCACCCACGTCAAACCCTGGCTCGACGTCTATACGGGCGTGACCAGCGGCGTGAACATGAGCATCGGCTGGCCGGGCGACAACAACGCCGCCGCAGCCTTCCACGGCGGCCTCGGCTTCAACCTGCTCGACGGCAATCTCACCATTTTGGCGATCACCCATACGGGCCCGGAAAACCCGAGGCAGACCGATCCGCTCGGCGTCGGCTGGCCGATCGGCTTCACCGGCACTCCCTTTACGCCGGGCGGCTGGCCGCCGCCAACCACGGCCGGCTGGCCGTTCAATCAGGGCGGTTTCGGCGTGCCGGGCGCTTGCGCCTGTAACGTCAGCACGGCGATCCGTTCCTTCAACAACATCACGACGACCTGGAAGGCGACCGAGAACCTGACGCTGATCACCGACATGAGCTTCATGTTGGAAAGCGGCTGGAACCCGAGCTCCTTCGGTCTGCCCCAGAAAGCTTGGAACGCCGCCAATGCGATCACCGGCACCGGCTTCTGGGGAACCGCGCCGGCCTATCCGATGGGCGCCCGCGCCTTCGGCATCGCGCAATATGCGTCGTACAAGATCAACGATATCTTCAAGGTCAATGCGCGCGCGGAATTCTTCCGGGACAACAATAACTTCTTCGTGTCCGCCTTCCCGGGATATTTCGACTCGGTCAATCTTTTCCACGGCTTCTGGTGTCCGTCCTGTATCAGCCAGAATCTGGGAACGGGTCTCTATGCCAACCGGCCGATTTACTCGGGCACGAGCTATCTCGCCTTCACGCTCGGCATGACGATCACGCCCGAATTGCCCAAGCTCCCCGTGATCACCGGCCTGATCCTGCGCCCGGAACTGCGTTGGGATACCTCGGTCAACGGCACGGCGCCCTTCTTCAACCGCAACGGCCTGAGTTCGTCGCAGGGCATGTTCAACATGGACGTGATCGTGCCTTTCACGATCCTCTAAACTCAGTAGGAAGCAATCGCAGTCAGCCGCCCGGTTCGCCGGGCGGCTTTTCATTGTGGAACGTCTTCGTTCGCGTGGCTGCGCGGCTGATCGCGCATCAGAATTTCGACGTCGGAATCCTTGGTCGACTGTACGCGGAACGTGCCCTGAAAGGTTTTGCCCTCGTGGCGCGCGATGGCGACATATTCGCCCTCAGCCAAAACGAGCGACGGGAAAGCGCCGATCAGCTCGCGGATGACGTCGCCGCCTGGGGTGAGCACGGAGAAGCTCGTGTTCGCGAGCGCCTCGCCGCCCGGCTGTTTGACGAGCTTGAGGGTTATGGTCGCCGCGCGATGGCGCAGCGTCGCCTCTATGAGCTTGCCCGCCGGCACTTTTAGGTCCGCCGTAACGACGGAATTGGTTTCGTTGGCGCCGCCCGAAGCCCCCTGACCCGTATCGAGCAATGTCGACACGACGTGATAGGCGCCTTCCGGAAGTCCGATCATCTCGTCAGACTTGGCGTTGGCGAGAATGAGCTTGGCTTCGGCATTGCCGCGTTCGGGAACATAGATCGAAATCGAAAGTCGCTGCGCGGGGATTTGCGCGTCGCCGAGCTTGTCGATGAGCCTCAGCCCGCCGGCGTTCAGCGCGATCCGCTCGGAAACATTGCTTCCTTCTATCGCGACTCGACGGGTGACGCCGGCAAGACCATAGGCGGCGTGAACGATATAGACGCCGTCTGGCAGAGGCAGAGTCGGGGTCGCCTCGTCGGATTGCGCCACAAGCTTATGCGTCCCGTCCGCCTGAGCGCCTTCCTCGAACACCCGCCAGACGAGGCCCGAGCGCAAGGGTTGTGAATCATTGGCCGCGAGAGTCGCGCTCAGCCGCAAGTTCGACTGCCTCGCAGCCGGCGGTCCGGCCGTTTCTGCGCCGCCATGCGACGGACGGGGATGATGAGGCGCCTGCTGCTGCGCTTGCGCCGGCGCCGAAAGAACCACTGCGCTCAAGAGCGCCGTGGCGGCAACCCGGCCAAGCGCGCCCGATCGGACCTTGTTCATCGAACTGTCTATGCCGGCGAATTTGAGTTTTGTCGATTCTCGCCCGCGGGGAAGATTGCGTGAATGGCTGCGACCTGCCGCGGATCAAGCGCCATCGCGCCGGCAAAACCGTCGCGGCGCGCGGCGCCATAGGCGAGCTCTTCCCCGGTGCGGACAGGCGGCGCAAGCGCCGGAACGCCCGCCGAACCTGCGGCAAGAACGACCATCGCGCGCGCCGTCTCGACAGAGGCCCCGCCGCCGGCCGCAAGGCCGAGGGCGGCGCAAAGACCCGCTTCGTCGAAGGCCAGCGCGGCGAGGCGCGGCAAAGCGCCGACAAAGCTTGGCGACGCCAGGACGCCGGCCGGGTCGGCGCCAATCATAGCGCCGATCCTTGTCGCGCCGTCGGCGAGGCCGGCCAGCGCCTCGCGCACGGCGAGCTTGACCGACACGCGCTGCAGGCCGGCGGCGCCGTCGCTACAGGGCAGAAACACGCCGTCCGGTCCGGGTCCGAACAGCGCGTCGAGATCGGACTCGATGAGATCGCTATCGAGCGGCGCGAGTTCGACGAAGAGCGTCGGCGCGCCTGCCTTCCGCCGCGCCGTCTCGATCAGCGCGCAGGCCCGCGCGCGGGCGTTGCGCCGCGCGTCATTTTCCACGCAAGGGCCAAGCCGCAACAGCAGCGCATCGGCGCCGCAATCGAGCGCCGCGGCGAGATCGTTATCGCCGGCGTCAGAATTAAGGATCAAATAGGCGCGCATTTTGGTTGGGGGCGTACGAAAGAACCTCGCTCCACGTTACCACGCCCGGCCGCTGATCACTCCGTCGCCTCGCACGCCTCCAGAACGAAGCTGACCAGCTCGTCGGAAGATGCATAGCTGATCCATTTCCCCGACGGATAGACGACGGCGACCGGGCCGTGCTCACACTGGCCGAGGCAGCCCGACTGCGACAGGCGCACGCCGTCGCGCTTGGCGAAGGGCAGCGCTTTCATCGCCTCCTTCGCCTTTTCCAGCGCCTTCTTGGCCCCGTGGTCTTCGCACGCCGCTTTGCCGTCGCGCTTGTTGACACAGACGAAGATGTGCCGGCGGAAGGGTTTGATCGCTGACTCAGCCATTCAATATCCGAATTGTTCGCGCAGGATCCGCTCTTCCAGCGAATGGCCGGGGTCGTGCAGCAGGATCAGCGCGGTTGCGTGGTCCATCTCGACGTCCACATAGGCGAGGTCACGGAATTCGTCATGGTCGGCGACGACCGAGACGGGCCTTTTGTCAGCCTCGAGGACCTCGATTCTTACCTTGGCGGCGTCCGGCAGCAACGCGCCATGCCAGCGGCGCGGGCGGAAGGCCGAGATCGGCGTTAAGGCCATCAGAGGCGCGTCGAGCGGCAGGATCGGGCCGTTGGCGGAAAGATTATAGGCGGTCGAGCCGGCGGGCGTCGACACCAGCACGCCGTCGGTCACGAGTTCCGGCATGCGCTCCTGTCCATTGACCAGAATGCGCAGCTTGGCGATCTGCGAGGTCTGGCGCAGCAGCGACACTTCGTTGATGGCGTGCGCCGAAAACTCGTCGCCGCGCACATTGACGGCATGCATCAGCAGCGGGTGGACGATCGAGGACTTGGCGTCGGCGATCCGCTTGCGCAGCCCGCTCTCGCGATACTGATTCATCAGAAAGCCGACCGAGCCGCGGTTCATGCCATAGATCGGCTTGCGGGCGTCCATGAAGCGATGAAGCGTGCGCAGCATGAGGCCGTCGCCGCCGAGCGCGACGATGCAATCGGCCTCTTCAGGGGGGCAGTCGCCGTATTTCTCGACGAGGCGCTGACGCGCGTCTTCCGCCTCCGGCGCGCCCGACGCGAGAAAAGCGAGTTTGGCGAAGGGCTTCTTCCCGTTGCTCGGTTGGTCTCCGGCGGCGCCCATCGCTACTCCCCTCGCGTCCGTCCCGAGATCACGCTGCGTCCAGGCGGACTCGCCTGAACGCAGATAACGTGATCAATTCTTGTAATTTGGAGCGCGCGTTACACGAAAAACCGGTTCCCACTTTTTCGCGAGCCGCGCTCATGCCGTCGCGACGCTTTCGCATACACCGGCGCGAGCCCTGAGGGAAACGGCGCGCTGGCGGATGGGCCCGTTGCACCATCCTCTCAGCCGATCTCCCCGGCGCGCCACAGCCAGGCCGCGCCGCGCACGCCGCTTGAATCGCCATGCGCGTTCGGCAGGATTTTCGTGTCGAAAGCGTCGGTGAAGGCCTGTTCCCCCACCCGCGCCGCAAGCCCGTCGTAGAGCCGCGCGATATTCGAAAGTCCGCCGCCGAGCACGATCACGTCGGGATCGATGAGATCGACGACCATAGCGAGCGCCCGCGCCAGCCGGTCCTGATAGCGCGCAAAGCTTTCTCGCGCCGCCGGGTCCGACGCTTCCGCCAGCGCGGCGATTTCGGTCGAAACGCGCCGCACGCCCGAGCGCCGCTCATAATCGCGCGCGATGCCGGCGCCGCAGAGGAACGTCTCGATGCAGCCCTTGTGGCCGCAAAAGCAGGTGTCTCCCGGATATTCGTCCTCAGTCATCCATGGCAGCGGCGTATGGCCCCATTCGCCGGCGATGCGATTACGCCCCTCGACGATCCTGCCGTCGACGATGACGCCGCCGCCGACGCCCGAGCCGAGGATGACGCCGAACACGACGCCCGCGCCGCGGCCGGCGCCGTCGACCGCTTCCGACAGCGCGAAACAATTGGCGTCATTGGCGACGCGCACCGGCCGACCGAGCGCCTGCGCAAGATCGGCGTCGAGCGGCTTGCCGTTGAGGACGGCGGTATTGGAGTTTTTTACGAGGCCGGTGTGCGTCGAAATGGCGCCTGGCGCGCCGACGCCGACTTGGCCGCGCCGCCCGATTTCGGATTCGATGTCGCCGACGAGCTTGGCGATCGCAGCCACGATCGCCGCATAATCATTCGCGGGCGTCGCGACGCGGCGGCGCTCCAGCGTTTCGCCTTCGGCGCCGAGCGCGATCGCCTCGATCTTGGCGCCGCCGAGATCGACGCCGATGCGCATAATTTCGTGCGTCATTTCATGCGCGCGCGATCGAGATTCTGCGCGCCGGAGAGCGCCTCCCTTGCGGAAGCGTCGATCTGCGCGGAATCAAGATCGAGGCCTTCCGTCTTCGCGCCGGTCCAGTTGGCGTCGGTGAAATCCGCGCCGGCGGCGTCTGCGTCCATCAAATTTGCGTTGGAGAAATCGGCGCGCGCGGCCTTCGCAAAGCGGAGGTCGGCGCTGGCGAGATTGGCGCCCTGAAAGCGCGCGCCTTCCAGCGCCGCTGAACGCAACACCGCGCGCATCAGGCCCATCGACTGGTTCTTCATGTCGGCTGAAAGATCGGCGTCGCTGAAATTGGCGCCGCGGGCCGATGCGCCGGTGAGATCTCCGGCGAGCCGCGCATGGGCGAAATCGGCGCCGTCGGCCCGCATGCGCTGCATTTGCGAAGCAAAAGCATGCACGCCTTTCAGCGATGCGCCGGAAAGATCGGCCTCAATGAGCCAGGCCTGATCGAGGATCGCATCGTCGAGCCGCGCCCCGGCAAGGCGCGTCTTGTTCATGCGCGCCGCGCGAAAATCGACGCCGTGCAGATCGAGTCCGGAAAGATCGAGACCGTTGAGGCTCTTTTCCGAGAGATCGACTTTCCCGATCTTGCGTTGCTTCAGCGCCGCTTCGACGTCGGCGCGCGTTACATCAGCTTTGGAATAGGCCGGCTGCGCAAGATCGACGCCTTGCAGCATGTCTTGCGCGCGAAGGGTTCGAACCGACAAGAACGCGAGGCAAAAGAGGGCGAAGCTCAAAGCATGACGCATACGCACGAACTCGCCCCTCGTTGATCCTACGCCGCGTCAGCGCTCCGATCAGCGGCGCCGCTGAGCGCCTTGGCCTGCTCGACCCAGCTGCTGCGCTTCACCCGGCCCGACGCGCCGATCGACGCTTCGATCCATTGGACGTTGTCGTCGCTCCAGCCGGCGATCTGATCATAATGGAAAACCCCGAGTGCGTGCAGCTTCTCGAGGCTTTTGGGTCCGAGCCCCTTGATCCTGGCGAGATCGTCCGGCGCGCCGCCTCTCGGCGCGAGAAGCGTCGCGGGACGCGCCCCGGCAGCGGCCAACCCGCCGTTTGGCGCGCGCATTTGCGCGGCTTTTTCGTTCAACGCCTTGGCGCCCGAAGCCGCCGCCTCCAACGCCGGCTCGGCGCTCGTCGGCGCTATGGATTCAGCGGCCGCAACGATCTCCGCTCGCGGTTCGGCCGACGGCGCAACGACAGCTTCCAGGATTTCGGTCGTCGCGCCGCGAAGCATGAGCGTCGGCCGCCTCGACGCGTAGGCTGGCGCAGCCGGCTGAGCCGTCTTGAGCGCGCCGCCGATCGGCAGACCGATAAGATAGGCGACGGCCGCGACGAGGAAAATGTCCATCGTCAGCGCGGCGCGGCCTTCAAAGAGCCCAAGCCAGGACGCAGCTGCGCCGCCTGCGAGCGCCACAGCGATCGCGACAATGTTCCAACCGGGCGCCGCGGGCCCATCCTTCGCCTGCGAGGTCGTGGCATAGCCGACAAGCGCGCCAAGCGCGCAGGCGGCGGCGAACCAAGGCCAGCCGAGCGTCAGCAAGTAAGACATCCGCTTTCTCCTCTTCTGACGCTCCTTGACGAGGATTTCGACGCGACGATTGCGCATACGATTTTCGTCGCTGTCGTTGGGAGCGATCGGATGATCGCCGCCATAGCCGACCGCCGTTACTCTGAACGGGTCGACGCCGGCCTTCGAAAGACGATCGACGATCGCCTGCGCGCGACGCTTGCTGCGCCCCATATTCACTTCCGCAATGCCGACATTGTCGGTATGCGCGGCGACTTCTAAAACGGCGCCCTGGCAGCGCAGCGCGGTCGCCGCGAGCGCATCGACGAGAGGCGCGGATTCGGGCGCAATCGTCGAATCGTCCGAGGCGAAAACGATCGGCGATTTGGCGATCAGCCGCGCCAGCGCCGCGCGGCATTCGCCGGCGTCGAGCGGCGCGCCGACGATGCGCGTCGAGAGCTGCGCCTCGCCGTGGAAGCTCTGCGGCAGCCCCTCGTCGAACGCCGCCGCGATATCGGCGCGCGCGCTCTGATGACGCGCAACGCCGGCGAGCGAGACCCTCGAGTCGCTAATTGAAAGCTTGCCCTCGTCGAGTCGCGCCAGCGCAGCGAGCGCATGATCCGTCGCCTCCGCAAAATTCTGCGGCGCGCCCTTCGCGAGGACGAGCCGATCGACGACCGTGGCGTCGAAGAAACTCCTGCGCGCGGCATCGACGAGACGATTGCGGACGGTTTCATCCGGCGCATAGCCGGAGAGCGTGACGTCTCCGCCGGAGCGCCGCGCCTCAAACACATAGGGCGCAACCGGACCCGCCATGACATCAAGCCGCGCGATCTCGAATCTTGACGGCAGCCGCGCTTTGGCGTCGGCCTCGATCGTCGCGCTCAATATGTTTTCGCGTCCCTGCCCTTCGATGACAATCTTGCCGTCGGACAAGACGACCTTGCCCTGCGACAGCCTGCCGAGTTCGCTGACGGCGAATGCGAGCGCGCTGGCGAAGTCTCCTTCCGGCGCGCCGGCGCCAAGTTGCGTGGCGTCGCTGACCGCAGCGCCGGCGCCGGCCGAAGCCGCCATGGCGACGACTTGTTTGCGCAGATCGTCGCTCGGAAGGTGGCCCGACAGGCTGACGACGCCGTCGCGCAACGCAGCGGAAAACACGTAGGGCGACACGCGCGGCGGCGACACCGCGGCCCTTACTGCAGCCGCGCCGACCGGCGGCGCCTTGAGCGCCGCAAGCGCCTTGTCATAGTCGGCCGCGCTGCGGGCTTCTCCTGCGATCGCGAGGGTCGCGTCGGTGATCGTCGTCGTCGCGGGATCGAGTTCGGCGAGACGGCGGACGGCAAAGGAGGCAAGATCTGCGAAGGATTGCGGCGCGCCGTCGGCATAAGCGGCGGCGTCGCTCACCTCCAGCCCTAAGGCGGAGATCTCCGCGCGCAGCCTTTCGCGCGCGCCTGTCGGCGGGACGTTGCCCGAAATTGTGGCCTTGCCGCCGTGACGTTCGAGCCGCAGCACGAAGGGCGTCGCGCGAGAGAGAGATTCCGTTGCATCGACGATGCGCCGGGCGGGCGTCTCGACGGCCAACGCCGTCACCAGGCGCGCTTTCACATCGGGCGACAGGGAAATGCCGGCTAGGATGACGTCGCGGCCGGCGACGCGGACGTCCGGCCTGTCGATCGCGTCGGGCGATTTCGCGACGCGAGAAAGCACCGCGGCGCGCAGATCATCCTCCAGCGGAGCTGTTAGCGCCTGCTGCGCAAAATAGGCGAGTCCGGTGAGGACCGGCAGCCCAATCCACCATTTCTTGGGAAAGTGCATCGACGTCTTGGCTCCCCATCGCAGAGAGAATCAGCAAAGACGCGCATACTTTAACCGCACATGGCTCCATTGCGCGGCGTCATGTCAATATGATGGCGAAAGCTCAATGATATCCAAAGCAAAATGGGGAACACGGCTGCGCCGCGCTCCCCGAGGCGAAGAAGAGTCCTGGATGATTGAGAGATAGGACGCGCCGGCGCGTCGACAAGGCTAGTTCTAAGTCGCGCGCTCACGCCCGGGCGGTCTGCCGGGAATGAAGGGCGCCATGCCGGCGCGCGCCAATTCGTCGGCGCGCTCGTTCATGTCATGGCCCGAATGGCCTTTGACCCAATGCCAGTCAACCTCATGGCGCTCCGCCGCGGCTTCCAGCCTTTGCCAGAGATCGACATTTTTCACCGGCTTCCGATCGGCGGTGCGCCAGCCGCGCGCCTTCCAGCCGGCGATCCATGACGTGACTCCGCCGCGCAAATATTGCGAATCAGTATGAAGGTCGACGGCGCATGGCCGCGTCAGCGTTTCAAGCGCCCTGATCGCCGCCATCAGCTCCATGCGATTATTGGTGGTGAGCGGCTCGCCGCCGTTGATCTCCTTTTCGCGTTCGCCGAATCGCAGAATCGCGCCCCACCCGCCCGGCCCCGGATTGCCCGAGCAGGCGCCGTCCGTCCAGATCACGACGCCGCGCGTCATGAGGAGAGGCCATAGACGCGCGCATCGGCGGCGGACTGGTGAAACCGGAGCTTGGCGAGATATTCGCGCGGGTCTTTGGGCCGCACCAACGCGCCTGGCGGCACATTGAGCCAGTCGACATAGCGGGTCAGCAGAAAGCGTAGCGCCGCGCCGCGCGCGAGCATTGGAAAAACCGCGATTTCGATAGAGGAGAGCGGTCGAATCCGGCGATAGGCGTCGAGCAGCGCAGCGCCTTTCTCGGGCTGATAACGGTGCTCGGCGTCGAAGCACCACGCGTTCAGGCAGACCGCCAAATCATAGGCGTAGGCGTCGGTGCAGGCGAAATAGAAGTCGATCAGTCCCGAGATGCGTTCGCCGAGAAAGAACACGTTATCAGGGAAAAGATCGGCGTGGATCACGCCGCTCGGCAGATCGCGCGGCCACTCGCGTTCGAGATGATCAAGCTCGGCGTCGACAAGCGCGCGCAATCCCGATGCAACCTCCTCGGCGCGCGACGCGCAGGTCGCAAATAGCGGTCGCCACCCCTCCACTGAAAGCGCATTTCGGCGTCGTTGCGGAAAATCGGCGCCCGCGATGTGCAGCTGCGCCAGAGTCGCGCCGAGCGCGGCGCAATGCGCGACTTCCGGATGATGGACGGAATAGCCGTCAAGAAAGGTGATGATGGCGGCGGGTCGACCGGCGAGGCGTCCCAGCGCGACGCCGGCGCGGTCTCGCACCGGGAGCGGACAAGTGACGCCCCGCGCCGCGAGATGCTCCATTAAATCCAGGAAGAACGGCAGATCCTCTTCCGCGACGCGCTTCTCATAAAGCGTGAGGATGAAGCTGCCGGCGCCGGTGTGCAGATAGTAGTTGGAGTTCTCGACGCCCTCGGCGATGCCTTTGCAGGACAACAGGTCGCCGAGGTCATAGGCGGCGAGAAAAGCGATAAGCTCTTCGTCATCGACCAGCGTGTAGACGGCCATGAGCGCCGACCGTTTCTGCAGGCCGCCCTCAGGCGATCGCCCGCAGCTCCTTTGGCAGAGGGAAGGACACGTTCTCGTCGGCGCTGGAGATGGTTTCGACGATAATGTCGTAGCGCTCGGCGAACGCGTCCATGATCTCCTCGACCAGAACCTCGGGCGCGGAGGCGCCGGCGGTAATGCCGAGCGCGGAAATGCTGCCGAAAATCTCCCAGTCGATCTCGCCGCGGCCTTGCACAAGCTGCGCCGGGGCGCCTGCGCGCTCCGCCACTTCGCGAAGCCGTTGCGAGTTCGACGAATTCGGCGAACCGACGACGATCACCGCGTCGACATAGGGCGCGACCTCCTTGACCGCCGCCTGGCGGTTGGTCGTCGCATAGCAGATGTCTTCCTTGTGCGGGCCGACGATCTGCGGAAAGCGCTGCATCAGCGCGTTGACAATTTCTTGCGAGTCGTCGAGCGACAGCGTCGTTTGCGTCGCATAAGCCAGATTGGATTCGTCGTCGAACTTCAGTCGCGCGATATCGTCGACGGATTCGACAAGCACCACCGCGCCTTCCGGTAATTGCCCCATGGTGCCCACGACCTCGGGATGGCCGGAATGTCCGACGAGCAACACGCGGCGACCGCGTCGCCAATGAATTTCCGCCTCCCGGTGCACTTTCGTGACGAGCGGACAGGTCGCGTCGATGGCGAGAAGTCCGCGCTCCGCCGCCGCCGCCGAGACCGACTTGGCGACGCCATGGGCGGAAAAGATCACGGGCGAGTTGCTCTTTGGAATTTCGTCGAGCTCTTCGACAAATATCGCGCCCTTGGCCTTGAGCGACTCGACGACGTAACGATTGTGAACGATTTCATGCCGCACGTAGACGGGCGGTCCAAACTTGGCCAACGCCCGTTCGACGGCGTCGATCGCGCGCACGACGCCAGCGCAAAACCCGCGGGGAGAACAAAGAAGTATCTTGAGCGGCGGCTTCGCGGGCCGAGGGTGAACGTTCATCTTCGCGCCTTTGGCAGAGGCGGCGCGAGCGGCCAGTCGCTCAAGCGCCAAACGCGGCCATCCCGATCCCGGACTGAACGCCGGCAAGCAATGTCGCGCATGCGCGACGGTGTCAAGCCGACCGGGTCGGCGCGGGTCGCCCGCATTAGACCCATCCGCGAGCAAGACCAATGCCTTGCAAGAACGCTCGTCGCCTCGAATGGTTTCGAAGCTCGCGCCGATTGGCGTCGCCGCCGGACTGTGACAGCATGACGGCGGGCCCTACATTCCGGACCCGAGTGAACGGAGCTGCGCGCATGTCGTATCTCGACGAAATCCTGCAGTCGGCGCAAGGCGGCCAGCTTGTCGCCAATCTGGCTCAACGCTTTGGGCTTACAACCGAGCAGATGGACGACGCGATCAGGGCGCTCGCCCCCGCGCTGGAAGTCGGCTTGAGCAACGCCGCCGAAGAACCGGAGCTGTTCCAAAGACTGCTCAGCGACATCGCCTCTCCGGCGCGCGCCGCGGCGTTCGACGACCCCGGCGCGGCGCATGACATCGACGCTGTCGCGCAGTCGCGGCAGCTGCTTGACGATCTCTTCGGCTCTCCGGCCGCCGCCGGGCAGGTCGTGCAGGTGGCGGCCCGGGAATCGGGGTTGCGGCCCGATATTCTATCGCAGCTCCTGCCGGTGCTCGCCTCGGTTCTCATCGGCGGACTGTTCAAGAACATGAGCAACAGCGGTCTTGGGGGCGTTTTGGGTCAGCTCGTCAATTCCGGCGCGCTCGGCTCCATCCTGGAGCAAATGCTCGGCGGCACCCGCGCGCCGCAGCCCGAACCCGCGCCGACGCCGATGCCGCGCGGCGGGGGAATGGGCGGCGGTCCGCTGGGCGGAATCCTTGGATCCATCCTCGGGTCGCTACTCGGCGGCGGTCGCCGCCCGGCGCCTGGCCCCTATGGCGGACCGGTGGACAATCCTGCCGGCGGCGGCTTCGGACGCCGCGGCCCGCTTGACCTCGATCCGAGCGGCGGCCGCTCGCAGGGCCTGCCGGACGACATGGATCAAGCTTCGATCCAACAGGCGATCGAGGACATCAAGAAGACGCTGCAGATTGGGCGCAGCAGCCAGAACGAAAGCGCAGGCCCCCGCTCGGATTTCGAGAGCATCATCGGACAGATGCTCGGCAAGCGCTGAGGGCGCCCGCCCCATCATCGGCGACAGGCCGCGCCATCCGGGGCGCCGCGGCGCAGGCTTGCGCGGCGCCCGCTTTCCTGCAATCCATCGGCGCGATTCCTCGACAGCGCGAGGCGCGTCCGCGCCGTGATCGCGCCCCTCCTCTAATATGGACGACTACCCCTAGATGGCTCGCGACGTATCCGACACGACGCCGATCACGTCGCGCAATATGCTGGTCGAATGGCTGGAAGCCGGCTGCAAGACCGGCGGCGCGCCGCTGCGCATCGGCACGGAACACGAGAAAATCCCATTTTACGCCGCCGACCATGCGCCAGTCCCTTACGAAGGCGCGGCAGGCCGCGGCGGCGTGCGCGCGCTGCTTGAGGGCCTGGGCGACGCGCTCGGCTGGGCGCCGATTTTCGATCGCGAGGCGCTGATCGGCCTCTATGAACCCGACGGCGGCGGCGCGATTTCGCTCGAACCCGGCGGACAGTTCGAACTCTCCGGGGCGCCGCTTCCTGACGTTCACGCCACCCGAGAGGAACTCGACGCGCATTTTGCGGCGCTCGCGCCGGTGGCGCGCGCCCTCGGGGTGCGCTTCCTCGATTTGGGCGCCAGCCCCAAATGGTCGCGGGCGCAGACGCCGGCGATGCCCAAGCAGCGCTACGCCATCATGCAGGCGTATATGCCGAAGGTCGGCGCCCGCGGACTCGACATGATGTTTCGCACCGCCACCGTGCAGGTCAACGTCGACTTCGTCGATGAAGCCGACATGGTTCAAAAGATGCGCGTGGGCCTCGCCCTGCAGCCGCTGATCACGGCGATGTTCGCCAACTCGCCGTTTCTCGACGGCCAGCCGACCGGCCGGCTGTCGCAAAGGTCCTACATTTGGCTCGATACCGACCCCAATCGCACCGGCATGCTGCCTTTCGCCTTCGAAGAAGGATTCGGCTTCGAGAGATATGTCGACTATGCGCTTGACGTGCCGATGTATTTCGTGAAGCGAGGCGATATTTACCACGACGTCGCAGGCGCGAGCTTTCGCGACTTGATGGAGGGGCGCCTTCGACAATTGCCCGGCGAACACGCGACAATGTCCGACTGGGCTAATCACCTCTCGACCATTTTTCCGGAGGTAAGACTAAAAACCTATCTTGAAATGCGCGGCGCCGACGCTGGGCCTCGCGCGCATTTCATCGCCCTCCCCGCGCTCTGCGCCGGTCTGCTCTATGATCCCGGCGCGCTGGACGAGGCGCGGGAACTCACCAAAAATTGGAGCGCCAGCGCCCGTCAGGCGCTGCGCGATGATGTTCCCACGCTGGCGCTCGACGCCATTATCGAGGGTCGCAGCCTGCGCGATGTGGGGCGCGACGTTCTGGCTCTGGCCAAGCGCGGCTTGCGTCGGCGGGCCCGGCTCGACGCCGAAGGGCGCGACGAGAGCGTTTTTCTCGCGCCGCTCGAAGCAATTCTCGAAGATGGACGCAGTTTGGCGCAGCGGCGGTTGGACGCCTATTACGGCGGCTGGGGGCAGTCCATCGACGCCGCATTCGCCGAATGCGTGCTGCCAATATAGCCGCTTTGCAACGCGCTTAGCGCGGGAAGAGCTCGTGCAATCCGAATGGCGCGATGGGGAGCAACGAGGCGCGCGCCGCAGCATGCTGCATGCCGTCATGCGGCATTGGAGCGTAGCTCAGGGGCGCAGCGACGGGGGTTCTGGGCATGGCGACACGAACGTGACCGCCCAGTCGAACGCAGTTCGTCGAGCCTGCGACAGCTACATAATCGGCGCCGTAGCGCGCGCACTGGCTGACATTGTCGGCGCGAACCGGCGTGACGGCGAGCGCGGTGAGCGCGATAACGCCAAAAAAGCGTCCTGGAAACAAGCGGTCGCTGCGGTTGGTGATGTCTAGGGTCGTCATAAGAGCCTTTGGCCTTCGTCCGAAAATTCGCGCTTTCGCGCGAGATTCCAGGAGCTTTGCAATCCCCAAAATGTCTCTCGATACGCAGTCGTTACGCCGGCGGCGGCCCCGAGCCGCTCGCATTGGAGCGAGGCTCCTTCCGCCGGCACCAACTAGAGCCAAACATCGTGGCAGGATCGTGTCTTTATGGACCGGGGAGAGAGGTTTGTCCGCATCGCGTTAGAACTACGCTTTATTTTCTATTTATTTCTGTTGAGACTTCAGGCGGCGCCGGCGAACGCCAGTCGCCGATTGCGGCCTGCACGATCGCCAACGCGGCGACGGCCGCCGTGTCGGCGCGCAGCACACGCGGTCCAAGCGAAAGGCGAACGACGTTGGGCATGCGGCGAATGGCCTCGCGTTCGGCGTCGTCGAAGCCGCCTTCCGGTCCGATGAGCACGCTCACGCCGTTCCGGGCCGTGCGCCCTTCGAGCGCGTCCAGCGGATTGGCGATCGCGGCATGTTCATCGCAAAAAACGAGCAGCCGCTCTGCCGGCAGACGCGCCAGAAAGTCGGGCAATTCGATCGCGGCTGCAACCTCGGGCACGGCCAGAACGCCGCATTGCTCGGCGGCTTCGATGACATTGGATTCGAGTCGCGCCGCGTTGAGACGGCGAATTTGGGTACGATGGGTGATCACCGGCATGAGCCGGCCGGCGCCCATTTCGGTGGCCTTCTGCGCCATATAATCGAGCCGCGCCTGCTTTAAGGGCGAGAAACAATAATCGAGATCGGCGCGTTCCGATTGAACGCGCAGGCGTTTCGCAACGCGCAATCTCGCAGAGCGACGCGAGACGTCAAAGAGCGTCGCGCGGAACTCGCCGTCACGTCCGTTGAACACGTGAATCGCGCCGCCCTCGCGCATGCGCAGAACATTGAGCAGATAGTTTAGCGCCTCAGCTGAAGGCAAGAGTTCCGCGCCCGGCGCGAGTTCGTCCTGAACGAACAGGCGCTGAGCGGTAAAATCGTAAGCTGACACAATCGTTTCCCAGCGGAGGCGCGAGCGCGATTCACGCTTGCCATGAAGCCGCCGCTTTGTTGCGCGCAGGTTGGCCAAAACTTGCGTCGCCGGCAAGCCTGCTGGTAATGCTAAGAGCCTGATGAACGGACCCAGAGACATGATCATCGGCGCTGTCGCTTTTCCTCGCGTTGTCGCGCGAAATTCGATCCTGGCGCTCCTTGCGACGCTTCTCGCCGCAAGCGGCGCGCATGCGCAGCAAAGCTGTCAGGAAGACTTTCAGAAGCTCACCGCTCAGCGCATGGCCAGCATCGAGGCGCTCAACAACATCGGCAAAGCGGGCAAAGGCAAAATGGATCCCGAAGCCGCCTGCCCTGCCGCGCGCCGTCTGGTCGCGATCGAGACCGAGATGATGAATTATTTGGCCAAGAACAAGGAGTGGTGCAACATTCCTGACAATGTCGTCGACGGCTTCAAAGACGCGCGCGGCAAGACCCAGGGCTTCGCCTCGCAGGCCTGCGCGGCTGCAGCGAAAATGAAACAAATGCGCGATCAGGCGGCCGCCGGAGGCGGCGGCATGATGGCGCCGCCGAAGTTGCCTGCCGGCCCGCTGTGAGCCTGAGACGAAGCGGCGATCTGTCGGGAGCGGCGGCGCTCCCCGACGCGATCGCCGATCATGCGCTGCTGCGCCGCGCGCCCCCCGCGCTCCTGCCTTTTATCCAGCTCGCGCGCCTTGACCGGCCCATCGGCTGGTGGCTGCTGCTGCTACCCTGCTGGGAGTCGAGCGCGCTGGCGTCCGTCGCGCTGCACGACGTTCCGAACTTCTGGCATCTGACTCTGTTCTTCATCGGCGCCGTCGTCATGCGCGGCGCGGGCTCGACATATAACGACTATGTCGACTGCGAGATCGACGCCAAGGTCGAGCGCACGCGGCTGCGCCCGCTCGCCAGCGGACGGGTGACGCCGCGCGCGGCGCTCGCCTTTATCGTCGCGCAGTGCCTCGTCGGGCTCGCCGTGCTTCTGTCGTTCAACGGGCTCACGATCGCTCTTGGACTGATTTCTCCGCTGATCGTGCTGGTCTATCCGTTCACCAAGCGCTTCACCTCCTGGCCGCAGGCGATTCTCGGATCGGCCTTTGCCTATGGGGCGCTGCTCGGCTGGACGGCGCAGACGGGCGCGCTCGGCGCCCCGGCGCTTTTTCTCTACGCCGCGGCGATCTGTTGGACCATCGGCTTCGACACGATTTATGCGCTTCAAGACCTGCGCGACGATGCGATCGTCGGCGTGCGCTCCACGGCGCGTCTGTTCGGGCCGCGCGTGCGACTCGCGGTCGGGGCGCTCTACGCCCTGTCCGTCGCGAGCGCCGTCGTCGCCGTTTTTCTGGCGGGCGGCGGATGGCCGTCCTATCTCGGCGTCGCCGCCTATGCGGCGCATCTCGCCTGGCAGACCGCGCAGACGGGAGAGGAGGTCGCGCCGGCGACCGCCCTTCGCCTATTCCGCTCCAATCGCGACGCCGGGCTGCTGCTGTTCGCCGGTTTCTTCATACAAAGCGCGACGTTCCTTTTCTGACCCCGCCATTCCGGCGGCGCGATCGACCTGCCCATAACGTCGATGAGCTGACGCGGCGCGTTGCGGCCCTGCCTACTTCTCAAGTTCCTTTTTCCGATCGACGCAGGAGTCGATCTGCGTCTTGTCCAGCTCCCAGTAAGAGCCGCCGCAAAGCGCCTGATAGCGGCTGCTGACGAAAAATGACCAGACGTAATAGCCGGTCAGCAACACCGCGGCGAGCGCAGCGATTTTCATGATCAAATTGAATCGCCCTTGCGGATCTTCCGTGTCAGCCATTTTCATCTCCGCGCCAGTGTCAGTCCAACGTCTGCCGGAATCGCATCACCGCGACGCTCATTGCGACAAGCGTGAAAGCCGCAAGCGCCCCGGCGTCGACGACAAGGTCGCCGAAGGTCGAGCCTTTCAACATCACCGAGCGCACGATGCGCAGATAATGGGTGAGCGGCAGAAACTCTCCGACGTATTGCGCCCACTTCGGCATGCCGTAGAACGGAAACAGGAAGCCCGACAAAAGCATGCTCGGCAGAAAAAAGAAGAAGGTCAATTGCATCGCCTGCAGCTGATTGAGCGCGACCGTCGAGAACGTATAGCCGACGGAAAGATTGGCGATGATGAACAGCAGGGTCAGCGCGGACAGGGTGAAGAGCGAGCCAACAACGGGCACCTGAAACAGCAGTGAGGCGACGATGAGAATAGTCGCCATCTGCACGGCGCCGACGACCACATAGGGCGCGATTTTCCCGAGCATGATCTCGACCGGGAGTATCGGCATGGCGAGCAACGCCTCCATCGTTCCTCGCTCGATTTCGCGCGTCACCGACATCGCCGTATACATCAGCATCGTCATCGTCAGAATCGTCCCGATCAATCCTGGCACGATATTGCGGCGCGTCTCCCCCGCGGGGTTATAGCGCCGATGTACGCGAATCTCGTAAGGCGCTGCATTTTGCGAAAGCGAGGCCAGGGGTCCAATCAGCTCCCGGTCGAGGGCCTGATTTGCAGCGCCGAGCGCGGCGGCGACCGCGCCCGAGGTCGCCGTCGGATCCGTCGCGTCAGCGATCAGCAGCAACGCCGGCTTTTCGCCGCGAACGAGCTGGCGGGAAAAGTCGGGCGGAATTTGAATGACGAATTGCGCCTTGTTCGAAAGGATCAATTTGTCGGCGTCCGCTTCGCCTCGCGTGATATATTTGATGTCGAAATAATCGGTCGCCCGCAACGCGCCGATCAGCGCTCGCGCGATCGGACTGTCGTCGCTCGTAAGGACAGCGGTCGGGAGATGTTTGGGATCGGTATTGATCGCATAGCCGAAAAGCATCAGCTGAATGAGCGGAATGCCGACGATCATGGCGAAGGTCGGCCGGTCACGGCGCAGCTGAATGAACTCTTTGACGAACATGGCGACGCAACGCTGCCAGGACTGTGCGAGCGGGCCGCGCGCCGAACGCCGGACAGCGCTCGGCATGCGTTGCGCCGCGCTCATCGGTCCGCTCCTGCGCGGGTCATCAAGTCGATGAACACGTCTTCCAGCGTCGGCTCGTCGCGTTTCCAGCGTTGACGATCTTCTGCGCCATAGCGGCGCGCGAGGCGATCCATCGCCGCTTCATCGCGCCCGCCGACATGCAGCGCCGCGCCAAAACGCGCGACAATATCGACGCCAGGCTGATGTTTCAATTCATCGCTCAGCGCATCGAGACCCTCGCCCGTCACGACCCATGTCGAAAGATGCGCGCCGGCGACGATTTCCGGAATCGTTCCCGAAGCCAGGAGCCGCCCGTTGGCGATGTAAGCGATCTTATGACAGCGCTCAGCCTCGTCCATGTAGTGCGTCGAAACGAGCACCGTTAAGCCTTCAGTCGAGAGATGATGAATCTCATCCCAGAAATCGCGGCGCGCCTTCGGATCAACGCCGGCGGTCGGCTCATCGAGAAGGAGCAGCGACGGGCCCGGAAGGATGCACGCGCCGAGAGCCAGGCGCTGCTTCCAGCCGCCGGACAATTCGCCGGCGAGTTGATCGGCGCGCGCCGAAAGGCCTAATCGTTCCAGCGCCGCCTGAGCCGCGCGTTCCGGCGCTTCGAGATTGTAGACGCGCGCGACGAATTCGAGATTTTCGCGAATGGTGAGGTCGCGATAGAGCGAAAAGCCCTGCGTCATATAGCCGACGCAGCGCTTGATCTCGTCCTGCTGGCGGCGGATGTCGAAGCCAAGACAGGTGCCCTCGCCCGAGTCCGGCGTCAGCAAGCCGCAGAGCATGCGGATCGTCGTCGTCTTGCCGCTGCCGTTCGGACCGAGAAAACCCTGGATGTCGCCGCGCGCGACCTGCAGCGAAAGATCGTCGACGACCTTTTTCCCGCCGAAGGATTTGGTCAGCCCGCGCGCGTCGATCGCGATGTCGCGCTCGGCGCTCATGGCGCCGTTTCCCTCGATTCTGGCGCGGGCGTCACCGAGACCGGCATGCCGAGAGGCACGGCGCGCGCCGCGCCTTCCAGATGCGCTTCGACCTTGAACACAAGTTTCGCGCGCTCCTTGTCGCTGAAGATGACGGGCGGCGTATATTCTTGGCGGCCGGCGATATAAGTGATCTTCCCGTAAAGATCGCCGGCGCAGCCGTCGCATGCAATGCGCACTCGCTCGCCAAGCGAAATTTTCGGCAGCTCCGGTTCAGAAACGTAGAATCGCACTTTGCGATTCTCGGGCGGCAACAGCGCGATAACGGGTTGGCCAGCGTTGACGATTTCGCCGGGCCGGAAATACACGTCCTGGACGACGCCGTCGGCCGGCGACGCGACATTCTGACGCTTGATGCGAATGTTCAACGCGTCGAGCTGCGCGCGCGCCTGCTTCAAACTGGCTTCGGCGGCTTCTATTTCTTGCGTACGGCTGGCCATGCGCGACGCCTCGACCTGCCTGCGCGCCTCCTTCACGCTCGCTTCATCGCGGGCTCGCGCCATCTCGGCGCGATCGAGCGCCGCCTTCGCGACATGGCCATCGGCGTAAAGCTTGCGCTGCCGATCATAATCGGCCCGCGACAATTGCAGCGCGGCCTCGGCGCGCTCCAGCGCCGCTTGGAGCACGGCGATCTGCTCCGGCCGATTCATTGCCGCCTGCAGATTTTCTGCCTGCGCCTCGAGTTGGGCGATGCGCGCCGTCGCCTCGTCGCGGGCGCGATCAAGAAGCGTCGTCGTCATTGTGAACAGCGGATCGCCTTTCTTGACTACCGTGCCTGCGGCGACCGCGATGCTTGCGACCCTCTCGCTCTCATAGGGACCGATGTAGAGAATGTCCCCCTCGACATAGCCCAGGAAGACGCCGTCCGAATTCCCCGGACGATAGGCGACGCGCCAAGCGGCGGCGGCGACCAGGAGCGCTATCGCGATGAAGACGAGAAGACGCTTCATGCGGCGGGGGCGTAGAGCGGATCGAGCATGGTGTGATTATGCGCCTCTCGCGTCGCGCCTCGAAACTCTGCAGGAAGCGACTCAATCGAAGCCGTACGCAAACGCCAATCTCCTTTTGCCGCAGCCGGCGCAAAAAGGCTAGAATGGCCCCAAGAAAGGCAAAAGGGATTGAAAATGACTGAAGATACGGAGCTGCCGCCGCGGGAATCTATGGAATATGACGTGGTCGTGGTCGGCGCGGGGCCGGCCGGCCTCGCCGCGGCGATTCGATTGAAGCAGATCGCGCCGGATCTTTCAGTCGTTGTCATCGAAAAAGGCTCCGAGCCCGGCGCACATATCCTCTCCGGCGCGGTGATCGATCCGATCGGCCTCGACCGGCTTTTGCCCGAGTGGCGCACACGCGACGACGCTCCGCTGAAAACTCAGGTGCATGAAGATCATTTCCTGCTGCTGTCGGAAAAGGGCGGCCTCCGCATTCCCAATATGCTGATGCCGCGGCTGATGAACAACCACGGAAATTTCATCGGCTCGCTCGGCAACGTCGTCCGCTTTCTCGCCTCGGAAGCCGAAAACCTGGGGGTGGAAATCTATCCCGGCTTCGCCGGCGCCGAAGTGCTTTACGGCGACAAGGGCGAAGTCGTCGGCGTCGCCACGGGCGATATGGGCGTCGGCCGCGACGGCAAACCAAAGGACAGCTTCACCCGCGGGATGGAGCTTAAGGGCAAATATACGATTTTCGCCGAAGGCGCGCGCGGCTCGCTGACCAAGCAGCTGCTCGCCAAATATGACCTTTGCGCAAACAGCGAGCCGCAGAAATTCGGTATCGGCTTTAAGGAACTTTGGCGCAGTCCCAAGGAAAAGCACAAGGACGGGCTTGTGCAGCATTCCTTCGGCTGGCCGCTCGCCGCCGACACCGGCGGCGGCTCTTTCCTCTATCATTTCGACGACGATCTCGTGTCGATCGGTTTCGTCGTGCATCTCAACTATTCGAATCCGACGCTCTCGCCCTTTGATGAGTTTCAACGGTTCAAGACGCATCCGCGTATTGCGCCGACGCTCGAAGGCGGCGAACGTCTGTCCTATGGCGCGCGCGCGCTGACCGAAGGCGGGTGGCAGAGCGTGCCGAAGCTCGTCATGCCCGGCGGCGCGCTGGTCGGCTGCGCCGCCGGCTTCATGAACGTGCCGCGCATCAAGGGATCGCACAATGCGACGCTCTCGGGAATCTTGTGCGCCGAACATGTCGCGGCGGCCATCGGCGAAGGCAGGGTGCATGACGAGATCAGCGCTTATGACTCAGCTTGGCGCGCATCGGACATCGGTCGCGATCTGAAGCCCGTGCGCAACGTCAAGCCGCTCTGGTCGAAATACGGCACTTATGTCGGCGCGCCGCTCTTCGGTCTCGACATGTGGACGAATGAACTCTTCGGCTTTTCATTCTTCGGCACGCTCAAGCACGGCAAGTCCGATTACGAGACCTTGAAGCCTGTCTCGGAGGTCGCGCCGATCATCTACCCGAAGCTCGCCAGCAAGCTCGTCTTCGACAAGCTGTCGTCGGTTTTCGTCTCGAACACAAATCACGAGGAGGATCAGCCGGTCCACCTGAAGCTCGCCGATCCGGCGATTCCGATCGAGCGCAACCTTCCGATCTACGGCGAGCCGGCGCGGCTCTATTGCCCCGCGGGCGTCTATGAAGTTGTCTACGCCGACGAGGAGACGCGCCGCGATCCGCGCTTTGTGATCAACGCGCAGAATTGCGTTCACTGCAAGACGTGCGACATCAAGGACCCGGCGCAAAACATCACTTGGGTCCCCCCGGAAGGCGGCGGCGGACCGAATTATCCGAATATGTAAAGGTCGCGGCGACCACGCGCTCGTTGCGCGAGCGAATGGTTCGAGCGCTTTTGCTCTTTGACGCAGTGAGGACTCGCTTAAACTGATGTTCTTCACTGTCTCAAAAATTTTGGAGTTGTTCTTCGCGCCGGTCCACCTCTTCATCTTCATCGCGGTCATCGGCGCGATTCTGCTGTTCACGCCGTGGAAAACATGGGGACGCGCGCTTTCGAGCGTGAGCGCGCTTGCCCTGCTGATGATGGCTTTCGGACCGCTCGGCGGCCTCCTGGCGGGGCCGCTCGAGGCGCGCTTTTCTCCCCCACCAGACGATATGCCGGCGTCCGACGGGATCATCGTTCTTGGCGGCACGATCGATGAACGGCTGAGCGCCGATCGGGGCCGACCCTCGCTCGTCGACGCCGCCGAGCGCTTGACCGCGCCAATCGCGCTGAAACTCAAATATCCGAATGCGCGTCTCGTATTTTCGGGAGGCTCCGCCACATTACGCGGCTCATCCTTTACCGAGGCGGATGCCGTTCAGCGCTTCTGGCGCGAAATTGGACTCGATCAAAACGATGTCTTATACGAACGCCGTTCGAGAAATACGTACGAAAACGCTGTTTTCACGCGCGAACTGATTCAACCGAAAACCGGCGAGCGCTGGCTGCTCGTCACTTCGGCGCTTCACATGCCACGCGCGGTAGGCGTATTTCGCAAAGCGGGGTTCGACGTGATCCCCTATCCTGTAGACTATCGCACGAGCGGCAAGGCCGGCCTCGAATTCCCGAGGTTTCCGACGAAAGCGCTCGGACTCGTGGATTTCGCCGCACATGAATGGGCGGGACTGCTGGCCTATCGGCTTGCGGGAAAAAGCGACGCGCTGTTTCCCGCGCCATAGCGTGTGGCGCGGGCGCAGCCAGCCGGCGAAGAGATTCTAATCCGAGCGGCCGCGGCGCCCGCGCGATGCGCCCGCCGGCTCCATGCTGCGCCCGCCCGCGCCTCCTGGATAAGCGCCATGCTTCATCTCCAGGAAAAGCGCGATCGCCTGCGCGCGATTGCGCACCTCGAGCTTCTCGAAAAGATTGCGCAGATGGAATTTGATCGTGTTGATCGAGACCCCGAAATCCTTGGCGAGCTGACTGTTGGTGTGGCCGGATCCGAGCGCCGACAACAGGCTACGCTCCCGCAAGGTGAGATTCTCCAGCGGGTCGCTGCGCATTTTGCGAATGTCGACGAAAGGAAACACCATGTCGCTCGCCGCCACCGCGGCGAGCACATCAAGAAGCCGCTCCGGCGGGGCGCGCTTCGAGACGAAGCCGGCGCCGCCAAGCTGGAGAGTCTCGCCGGCGCCGCGGGATCGTTGGTGCCGCTGTAGACGACGATTTTTGGCGCGGCGACCTGGCGCGACAGCGCGCGCAAAACGTCGCGGGCGTGGACCGTCGGCAATTGCCAGCCGATAACGGCGATAGTGAATTTCTGCTGGCGCGCCGCTTCAAGAAACTCCTCGCCGTCCGTCAGCTTCGCCACGAGGTTGAAGCGGCGATCGTCCGACAGCAGCTTGTCCAGTCCTGCAAGGATCAGCGGGCTCTTGTCCGCGATGGCGACGTCGATGCGCTCCGAAGCCGCCGCATGCGCGCCGTCGCCGCCATCGAGGCGAGCGACGCGCGAACTGTCCTTCTGGTCATTCGCGGCCCTGATCGAAGAGGTAGGAGCCATCAAGCCTCCGCCGCCGCGCAACCGCAGCGCATTTGTTCGCCTTTACCTGATGACGAACTTGTATACAGCTCAAATTCCAACCCAGCGGGTCGGCGCCGCCCGCCCGTTAGAGGTGGGGATCACCACAATACCGCAGGCGCCGGCGGATGCAAGCCTCTTGGCGCGCCTGCAAGAGGGCGAACAGGCATGAAAAAGCGGCGCGCTGGACTGGCCAGCGCGCCGCTTTTCTGTGTTTCTTGAAATCTGGTCTTAGTCGCTGAACACCCAGCGGGCGGCGAAATAAGCGGCCGCGCCGATGACAATGATCGCAATCATGCCGACCGGGGTCGCCGCATAGCTCGTCAATTCAAGAATAGCGCCCATAGTTTCCTCCTTCTGTCACACACTGCCGGTTTCGCCACATGCCGAAATTCGCTCCGCAATCCGCGAAAGCGGCGTTGCGGTCGAAGTAGAACTGGTCAAGTGGATAGCATGGCTGACGCCGGCCCAATTCGGTCTTAGTTCAACATCGACCTCACTCAGGCGGGAACGCGTCTGCATCGCTTATTCGGCCCTAACCGCGTCCGGAGAGCCATAATGCTCGCAGCTCTCCGCCGCGGTTCCGAAATGCGGTCTTTTGGGAGTATTGCAGACGCACAGCCCTGTCAAGCGACTGAAGCGGGCCGCTGGCGCGCTGCATCGCCGCATCGAAGCAACAAACAAACGCCCAGTTTGCGCTTGCGCCCGCCGCGCGCACGCGACTATTTATGCCAGCGCGGCGTTGGTCCATCTCGCGAGCGAATTTTCCATGTTCAAATTCGTCATTATCGCCGTCGCTATCGTGGCCGCAGGATTTTCAGTGTTTTACGCCTTGCGACGCTCGCCGGTCTGTTCCGGCGACGGCAAATATATGGCGACGCAAAACGACTGTGAGGCGTGGGGATTCACGCCTGAGGTTTGCAAGCAGGCGATCGAAAAAGCGCGCGTCGTCGTCGCGAGGGCGGCGCCGAAAAGCGAAACCATGTTCCAGTGCGAGGTGCACTTCTCAGATTGCTTCCAGAACCTCGAAGGAGGGTTTTCGCCCCGTCCCTCGTTTTGTCTGCGCCCAGGCGCGAATGCCGAGCCCCTGGAAGTCAGATATCTCGAATATGAATCGGATCGCATGAACCGGAAGAAGACAAAGGAAGTTCGCGTCGACTGACATCGGCGCGAGTTCGCGCCGCGTCTGAAAAACCAGCGTCCATTTTATCGCAGAGCTCCAGCGATCAGCGCCTGGTGTCGGCGCGACGCTGATCAATCTCGAATTCCGAAGCTTCGATGACGAGCTTGCCCGCGGCGGTCCCGATCGCGATGTGGATCGGCACGACGACATGGGCGTCGGGAAGTGGCGCGAGCCAGACGCTGATGTCGTGATTGTTGGCCATGTACCGGGTCGACGAGCTGTCGGGACGATGGCCGGCGATTGGCGTATAGCGCGCCGAGCATACGGTGACGGGGCCGGCATAGCCCCTCGCTTGCGCCGTGTGGTCCCCCGCGTAGGCGAGTTCCACGTCGAAACGCGTGACGCCGTCGAAAACCGAAATGGTTCGGTTGCACGCCGAGGGGCCGGTGAGTTCCTGTCCCGGCGGCACGCGCATGATCAGCGCGCTGACCGGATCGACGATGTGACGCTTGGCGCTTTCCGTCACCGGGATGCGCGCCTCGGCGTCCCAGGGGGCCGGCCTCACGTCGACCGTACGCACGGCGTTGCCAGCGAGCGACATGCGGACGGTGCGCGTCTCGTCGCTGTTCGACGTGGTGTTGGCGTAGCTCGCCGGCGACGGTCCCGCGAGGGTCAGTCCGCCGCTGGCGCTGGCGGCGCCCCTGGTGTTGTTGATCAGATTGGCGAGCCCGCTCGTCCGCATTGAGATTTCGACGCGGTAATTCTGCGGATCAACGACTCCCGACGCGGAGGCGCTGCCGATCGATAGTCCCATGAGGCTGAGCGCGTAATGCGCCCTAAGCGTCTCCGCGGCCGCCGGCGCGCAAAGCGCAAGCGAGATTGACAGGGCGACGAAGCCGCGGCGCGCTGAATGGCCGAACAGGCGGTCGATCGCCGTCATGGGGCGCACCGTTCTAGAGCGATGTTCAGGCCGATCCTTCGGAGGCGGCGTCGGCCTTCGGCGGCGCTGAGGCTCAGGCCCATTCCTGCCAATGTCCGTCCTCGAAAATGCGCCACGCCCGCAATCCCGCTTTTGCGACGACGAGCCTTCCTGCCTTGGCCTCAGCGACAAGATGCTTGAATACGAGAGGATTGCGCCAGGAAAACGGCTTTTCCGGGTCGCAGACCGCGAGATATTCGTCGCTGTCCGGGTCGTCCATCAGCAGCGTGCCGACTCGATCGGGCCGCAACTGCGACGAGAAGCTGCGCTCGTCCTTCCATCGGCAAAAGTAGTCGCGGCACACTTGCGGGCGCGTGTCGTATACGCCGCAGCCGCCGGAAAGCGCGCAGTGCTCGCAAAGCTTGCCGGCCGGCTTCTTGAATTCTTCAATCTCAAGAACCTTGCAGCAGAAGTAACAGGAGCCGCAGGACTTACCGGGAATGTCGAGCATGTCGGTCGGACGCCGATGGCGAGAGAATCGAATCGGCGTATTGTCACCGCCAGCCGGCCGGATGCAAGCTGCGTCGGCGCTCAGCGAGCGGAGCCATGACGCGCAAAGTCGATCCTTCTTTCCTTTTCGTCTCGACCAACTGGCTTGCCGAACATCTCTTCGACCCCAACGTCGTCGTCTTCGACGCCTCATGGCATATGCCGGCGGCCGGCCGAGACCCGCGCGTCGAATTTGTTGCGGGGCACATTCCCGGGGCGCAATTCTTCGACATCGACGCCCTCGCTGACCATTCCACCGACTTGCCGCATATGCTGCCCAAACCCGAGGCCTTCGCGGCCGAGATGAGCCGGCTGGGATTTGGGGACGGCATGCGGGCGATCGTCTATGACGCAGTCGGTATCTTCTCGGCGCCGCGCCTGTGGTGGACGCTCAATGTTTTCGGCGCCGAAAACACGTCGATCCTTGCTGGCGGCCTCCCCGCATGGAAGGCCGAAGGGCGGCCTGTCGAAGAAGGCCAAGCGCGCAAGAGAACGCCCGCGCAGTTCACGCCACGTTTCGACGCCAGCCTTGTCGCCGACGTAGCGGCCGTGCAGCGCGTTCTTGAACTCGGCGGCGCGCAGCTGGTGGACGCGCGCGGCGCCGAGCGTTTCCACGGTTGGGCGCCCGAGCCGCGCCCAGGTCTTCGCTCTGGCCACATGCCCGGCGCGTTCAATCTGCCATTCGGCAATGTGCTCGACGGCGGAAAAATGAAAGATCGCGCCGGACTGGAAGCGGCGTTTGCAGCAGCGGGCGTCAATCCGGAAGACCCCGTCATCGCGACCTGCGGCTCCGGGCTCACGGCTTGCATCGTTAGTCTAGCGCTCGCGTCGACGGGCCGGCCTCTGGCGGCGGTCTATGACGGGTCCTGGTCGGAATGGGGCGCAAGGAAAGATTTGCCCGCGGTCGTCGACGATCGAGGTCATGCCTAGTTGTTGTGCTTTTAGCCTAAAGAAAGCGCATATTGGGCGTTGTATAGGCGCCCAGGCGCAGGCGGCGCCGGAACTTTGGCCATGGCGCGTCCAACGCGGCAATGATAGAAGCTCGGCGGTTCTTCAGCCGAGCCAAAGTCGCTAGCGGGGCCGGGGCTTAAGCTAAGCGCGCGGGGGATTTAATGAAAAAGGTCGAGGCGATCATCAAGCCGTTCAAGCTCGATGAGGTCAAGGAAGCGCTGCAGGCGGCTGGGCTCCAAGGGATCACGGTCACCGAAGCGAAGGGGTTCGGCCGCCAGAAGGGGCACACTGAACTCTATCGCGGCGCAGAATATGTCGTTGATTTTCTGCCGAAAGTTAAAATCGAGATCGTTCTTGCCGACGACGCCGTGCAGCGCGCTGTCGACGCCATACGCACCGCCGCCCAGACCGGCCGCATCGGCGATGGCAAGATTTTTGTTTCCAACATAGAAGGCGCGATTCGTATCCGCACCGGCGAGACCGGCGCGGACGCCATCTAGCACTGAGCCCCCGCCACATGAGCTTTTTCGCCAACATCTTCAGGCGCTCCGCCGCGCCCAATAACAAAACCGCAACACAGCAAGGTCAGCAAAGAGAGGCATCGAACGAAATGACGACGGCCAAGGACGTACTCAAGCAGATCAAGGATAATGACGTAAAATACGTCGATTTCCGATTTACCGACCCGCGCGGCAAGTGGCAGCATGTTACGTTCGACGTTTCGATCGTCGATGAGGAGGCCTTGACCGAAGGCATCATGTTCGACGGCTCGTCGATCGCAGGCTGGAAAGCGATCAATGAGTCGGACATGACGCTGCTTCCCGATTTAAGCTCCGTCGCGCTCGACCCGTTCTTCGCAGCGTCAACGCTGTCGATCGTCTGCGACGTCATGGAGCCTTCGACGGGCCAGCCCTACAACCGCGATCCGCGCGGCATCGCCAAGAAGGCGATGGCTCACATCAAGACCGCCGGCGTCGGCGACACCGTATATTTCGGTCCCGAAGCCGAATTCTTCGTCTTCGACGACGTGCGCTTCTCCGTCGAGCCTTACGACACCGGTTTCTCGCTCGACTCGACCGAACTGCCCTCCAATTCGGGCACGGCCTATGAGGGCGGCAACCTCGGCCACCGCGTGCGCACCAAGGGCGGCTATTTCCCGGTGCCGCCGGTCGATTCGGCGCAGGACATGCGCAGCGAGATGCTCGCCGCGATGGCTGCCATGGGCGTCAAGGTCGAAAAGCACCACCACGAGGTCGCGTCGGCGCAGCACGAACTGGGATTGAAGTTCGAAACGCTCGTCACCGTCGCCGATCATCTGCAGATCTATAAATACGCCATCCACCAGGTGGCGCATTCCTACGGCAAGTCGGCGACCTTCATGCCGAAGCCGGTTTACGGCGACAACGGCTCGGGCATGCACGTCCATCAGTCGATCTGGAAGGACGGCAAGCCGGTCTTCGCGGGCGACAAATACGCCGGCCTCTCTCAGGAGTGCCTGTGGTATATCGGCGGCATCATCAAGCACGCCAAGTCGCTGAACGCCTTCACCAACCCGTCGACCAACTCCTATAAGCGTCTGGTCCCCGGCTATGAGGCGCCGGTGCTGCTCGCCTATTCGTCGCGCAATCGCTCGGCGTCGTGCCGCATCCCCTTCAGCGCCAGCCCGAAGGCAAAGCGCGTCGAGGTTCGCTTCCCAGATCCGACGGCGAACCCCTATCTCGCTTTCGCGGCCATGCTGATGGCCGGCCTCGACGGCATCGCCAACAAGATCGATCCGGGCGGACCGTCCGACAAGGATCTCTACGATCTTCCGCCGGAAGAGTTGAAGGCGATCCCGACGGTCTGCGGCAGCCTGCGTGAAGCGCTTGAGAATCTCAAAGCCGACAACGCCTATCTGACCGCCGGCGGCGTCTTCGACAAAGACTTCATCGACTCCTACATCGACCTCAAGATGCAGGACGTGATGCGCTTCGAAATGACCCCGCATCCGGTCGAATTCGACATGTATTACAGCTACTAAGCGAACAGACTCGGGCCACTCGCGAGGCGGCCCGCAAAATCGTGAACCGGAAGGCGAGCCGTCGCCTTCCGGTTTTTTTTTGCGCGCGCTTGTTGATCCGCACCCTGCGCGTCCGCCGTCACGCAGGCGTCATGCGCCTGTCATTTCGCCGAGCGAAATTGTGGCGAAAGCAAGAACGTCCGACGCCGCATCCGCGTAGCGGAATATCCCCAAGCCGTTCCACATCGATCGCGTTCTTTGCCGCGACGGGAGTGGTTTGGCCGCAATGAATTGACGCAACGGAGACAAGCCATGAAACTGCGCGCCTTCTGCGCCGCCGTCGCCGCGTTCGCGATTCTGACCGCCGGCGCGGCCGCGCTCGATATGGAGCTCTCTCCATACAAAGTCGTCAACGGACTTTCCGGAAAACTAAAGTCGGTCGGCTCCGACACGATGCAACATGAAATGGAGCTCTGGGCTGAAGGTTTTCAGGCGATTTATCCGAATGTGTCGATAGAACTTATCGGCAAGGGCTCGAACACGGCGCCCCCGGCGCTGCTCTCGGGAGAATCGCAGCTAGGTCCGATGTCGCGGCAGATGACGCCCGACGAGATCGGCGCGTTCGAGGCCAAATACGGATACAAGCCAACGGCGGTTCTCGTTGCGATCGACGGCCTGGCGATTTACGTCCACCGGGATAATCCGCTGAAATGCGTCAGTATGGAGCAGATCGAGCGCATATTCGCGGCCGATCCGAAAGGCGGCGGCGGAAAGAGCATCCGTACCTGGGGCGAACTTGGCCTCACTGGCGAATGGGCGACAATACCCATCGCTTTGCAGAGCCGAAACGCTCTGTCTGGCACCTATAAATATTTTAAGCAGCACGCATTGGGCGGCGGCGACTTCAAAGATACGGTACAAATGCAGGTTGGCTCGGAAGCCGTCGTGAGCGCTGTCGGCGCCGACAAATTTGCGATGGGCTATTCAGGCATCGGCTACAAGACGAGCGCTGTGCGCGCCGTTCCCGTGGGGGAGGTTGGCAAAGGCTGCTATGACGCCTCCTTCGACAACACCTATTCACGTAAATATCCGCTGGCGCGAGGCCTCTACATTTACGTGCTGAAGGATCCCAAGAAGCCGATCGATCCGCTGAGCGGCGAATTCGTCAAATATGTGCTTTCAAGAGACGGCCAGATGCAGGCCAAGAAAGGCGGCTATTATCCAATCACCCGCAATATTCGCGAGCACGAACTTACTCGGCTCGGACTTTTGGCTTCGGCGAATTGATTGCGGAAGCGGCGTCTACTGGCAAATGCGATAACTTCCGCTCGAACCGTGCCGCTCGATGTCGAAATGCAGATGGGTGGCGTGAAAGGGATCAGAGCCTGGCCCGAGCACGGTCGTAAACCATCCGCACGCCGCCGTTCTTAATGCTTTGACATAGGCTGTCGATTGCGGGTCGGGCTGAGCGTCGATCCCTATCTTACGGCCGTCGGAAAAAACAAATGCGCTGACATCGAGCGCGAGTCCTCTTGCATGCGCGCTCAACTTGGCGTCCGAATCATGGTTGCGGCCGCGGCATTCATAGCCCGAACCCGTTTCGATCGCGACGAGCGACGCCTTCGTGGTTCCGCCAGCCAGGGGCTCCAGCAAATTCTTGACGAAGTCGGAAAATTGCAGCGCAAAGGCGCAGCTGAGCAGCGGCTTGGCGCGGAGTTCGACGCGCCGCTTGTCCACGGTGACCGCTGCGAGACGCACCGGCGCATCGATTGCGCAGCCATTAAGATCGCCGGCCGGCGACTGGGCGGGCTCGAAATCGGCGCTCGCCCCGCCCAGCGCCGCCATGCAACCCTCTCGGGACTCCGTCGCCGTCGTCTGGGGCGGCCTGCCTTCCGACGGTGGTTTTGCTTCGGGAACAGGCTGCTTCCGAGAGGAATCGGGCCGACGAGGAGGCGTCGGGATCTCAAGGGCGACGACGTCGGTTGCGGCGACGCTCAAAATCAGAGCGAAAGCCATTGCTGTCTCTGAAATATCCCCTCGAAAATCCATCACGCCTCCAACGCCTATAGCCGCGCCGTTCTTCTCATTCGACCGGAGGCGCCTACATTTACGCCCGTGGAGGAAGCCATGTCGAACGCCATCACCGTCACCGTGCCGCATAATCTCAGCGTCGAAGCGGCGAAGGCCCGCGTGTCGGAACAACTGACGAAAATGCAGCGCGACTATGTTGATAAGGTCGCGAATTCGGAAGTCACCTGGGCGGGCGACATTGCGACGGTTCGCGTAACCGCGCTCGGCCAAGCTGCGACGGCGCAGATCACGGTGCTGAAAGATCTGCTGCGTATCGACGTTCAGCTGCCCTGGGTGCTCGCTGCGCTCTCGGGCAAGGTGCAGCAGGTCATCTCGCGCAACGCCGACGCGGCCCTGCGTATCGGCCACGCCGCAAAAACCGACTCTAGCGCCGAGCGTAAAACACCGTGAAGCGGTGGCGTTTCCAACTGATGTCGGCATAGTGGAACCCGGCCTCTCGCAGCCAGACGATCTGGTCGGCGAAGGTCGCGCTGCGATCGAGTTCGGCGCGCTTTTTCGCCGCCGCGAAATCGTCTTCGGCGATTCCCGAACGACGAACATCCGCCTCCCAGCGGCGCTGATACGCATCCTCAATTTCGCGCGTCGCGCCGAGCGACTGGTCGGCGTTGACGAAGACGCCGCCGGGCCGCAGCGCATCGTGAATCCGCCGGAAGAGGCCGCGCTTCGCCTCGTGATCGAGGTGGTGGATGGACAGCGCCGAAACGACGGCGTCGAGCGGACCGGAGAGCGGCGCGCTCGCATAGTCGGCGAGCGACAGGCGCAGGCGATCGCCGTAAGGCGCAAGCAGTTCGCGCGCCGCATCGAGCATTTTCGGCGCGAAATCGATTCCTTCAACCTGCGCGCCGGGGAACCGCCGGAGAATCATTTCCGACAAAAGACCGCTGCCGACGCCAAGATCCACACATCGGAATTCGTCCGCGCCGGCGAATTCTTCGAGAAGGTCGAGCGCGGTCCCATAGAAGGCGTCGAAATGCGGAATGAGTTTGCGTCGTAACCCGTCATAGCCGGGAACGGCGTTTTCGAAGGCGGACCGCAGTGCATCGGCGTCGGACTTGGTCATTCGAGTTCCCGGCATAAGGAAAGATGCGTCACCGCCCTTCGACGCGTCTTCCGAAATCCGGCGCGGCGGTGTCCTGGCCCTGTTCGACGATCGATCGGCGGATTTCGCGCGTGCGCGCAAAGAACTCGAGGAGCCCCTGCCCGTCGCCGCGTCTGATCATCCGCTGCAGCGCGCTCAAGTCCTCGTTGAACCGGCCGAGCATCTGCAGGACGGCATCCTTGTTGGCGAGAAAAATGTCGCGCCACATGATCGGGTCCGACGCCGCGATACGGGTGAAATCGCGAAAGCCTGAAGCCGAGAATTTGATGACCTCAGAGCGCGTTTCGTCGCCGAAATCATCCGCCGTGCCGACGATATTGTAGGCGATAAGATGCGGAAGGTGGCTGGTGAGCGCGAGCACCGCGTCGTGATGGGCGACGCTCATCGTCTCGACATTCGCGCCCAAACGCTCCCAGAACTGCGTGAGCCGCTCCACGGCTGCGGCGTCGGCGTTCTCTGGCGGCGTTAGAATGCACCAGCGATTTTGAAAGAGCGTCGCGAATCCTGCGTCAGGCCCGGAAAACTCCGTGCCCGCGATCGGATGGGCGGGGATGAAGCGCGCAGGTTCGGGAAGACGCGGCGCCATCTGCGCGACGACCGCTCCCTTGACCGAGCCGACATCGGAAACAATGGCGCCTCTTTTGAGATGCGGGGCGAGGCTTCGCGCCGCCTCGCCGCACGCGCCGACCGGCGTGCAGACGATGACGAGATCGGCGTCGGCGACGGCCTGCGCGCAGTCCTGCGTCGCGAGGTCGGCAAGGCCGAGTTCGCCGGCGCGTTTGACGACCTGCGGCGATGAATCCATCACGGCGATATGCCGCGCCGCGTCGAACTCGCGCGCCGCATGCGCGATCGACGAGCCGATAAGCCCGACGCCGATCAACGCCAGCCGTTCGCAAATGGCCTCAGCCATGAGCGTGCGCTTGCGCGTCGTTTTGCGCATCTTGCGGCGAGTGGGCGGTTCGCATGAATTCGGCGAGCGCTTGGACGACGCGCTCATTGGCGTCCTGCCCGCCGACGGTGAGCCGGAGAAATTCCGGCATGCCGTAAGCGCCGATGGCGCGCAGCACCAGCCCGCGCGAGGTGAGGAAACGGTCGGCGTCGGCGGCCGTCAGCCCCGGCGTCTCCGGAAAGCGGACAGCGATGAAATTCGCGACGCTCGGCAGCACGTCGAGCCCAAGCGCCGTAATTTCGCGCGTCAGCCAAGGCAGCCAGCGCGCATTATGCGCGACCGCCGCGTCGAGATGGGCGCGATCCGACAAAGCGGCGATCGCCGCCGCCGAACCGGCGCTCGAGACGTTGAAGGGCGAGCGGATACGGTTCAGCGCCGCGATCACATGCGCCGGTCCATATCCCCATCCGACCCGCAGTCCCGCAAGCCCGAAGATTTTCGAAAAAGTGCGCGTCATCACGACATTGTCATGCGCATCGACCAGAGCGACGCCCGCTTCGTAATCTTCGCGCGTAACATATTCCGCATAGGCGGCGTCGATCACCAGCAGCACATGCGACGGCAGCGAACGCGCCAGCCGTGCGACTTCGCTCGCGGGCAGAAATGTCCCGGTCGGATTGTTCGGATTGGCGAGAAAAATGATTTTCGTTCTCTCGCTCACGCAGCCGAGCAGCGCGTCGACATCTGCGGTGTAGCTGGTCTCGGGCGCGACGACGGGCGTTCCTCCGGCCGCGAGCGTGACGATTTTGTATTCGAGGAACCCGTATTGGCTGTAGACGCCTTCGTCCCCCGGACCGACATAAGCGAGCGCAAGCAGCTCCAGAATGTCGTCCGACCCGGCGCCGGCGATGATCTGGTCGGGGTTGAGCCCATAGCGCGCGCCGATCGCATCGCGCAGCGCGCGCGACGAGCCCTCGGGATAAAGCGCGATATGTTCCGCCATGTCGCGGATCGCCTCCACCGCGCGCGGCGAGGGTCCGAGCGGCGTCTCATTGGCCGATAATTTGTAAACGCGCGGCGCCCCCGGCGCGGCGCTCTTGCCGGGAACATAAGCGTCGATCGCGAGAACGCTCGGGCGGGGAGTTGGACGAGTCATGATTAGCCGCCGGGAGCGAAGACGCCGCTGCGGGCGTCGTTGAGCTGGAAACGCATGGCGTGGCTGCCGATCACGTCGACGCGTGCGCCTTCGACCCCGACGCCGGCCATCGCCTTGGCGAAGGACTGCGCCGGCGTCGCCGGCCGCGGCGACGAGCAAAGCCAGCCCTCGATGCGGCGCTCGCCAGAATTTCGCCCTTGAGCGTCTGGAAAGCCGCCGGCAGCGCGTGAGTCCAGCGCGCGAGGCCGACCGCATAAAGCGTCACGGTTTCCCTGGGCCATCGCCTCGGGCGTGAGCCGCGCGACGACGAACACCGGCAGACCGGCAGGATGGTTGGGCCGTTCGACGAAAGGCAGGCGCGCGATGATTTTCGGCGCATCCTCGCCGACGAGGCGCATCCACCAGGCGCCGTTCGGGAGCCGCCGGTCGCGCGCAGGGATCCCCAGATCGCCGGTCGAGGCGGCGACCGCCTCGATCACCGCGCCGGCGCCGTGATGCGCGACATAGGGAACGGTAGCCGAAATGGAAACGCGCCGAGTCGCGGATTTGCGCGTCTCCGCCGCTATCGTCCGCATGCACCGAATAATTCGCCTGCACATAGGTGAAGGTGGAGACGATCACCTGCCAGACGCCCTCGACGGCGTCGAGCGGTAAGGTCCTTGCATGGCGCTCGACGAGCGCGCGCATCATCTGCGCCTCGCGATCGGGACGAAGGCGCAGCCGCCGCCCTGCGCGCGCTTGACGGCGATCAGCCGGTCGATGATCTCGCCGCGCTGCATCAGCAGCCGATGCATCTCGCGATCGATGCGGTCGATCTCGCCGCGAAGCTCGGCGAGCGTATCCGTGGCGGGTTTGAACAATGGCGCATTCTGCATGGCGCTCTCTCTTAGGCCAGCGGCGAGCGGGAGGCAACGAAAGGCGACGGCCCCGCCCGCGCGATCGGGTGAAGGGCTTCCTCATCTTGGAGACCTTTGCACGAATCGGGCGGCGTGATTCACTCCTCAGCGCAGAGCGGAGAATGGTCATGCCGAAGCGTCTGGTGAGGCAGCTTGATTTTGTCGATGGCCTGATCGCGCAGCGTCCACAGTCCCGGCCTTCGGCGCTGATGGAGATTGCGCGGCTGGTCGACTGGGGGCCGTTCGAGAAACTTTTGAGCGCGCTTCCCGTCGCGGCGAGAGGCGAGCCGTCCTATCCGGCGCTCGTCATGTTCAAGGCGCTTGTTCTGCAGCGCTGGCATGGCTTGTCCGATCCGGAGATGGGGACGGCGCTGGCCGATCGTCTGAGTTTCATGGCCTTTGCTGGCCTGTCGCTCGGCGATCCGACGCCGGATCACTCGACGATCTGGCGATTTCGCGAGAAGCTCGGCGTCGAGATCTGCTCGACAAGCTGCTTGCCGAAGCCAATCGCCAGATCGCAGCAGCCGGCCTGATGGTCAGGCAAGGAACCCTGATCGACGCCACGCTGGGATGAGCGCCGCACGGCGTCCGCGCATGGATGAAGGCAAGACGAGCGCGATAACAAGGCGGCGCGGTTTGGCACGACCAATGAACGCGGTCGTTTCGCCTTTGGCTACAAGATGCATGTCGCCGTCGACGCCGGGTCGGGTCTCGTGCGCGACATGAAGCTGACGCCCGCCAATGTTCAGGACGTCGCGGCGCCGCAGCTGCTCGACCATGCGTCCGGGGTCGTCTATGCGGATCGCGGCTACGACAGCGACGGATTGCGCGCAGAGCTGGCGCGCCGGGAGCTGGGCGACGGCCTCATGCGCAGAAAGCGCGGCCGGCCGCTGATGCCGGCGGAGGTCCGGCGCAATCACGAACTGTCGTTGACCCGACGCGCGGTTGAAAGCCTGTTCGGCACGATGAAGCGAACTTATCGGCTTGGCCGCATGCGCGCCTTTACTCAGTTGCGCAATGCCGCCGACCTCACGCTCTTCTGCCTCGCCTTCAATCTGCGTCGCTGGCGCGTCCTCGCCGCGCCGTGAGCGCCTTGGCGAGGCCGCCAGGCGACCCGTGACGAGGCGCAGGCTTCACCCACCCCACTCAAACCACGCCTTCAAGGCCATCAAACTGACCAAAACACGCTATTCGCGCCAAATCCGCTTTCCATGCAAAGGTCTCCAGCATGAGGACTGCTTGCGCGAAATCGATTGAAAACCGATAACGTCACGCAATGGCGCAAACCGACTCCGACTTCACCGCCGGCCTCTCCGCCGACCCCGAACTTGCCTCGGCGATTGCCGGCGAGTTACGGCGGCAGCAGGATGGCATCGAGCTGATCGCGTCGGAAAACATCGTCTCGCGGCTGGTGCTCGAAGCGCAGGGGTCGATCCTCACCAACAAGACCGTCGAAGGCCTGCCCTTTGCCCGCTATTACGGCGGCGCTGAGTTCGCCGACGCGATCGAGGCGCTGGCGATCGAACGCGCGAAAAAGCTGTTCAACTGCCGCTTCGCCAATGTGCAGCCGCATTCGGGCTCCAACGCCAACGCGCGGCATATCGGCCTCTCAAACTCGGCGACACGATGCTTCCAGCAATGTCGCCGCCGGCGGCCATATCAGCCATGGTCACCGGGCGACGCTGACCGGACGCGATTACAGAATCGTCTCATACGGCGTCTCCCGGGAAACCGAACGCATCGATCTCGACGAAGTGCGCGATCTCGCGCGCCGCGAGCGCCCACGCATGATCATCGCCAGCGGCTCCGCCTATCCGCGCGCCATCGATTTCGCCGCAATGCGCGCCATCGCCAATGAGGTCGGCGCCATCTTCTCGTCGACATGGCGCATTTTGCCGGCCTCGTCGCGACGGGCCTTCATCCCGATCCCCTGCCCCATGCGCATGTGGTGACGACGACGACCTATAAGTCGCTGCGCGGCGCGCGCGGCGGCATGGTTCTGTGGAATGACGAAAGTTTGAGCAGTCGCATCAACGCCGGCATTTTTCCTGGCGTCCAAGGCTCCGTCCTGCTGCATGGCGTCGCGGGGAAGGCGGCCTGTCTCGGCGAGGCGCTTCGGCCGGAATTCGCCGACTATAATCGCGCGGTCATCGACAATGCGCGGGTCTTGGCGCGCGCTCTTGGGGACGCGGGCCTGCGCATGGTGACGGGCGGCACCGATACGGGGCTGATGCTTGTCGATCTCGCCGCACGCAGCATTACCGGTGATATCGGCGCAAAAGCGCTGGAGCGCGCCGGCCTTGCCGTCAACAAGAATATGATTCCCTTCGATGCGCGTCCGCCCGAGGCGCCGTCCGGCCTGCGCCTGTCGAGCAACGCCGGCACCACACGCGGCTTCGGCGCCGCCGATTTCGAAATGATCGCGCAATGGATCGACCGCGTGCTGAAGAATCCTGACGATTACGCAGTGATCGACGCCGTCCGCAAAGACGTCGCCGCGCTATGCGCCAAACATCCGATCTACTGAGGCGGTCGTGAACGCTCTTCCGGTGCGTCTTCTCGTCTGCGTTGGTCCGCGCTGCGACGCCGAGGGGAAAGGCCGGGCGCTGCTGGCGTCGGTCGAAACCCGCTTTGCGCAAGCCTTTCCGAACGACCTCGCTTCCGGCAGGCTTTCGATCGCGACTCGCGACTGCCTGCGCCTCTGCACGCGCGATCCCGTCATTCGCTTTGAGCCGTCCGGCGACGCGCTGTCCAATCCCTCGCTGGACGAACTGTTGCGCCTCACGCGCGCGACGCTTGCCGAACTTGGCTCGCGCAATCCCGAGGCAACGATTAACAAATGACAGAGATTAAAGCCGCTTTGCTTTTCGAAAAGAACGGTTCTACGCTCAGTTTTGCGCATCGCTACGATGAAAGGCGTGAAAGGAACAACATGCGTAAACTCATTCCGTTTTCGCTTCTCTTGGCGCTCGCCGCAACGCCGGCCGCGGCTCAGGGCACGGCCCAGGAGCGCTCCGACTGCATGGGCGACGCCTTCAGATTTTGCAGCTCCGACATTCCTGACGTCGACGAGATCGAGTCCTGTCTGCAGCAGAATATGGCGCGGCTGAGCCCCGCCTGCCGCCGCGAATTCGCTCCGGCGAACACCACCAAACTGCGCCCGGAACATTTCCAATAGGCCGGTCAGGCGCGGTTCCGGCTGCGCCTCATCAGCCGCGACCCGCGCCGAATCGAATCGAGTTCTCTCGACTTGCCACTGTTCCGAGTTTGACGAGTCTCGAAATCGCCGCTTTAAACCGTCGATTTTTCAAGCGCCAATAAAGCGCCCGGCGCCAAAGCCCTTTTTTTGGAGCCCGGCTCCCAAGGATTTGCTAACCCTTACGGCTTGTTAACGCATCCCCACTATGGTTTGTTGTGCGCCGCACGGCAGCCCCACAAATGGCGAAATTGCGGGCGATAGACGGGCGTCGCAGCCAAAGCCGCCGCAGAGCGCCTGCCGACTTCAAGGACAAATCATGAATCCAGCCGAGATCGCCGCGAGCCCTCTCGCCGCTCCCGCCGCCGAAATCACGATCTGGACCATGTTCTGGGGCGCGCATATCGTCGTCAAAGCCGTCATGCTCGGGCTGCTCACCGCCTCGGTGTGGTGCTGGGCGATCATCATCGACAAGACGCTGCTCTTTGCCCGCTTGCGCCGATCCATGGACCGTTTCGAAGAAAACTTCTGGTCTGGCAATTCGCTCGAAGAACTCTACAGCAAACTTTCAGAGCGGCCGCAGACCGGCATGGCGACGCTTTTCGTCGCGGCGATGCGGGAATGGAAACGGTCCTTCCAGTCGGGCGCCAGCGCCTCCTTCATGGGCCTGCAGGCGCGCATCGAGAAAGTGCTCGACGTCTCCATCGCACGCGAAGTGGAGAAGCTTGAATCCAACCTGCTGGTGCTCGCGACCGTCGCGTCGGCCGGCCCCTTCGTCGGCCTGTTCGGCACGGTGTGGGGCATCATGACGTCGTTCCGTTCGATCGCGGCGTCAAAGAACACGTCGCTCGCCGTCGTCGCGCCCGGCATCGCCGAGGCGCTGCTTGCGACGGCCATCGGCCTTTTCGCCGCCATCCCGGCGCTGATCGCCTACAACAAGATGCAGGGCGACGTCGCCAGGGCGCAGGCGCGCATGGAAAGCTTCGCCGACGAGTTCTCCGCTATCTTGTCGCGACAGATCGATCAACACGCGGCCTCGTCGAACCGCGACCGCGCGGCGTAAGGAGCGGCCATGGGCGCATCGGTCTCGGCTCCGGGACGCAAAGGCGGCAGGCGGCGACGCGGCGTGCCGCGCTACGGCGCCATGGCGGAAATCAACATGACGCCGTTCATCGACGTCATGCTGGTTCTGCTCATCATCTTCATGGTGGCGGCGCCGCTGCTGGCGACCGGCGTCGCCGTCGATCTTCCGCAGACCAAGGCCGGCGCGCTCAACATCGACCAGAAGCCGGTGTCGATCGCCATCGACGAAAAGGGACAGGTGTTCCTGATGGATCAGCCGATCGAGACGACCCAATTGCTCGACAAGCTGAAGGAAACCGCCAAGCAGGGATTTGACGAACGAATCTATGTCCGCGGCTCGAAAGCGGTGAATTACGGCCGTGTGGCGGAAGTGATGTCGCTTGTCACGAGCGCCGGCTACAAAAAAGTCGCGCTGGTGACAGAGCAGGAGAAGAAGTGAGCTGAGCGGAAATGAAAATTTCGCGCTCCGAACCAGGTCTTCCGCTCTCTTCGGCAATCCACGCAGGATTGCTTCTGGCGGCGCTTGTCCTTTTTTCCGACGCCACGAAATTCGAAGCCGTGGAGATGGTTCCGGTCGACCTCGTCTCCGACAGCGAACTCACTCAGATCATGAAGGGCGAGAAAACCGCGCGCGAGGTCAAGCCTTCGCCGCGAGTCGACAGAGTCGCGCCCGAAATTGAAACGAAGCCGGAACCGCCGCTCGCGGAAGCCAAGAAAGACATCGCCACGCCGCTGCCGCCGGCGCGACCGCTGCCGCAGCCTTCCGCTGACGATACGCCGCCGACCCCGCCAAAGCGCGTCGCCGCCCTGCCGCCAAAACCCGAGCCGCCGCCCAAGCCCGAGGAAAAGCAGCCAGAGCCGAAGCCTGCGGCAAAGCCTAAAGCCGCCGCGCCGGAACCGGACAAGAAGCCCGACAAAGAGCCGGACGACGCCGAAGTGGTGAAGCCGAAACCGCCGACCCAGGCAAAGCCGGACGCCGCCATGAAGGACCCAGCGCCTCCGGAGAAGCCCAAGGAACGGCTCAAGCTGAACGAGGTCGCGAAGCTCCTTGAAAGCAAGAAGCCGCAGGAGAAGCCTAAACCTGAGGCGACAATTGGCGAGCTTGCGGAAAAGGCCGTCAAGGAATCGAAGCAAAAGTCGGGCGATGAAAATGCGCTAAAGTCGAAATTCGACGCCGCAAGCATTTCGAAAATGCTGAGCCGCGAAGCGCCGCAACGCAAGGCCGCGACGGGAGCCTCGACACAGGCTGCGGCGCTCGGCGCGCCGACGGGATCAGCCGCCAAAATGTCGGCCTCGATGGAGGCGCGCATCGCCGCCTACATCCACGATCACTATTACCCTTGCTGGGCCTCCGCCTTGTCGCTCGGCGGGCAGACCTATACGCCCATCGTGGAGTTCCATCTTTCGCGCCAAGGCGACCTTGAAGGCCATCCCAAATTGCTGAACGCCTCGGCGAGCCCGACCGAACACGCCCGCGGCGAACAGGCGATGCAGGCAGTGCGCCGCTGCAGTCCAATGCGAATTCCGCCCGAGTTCATGCCCTATTACGAAGAAGCGCTGCGCGAGGTCACGATCCGTTTCCAGGATGCGAATTAGTGAAGAGCATCGTGCAAAGCGGCCCCCTCCCCAGCCCTCCCCCGCTCTCGCGGGAGAGGGAGCAGATTCGGCCTCCCGCCGCCATCGCGCCAATGCTGATCGTTAGCGTCCCCTCTCCCGCAAGCGAAGCGACGCGGGGGAGGGACAGGGAGGGGGCTTATAGCAGGCCGATCGATTCCTCATCTCCCGAAAGACCCTCTCCATGACACGCTGCATCTCTCGGCGCGCCGCCGCCGGCCTCCTCGCCGGCGCGGCGTTCGCGCCGCTCCTTCCCGGCTCGCTGGCGCGCGCTGGACGCATCATCGATCTCAAAGGCGGCGGCTTTCAACCGATCAACATCGCCGTCGCGCCTTTTGTCGGCGACGACGCCGCCCACACCGTGACCGCAGTCACGCTCAACAATTTCAAGCGCTCGGTGTTCCTGAATCCGATCGATCCCGGCGCGCTGCCGGCGAACGCCGCGCCGCCGGACGCCGCGCCTCATCTCGCCGCCTTTAAAGCGGTGAACGCTCAGTTCGTGCTGACCGGACGTTCGCAGCGCGTCGGCGACGGCAGGCTCAAAACCGAGTTCCGGCTCTTCGACGTGACCACTGGCGAGCAAGTCGCCGGCCAACAGTATTTAACCGAAGCCGCCAACACGCGGCGCGTCGCGCATCTCCTGTCCGACGCAGTATTTACCCGCATTACCGGCGAAAAAGGCTTCTTCGACACGCGGATCGTTTTCGTCGATGAAACCGGCTCCAAAGACAGGCGGCGCAAGCGCCTCGCCATGATGGATCAGGACGGCGCCAATGTGCGCTATCTGTCTCGCGGCGACGAACTCGTCGTCACGCCGCGATTTTCCCCTAATTCGCTTGACGTCACTTACATGTCCTTCGGCGCCGACGGCGATCCGAAGGTCCTGTTGATGAATATCGAGAACAGTCAGCGCGAAGTCGTCGGCAATTTTCCCGGCATGACGTTCTCGCCGCGATTCCCGCCAGATGGACAGAAGATCATCATGTCGCTGTCGCAGGGCTCGACGACCAATCTCTATACGATGGATCTGCGCTCGCGCACGACGACGCGGCTGACCGACACCGCCGCCATCGACACGGCGCCGTGCTATTCTCCGGACGGCTCGCGCATCGTCTTCGAGAGCGATCGCGGCGGCTCGCAGCAGATTTACGTCATGGGCGCGCATGGCGGCGAGGCGAGACGCATCTCCTTCGGCGGCGGCCGCTATTCGACCCCGGTCTGGTCGCCCAAGGGCGATTACATCGCCTTTACCAAGCAGAACGGCGGCAACTTCGCGATCGGCGTGATGAAGACCGACGGCTCGGGCGAGCGCATCCTCACCGAGGGCTTTCACAATGAAGGCCCGACCTGGGCGCCGAACGGCCTCTTCCTGATGTTCTTTCGCGACTCCGGGGGCGGCGGCGGGCCGAAAATCTATATGGTCGACGTCTTCGGCCGTTCCGAGAGTCAGGTGCCGACGCCGAGCTTTGCGAGCGATCCCGCTTGGGGCCCGCTGCAGGATTGAGCGCCCGCAGGCTTTTCGACTAGACTGTCCGCATGAACCTCGCCGAGGCCATCACGAGACTGCGCGAGCGCGCGCCAGCCATCAGGGCGAGAGGCGCTACGTCGTTGTTTCTCTTTGGCTCTACCTTGAGCGACCAAGCTCTAGCCGACAGCGACCTCGATCTGTTCATTGATTACGATCCCGCAAGCAAATTCAACGCATTCGATCTCGTCGGCATTAAGCTCTATCTTGAGGATGAATTGAAAACGTCTGTGGATTTAACGACACGGGACGGACTTCATCCTCGGCTGCGAGACACTATCGAGAAATCGGCGATCCGCGTTTTTTGATGGCTCGCGAATTCCTGCACGCAGTCGACGACATCTTGGAGGCTATCGCCGGCATCGACGATGCGGTGCGAGGAAAGAGCCTTGCAGACTATCGACAGCAATGGCTTCTACGTCATGCCATTCAACGCGCCATCGAAATCATTTCCGAGGCAAGCAGGGCGATTCCAGATGAAGTAAAAGCAACACAGTCCGATATCCCCTGGCCGAGCATTCGCGCCATCGGCAATGTGTTGCGTCACGAATATCAAGGATTGTCCGATCAAATCATCTGGAATGTCGTGGTTGACGAATTGCCGAAGCTGAAAGAAGCGCTTACCCAAATTCGCAATAACTTCGATACTGCCCGCCGACCAGAATGACCAAACCCGTCCGCATCGAAGAAAGCTGGCGTAAGCATCTCGCTTCGGAATTCGAGAAGACCTATTTTGCCGAGCTTCGTGAATTTGTGCGCGGCGAATATGCGGCGCGCAGAATCTATCCGCCGGCGTCGCAGATTTTTCGCGCCTTCGACGAATGTCCGTTTGAAAACGTCAAAGTCGTCATCCTCGGGCAGGATCCCTATCACGGCGCCGGACAGGCCTGCGGCCTTTGCTTCGCGGTCGGCGCCCATACGCCGCCGCCGCCGTCGCTGCAGAACATCTTCAAGGAGATCGAATCCGATCTCGGCCAAAAGATCTCGCGCGATCCCGATCTGTCACGCTGGGCGCGACAGGGCGTGCTGCTTCTCAACGCCACGCTCACTGTGCGCGAGAACGCCGCCGGCTCGCATCAGAACAAGGGGTGGGAACAATTCACCGACGCCGCCATTCACGCGCTGTCGCGGGAACGCGAGGGCGTCGTGTTCATGCTCTGGGGCTCCTATGCGCGGCGCAAGGGCGCAGGCATCGACCGGCGCAAGCATCTGGTGCTCGAATGCGCGCATCCCTCGCCGCTTTCGGCCCACAACGGCTTTTTCGGCTGCAGACATTTCTCGAAGGCGAATGACTATCTGATCGACCGCGGCCAGGCGCCAATCGATTGGTGAGCCGCAAAGCTCTCCGAGCGCCTCTGTCTGAACACATCGATGACGATTCGCACCCTCGGTCAACTCCCCGTCGTTTTCGCCGCCGCTTCGTGAATCTTGAGCAGCTCTTCGTCCGTCTGCGCCACACGCGTAAAGGACGGCCGGGTCGTGACGCGTTCGACATAGGCGGAGATTTGCCCGGTTTCCGGCACAAGGCCGAAGCCGACCGTCCAGCGCAAAGCCGTTCCCCAGAGAATGTCGGCGGCGGTGAAACGCTCGCCGAAGAGATAGGCGCCTTGCGCCAGTTGCGCGTTGATCAGCGTCATAACGCCGTCGAAATCGCCGTAGGGATTTCTGCTCGCAGGCCCCGGCTCGCGCTTCATGGATCGATCTGTGACCGCCGGTTCGAACGCCGAACCATAGAACACCAGCCAGCGCAGATAAGGTCCGCGCAAGGGGTCGCCAATCGGCGGCGCCAATCCCTTTTGCGGAAATGCGTCGGCGAGATAGATAAAAATCGCTCCGAGCTCCGTCACGATCGCGCCATTGTGCACGATCGCCGGCACTTTGCCGAGCGGATTGACGAGGAGATATTCCGGCTTGCGTTGTTCGCCGAGCTGAAAGTTCAAAACGCGCAGCTCGTAAGGAACGTCGAGTTCCTCAAGAAGAGTCAGCACCGCTGAGGATCGCGTGCGCGGCGCGTGATAGAAGATGAGATTGTCGTCCTTCATTGGCGCTCTTTGCGTAAAATTCAGGGCACGAACAATAAGAAAACATATGTCGCGAAAACGACAAGATGCACAAGACCGGTCAGGAGATTGGTTCGCCCGGCGCCGAAGCTTACGACGCTGAGCAGCAATGTCAGCATCAATAACATGGCGTCGCGCTGCTCAAGCCCAAACATGATTTCACGGCCGGTCGCAAGGCTCATGAGCGCCACGGCGGGAACGGTGAGCCCGATCGTCGCGACGACCGAGCCGAGCGCGCTATTCAGGCTCGTCTGCAGCGCGTTGCGCGCCGCCGCGCGTATGGAATTGATGGACTCGGGGAGCAGAACCAGGATCGCCACGGCGGCGCCCATCACTCTATTCACGTCGGCAAGACCGATCCAGCGAAGCGCGTCTTCAAGGCCGGGAACGACCCGCTCCGCGAGAAGGCTGACGCCAAGCAGGCTCGCGCCGAGTCCGACCGCGCCAAACAGCATCATCACGCGCGATGGCTTCGCATGGCCGTCGCCGACGGCGGCCACATGAGCGTCGATAAAATAGGATCGGTGTCGTACTGTCTGAATGAAAAGAAAGGCGGTGTAGAGCAGCACGGAAAGGATGCTAACGAATATGAGCTGAGCCGACGTCAAAGAAGGCCCGTAACTCGAGGTCGTGAAATCGGGCAGAATTAGCGTCAGCGTCGACAGAGCGATCAGGACCGCCAGATAGGCGCTCGCCGCCATGGGCTGTATCTCCTGCTCGTGATGACGGAAGCCGCCGAGCAGAAGGCAGAGGCCGACGAGGCCGTTGCAAACGATCATGATCGCCGAAAAGACCGCCTCGCGCGCTTCGGTCGGGTCCTCGTTGCCATATTCGATCATCGACGCCAAGATTGCGAGTTCGATGATGGTCACGGCGATGGTGAGCACGAGCGTGCCATAGGGCTCGCCTACCCTGGCGCCGATGATCTCGGCGTGCTGCAGGGCGGCGAAGGCGGCTCCGATCAATAAGAGCGCCGCGACGCTCGGCGGAACGAAGGCGATGGCGGCGGGAACGCGCAAAGCCCAGCGCTCGTCAAACAGAAATAGCGCGGCTAAGCCAAGCGCCAGCGCTGGAAAAAGGATCGAGCCAACGGTGATCCTGGCCACCTGCATTCCGCCCCACATCGTTGCAGCCCAAGCTTAGCAGGAGTCTGGCCAAACACTTGGCCGCACGCAAGCGGCGACCCGCCCAAACGCCGGGCGGGTCAAAAATCTGCACAGCTCTTTGCTCGCTCGCGCGTATCGAGCGACTCTTTCCATCGCCGCCCGCGGCGAATAAATCTAGGTCGATGACGCCCCCGTTCACAAATCCGCGCGATCTTCCGCCGCAGGAAGACGACGCCTTCGACGCGGCCGAAACGCCCGTGGAGACAGAGGCCGAACCGAGCGAAGCGGCTGTCGAGGCCCCGCAAACTCCCGAAAGCGTCAAGCGCGGAGTCGACGTCATCAAGAAGCATTGGCGTCACGCGCCGAACGGACCCGGCGTCTATCGAATGATCGCCGAAAACGGCGAGGTGCTCTACGTCGGCAAGGCGAAGAACGTGCGCAAGCGGGTCGCGAGCTATACCCGCCTTGCCGGCCATGTGAACCGCATCGCGCGGATGATTTCGGCGACGGCGACGATGGTGTTCATTTCGGTCGAGACCGAAACCGACGCGCTGCTGCTGGAGGCGAATCTCATCAAGCAGTTGAAGCCGCGCTTCAACGTGCTGATGCGCGACGACAAGTCTTTCCCCTACATTCTGATCGCCAAGGATCACGAAGCGCCGCAGATTTTAAAGCACCGCGGCGCGCGCGTGCGCAAAGGAGACTACTTCGGGCCCTTCGCCAGCGTCTGGGCTGTCAATCGCGCGCTTAACGCATTGGAGCGCGCCTTTCTCCTTCGCTCCTGCACGCAAAGTTTCTATGACAATCGCACGCGTCCCTGCCTGCTCTATCAGATCAAACGCTGCTCTGGTCCCTGCACCGGCGAAATCTCAATGGAGGATTACGCCGAGCTGGTGCGCGAGGCCCGCGATTTTCTCTCCGGTAAAAGTCGGGCAGTGCGCGAACAGCTCGCGCGAGAGATGACCGACGCCTCAGAGCGGCTGGAGTTCGAGCGCGCGGCGCGGCTGCGAGATCGAATCTCGGCGCTCTCCGCCATCCAGGGCGCGCAGGGGATCAATCCGCGCAGCGTCGAGGAAGCCGACGTCTTCGCCATTGCCAAAGACGCCGGACGCTTCTGCATCGAAGCGTTCTTTTTCCGCGCCTATCAGAACTGGGGCAACCGCTCGTATTTTCCGCGCGCCGACGCGACTTTGTCCGAGCCGGAGGTGCTCGACGCCTTTCTGGCGCAGTTCTATCAGGAGCATCCTTCGGCGCGCTGCGTTTTTCTCTCCCATCAGATCGAGGACAGCGCGCTTTTTGAAGAAGCGTTGACCGCGCGACTCGGCCGCCGCGTCGAGGTGCTCGCGCCGCAACGCGGCGAGAAGCGCGAACTCGTGGATCATGCGCTGCAGAATGCGCGCCAAGCGCTCGGCCGCAAGCTCGCCGAAGACGCGAGCCAGCAACGCCTGCTCGCGGCGCTCGGCGCGGCTTTCGGTCTCGCCTCGACGCCGCGGCGTATCGAAGTTTACGACAATTCGCACATCGGCGGCGCGCAGGCGATCGGCGCGATGATCGTCGCCGGTCCGGCAGGCTTCATGAAAGCCCACTACCGAACCTTCAATATACGCAGCGCCGACATCACGCCGGGCGACGACTTCGGCATGATGCGCGAGGTGCTGACGCGCCGGTTTGCGCGGCTGGCCAAAGAAGGCGAGAAGGATCAGGCGAGCGACGCCTTTCCGTCGAAGCCCGATCTCATCCTCATCGACGGGGGACGCGGCCAGTTCGAAGTGGCGCGCGAGGTCTTACTTGGTCTCGACGTCGAGGGCGTCGCCGTCGCCTCGATCGCCAAGGGCGCAGACCGTAACGCCGGACGCGAGACCTTCTTCATCGAAGGGCGGGAGCCGTTCCGTCTGCCCCCGCATGATCCGGCCCTCTACTTCGTTCAGCGGCTGCGCGATGAAGCGCATCGTTTCGCGATCGGGACGCACCGCGCGCGGCGCAAGAAGGAATTCACCAAGAATCCGCTCGATGAGATCGCCGGCGTCGGCCCAGCGCGCAAACGGGCGTTGCTTTTGGCGTTCGGCTCGGCGAAGGCGGTGTCGAAAGCGGCGCTGTCGGACCTCGAAAAGGTGCCAGGCGTCAACAAAGCGACGGCGCGGCTCGTCTACGACCATTTCCAGCGCGAGTAGCGCCCGCCAGATAACCGCGCGGCTACTGGCCACCGCAGGAAACGTCGCCTTCCTCGCAATTCAACTGATGCTGCAGCCGTTTCGTCTGATTCTCGGTCAATTCCGCAAGACATTGCGCCGCGACCATGGTGTGAATACTGCCGTCAAGCGTCCCCAGCGTGTCAAATGCGCATTGGGCGTCCCGGTAGCTGATCCAGGATTTTTGCGCCTCCCGCAGCTTAGACTGGCCAACAGGGCTGATCTTTTTCATCAGCTTGGCATAAACGGCGTTAAGCTGGGCGTCGACCTGCTTGAAGTTGTCGCTTTCACATAAATTCATGTCGGTCTGCGTATTGAGACGGCTGCAATCTTTGGCTATCGCCGAACTCGACCGCTCCGCTAGAATTACAAAAGTCGCGCCAAACGCGATCAAGCATCGTAAAAGAAGAGTCTTCATCGGCCGGATTCTTTCCCCTGCGCCGTCCTTATTCAAAACTAGCACGCTATCATGGGTGGGCATGCGAAAAATTCCGCGAATTCTTTACGACGCCTATCGGAAGTTCAACCAGGACGATGGCTGGGCGATTGCGAGCTATATTGCGCTTTCGATCCTGACCTCGCTCTTTCCCTTTCTCATTTTTCTCACCGCGCTAGCCGGCTTTTTCGGCATGGACGCAGAAGCGGACGCCGCGACAAAGCTTCTTTTCGAGGCTTGGCCGGCCAGCGTCGCGGCGCCGATTTCGAGGGAAATCCACAACGTGCTGACGCAGCCGCACGGCGGGCTCCTCACCTTCGGCGCCGTGTTCGCAATCTATTTTTCCGCAACCGGCGTAGAAGCGCTTCGCGTCGCCCTGAACCGAGCTTATGACTCGCCGGAGAAGCGTTCCTGGTGGCTGCTTCGGCTTGAGTCGATCATGTTCGTTTTTCTCGGCGCCGCCTCTCTGCTGGCGATCGCCATTCTTCTGGTGCTGGCGCCGCTGGCGCGAGCGATCGCCCAGCGTTATGTTCCTCTGGTCGTCGAGGAGCTGCAGCCGCTCTACGAACCGGTGCGCTATGGCGTCACCACCGCCGTTCTCGCCATTGCGCTGTTCGCGGCCCACAAATATCTGCCAGCGACGCGGCGCGACACGGCCTTCATAGCGCCCGGCCTGGCGCTGACGCTGGTCGCGTCCATCGCCTTCGGCGTCGGCTTCGGCAATTATCTCGCCCGATTCGCCGGCAGCTATATTTCGACTTATGCCGGCCTCGCCTCCATCATGATCGCCATCGTTTTTCTTCAGCTCTTGGCCGCGATCTTCATCTATGGCGCCGAGCTCAATCAGACGGTCGCGACCGACGGCAAAAGGCCGGAAGAGCAGGGTTAAGCGCGCCTTAACCGAGGTTTTCTAGGCTGACCGCATCCGCGCGCCATGGGCTCGCGACCAAGCGGGGCTTCTCCACCTATGCGCAGCCATGCAAGCGGTCACTTCACCGAGCAGCTTCGCGAATTTGCCGCGCGGCGGCTGGCCGAACTTCTCGGCGTCTTCTTGGTGGCGACCGCCGCCGCGCTGACATTAGCTCTCATCAGCTGGTCGGCCCGCGATCCCTCCTTCCAATCACGCGACCACCAGGCATGTCCGCAACCTGCTCGAAGGCCGCCGGGCGCGATCGTCTCCGACCTGCTCATGCAGCTTGCATCGGCTTCGGCCATCGCGGCCATCGTGCCGATTGCGACCCGGAGCTTGCGTCTGATGCGACGTCGACGGATCGACGCCCTGCTGCGCGTCGAGCTCTGGACCCTGGGCGTCTTCGCGACCGCCACGACCGCGTCGCTCCTGCCCGCGACGGATGCGCTGGCCGCTGCCGGCCTCGGCGGCGTCGCCGGCGACGCCATTCTTGCCGTTCCGCGCACCATCTTCGCCGGCTCGAAGGTCATGCTGGCGCTGTTCGGCGCCGCTCTTGTCGCCATCCTCGCCGTCACCGGCGCCGCGGGCTTCGGCTTTGAGTCGGAAGCCGACATGCGCAGCCGGTCTTCCGAAGACGCCGCCAACATTCGTCCGGCCGCGGAGGATGACGACGACGATGGCGGCGAGCCCGGCGTCGCGCTGATTTCGCTCGGCGCGCTCATCCACCTCGGTTTGGCGCTTAAGGCGTGGATTGCGCGGACGGCAGGAAGGTTCAGGCGCGGCCCGCGAACGACGGACAGGCCGCCGCCGCCCCGCTATCCGCGCGTCGAGCCGATCTTCGAGGAGATGGACCTTTATCCGGCGCATGCGCCGCAGCGCGCGCGCAATCTCGACGAAGCCGACGCGGTTCCGCCGCCGGCGCCGCGCCGGACGCGCAACCCGACCCGCGCGCCGCAGCCCAGTTTCAATGCGCGCTATGAAACGCCGCCCCTCACCCTGCTCGCCGAACCGAAGAAACAGGCGAGCGGCGCAAAGCTTTCGCAGGAGGCGCTGGAACAGAATGCGCGTCAGCTCGAGGGCGTGCTCGAGGATTTTTCCGTCAAGGGCGACATCATCAACGTGCGCCCCGGGCCGGTAGTCACGCTGTATGAGTTGGAGCCCGCGCCGGGCATCAAATCATCGCGAGTCATCGGCCTCGCCGATGACATTGCGCGCTCCATGTCCGCGGTCTCGGCGCGAGTCGCTGTCGTGTCAGGGCGCAACGCCATCGGCATCGAGCTGCCGAACCAGCGTCGCGAAATGGTCTTTCTGCGCGAGCTTATCGCCTGCGAGGATTTTGCCCGCTCCAAGCACAAGCTCGCGATCGCGCTCGGCAAGACGATCGGCGGCGAGCCGGTGATCGTCGATCTGGCGCGCATGCCGCATTTGCTCGTCGCTGGCACGACCGGCTCGGGCAAGTCGGTCGCGATCAACACCATGATCCTGTCGCTGCTCTATCGCCTTAAGCCCGACGAGTGCCGGCTGATCATGGTCGATCCGAAAATGCTGGAGCTCTCCGTCTACGACAATATTCCGCATCTCCTGACGCCCGTCGTCACCGATCCCAAGAAGGCGGTCGTCGCGCTCAAATGGGCGGTCCGAGAGATGGAGGACCGCTACAAGAAAATGTCGAAGCTCGGCGTGCGCAACATCGACGGTTACAACGCCCGCGTCGCCGAGGCGCAAGCGAAGGCGAAACGATCACGCGCACCGTGCAGACGGGCTTCGACCGCGAGACCGGCGAGGCGATCTTCGAACACGAGGAAATGACGCTCTCGACGCTGCCCTACATCGTCGTCATCGTCGATGAAATGGCCGATCTCATGCTGGTCGCCGGCAAGGACATCGAGGGCGCGATCAAGACTGGCGCAAATGGCGCGCGCCGCTGGCATTCATCTCATCATGGCGACGCAGCGCCCGTCCGTCGACGTCATCACCGGCACGATCAAGGCGAACTTCCCCACACGCATCTCCTTCCAGGTCACGTCGAAAATCGACAGCCGCACGATACTTGGAGAGCAAGGCGCCGAGCAGCTCCTCGGCCAGGGCGACATGCTCTACATGGCCGGCGGCGGCCGCATTTCGCGCGTGCACGGGCCTTTCGTCTCGGATCGCGAGGTCGAGGACATCGTCGCCCATGTCAAGACTCAGGGCGCGCCGCAGTATCTCGACGCCATCACCGCCGAGGACGACGCCGGCGAGGATGGCGAAGCCCCCCTGCCCGGCTCGATGGACGCCGAAGAAGGCGGCGACCTTTACGACCGCGCCGTCAATATCGTGCTGCGCGACAAGAAATGCTCGACGAGCTACATCCAGCGCCGTCTGTCGGTCGGCTACAACAAGGCCGCGTCGCTCGTCGAGCGTATGGAGCAGGAAGGGGTGGTAAGCCCCCCGAACCATGCGGGCAAGCGCGAAATTCTGGTCGGCGGCGGCGTCGACCGCGGCGCCTTCGATTTCGAGGCGGCGGAGTAGGCGCAAATGCAATGGTGGGTAGAGCTAACGGATATCATTCGTAACGTAGGATTGTTCATTGGCGGCGCGTTCGGCCTGTATCTCGGTTGGAAGCGCATCACCGTCGCGAATCGACAGGCCGAAGCTCAAACTCGACTAACCGAGCTTACGCGCAGGGCGCATGTCGCCGAACTTGTGAACAGATCGGTTGGGCAACTAGGCGATGAGAAGCTTGAAATCAGGCTGGGCTCCATTTTTGCGCTGAGACAGATTTGCCGTGATTTTCCAGATTGGTCCGAGCCAATCGTGCAATTGCTGACTATTTATCTCAAGGAAAATCCAGTAGATTACGGGGACGCCGAGCCGCCCGCCGATGTCCGCGAAATCGTTCGGCTAGTGCAGGATCACTCAGGAACTTGAAAATGACGGCCGCAATCAGAACGGAAAGGCGTGATACGTTCAAAATTGATCTGAGCGGCGCCTTCATTCGTCGGACTGACCTGAGCAACGCCAATCTGAAGGGCGCCAATCTCAGCGGCGCGGATTGCGCGAACGTCAATTTTCGCGGCGCAAACTTGCAAGACGCCATACTCGACGGAACCAATCTCAGAGGGGCGGACCTGACCGGCGCGCGCAATCTGACACGCTCGCAGTTGCAACGAGCGATAATTGACGATCAGACGATCCTTCCCGCCGAATTTGCCGAATAGCGGCGGTCAAGACCACTTCCCGCGCTCCCCTCGTCGCGCGTCGCGGGGCCATGGCAAACATGCAAGGAAGCCCTTCACCCGGTCGCCCCGCCCTACGGCGTCGTTCTGCCCCCAATTCCGCCAATTTATGCTAGCAAGACGGCAACCAGCCTCTCTGAGTCGGAACTCGCCGTGAAATATGCCTCTGCCGTCGCGCTGATCGCCGCACTTTCTTTCGCATTTCCGGCCACCGCCGCGAACGTCGCCCGCGCTGGGCGGCCCGCTCAGGAAAGCTCTCCGGCCGGCGAAGGCAAATCGGGCGCGGCGACTTCGGCCGAGGCCAAACCCTCCGAGCCGAAGGCTGCTGAAGCCAAACCGGCCGACGCCAAGCCTGCCGACGTTAAGCCCGGCGACGCCAAGCCTACAGAGCCCGCCGCGCAGAAGGGCGCAAAGCCGGCGGCGCAAGCTCCTGCCCCGGCGGGAGCGGCCGCCACGGTCGCGCCGCCGCCCGCGGCGGAGCCGGAGAAGCCCTTGAGCCGCGCTGAGGCGCTCAAGCGCGCCAATGCCTTTTTTAACGCCTCGCCGGTAATGACGGCCGATTTCGTACAGATCGGCGGCGACGGCAAGCGCTCCGAAGGACGGCTGCATGTGCAGCGCGCGGGCCGGGTCCGTTTCGAATATGCGCAACCCGCGACGATGGAGGTCGTCGCCGACGGCGCGCAGGTCGCGGTGCGCGACCGCAAGCTCGGCACGCAGGACCTCTATTTCATCACCCAGACGCCGCTCAAATTCCTGATGAAGGACAAGATCGACCTTGAAAAGGACGTCACCGTCGAAGATGTGAAGATCGAAGATTCCGGCGTCACCATCTTCATCGAGGACAAGGCGACCTTCGGCGGCACCTCGCATGTGCGCCTGATCTTCGATCCCAAAACCTTCAAACTGAAGCAGTGGCAGGTGAGAGACCCGCAGGGCTATGAGACGCTGATCTCGGTCTTCAACATCGATCAGGCGAAGATTCCTGACGCCGCGCTGTTCAAGATCGTGAAGTAGCCCGAATCACGCCCCTAACACTGCCGATGAAGCGGGCGCTCTCATCGGCGCAAAACGTAGTTGACGCCAATTTGTACCGCTTCCGAAACACTATGCCTGCCTTCATATGCGGTCTTGAAACCCCGGATGATCGCCTGTGCTCTTTCCTCCGGCGTGCCGTGATGATTTGGGTCATTGTAATTGGTATCGCCAAACTTGTGCTGGGTCACCGCATAGACTGCGGCTTTGAACTTGCCTTTTTCCAACTTTCGTAGGCCAGCAAAGTAACCGGCCAGAAAGTCGGCGTGCAACTCCGACCGCTTTACCGTCGTTTGCCCTCGGTTAAGGCGATCCATGAGGTCGAGCTTGTATTGCAGGATGTGGCCGAACTCATGAGCGCAAATGGCGGAAAACGCTGTATCCGGACCTTCGTCATAGCTCATGATCTCGAAGAAGAGATCGCGCCCGAACAAGACCGCGCCATCGGGATGCACCGAACTTATTATTGGGTCCTTGATTGCAAAAGCGTTTCTCGACGGTCCCTTTTTGAAAAAGGCGAAGGCGGGTAGTACGTCGAACACGTCCGAAAGTCGGGACAAAGTCTGAGCGGCGGCGTAGTCGAAATCCTTGTTGCCGGAACGGGAGACGATTGGATCGCGTCCCGGGACAAACACATTCTCGTCGCCGAGATATTCGAGTGCAGCGTCGCGCGAGAGCGAACAACCTCTGTAACCTCCCGCTGCATGGCAGTCGCATCCCCCAAGGATCGCCAGAGCTCCGCCTATTAGAATTTCTCGCCGCGCAATCATTTTCGCCAATCCGTTTTTGGGCTCACTAACAGAGATCGGGATATTTCTGGCACGCAGGCTCACGATCGGACGGCGCTGGCGCCGGACGCGATGGCGTCCGCTCTACCGGCGGGGGCGCATGGCGGTCGTCTGGCGAAGGCGAAGCGGCCGAAATGTGCACCATTTGAGAGGGGTCGGCCGCCAGAAACCGAAGGACTCCTTCTGCATTCTCGCCCGCGTACCGCGCAATCCAGACATAGCCTTTGCCGCCGCCGAGTCTGAACACAGGCAAACCTGCGCGCGCCGACTCGTGGAAGTTCATTCGAAAATCAACCAAATACCCGAGATTGGGATTCCCATCCTGCGCAAGTTCCGAGAGATCGTTCCGGCTCAGGGGCAAAAGCCGAATATCGCCCCAGCTCGCGATAACCCCCTCCGGCGAGGCGATGAGGCGCGGGGCGTTGTTGAACCGTTTTGTTAAACGAGCGATTTCGTTACTGATCTCCTGCTTGGTGAATACCGCAGGGAACACAGACTTATTTACGTATGTTACAGTATCATTGTATAAATGCAGTATCGTAATGATTTTCGTTTCGCCTCGAACCGTTTTCGTCAATTTGCATGCGATCGAGTTACTGTATTGGTCGCTATCCTTGCATCTGTATCTTTTGTAAGCTTTCGAGTCGCGGGCAACCTGCGCGCCGACGGCAAGCCCTTCGATTGAATACGGCTCGAGAAGCTTGATGCTGCCATAGGGTTCGCTTTTCGTGACCGCCGTCGTAAGCATGACGATCAGTGCGCAACTCAAGAGACGCGAAATATTGAACACAATCGTGACCTTTATCATTTTGCGGTCGGGAGCAAGTCTAAAGCTGTCAACTCCACCAAATCAAGATTGAAACAAAGGCCAGGCGGGCGGGTGCCGCCCAAGATCGAAATCTTAGCCCACAGCGGCACGCGCTTCCGCCTCTAGCTCGGCTGATGGCATGTGGCTAGAAATGATTCTCAATGCGCCTCGCCCCTCGCCATCCACTCCAACCCCCGTCCAAAGCCAGGTGCCTCTCTCGCTCGCTTGGCCAACTCCAACTTGAAGTTTTGCTGCAGTCGCACAGCGTAAGGCCGGAAAAATCCAACCGCTATTTTTAGGTCGCAATTGTTGTTTTCGACGCAGACGCGTAGAGAGTAGAAAAAGCCGTCAAGCTCCATCAAGACATCGATGTTGTCATCTCCCTCTTTAGTCTTTCGATTAGCCCGCTCAAGAATCTGCGTCTCTAGATCGCGGCGCAAATCGAGGCTTTGCTGCTCAGTCATTTCTGACTGCGCATATCGACTAATATTACCTATTTGAAGTTGCAACGCCGAAGAGACTCGGCGCTGTGCGTCATATATCTGCGTTTTCTCATCCTCAAAACGCTGGACATAGCTTAGCGTCGTCTTGACACGCTCTGTTTGTTTGCTGTCAAGGTATTGAAAAACGACAAAGACGCCGCCAAGGATGGCGCCGCATTTTACAGCGACTTCGATCCACTCCGCCATGGAGTCTGGCCAAAAGGAAGACTCTTTCTCAGCGGACGGCGGAACCTTTCTAGCTCGCCGTCGAAGCACAAACCTATTGTTAGTAATCATTTTACCTGCACGAGCTGAATTCGAACACAATTGGTTCTTTGGCCGCTCTTCGCAGCTTTGGCAGCGCACTTCTGAAACAGTTGAGTTGCGCATATGACAATTTGTAGAACCGACTCGTCTTGATTGAGCTACCACTGCGCGGCGGATCTGTTACCACCGGGTCAAAACCAAAACTTGCTGACCTTGCCGTCGTCACCGACATCGTTTTCGACGGCGATTTATTCCCGCATTTCGTTACGTCTATGAACAGCACAGGCGTGTGCGCCGCTTCCAACAAATATTGATCTATTTCAGTGGAAAAGCACCTGAACTCGTCACGCGTAAGTTGAATTCGTGCATCGCATCCCGAGCAACCGGGTTCCTTTGCGGGTTCCGAAAAAGCGCTGCCTACCAATGTCGCGAAAAGTAATAAGATAAAAAGGTTACGCATGGAACTATCTCCGCTCAATCTACAATGGCTTGCTCCCTACTCAGCCACCCAATAAAGAAGAACATAGTTCGCGGATATGGCTGATGCCACGTCCTTTCAAACAAAAAGTTCAACACGGCCAACGCGGTAACTGAATAGCGAATGGATATGGTGCCGAACGTTCTCCGAAAGGAGCGCCGCGCCCCCCGTCGGTGATTCGAGCAAATTCGACTCAAGCCGCCTTCTGCTTCGGCGTCAGCAGCTTGCGGTTCACCAGCGTTTCGGCGATCTGCACCGCGTTGAGCGCGGCGCCCTTGCGCAGATTGTCGGCGACGCACCACAGCACGAGACCATTGTCGACCGTCGGGTCTTCGCGAATGCGCGAGACATAGGTCGCGTCCTCGCCCGCCGCCTCATGCGGCGTGATGTAACCGCCGGCTTCGCGCTTATCGATCACGAGCAGGCCCGGCGCCTCACGCAAGATGTCGCGCGCCTCGTCGGCCGAAATCGGCTTCTCGAATTCGATGTTCACAGCCTCCGAATGGCCGATGAAGACCGGCACGCGCACGCAGGTCGCGACGAGCTTGATCTTGGGGTCGAGAATCTTCTTCGTCTCCGCGACCATCTTCCACTCTTCCTTGGTGAAGCCGTCTTCCATGAAGACGTCGATGTGCGGGATGAGGTTGAAGGCGATGCGCTTAGGAAACTTCTTCGCTTCGACCGGATCGGAGACGAACACCGAGCGCGTCTGGGCGAAGAGTTCGTCCATGCCTTCCTTGCCCGCGCCCGAGACCGACTGATAGGTCGAGACGACCACGCGCTTGATTGTCGCCGCGTCGTGCAAAGGCTTCAGCGCGACGACCAACTGTGCCGTCGAACAATTGGGATTGGCGATGATGTTCTTCTTGGCGAAGCCCGCGGCCGCGCCGGCGTTCACCTCTGGCACCACCAAGGGGACGTCGGGGTCCATGCGCCAAGCCGACGAATTGTCGATGACGACGCAGCCCTGCGCGCCGATCCTCGGCGCCCATTCCTTGGCGACCGAACCGCCGGCCGACATCAAGCAGATATCCGTATCGGAAAAATCATAAGAATCGAGCGCCTTGCACTTCAATATCCTGTCGCCGAAGGACACTTCCGTGCCGATCGAGCGCGACGAGGCGAGCGCGACGACTTCCGAGACGGGAAAGCGGCGCTCGGCGAGAATATCCAGCATTTCGCGGCCCACGTTGCCCGTGGCGCCGACGACCGCGACCTTATAACCCATCATCAAAACTCCGGCCGGCGACCCGGCGTCTCCAGTCTTAGAAAGGCATACCGACCGACATGTTTCCGGAAGGCGACATGCCGATAGGCACTTTGCCCGCGGAGGAACTCGGCTTTTCGGCCTCCTTCTCCTTTCCCGGCGGGTTTTTTCCGGGCGACCATCCCTCAAGCTCGCCGAACTGGCGATTGCCGCCGCCCTGCTGCTGGGCCGCCCCGCCCGATTGCGATTGCTGTGCTTTAGCCTTCTTGGCCTTCGGCGGCGTTGAAACGGCGCCGGACGTGTCGAGGGCGTTCGGGTCGACCTGAAGCTGCTGGGCGTTGGCGACCCCGCCGCCCGCCGCGACGAGAAGTGCAGCGAGAACAAGCGAACCGAAAGTAAAACGAGCCCTGGTCGACATGGCGCAACTCTCCATAGACAGTTGAATCCGTCCTAAACCGCCGAGGCGGCGGGATCAAGGCGGCGGGCGCTCAACGGGGCTGCGCTTCGTCCTGGGCGATCGCCATGTTCTTAAGCTCGGCGATCGCCTTCGCCGGCGACAGGCTCTTGGGGCAAACCTGAGTGCAATTCATAATCGTGTGGCAGCGGTATAGCCGGAACACGTCGTCGACATAGGAGATTCGGTCTTTGGTCGCTTCGTCGCGCGAATCCTGCACCCAGCGGAACGCCTGCAACAGCGCCGCCGGACCCAGAAACCGGTCGGAATTCCACCAATAGCTCGGACAGGCCGTCGAGCAGCAGGCGCACAAAATGCATTCGTAGAGCCCGTCGAGCTTCGCCCGCTGCTCGGGCGACTGCAGCCGCTCCTTCTCGGGATCCGCTCCGGCCCGAAGCCAGGGCTGGATCGCCGCGTGCTGCTCATAGAAAATCGTCAGATCAGGCACGAGATCCTTGACTACCGCCATATGCGGCAGTGGATAGATTTTGATCGCGCCGTCGATCTCGTCCATGCCCTTGGTGCAGGCGAGCGTGTTCAGCCCATCGATGTTCATCGAGCATGAACCGCAAATGCCCTCCCGGCAGGAGCGGCGAAAGGCGAGCGTCGGATCGATCTTGTTCTTGATCCAGATCAGCGCGTCGAGAACCATCGGACCGCAGTCGTCGACGTCGATGAAAAAGGTGTCAAGGCGCGGATTGGCGCCGTCTTCAGGGTTCCATCGATAGATGCGCAGTTCGCGGACGCGTTCGGCGCCTTCTGGCCTCGGCCAAATCTTGCCCTCGCCGACGACGGAGTTTTTGGGGAGCGCGAATTCGACCATCTCAATACACCCGCGCTTTCGGCTCGATGTAAGCGACCTCGTTTGTCATCGTGTAGCTGTGCACCGGACGATAATCGATCGAGGTGGTCTTCTTATCGCGATCGATCGTCGCCAGCGTATGCTTCATCCAGTGCTTGTCGTCGCGATCGGGGAAATCCTCTCGCGCATGGGCGCCGCGCGATTCGGTGCGGTTGGCGGCGCTCTCCATCGTCGTGACCGCCTGAACGATGAGATTGTCATATTCGAGCGTCTCGACCAGATCGGAGTTCCAGATCAGCGAGCGGTCGGCGATCTTGACGTCGGCGCCGTCGCGCCAGACGGTGTTGATCTGTTCGACGCCCTCGGCGAGCACCTCGCCGGTGCGATAGACGGCGCAATGCGACTGCATCGTCCGCTGCATCCTGTCGCGCAACGTCGCGGTGGAAATCGAGCCGTTGGCGTTGCGGAAAAAATCGAGCCTCGACAGCGCGAGATCGGCCGAGTCCGACGGCAGCTCCGGTTGCGCATCGTTGGGCTTGATGAGTTCGGCGGCGCGCAGCCCTGCGGCGCGGCCGAAGACGACGAGATCGATCAGAGAGTTCGAGCCGAGGCGATTGGCGCCATGCACCGAGACGCAGGCCGCTTCGCCAAGCGCCATCAGGCCCGGCACCACCTCATCGGGATTGCCGTCACGCTTGCGCAGCGCCTCGCCGTGAAAATTCGTCGGTATGCCGCCCATGTTGTAGTGCACGGTCGGAAGGATCGGGATCGGCTGACGCGTCACGTCGACGCCCGCGAAGATTTTAGCGCTCTCCGATATGCCCGGCAGACGCTCATGCAAAATCTGCGGATCGAGATGTTCGCGATGCAGATAGGCGTGATCCTGATTTTTGCCGACGCCGCGGCCTTCGCAGATCTCGACGGTGATGGCGCGTGAGACCATGTCGCGCGGCGCAAGATCTTTCACAGAAGGCGCGTAGCGCTCCATGAAGCGCTCGCCTTCGCTGTTGGTCAGATAACCGCCCTCGCCGCGCGCGCCCCGGTGATCAGGCAGCCGGCGCCATAGATTCCGGTCGGATGAAACTGCACGAACTCCATGTCCTGCAGCGGCAGGCCGGCCCGCAGCACCATGGCGTTGCCGTCGCCGGTGCAGGTATGCGCCGACGTCGCTGAGAGATAGGCGCGGCCGTAGCCACCAGTCGCGAGCACGGTGAGCGCCGCGCGAAAGCGATGGATCGTTCCGTCGTCGATCTTCAGGCATACGACGCCGCGACGAAGCCATCCTGACCCATGATCAGATCGATCGCGAAGAACTCGACAAAGAATTTCGTGTTGAGCTTCAGCGCCTGCCCATACATCGTATGGAGCATGGCGTGGCCGGTGCGATCGGCGGCCGCGCAGGTGCGTTGCGCCGGCGGGCCCTTGCCGAAATCCGTCGTCATGCCGCCGAACGGACGTTGATAGATCGTGCCTTCGCTCGTGCGCGAGAAGGGAACGCCCCAATGCTCCAGTTCATAAACGGCGGGCGGCGCGTTTCGACACATATATTCGATCGCGTCCTGGTCGCCGAGCCAGTCGGAACCCTTGACGGTGTCGTACATGTGCCATTTCCAATTGTCCGGCCCCATGTTGCCGAGCGCGGCGGCGATGCCGCCCTGCGCTGCGACGGTGTGCGAACGCGTGGGAAAGACTTTCGTGACACAGGCCACGTTCAGCCCAGCCTCGGCGCAACCGACGACGGCGCGAAGCCCCGACCCGCCGGCGCCGACGACGACGACGTCAAAGGTGTGATCGACGATCGGATACGCGCGGCCGCCAACCGACACATTTGATGCAGGACCCTTTGCAACCATCATCAAGCCTTCTGGGGTGTCATCCATCGAATGCAGCTTTGCTGCGTCGTAACTAGGCGCGTTTGTTGACTTCGAGCAAGCAGTGTCGCTCGCATCGTTCCGCTACTTCGGCGCAGCGATGAGGAGAATCGCAACGACCCAAAGCGCCGCGATCACGCGCGACGCCCAAAGGTTGGCGACGAGCGCCCGCGTCTTCAGCGCTTCGTCATGCACGTAATCTTCGATGATGTCGTCCATGCCCTGGCGTGCATGGATCATGCCGACGGCGCCGAAAGCGAGAAGCACGAGTGCGGGAATCGGTCTGCCGATTTCCGCACGCACGCCTTCGAGCGTTTTGCCTGCAAGACCAAGGATCCACCAGGCGCTCAAGGCGCCGAGCGGAATCAGCGCATAGGAGGTCAGGCGCATAAATTGCGCATGAGGCGAACCGCTGCGGTCGGAGACATAGGCGTCGCCGGGTCCGGTTCGACCGCTCTCGAATCTTGTCGCAACCGTCATGGGTTCGCTCCTCTAGCTCGCCAGCGTCTTGAGGATAAAAAGCAGCAGCGTCAGCAGGATTCCGCCGGCGAGCGTCGCTTGCGCCAGCAATTCACGCCCCTGCGGGTCCATGTACAGGCCGCGATCCCAGAGCGCGTGACGCACGCCGCCGAGCAGATGATGGAAGATCGCCCAAACGATCATGGCCACGAGCAGATTGCCGATGAAGCCTGAGGCGATCCAGGACACGGCGGCGAAGGCGCCGCCGCCGATTGCGGCGCCGAGCAGGAAAAGCGTCAGAAGCGCCATCCCGACGTATAGCCCCGCGCCAGTAATGCGATGGGCGATCGACATCATCATCGTCAGGATAGGCTTGAAGATCGTGAGATGCGGCGACAGTGGCCGACGCGCGGCGAGCCTGTCTGTGTCGACGTCGGCCATGTGGAACCCCTTCGCGTGCGCCGATCCGCTTCTCGGAACGCTTCCAAGCAGATAATTCAATTGTTGCGGCGCCGCAACCGCCGCGGTCGGCGGCCCCTGCGCATGCAAAAAGCCCCGTCGCCGGGGCTTTTGCTGCTGACGTCCGACCGTGTTGGAGACTTCAGTAAGCCCCTATCGGCGGGCCAGCAGGCGCAAACAGCCAGTTGAAGCGATAGTTCACGCCGGCGCGAATGGTATTGAGATGGGCCCGTTGCTGGGTTTCGATGACGAAGGGTCCGGCATAAGTCGGGCCGTAATTCGCGCCCATGTTTGCATAGAGATATTCGACCCTACCGGACCAGTTCGGCAGAAAGGCGTATTCGAGCCCTGCGCCGGTCGTCCAGCCGGTCGCGACACGCGACTGGGAGCCAAGCCATCCGTAGTTGAGGTTCAGGTCGCCATAGGCGAAGCCGCCGGTGCCATAGAGGAGCAGTTGCGAATTGAGCAGCGACACGCCGGCGCGGCCGCGCATCGTGCCGAACCAGTCGACGCTACGCGTCGCGCCCCAAAATTGGTTGCCGCCGGAGCCGATGGTCGATCCCTGAAAATCGGCTTCGAGGCCGGCGACCAAGAGCGGCGTGAACTGATAGTTGTAGCCGATCTGGCCGCCGCCGATGACGCCCCCGGGGTTTGACCCGTTGGAGAACGGAAGCCAGTATCCATAGTTATATCGCTCGAGCCATCCGCCGCCGAGATTGAGGCCGACATAAATGCCGGTCCAGGTCATCATTGGCGGCGGCGGCGGAATGTAGACCGGCGGCGGACCCTTATGGGAAGGCAGGTCTGCAGCCGATGCGGACATGACGGCCAACGACGCCGCGACGGCGAGGCCGAAAATTCGTTTTCTCATTTAGAACCTCGATGCTGCGTTCTTTAAACGTCAGCGCCCCCGAGGTTTCGAAATGAGCGGCCAACAATGGCGCAATTGCGGAAGATTTATGCTTGGTTTTCAATGTTTAAGCGATATGCTTAGCCATCGGTTAACACACCGGTCCGACGACTGTCCGCCCAAAGCGCGACGAGCGCCAGCGACGCGCAGACAGCGCTCGCCAAGAAGGCGGCGCTCGGGCCGAAAGCGTCCCAGAGCGCTCCGGCGCCCGCGCTGGCGCCGAGTAGCGCAACGCCGCTTGCAAGGTTGAAGACCCCGAAGGCTGAGCCTCGCAACGCCGCAGGCGCAACGTCGGCGACAAGCGCGGCGAGAAGTCCCTGCGTGAGGCCCATATGCAGGCCCCAGAGCGCGACGCCGACCCACACGAGCGGCAAATGCTCCGCGCTGGCGAGCGCGGCGTCGGCGGCGATCAGCGCGATAAGCCCAGCCATCAGCGGCGCCTTCCGATCGCCGCGATCGGAGAAGGCGCCGACGGGATAAGAGGCGCCGGCGTAGACGACATTCATCGCGACGAGCACGAGCGGCGCAAGCGCCTCCGGCAGGCCGACGGCGCGCGCCTTCAAGATAAGAAAGGCTTCGGAGAAACGCGCCAGGCTGAAGGCGACGCCGATCGCCACAACGATCCAGAAAGGTCCGCCGAGCCGGCGGATTTCCTCGATATGCAGCGGAAAGCGCGCCGGTCGCGGCGGGCGAGAAGATTGCGGCTCGCGCACGCGGAGCGCCAGGACCATGACGGCGAGCGCCGCCGGGACCGTCGCGATCCAAAACACCAGTGGAATGCTATTGGCGGAAAGCCACATCACAGCGACCGCGACGGCCGGCCCGAGAAAGGCGCCGACCGTGTCGAGCGACTGGCGCAGGCCGAAGGCCGCGCCACGAACCGCAGCCGGGGCGATGTCTGCGACGAGCGCGTCACGCGGCGCGCCGCGGATGCCCTTGCCAAGGCGATCGATGAATCGCGCCGCCATGACCCAGGCGATATTAGGGGCAAGCGGGAACATCGGCTTGGTGAGCGCCGCAAGCCCATAGCCGACGATCGCGAGTTGCTTGCGCCGGCCGAACCAGTCCGACAGCGCGCCGGAGAAAATCTTGACGATCGACGCCGTCGCCTCGGCGACGCCTTCGATGACGCCGACTTCGGCCATCGACGCGCCCATGGCGCCGACAAGATAGATCGGCAGCAGCGCATGGATCATCTCGGAGGAGAAATCCATGAGCAGCGACACGATGCCGAGCGCCCAGACGCCGGAAGGGATGGCGCGCAGACGAAAGGAGCTGAGGAGACTATTCATGACGCCTCGAAGAAATGCGCGCCAACCCTCTCCCATCGGAGAGGGTGGTCGCCGGAGGCGACCAGGTGCGGGGCACGGCCTCAGAAAGTCGGCCGGAAAAGATTCTTCATCGCAATACGCATACTCGCGCGAAGCGGAAACCCCTCACCCGGTTGCTTCGCTACAACCCTCTCCCGATGGGAGAGGGTTGGCGCGCGCTGATTTGAAAGCGCGCTAAACGCTACGCCTTCAGCGCTTGCGCCAGCCGCGCGATGCCGTTCTCGATTTCTTTTTCGGTGAGCGCCACGAAGCCCAACATCAGCAGCCGGTCGCCGCCGTTGGCGTCCTCGAAGCGCAGCGCCGAGCCGGTCGCCAGCGAACAAACCCCGACTCCGGCGGCGAGCCCCCTCTTCTCCACCTCGGCGGCGTCCGGAAATCCATCCGGCAGCTTCCAGACGAGATGCATGCCAGCCTGATCGCCGTATATCTCGCAGGCGCCGAAGTGATTCCTGAGCGCGTTGAGCAGCGCGTCGCGCCGCTCCCGATAGAGCTGGCGAATGCGCCGCAAATGGCGTCCGAATTCGCCGCTCAACATGAAATCCGCCATCGCCGCCTGTTCGAGCCAGCTCTGGCCGTTGTTCATCAGCATTTTCATCCGCCGCCCGGCTTCGGCGAGACGACGGGGCAAGACCACATAGCCGAGACGCAGTCCCGGCCCCATGCATTTCGAGAATGTGCCGAGATAGATGACGCGTTCGTTCCGATCGAGACCTTTTAGCGCTGTCAGCGGCGAACCGATGAAGCGGAAGTCGCTGTCATAGTCGTCTTCCATCACATAGGCGTCATATTGAGTCGCCCAGGCGAGAAGCTCGAGCCGACGCTGCAGGCTCATGGTCACGCCGATCGGATATTGATGCGACGGCGTGACATAGGCGACGGCGCCTTTGGTCTTTGGAAGCCGCGACACGTCGAGCCCATCCTGATCGACAGGCACGGGGTGAAGCGTCGCCCCAAGACTTTCGAGCACGAAGGCCGCGCCCTGGTAACAAGGCGATTCGACGACGGCGGCGCAGCCCGGCCTGACCAGCAGGCGTCCGACCAGATTGAAGCCGTCCTGGCAGCCGCCGACGATGACGATCTGATCGGGATCGGCGACGACGCCGCGCGCCGGCGCAAGATGCTTGGCGATCGCGCGCCGCAGCTCCAGCAGTCCCGCCGGATCATTGTAGCTCGTGAGATTGGAGCCGACCGCCTTCAGACGGTTCTTGATGTGATGAGACCAGGCCTTCAGCGGAAAGGACCGCGCGTCGGGCCGGCCGACCCAGAAGTCCGCGGCAAGTCGGCGGCGCTCGGGGTCGGCAAGTCGATGCGTGCGCAATGCGGCGCAGGAGATGGGCGTTTCATCCGCCGCGCCCGCTTCTTCGGCGGACGGAGCGCGATGATCGGCCGACAGGAACGCCGTGTCGGGCAGATCGGGCGAGACGAAGGTGCCGACATAAGGCTTGGTGCGGATATAGCCCTCGGCGATCAGCCGCTCATAAGCGAGAACCGCCGTGTTGCGCGAAACGCCGAGCTGGCTGCTGAGCTCGCGCGTGGTCGGCATCGGATCGTCGCCCTTGAGCCGCCCGTTTAGAATCATCGAGCGAATCTGATCGAAAATCTGATTCTGCAGAGTGGTCTTTTCCGACTCGGCGAGAATGATCGACAGTTGGACATGCCCGCTCTTGACCACGGGCGCGGGCCGTTCGGTGGTCGTGAAGGTCATCGCTGCACACTCCCTGGGCGCAGGCTAATGCGGTTTTATTCCACAGGCATAGGTCCACAGGAAATGTAAGCTTTGGCGCCAAGATTGACAGGCTTGGGAGCGACGCCCCCGGCCAGAGACGGAATTTTTTTGATCTGGCGCCATCACGTTCCGCGTTCCTGGCGCTTTTTGTCGAACGCATATTGAGCAAAGCTGCGAAGGCGTCGAGAGGCGCCAATACAAATCCAGGGAGACCGGAATGCCGTTTTCGAACTCGCGCTTCATGCCGCTGGCGTTTTGGGTCGGGTTTCTCGCCCTGGGTCTCGCCACCAATGTCGATACCGCACAAAAGTCGCGCGGTTTTGCGCGCGACAAGCAGGATATAAGCGTCGCCAGCGCGGCTGGCAGGCGCCTTCCCTTGCTGTTGATCCAGGATCAAAGTCAGACCATCGTTCGCGACTGAGCCCGCGAAATTTATGCTTCTCGGCGCCGCGCAAGCGGCGTTTTTTTTTGCGTCGAATTTCTATTTCCGCCGGGGCACGAGTCGGTTCAGAACCGTGATCGACAGGAAGCCGCCGATCCAGGCGCCGACCGCCGCAAAGGCCACATAAGCCCAGTTCGACGTGTAGCTGATGACGGCGAATGCCGAGAGCAGATACCAGACGCTGCTCCATGTCGCCGCGGCAACACGCCGGCGCTCGGACACCGCCGCGTTGAAGAACACATAGACTCCGTCGGTGATGGCGGTCGAGGCGGCGACGCCGATCCCGATCAGCGGGTCAATGCTAGGCAGGTCCATGGTGTCCTCCGGCGACGGGGCGCAAGGAGCTATGGACGCCTGTGGCCGGCCTTGCAAATGAAGGAGAGACGAGATCGGCGCGAACCGCCGATCTCTTAATGCGCCCGACAAGCGGACGAAGGAATTACCGGACTGGGCTCACCAGCGGCGCCAGTACGGCCGCCTCCAGCCGCTCCATTGGCCGCCGCGACGGCAACCGCCCCAGGGTCCTCTGTGCCCATAGGGCCCGCAGCCGCCATAGACGAGATGCAAAGAGCTCTGCGAATTGTCGGGCGCTTGAATCGGCATGGCCTCCGCGTCGGGAACGAAGGATAACGCAAGGCTTGCGCTGAGCGCCGCCGCGCCCAGCAGTTTTCTGTAGATCATAGGACAGTCCTTTGAGCTAAACGCCAATGGTCGACCGACCCTGGCGGCCGCAACGCTATCTGCAATCGGCCCGAAGAACCAGAAACGGCAAAGATCGCGGTTAAAAGGGAGCGCGATGGCCGGCGCTAGTCCTTGCGCCGCATGATCTGTCCTTCCGCCTCGTCCTCCTCGGGGGCGAGTCCCAGCGTCTCAGCCAAGGCCAGTCGCAGCAGCAATAAAGCCATTCGTTCAGGCAGCGGCTCGCGGGTCGCCGCCTCGAACGACAGCCGCAGCGCCATTCCAACTTCCCGCTGGATCACCAGCGAAACCCGATCGTCGATTCGATTGGTCGGGAGCATGATCGACCTCCCGACATCTAAACGAACGATCCTGGGCGAGGTTCCCCCAATACATTGAATTTACGGGCAAAGTCTTAGTCCGTCGCGACAGGGCAATCGTTTGGCCATTAATCACCGCCGCCGACCGCCGTCGGCTTCGCCTTGGACATCATGACTTGTCGCTCCTGATTTCAGCAAAGGCGATGCTGGTTCGGCGCGCGCGAAAGCTTAGGGTCGATCGTAGCGATCGACGCCGGCGCGCAAACCGGCCCGTCAGCGCCGTCTTCGATGTTTCCTATGAGACTTATTTCTGTCGAACTGCTGAACTGAGCATTGCATGGCAGGCGAAACGTCAGGCCTCCGGGAACAGAAATCGCGCCGCCTACGGCAAGAATTTTGGCGAGGTCAGCGGCGTTCGCGGCCTGGTAGGTGGTCACGTCCCTGCGCGCATGCCCGCCGCGCGCACATCGTCGCCGCTGGCCGGTGCCGACGCCAGCCTGCGCGGCGGCAGAGCGTCGCTCTTCCGTCATCGCGTCGATGTCTCAGATGTTGTGCTTCAACGCCTATCAATAGCCGCTGCACTGATATTGAATCACATCACCGTTGTTCACCCCGACCGACCTGACAGTCATAACCGCCGTTGTGTTGCTATCCGATGTCTGTTGAAAAACGACACCCGGCGTTGTTCGATCGGTCAGCTGACATGCGTATCCATTAAGCGATCCCTGAAACCCACTAAACGTATATGTCCCTCCAACCGCACAGGCTGCTGTTGCGCTAAATTTACCTACAAGGGCGCCGCCAGTTGGAGAACCAAGCGTGCATCGATCAGACCCGGTTATTGTTGGTTTTGCCCCTCCAGCGATTGCGCCAAAATCTGAAGAGGATGGGTTCCAGTGAAACGTTCCGCTGCCTGTAGGGGCTGGCGTGCCGTTTCCACTGTCGGTAGTAAACCAATTGTCATGCGTTCCAGCTTCGAGATACGCGGGGAGGGTTGCGCTTAACCAATCAAAATGAAGATTGTTAGTATAATATGCACCAAGGTTTGCTGCATAAATAGAATTAGTTGCCGGTCCCGACGGGTTTTTGAAAATACCCACATCGCGCCAGATATTATTATCAGTCCCCATCTCAACAATTGCTGCAACCTTAGAATGAAACAAGGTAACGTTCTCCCAAACGTTTACGCTTGCGTTGCAGACCAAGCCTGAACTGTCTCCAAAAGACCTGATGTTGTTGCCATTGGCAATATTCTGGACGACAGATATGTCCTGAAAATGCCCATGCTGAATGCCACAATACCCACCCATCGTAGCTGGAGCCGGGGCGAGATCGATACAAGAAACAATAGCTTCCTCACAATAAACGCCTTCCATGGATGGGTATTGAGCGCCGCTAATAATAATTCCATATCTAGCGAGGTTATTAGCCGCGATTCCAAGGTTTTGTATTTTGACGCCGGTAATCGGTTCCGTAGAGGCTGTAGCGGTCGCTGGTTGCACTGACAAAACTGCGCCATTTGGCCCACCAACCCATGCGAGTCCAGACGTAACGCGCCGCACCCCGGAGTAGGTAGAATATACATCTCTCCCGAACTGACTTCCATTTAAAGCGACATTGTCGGCCGTAATCTTAAGACCTGGCTTTTTAATTCCACAGACTCCGTTGGGAGGAAGGGAAACGAGTCGTGAGTTCGGACTCCGCGCCGCCTCACCAATTACTTTTTGTATCGCGGCAGTATCGTCTGTGCCTAATGAAAAATTCACGTTAGAAACCGTGGCCGACGCGGCTGCCGAAAGCGTGCTTGCGATTGTTTACTAAAATGACATTTGCCGAAAATGTGATGTTGGCGGCTTGCTCTCGCACTGGCAATCGAAATGGACTTTACAATATCTGCCGAAGAAAAAGTATAATTGCTGACGGTAACCGTTGTCGAACCGCTATTAATAGAGGCTTGGTCCGATCCTGGGAAGCCGGGATTGTAGCTAACATAAGCGTCACACTTCGCGCCAGCCGCGCGCACGTCATATCCGTTTGCCGGCGCTGGCGCCGCCAGCCAGCACCCGGTTCCTGCATCCGGCGCGACCTGCGTAAAATCATTGCCCGACGAGCCGAGCGGCACATGCCGAGAGAGACAGGCGATAGTGCTGTCCGCCGCCATCGAACGGCGCATAGAACCCCTGCCGGAAAATTTCGTGTCCGGAGGCCTTTCCCCGGATCGAAAGGGCCTTCAGCTCGGCGTTCGTCCCAACGTCGCCGCCGGATGGGCTTGCGATGCTGCTGAAATATTCGCTTCTGGTAAGCGCCTTCATAAGCGGCAGCGAGCCGATTGCGGACTTTTCCGCGAGCGCGGCGCCGGCCAGGGCGACAAGGAGCGTGGCGGCGCGGGCGGCGCGCTTTGAATTCACGCGAACCGTGAGGAGCCGGAAAGCGGATGAAGCAGGCATCGCGTCTCGCTGCGCACGACCTGCCGGCATTTATCAATTCGATTGTTTGTGTTTGATCTGCATTCGTCGACGACGCTCATCGGCGCCTCCGCATATTCGACCATATCCACAAGACTTTGAATCTACTATTGTTTGGATAATGGTGGGCGCGACAGGGATTGAACCTGTGACCCCTACGATGTCAACGTAGTGCTCTCCCGCTGAGCTACGCGCCCTTGGGGGAACAACCTCAGAGCAAACACCTTGTATTACAGTCTGTTACGCACAGCCTTTCTTAAACCGCAACAACAGAAAAAACAAGCTCCGCCCCCCGAAAATGATGCCTTTTCCGGGCTCCGCTGTGACACCAGTGTGACAAGATCGGCAGCAGAAAAGCCACATCAAACAACGGCGTCAAACATTGTTGAGACAGGCTGAGCTGGCCTTCGATTTTGGCGCGCAAATATCTGAGGCCAACCCCCTAAAACGAGTCGGAAGCTATCCCCCTCGCCGGGGGTGGGGTCGTTTGAAATGCTCGGATGGTGTGAGAGGATAAGACCCTGCGCCGGGGAGCGACGCCATGTCGGACGACGACTACAAAATCGAATACTCGCCACTCTGCCAGAATTTTTCCGAGGGAAGCGTGACGGTCCAGGTGCAGATTTATCGTGGCGAGGATGATCCAGGCTGGATACTCGAAGTGGTCGACCAAGAGGGGGCTTCGATCGTATGGGATGGCCGGTTCGCCACAGACGAAGACGCGTTTGTAGAGTTCATAAAGGCCGTCCGCACTGAAGGACTAAGCGGAGTGATCCAGCCCCATCCCAGCAGTAGTTTTCACTGAGCCGCCGAGCCTCTTAAGTCGTTGAGAATGCGATAGACGCTAGCCCGGCCAATGCCTAGCTGGACCGCAATCTCAGAAGCGCCTTTCCCGGCCTTGAAGAGCCTCAGGACGTCATCCGACTTGGCGCGGGCAGTCATCGCTCGCCCTTTGTATTTTCCTGCTTCCTTGGCCTTCGCAATACCTTCCCGCTGGCGTTCAAGCATGGCCTCACGCTCAAACTGAGCGACGCTGCCAACAAGGTTGAGCAGCAATCGCCCGGTGGGCGTATTGGTGTCGAGGTTCATGGCGAGGATGCGTAGCGACGCTCCTGTCAATGGCGGAGACAAAATGTGCATGATAGCGGCTAAAAGTGTACCGGTCTGGTTTCGAGAAAAGGGCCGCGCGGCCCTTTGTGATTTGAGTTGTCGCGCGCGTTGAGGCGCGCGGAGCGTAGCGAAGCGCGGTTCAACGCGCGCGGCGGCTTTCAGTTCTTCGTATCGACGTCTCTTTGTTGGGCGCCAGTGCCTCCGGGAGATCCCGGCCTCGACGTTGCACTTTCTTTGCGGTCGCCAGCCGATAGCTGTCGCCGTTCATCTCGAGGATGTGAACGTGGTGGGTGAGCCGGTCGAGCAATGCGCCGGTGAGACGCTCCGAACCGAACACCGAGGTCCATTCATCGAAGGGCAGATTGCTGGTCACCAGCGTGGCGCCGCGTTCGTAGCGCTGGCTGAAGACCTCGAAGAGCAGTTCAGAACCAATGGCCGTGAACGGCACGTAGCCCAATTCGTCGACGATCACCAGTTTGACGGTGTTGAGATGTTTTTGCAGCGCCCGCAGACGGCGCTCGTCGCGCGCTTCCATGAGTTCGTGCACAAGCGCCGCGGCCGAGGTGAAGGCGACGCTGTAGCCCTTCTGGCAAGCAGCGAGCCCAAGGGAGAGCGCGACATGGGTCTTGCCGGTTCCTGACGGGCCCAGCGCAATGCAGTTCTGCCGCTTCTCGATCCATTCGCACCGCGCCAGCTCCAACACCAGGGGTTTGTTGAGCGAGGGCTGCGCGGCGAAGTCGAACGTGTCGAGGCTCTTGATCTGCGTAAAACGCGCGAGGCGAATGCGGCGCTCGACATTGCGCCGTTCGCGATCGATCCGCTCCAGTTCGCACAGGCGCAGTAAATAGCGCGGGTAGTCGGCGCGATCCTGCGCCGACTCCAGCGCCACCTTCTCATACTCGCGGGCGAAGGTGGGAAGCTTCAGCGCCTTGAGATGATTGCCCAGCAGCACCTGCGGCGCGACGATGGTCGGAGAGGCCGACTCCTGCGAGGCGCTCATGCCGAAACTCCTGCACCTGGCGCCATGGCGCCGGCATTGGCGATGAGCCCGAGATAGGCGCGCGGATCCGTCGCGCCGACCGTCGCCGCTGGCAGGTATGGATAGAATGTCAGATCGAGCCGCGCCGGCCGGTTCTCCAGTCTGGCGAGCAGCAGCATCTTCACCGCGTCGAAGCTGATCGCGCCAAGACGCAGCGCCTCCGCAACCGCCTGTTCGACCTGATGCTGGTGAAAATCCTCCATCAATCGCAGCACCTGGATGAACTCGCGGCGCCCGCTATTCCCCATGCGCGCCTCCATCAGCCGCCGCAGGCGATACACGCAGTCAGCCAGACGCCAGTCGTCGAGTGGCGCGGCCTGATCGAGCGCGCGGCTCTTGTGTTCGAGCAGGGCCAGATAATGCAGCGGATTATAGATGAACTCGGCTTTGTCGTAGCTGCGTAGGTGAGTGGCGATCGTCTCGCCGCCGCAGACGATCTCGACCCGATCGACATAGCCCTTCGCCAAAACGTCCCTATGGCCATAGCGCGTCGGGACCGAATAATCATTGTTGCGATAGCGCACCAGCGACATGGACGAGACGCGCGTCGCGACCTTGTGACAGGCGTCGTAGGCCGCCGGCGGCAACGGCATGAACGCGGATATGTCCGCCCGCATGCGGTCGGTGATGGTCGCGGAATGACCGCGCAGGATCACCTGTCGCCGCTTCATGCAGGCGTCGAGAAGCCTCGTATTGAGCGCCTCGAAGCTCTCCGCGACGGGCAGCGGCGTCATAAAATTGCGCCGGACGAAGCCGACCAGCCCCTCGACCTTGCCCTTATCGTTCCCCTTGCCCGGTCTGCCAAAGCGATCCTCGAACAGATAATGGCTCTGGAGTTCGGCGAACATTTGCGAGCGCAAGCGCGCGCCGCCCTTCACGATCCTGGCGACTGCGAGCCGCGTATTGTCATACAAAATCGACCGCGGAACGCCGCCGAAAAAGTTGAACGCCGCCACATGGCCATCGCAGAAGGCTTCCGCCGTCTCGGCGGGATAGGCCTTGACGAAGCAGCCGTCCGAGTGCGGCAGGTCCATGCAAAAGTAATGAAAGCGGACCTTCTTGCCGGCAATATAGGCGTCAGCCTCGCCAAAATCCGCCTGCGCCTGTCCCGGGCGATGGCTGAGCGGAATAAACATCTCGCGCGATTGCAACAGCGCCCGCGCCACATACTCGCGCACGATCGAGGTTCTCCGACATCAAGAAGCTCTGCCATACAGGGAGCTTGGTCAGCGTCAAGGACACCATGCTCCTATGGGAGTTTCCCTCAGAGTTCCTAACTTGCTTCAAGGAAGTGATCGTCTGCACCTATCTGTTCAAGGGGTCTCCCTTCTACGCCCACCTGCAAGCAGAATGTTTCACCATTCAGATGCAGACCATTCGTGACGGCTCGCTCTGCGATTGGGATAATGGTCTCAGCGATAGAGAAGCTAAGGAGCGTATCAAGTCCCTTATTCATATCTATGAGGGACCCATGAACAAGATTGGGGATGCTAATGGACTAAGGAACCCTTTGTCATCGACTTGGTATGCTAAGGCCTCGGCTGAGGATTTGAAGCGACCAAAGTCATCAACTGAGACCTTCTTCTCTCGTGTCGCTAAGTCGCCTGCTAAGTTCAATGCTTGGACTGCGTTCTCCAAGGTGAAAACCAGGCTCAAGGGTAGAGGCTACACCAAGGGCTGGATCGCTAACAATGCTAAGGGAACGAATGAGTTTGTCGATAAGCAAGCGATGGCCTACCTGTGTAACTGGTACTATCATCCTGTCATCAAGGGCTACTTCCATGAGCGAGGTATAAAGGTCGATGAAGACATGTATGCGCTGTCGGCTATGATCCAATGGATTTGGCGGAGTCAGATACGGCGGAACGATCCCATTCACCTGTTCGCTCCATCGAAGCGGATGAGAAAGCTTCTTCGTAATTGGCTGAGTCCGAGCGCTAGCGTTTCGCCGTTGCTCACCTCTGCCACCGATGCGCTTAGGAGTGCTGCGTAATGACGATGCGTGGCTCACCTAAAGCATGGATTGGCGAGATCAACGTGTATCTGCATATCACCAGCGCAGGCGGCAACGGCCCTTATGCGTGGTGTGCTCGTATCGTTGATGGAGATATGGTCGCTGAGATCGGAGGAACATCGAGCGTCGATCATGATACACGGCTGACAGTCATTGGCATGACTGAAGCGTTGAACTTCCTAAAGACGCCTTACATCGTGAAACTCATTTGTTCGAACTATGAGTATGCGGTGAAATACGTCTTAGACCGACTCGACCCTTCGATGGAGGAGGGGCTTAGGAAAAGGAAAGTCTCCAACCTTGACCTATTCCCCGAGTTACGGTCTGCGGTTCGCAAGCATGTAGCCGTCGAGGGTGTCGAGATTCACAAGGATGACCGGGATGAAGAGCATCTGCGCGCGATTGAAGCTGCAAAGCGGCTGTTGGAGGAGTTGAAAGAAACTCCTAGTCCAATCTTCCAGCCAATTTCACGTGTCGCAGATAGCACAACAAGTGCCGCTGTCAGTATGCCATGGTGACTGGCTAACGTCGTGGCACGGCTGTCTAGTGATATGTCAATCGGGAGGGGCAGGATTATCTGCCTCTCCTTCTTTTTTGTCTCCGCCTGTTTTTGCAGGTATTTTTTTTAGGGCGTGTTGTCGGTCGGCAGATGAGCGTCGAAACCAGCGTCAAGCGATTGCAGCTTCTGAGCAACGCGCTCAGCTTTCAGGTGCGTATATCGAAAAAGCATCCTCGCATCTTTATGGCCGCTAATCAGGCGGACCTCAGGAACTGATAGGCCCATCTCGAAAAAGCGGCTTATCGCTTCGTGACGTAGGTCATGGAAGTGTAGGTCTTTAATGTTCGCACGTCGCTTGACCCGCTCCCACGCAAGCCTGAGGGCGTTCGCTGAAATAGGAAAGCACCGGTCCTCTGACGAGTTCTCATGCGGCGCATGGGTTTTGATGATGGCTAATGCGGCAGCGGACAAAGGAACGGTCCGAGAGCTACCATTCTTTGTCATAGGTAGGAACACCGTGCAGTTGTTAGGGTCGATGTTTGACCATGTAAGCGAAAGGACCTCGCTTCGCCTCATGCCGGTGGCGAGCGCAAATAGGAATACCGGCTTCACTAGTTTGTTGCGGCATTGGTCAAGCGCATTAAGGAGAGCATCGAGTTCTTCTTCTGACAGCCTTCGTTCCCTCGCTCCGTTGGGAGCGGGCTTGGTGATCTTCTCGATTTCCAAAACCGGAAGCGCCCACTCACGGCGAGCTACCTTTAAGGAGTGGAAGAGCAATCCAAGCTCTCTAAGGATTGTCGACGTAGAAACTTTCCTCTGCGGTGGTCACGGTAGGCAGCTATGGACGCCGACGTAAGCTCCGACAGAGCAAGCTGCGCTATTGAGTGCCGTTGGATCGCACGTAAGTGAAATGCCTCTATCGGCCCGGCAGCTCGCTTCCGTGGAAGGACTTCAAGGCGGTAACGTTCCAACACGTCAATAAGCTTCAACTCTGGCTGAGGAGGCAGCGTAAGCTTTACTGGTTCGCCTATGTCAAACAGGCGCTCCTGGTCCCTACTCCACCTTATGGCATCGTCCCTGAGGTGAAACGTTTTGGATACGGCGGGGAAGCCATTCCGCCTGACTTGGACCTGCCACTTGGTCCCGCGCTTCCTTAGTGTAGCCATCTGTCGCTCCGTCGCTGTGACACGAGCGTGACAGACTGCAAAGGTGAAGGATGCTCAGCTTCTGTCTGGACTACAAAAACGCTTCCAGATCAACCGCTTAAATGGTGGGCGCGACAGGGATTGAACCTGTGACCCCTACGATGTCAACGTAGTGCTCTCCCGCTGAGCTACGCGCCCTTGGGCCCAATGGGCCGGAGCGCCCGTCTATACTGGCGTACGTTGCGCCGCGCAAGCGCGCTGGCGTACGTTGCGCCGCGCAAGCGCGCTCCTGCTGCGACGCTGTGGACCGCTCGCCAGCGCAAACCATGGAAAAAATTGACGTTCCGTAAAGAACGCCCCAATTCCATGCAAAAGAATTGTGACATTGCGCGATTTCAAGTCTTGCGACGAGCCCGCTTTGTGGCAGACTTATCGCGCTCCCGCTTGTCGAGCGGAGAGAAGTTAAGGAGGTTTCGCATGTCCTTGCAGGGCCATATCGTCGAACTCCAGCGTCGCCATGAGGCGCTCAAGAAGGAGATCGAGGAGGAACAGCTGCACCCCCACGCGGACGAATTGAAGATAGCGGAACTAAAGCGAAAGAAATTGCTGATCAAGGACGAGCTGGCCAAACTATCGATCAGCGAAACGCGCCACTAGCGTTTCCGGATAGGACCGCTTTCGCTTTACGCCATGGGCGGAGAGAGATCTCCGCCTTATTTTTTGAAGCATTCGCGCCGCGGCGCGCGATTTGCGAGACCTCGTCCTTATGCCCGTCACCGAGTTGTACCAAGCCGAGACGCTGCATGAGGGCCTCGGCGAACTCTTCTTCGACCGTGTCGAAGCCGCGACATTCCCGAAGCATCTGCTGCGCTATCGGAATCGGCGCTGGGCGGCGCGGGTCGGTCTCGACGGACTGAGCGACGCGGAATGGATCGCCCATTTCGGACGCTTTTTGCCGCTTCCCGGCGGGTTCGCGCATCCGTTGGCGCTGCGCTATCACGGCCATCAGTTCCGCGTTTACAATCCGGATCTCGGCGACGGACGCGGCTTCCTCTTCGCGCAACTGCGCGACTCCAGGGATGGCCGACTGCTCGACCTCGGCACCAAGGGCAGCGGCCAGACTCCCTGGTCGCGTCGCGGCGACGGGCGTCTGACGCTCAAAGGCGGCGTTCGCGAAATTCTGGCGACGGAAATGCTGGAGGCTTTGGGGGTCGACACCTCGAAGACCTTCAGCCTGATCGAGACGGGCGAGGCGCTGATGCGCGGCGACGAGCCGTCGCCGACGCGTTCCAGCGTGCTGGTGCGCCTGTCGCATTCCCATATTCGCATCGGCACGTTTCAGCGCCTCGCCTTCCATGACGACACCGCGGCGATCGACAGGCTGGTCGATCACGTCTGCCGCCATTATTTCCCCGCCATCACAGATCTGCCGGCTCCTGAAAGGGCCCTCGCCTTTCTCGAAGAGGTCGTCGCGCGCGTCGCCAGGCTCGGCGCCGGCTATATGGCGTCAGGTTTCGTTCACGGCGTGCTGAATTCGGACAACATCAACGTCACAGGCGAGAGCTTCGACTACGGGCCCTGGCGCTTTGCGCCGGCCTATGACCCAAGCTTCACCGCCGCCTATTTCGACGAGATCGGGCTCTATGCCTTTGGCCGACAGCCAGGCGCGCTGGGCTGGAACCTCTCCCGCCTGGCCGAATGCCTGGTTCACCTCGTCGGACTGAAGCCCGCGGAGAAGGTTCTCGCGACCTTTCCGGGTCGCATCCAACAGGAATTTCGAGCGGCCCTCCTCAATCGGCTCGGCCTCGCCTCCGCGGGCGACGACGCCGACATCGAGCTGGCGAAGGCGATGGTCAGCTTTCTCACGACAACGAAGGCTCCGTTCGAGCAGACTTTTTTCGACTGGCGCGGCGGATTGGCGTCGGTGGAGCGCGCGAATGGCAGTCCGTCAACGGGCCATTACCAGGCGGAGGCCTTTGCACCGGTCCGCGCCGCTTTGTCCCAATATCGGCCGGCGCCCAACGTGCGACTGGATCACCCCTATTTCCGTCGCGCTGCGCCCTGCACGATGCTGATCGACGAGGTCGAGGCGCTCTGGGCGTCGATTGACGAACGCGACGACTGGGCGCCGCTCTACGGCAAAATTGCTGCTATCGAGGAGATGCGAAGCGCCTATGAATCTTAATCGAGCAATTCTCTTGAACGCCGCTTGCCTCCAGGGAGATAATCGCGCGCCAACGCGATCGATTCCCGAGCGTTTCCGAGCGTTCCAGGGCGGCTTTCGATGAACGACGCACCCGGCGAAATCGAAAAGAACGCGATCCGCGCTGAAGTGGAGCGGCTGCGCCTGGAGCATCACGATTTGGAGTCGGCGATCTCGGCGCTGCTCGCCGTGGGCGTCGCGGACCAGCTTCAGATTCAGCGGCTCAAGAAACGCAAGCTGCTGCTGCGCGACCGCATCGCCTATCTCGAAGACCAGCTCACGCCCGACATCATCGCCTAACGTTCGGATTGAAGATGAGCGTCAGCTATTCAGTGTCAATCGACGTCCCGCGGCTTGAAGACGGGCTGCGATTTTATCGCGACGCCTTGGGAATGGCCGAAGTTGCTCGGCCCGTGCCGACATACGTCCTCCTTAAGTGCGGCGATTCCCAAATCGGATTGATCGAGAAATCGGCCGGCAGCAAACCGGCTCAAGGAACCGACGACGTTCGGCGCTATGAGCGACACTGGACGCCCATCCATATTGATTTCCACGTCGACGATTTTGAAGCCTTCCTGGCCAAGGCAGTGAACGCCGGCGCGAAATGTGAGCAGAAATTCGAAGGCGGCGCGCACCCGCCCATCGCCTTTTGCAGCGATCCATTCGGCAACGGCTTCTGCGTCGTCGGCGCGAGCGGTTGACCGCGCTACGGCACATTCGAACCAATCACGAAGCGTCGCGGCTATTTCGACAGAAAGCCTAGACCACGCAGCAGCAGCGGCATGGTGAGGCCCTGCACGACGATCGAAAAGCCAACCACCGCGAAAGTGACGGCGACGATCTCATCGCGCTGCGGCAGATCATCGGGAAGAGACAGCGCCAAAGCCAGCGCGAGGGCGCCGCGCAAACCGCCCCACCAGAGAACATGCTGCTCGCGCAACGAGATCTTCCATCGAGAACCGAGGAACAACGCACTCAGCGGATAGACGACGATCGCGCGCGCGCAAAGAACCGTCGCGATCACCACTGCCAAGGCCGTCGCCCCAACGGCGCCGAAGGGTGTCGACGCCACATCCGCGCCAATCAGCAAAAAAACGGTGGAATTGGCCAGAAACGCCGCAAAATCCCAAAAGGACAGTACGAATTCGCGCCCCTTGAGGCTGATGTAGCCGCCTTCCTGCTCGCTCAGAAGGCCAAGATTGCCCATGACGAGGCCAGCCGTCACGGTCGCCAGCACGCCGGAGACGTGGAAATATTCGGCGACAAGAAAAGAGCCAAACGCTGCGATCGTCGTCAGCGCCGCTTCGATCAGATGTTCCGAGGTGCGCAGCGAGGCGAGGATGGCCGCGCCGCCGAACAAGGCCCCGACGAAGACGCCGCCGAATACGACTTTCACGAGCGTCAAGGCGGTCGCCGCGGCGCTCTGGTCCATGCCGCCGTTTTGCACGAAAGCGAGCGCCATGACGAAGAGCACCGCCGCGGCGCCGTCGTTGAGGAGGCTTTCGCTTTCGACCAGCAGCCGCACGCGGCCTTTGATCCTGTTGTCCTTGAACATGGCGATGATCGCGACCGGATCCGTCGCCGCGATCAGCGCGCCAAAGAGCATTGCCGAGAACAGCGGCCAGCCGAGCAGCGTCGTCATCGACGCTGCGACGACGGCCGCGGAAACCACCGTTCCGATTCCCGCGAGCGCGAGCAAAGGCAGCGAATCGCGCACCAGTTCGCGCCAGGACAGGGTCAGCGCCGCCTCGAACAAGAGCGGCGGCAAGACGAGGTCGAAAATCAGTTCATGGGTCAGATGCGGCGCGAAGTCTGCGCCGGACAGCGCCACGACCGCGCCGACGACGACCAGGCCGACGGTATAGGGCAGTCTGAATTGACGCGCGGCGATTGCGACGATCATCGCCACCGCCAGCACAGCGACTGCTTGCCTCAGACTTACTTCCATGATTGCGCCCAGCCAGACAGCGAGAATCCTGAAAACGTTCTTAGCGCGGGCGTAACCTGCTCGCGAAACAAAATCGGCCGGACGGCCTCGCGCCGATGGCGCGCTTGCCTATCGGGAAGCCATCGTCTATCCCGCATGGCTTCCCTTTATAGAGGAAGCAAAAGTGGGCAAATCCAAACCGCCCGTCGCGGTCATCATGGGGTCCCAATCCGACTGGGCGACGATGCGTCACGCGGTCGAGACTCTCGCGGCGCTCGGCGTCGCCTGCGACAAGCGCGTCATCTCGGCCCATCGCACCCCCGATCGCCTGTTTGCCTTCGCGAAGGGGGCGGAATCGGAAGGCTTTGAGGTCATTATCGCCGGAGCCGGAGGCGCCGCCCATTTGCCGGGAATGACCGCCTCGATGACGCCATTGCCGGTTCTCGGCGTGCCCATCGAGTCGGACGCGCTGAAGGGCATGGATTCGCTTCTCTCGATCGTGCAAATGCCGGGCGGCGTGCCGGTGGGAACGCTGGCCATCGGCAAGCCGGGCGCGATCAACGCCGCGCTGCTCGCCGCGGCGATTCTGGCCCGCGCCGACAAGGCGCTCGCCGCGCGCCTTTCGGACTATCGCGCCCGCCAAACCGACAATGTGGCGCTGACGCCGCGCGACGGCGCTTGATGCTGCCGCCTGGCGCGACGATCGGCATCCTCGGCGGCGGTCAGCTGGCGCGCATGCTGGCGCTGGCGGGCGCGCGGCTGGGGCTGAAGGCGCATGTCTATTCTCCCGTCGCCGACGACCCGGCCTTTGACGTCTGCGCGGCGCGCACCCAGGCGGGATTTGACGACGAAGCCGCGCTCGCCGCCTTCGCTGAATCCGTCGACGTCGTCACTTACGAATTCGAGAACGTTCCCGCCCGCACGGCGCAAGTCCTCGAGGCGCATCGCCCGGTGCGGCCCAATCCGAGAGCCCTGGCGCTCACGCAAGACAGGCTCGTCGAAAAGCAGTTCGTGCAGAGCTTGGGAATCGTCACGGCCGATTTCGTCGCGGTCGACAACGCGGGCGCGCTCGCCCGCGCGGTCGCGCGCCTTGGTCGCAACTCGATCCTCAAGACGCGGCGTCTCGGCTATGACGGCAAGGGCCAGACCCAATTGCGTGACGGCGGCGACCTCGCGGTCGCTTTTCGCACGCTTGGCGGCGCGCCATGCATTCTGGAAAGCGTCGTGCCCTTTGAGAAAGAAGTTTCGGTCGTCGCGGCGCGCGGACTGAACGGCGAATTCCGCGCATATGACGTGTGCGAAAATCTCCACGAACATCACATTCTGGCGAAGACGCTGGCGCCCGCGGAGATCGCCGAAGAAACGGCGGCAAACGCGATCGACATCGCCGCGCGCATCGCCGCGGCGGCCGATTATGTCGGCGTGATCGCGGTCGAAATGTTCGTCGTCGCCTATGGCGAGCGCGAAGCGCTGATCGTGAACGAAATTGCGCCGCGCGTGCATAACTCCGGACATTGGACGCTCGACGGCGCGCTGACCTCGCAGTTCGAGCAACATATGCGCGCAGTCGCCGGCTGGCCGCTCGGCTCTACACGCCGTCACGGCCGCGTCGAAATGCGCAATCTGATTGGCGATGACGTCGACGCATGGCCGGAGCTGGCGCGCGAAGACGGCGCATGTTTGCACCTTTACGGAAAGAAAGAGACCCGCGCCGGCCGAAAGATGGGCCATGTGACGCGCGTGTTCAAAGATTAGACGAGCCAGTCGCGCGCGCGCTCGAGAATGGCGACGACTCCCTCGTGCTTGATCTTTCTCTGCGCGGTGATCGCATAAAATCGCTCACTGACGCCGTCCAGCGTCGCGATATGTTTGACGCCATACTGCTGTTCAACCTGCGCGCGAACTGCCGTCGGCGCCATGAAAACGCCGGCGCCCGCAGCTCCGAACGTCTTGAGCAGGGCGCTGTCCTCAACCTCAGCGACGATCTTGGGAAAAAGACTATTGGCGTCGAGCCATTGATCGAGCGAGCGGCGCAACGCGGTATTCGTCGTCGGCAACAAGAGCGGTGCGCCATCGAGGCAACGCGGAAAATTCTTCCGATAGCGCTGCTGCAAATCCGAACCTCCAAATGCAGCCACGCCGCATTCGCCAATCAGATGGTTGTAAATTCGCGCATCCGCGCCGCCGGTCGCCGGCCAGTCCGAAAGAACGAGATCGACCCCGTGCACCGGCAGTTCGGCCAGCAGGCGCTCCGTCTTGTCCTCGTGACAGACGACCTGATTATTCACGGCGAGCGCAGGTTCGAGCAGGCGATAAACGACGAGTTTAGGCAAGGCGTTTGATACGCCAACGCTCAGCCTGACGCTGACCGCGCCCGCATGGCTTTTCAAGGCGCTGCCGAGTTCGCGCCCGATGGAGAATATTTCGTCGGCGTAATTGAACACGGTGCGTCCGGTCTCCGTCATCACCAGCTTGCGACCTTCCTTGCGGAAAAGCTGCGCGCCGATGGAGGACTCGAAAACCGCGATCTGACCACTGATCGTTGGCTGCGCCAGCCCCAGCTTTTCGCTTGCGCGGGTGACGCTTCCTTCCCGAGCGACGTTCCAGAAGTAGAAGAGATGCTGATAATTCAGGCGTTCCATAGTTGCATCGCTTTTTCCGATGAAATAATTTTATATATCCTTATTTTCAATATCAATGCCCTGCGCCATCTTGAACGCATCAGCGTCGCAAAATGGAGGACGGGCATGGCTCATGTCATCGCGCTTACGGCGTTCGTCTTAGCCGGCGGTATTGCGCCGGAAATTGCGGCGGCGCGCGAATTCACGGATGGCGCCGCCGGACACTGCCTCCTCTGCGACTTTTTCGGGAAATCAAACGCCGCTGCAGACGCTGAATGCAGGCAGGCCAGACCTGGCGAGTTGGGACAGTCAGATGAGGAAGCCGGAGATCACAAATAATCACTCCACCGAAGTTGCGTTCCTCCGATCGCGGAGTGGGCGCTTCTTCCATGAAACAACGATGCGGCTTCGCACAAGCGGCAGGAGATCGCGATGCAGCGGTTAATCGAGGGTCTACACCACTTCCAGTCCGAGGTGTTCGGCAGCCAACGCGAATTGTTTGAGCGCCTTGCCAAAGGCCAAGCGCCCGAGACGCTGTTCATCACCTGCGCCGATTCGCGCATCGACCCCTGCCTGCTCACCCAGTCCGCCCCCGGCGACCTATTCATCTTGCGCAACGCTGGCAATCTCGTGCCGCCTTACGGCGCGGTGCGCGGCGGTGAAGCGGCGACGATCGAATTTGCGATCGCGGGACTGGGCGTCAAGGACATTATTGTGTGCGGCCATTCGCACTGCGGGGCGATGAAAGGCCTGCTCGATCCGCCGCCGGCGGCAGCCTTTCCCGCTTTGAGCGACTGGCTATCCCACGCCGAAACGACGCGGCGGATCATGCTGGAGAAATACGGGGACAGGACTGGCGCCGAACAGCTTAACGTCGCCATTCAGGAGAATGTGCTGGCGCAGCTCGAGAATCTGCGCACGCACCCCGTCGTCGCCTCGGCTCTCGCGCAAGACAAGCTGAGGCTGCATGGCTGGGTCTATAAGATCGAAACGGGCGAGGTCTTTGTATACGACCCCGCGACTCGCCAATTCGATCTTGCGCCAACGCCTTCACAAACGCCGTCTCGAAAAGGGAGGGAACGCGTCAGCGTCGAAGTCTGACGCGCCGTCGCTTATGCGGGACCGCCAAATCAAAGAGGGATGCGGAAATGTCTCTGGAAACTAGCGTCGTGCCTTCTCGCCTGTCATCGATCAAAGACGATGTCTTCGCCTCCATCGTCGTTCTGCTCGTCGCGCTGCCGCTGTCGATGGGTCTCGCGCTCGTCGCCGGTTTCCCTTTCGAAAACGCCGCCGCCGTCGGTCTCATCAGCGGCGTCATCGGCGGCATTGTCGTCGGGCTGCTCTCCGGCTGTCCGCTTCAGGTGAGCGGCGCCGCCAATGGCGCCGCCGTCATGGCTGCCGTATTCATCAAAGATCTCGGCTTCGAGGTTTTCGGACTCATTGTGATGATGTCCGGCGTCATTCAGATCGCGGCCGGCGCCTTGCGTTTCGGGCCGGTGTTTCGCGCGGTTTCCCCTGCGCTGATCCAGGGCATGCTCGCCGGCATCGGCCTGCTGATCTTCGCGTCGCAGTTTCACGTCATGGTCGACGACACGCCGCCCGGCACCGGCCAGGAATTCGGCGGCGTCATCAATCTCTGGTCGCTGCCGCTCGCGATTTGGAAGGGCGTCAGCATGGAGTCGCATCAGCGCGCAGCGATCTTGGGACTGCTGACGATCGCCGCCATTCTCCTATGGCGGCGCTTTGCGCCGAACTGGCTGTCCTTCTTTCCAGCTCCGCTTGTCGGCGTCGGCCTGGCGACGGCAGTCGCTACATATTTCGCGTTCGACATCAAATATGTTCCGGCGCCGGACGATCTCCTCGCTGCGATCAATCTGCCGACGACGCATGCGCTCTCCCGCATCGGCGAAGGCGCAATCTGGGCCGCCGCCCTGTCTCTCGCATTTGTATCCGGCGCGGAATCGCTATTGACCGCGACAGCGGTCGACGCCATGCAGCGCCGCACGCCGCGAACGCGCTATAACAAAGAGCTTGTCGCGCAAGGCATCGGCAATTTTCTTTGCGGCGCGCTCGGCGTGTTGCCGGTCTCAGGCGTGATCGTGCGTAGCTCAGCCAATGTCACGGCGGGCGCGCGGACCAGACTCTCGACGATACTGCACGGCGTGTGGATTCTGCTCTTCATCACGCTCGCGCCGGACTTGCTGCGCATCATACCCGTCGCGAGTCTCGCCGCAGTTCTCGTTTATGCGGGTCTCAATCTCATCAATCTGAGCTTTGCTCGGTTCCTCTGGGGTCAGGACCGCATTGAAACCGGCGTCTACGCCGCGACGTTGGCGACGGTGGTCGCGACCGACGTGTTGACCGGCATTGCGGTTGGCGTCGGTCTCGCGGTCGCACGCCTGCTCTACACCTTCTCGCATCTCAACATCCGCACGGAGCAGATCGATGGCGTGACGGTGGTCCATCTTGAGGGCGCCGCGACCTTCATCCGGCTGCCCCAGCTCGCCGCCCTATTCGAAACGCTGCCGGCGGGGGCGCGAGTACATGTGCATCTCAACGAACTGACCTATATCGATCACGCCTCACTCGATCTGCTGGCGAGCTGGGATGAGCAACTGCGGAACGGCGGCGGCGAACTGGTGCTGGACTGGGATGCGCTCCACGGACTGTTTCGGGAACGCGCGGGGGTTGCGTCACCGCCTGCCGTGGCGGCCTGATCGGCCGCCACAAAAGGCGCGACCTGTGGCGTTTGACGAATCTGGCGCAAGCCGTTTCAATGCGCGCAGAATTTGGTTCCAGTGGAGACGGCCGTGTCGTTGGCGACGACTCTCAGAGCGAAGCGGCTTGCCATTCTTGGCGCGTCTCTGTTGGGGATTCTTGCGAGCGCCCTCCCCGCAGCGGCAGTCGACGAGGATTTCAGGATTTGGGAAAACGTCACCGCCATAGCGAAACTCGGCTCGATTGATCCGGGCCTGGAGAAATGGCGCTTGTGGCTGGAGAGCCAGGGGCGGTTTCGGGACGATGGCGCGACCGCCGATCAGGCGCTCGGTCGCACCGGCGTCGGCTATGCGCTGTCAGATAAAGCCAGCGTTTGGCTCGGCTATGCGCATGTCGCAACCTTCCCACAAAACGCCAAAACGCAGCATGAAAATCGGATCTGGCAGCAGCTTCTGCTCACTGACAAAGCGTCGTTTGGCGACCTGACGAGCCGCACAAGGCTCGAGCAGCGCTTTATTCAAAACGTGAACCCGGTCGAATGGCGCCTGCGCCAATTTGTGCGCTTTTCTCGTCCGCTGTGGGAAAATTCGCCCCTGAGCGTTGTGCTTTGGGACGAAGTGTTTGTGCGCCTGAATTCGACGACGCCCGCGGCTCGGTTCGGCTTCGATCAGAACCGCGGGTTCGCCGGGCTCGGCTACACTTTCAGCGAGAAGGCGCGCGTCGAGATCGGCTACATGAACCAACTGATCCTGTCGCGCATCGTCTCGCGGCGCGAGCAAAGGTTCGATCACCGGATCAATCATATCCTCTCGGTGAGCATGTTTCTCAATCTGTAGCCGGCGGCCAACGCGCGCGGCGTTTAGGCAAACTCCATAATGACGGCGTCGACCGCGAGACTGTCGCCGGGCTTGGCCAGAATCTTCTTCACGGTCACGTCACGCTCAGCGCGGAGCACGTTCTCCATCTTCATGGCTTCGACCATGCACAGGGGCTCTCCCGCCTTCACCTCCTGGCCTTCGGCCACGTCGACGGTCTTCACGAGTCCGGGCATCGGACACAGCAGGTGCTTGGACGCGCCGGAGTCCTTCTTCTTCGGCATAAAGGCGGCGAGTTCCGCTTCGCGCTGCGTATAAACGCGCGACGTCACATCGACGCCTTGGTGCGACAGCTCATAGCCGTTGAGAATGGGCCGCGCCTGCACATAGACTGTGCGTCCGTCGACATCGCCTTCGAGCACAAGCTCGCCCGGACGCCACTGGGTCGAGACACGGTGCGCGCGCTGGTCGCCCTCGGAGAAACGCACGATCAGCGCTTCGCCTTGCGATTCGACGGTGACGTCGAATCTCTGATCGCCGAGCATGCACACGCGCTCGCGCTCGAATTCGACCGGCCTGCCGCCTCGCAACTGCCCCGAGATTTTGCGCTTACGCTCATTGCCGATGTGGTCCATCAGGGTCGCGATCGCAGCGAGCGTATGCGCCAGGTCGCCCTGGGGCTCCTGCGGCGAAAATCCTTCCGGATATTCTTCGCTGATGAATCCCGTCGAAAGATTGCCAGAGCGCCAGCGCGGACTCTGCATGAGCGATGACAGGAAGGGAATATTATGCCGAATGCCGTCGATGACGAAGCGATCAAGCGCGTCGGCCTGCGCGACGATCGCCCGAAGCCGATCCGGCGCATGCGTCACGAGCTTCGCGATCATTGGATCGTAGTGGATCGAAATTTCGCGCCCCTCAGTGACGCCCGTGTCGTTGCGCACGGTGACGCCGCCCTCGCGCTTCTCTTCCGGCGGCCGGTATTTGACCAGTCGTCCGACTGACGGAAGGAAGTTGCGCGTCGGATCTTCGGCATAGATGCGGCTCTCGACCGCCCAGCCGTTGATCTTGACGTTTTCCTGCTTGAGCTGCAGCGGCTCGCCCGCCGCCACCCGGATCATTTGCTCGACGAGATCAATGCCGGTGATGAGTTCGGTCACCGGATGCTCGACCTGCAGGCGCGTGTTCATCTCCAAGAAGTAGAAACTCTTGTCCTGGCCGGCGACGAATTCGACGGTGCCCGCCGAATCATAGTCGACGGCCTTGGCGAGCGCGACGGCCTGTGCGCCCATTTCGCGACGGGTCTTTTCATCGAGCAGCGGCGAAGGCGCTTCTTCGATCACCTTCTGATTGCGACGCTGAATGGAGCATTCGCGCTCGTTTAGGTAGATGACGTTGCCGTGCTTGTCGCCGAGCACCTGGATTTCGATGTGGCGCGGATTGACGATGAATTTTTCGACGAAGACGCGATCGTCGCCGAAGGAGGACGCCGCCTCCGATCGCGCGCGGGTAAAGCCTTCGATCACCTCGGCGTCGGAATAGGCGACGCGCATGCCCTTGCCGCCGCCGCCGGCCGACGCCTTGAGCATCACCGGATAGCCGATGTCCCTCGCGATCCGGACCGCCTCTTCGGCGTTCTCAATGACGCCAAGGTAACCCGGTACGACATTAACTTTGGCGGCCGAGGCGAATTTCTTCGACTCGATCTTGTCGCCCATCGCCTCGATCGCCCGCGGATTGGGACCGATGAAGACGATATTCGCTTCTGCAAGGGCAGTAGCGAAAGCGGCGCGCTCCGAGAGAAAGCCATAGCCCGGATGTACTGCTTCGGCGCCGGTTTCCTTACAGGCAGCGACGATCTTGTCGATCAGGAGGTAAGACTGAGCCGCGGGCGGCGGGCCGAGATGGATCGCCTCGTCGGCCATTTCGACATGCAGCGCGTCGGCGTCGGCGTCGGAATAGACCGCGACGGTCGACAAGCCCATGCGCTTCGCGGTCTTAATGACGCGACAAGCGATTTCGCCGCGATTGGCGATGAGAATTTTACGAAACATTCCCGCCCCGTTGCCCCAATCCCCTCAAGCTTCTTGGTCCCGCCGCTCACGAAACGCGCCTGGCGCCGCCTCCCGCGTTCAGCGCTTCGCGTCGCTCTCGTCGTCAGGCCGCCTCTCCTGAACGGAGTCGACGATGCCGAAAGCCTTCGCCTCCTCAGCCGACATGAAATGATCGCGGTCGAGGGTGCGCTCGATCGTGTCATAATCCTTGCCCGTGTGACGGACATAGATGTCATTGAGCCGCTTCTTCACTTTCAAAATGTCTTCGGCGTGGCGCTGGATGTCAGACGCCTGACCCTGGAAGCCGCCCGACGGTTGATGCAGCATGACGCGCGCATTGGGGAGCGCATAACGCAAACCCTCTGCGCCCGCGGCCAGCAGAAGCGAACCCATCGACGCCGCCTGGCCGACGCAAAGCGTCGACACTTTCGGCTTGATGAACTGGATCGTGTCATAGATGGCGAGGCCCGACGTCACCACGCCGCCCGGCGAATTGATGTAGAGCGAGATTTCCTTCTTCGGGTTCTCGGATTCGAGAAACAGCAGCTGCGCGATGATGACGGACGCCATATGATCTTCGATCGGCCCGGTGACGAAGATGATGCGCTCGCGCAACAGTCGGGAATAGATGTCGAAGCCGCGCTCTCCGCGAGAGGTGTTTTCGATCACCTGCGGAATAAGATATTGGCTGTAGTTCTCGATTGGATCGCGCATCGCATGTCGCCTTTGTCGTCCGGCGCAGGCTAACGCGGCCTCCGCCAGGAAATCATGGACCCGTCATATATCCGCGCCCGCGCCGAACGCAAAGACTACATTACAGTCGCGCCGCGGTGCTGAGCCGCGCCGCGCCCGTTAGCCTGCCATGCCGGATTTCCCCGCGCCGCGCGCCCCGCGAGGCGCAACCGCCGAAGCTATTCTTCGTCTTCCTTGAACAGCTCTTCGCGGGAGACGGTCTTGTCGACGATCTTTATCTGCTTGGCGAGATGATCGACGACCCGTTCCTCATAGATTGGAGCGCGGAGCTGGGCCAGCGCCTGCTCATTATTGCGGAAATAGTCCCAGACGGCCTTTTCTTGGCCCGGGAACATGCGCGCCCGCTCGACCACGGCGTCGGTCAAATCCTTCTCCTCGACTTTCACGTCCGCGCTTTTGCCGATTTCGGCCAGAACCAGCCCGAGACGCACGCGTCGTTCGGCGATTTTGCGGAACTCGGCTTTCGTCTCTTCTTCGGACTTGCCGTCTTCGGCGACGGACCGGCCCGCCTGTTTGCTCTCCTGCTCGTGCTGACCCCAGATATTGGCGAATTCCTGTTCGACGAGGCTCTCGGGCAGCTCGAAGGAATAGCGGCTGTCGAGCGAGTCGAGGAGCGCCCGCTTCATTTTTTCGCGCGAAGCCTTGTCGAAATCGGCTTCGAGATTGCCGCGAACGGCCGTCTTCATCGCCTCAAGCGATTCGAAGCCGTATTTCTTGGCGAGTTCCTCGTCGAGTCCGAGCGTCTTCGGCGCCGAAACGGACTTGACCGTCACGTCGAATTCGGCGTCCTTCCCCGCAAGCTGTTTCGCGGCGTAGTCGTCCGGGAAGCGCACTTTGACGATGCGCTGCTCGCCGCCGGCGGCGCCCTCAAGCTGCTCTTCGAATCCGGGAATGAAGGTTCCCGCGCCTAGCACCAAATCGACGTCGCCGCCCGAGCCGCCTTCGAACGGCTCGCCGTCGAGCTTGCCGGTAAAGTCGATCGTCAGCTTGTCGCCCTTCGCGGCCTTGGCGCCTTCTGGCCTGGCCTCGAACTCCTGGGCGCGGTCGGCAAGCGACTGCAGGGCCTTTTCAATGTCCTCATCCGCCACTTGAGCGACGGGTCGTTCCAGGGAAATGTCGTCGAATGTGCCGATTTCAAACTTGGGCAGCGTCTCAAAAGTGACGACGTAGGAAAAATCGCCCTCGGCCAGCAGCGCGCGCTCGACCTCCTCCTGCCCTCCGGGAAAATCGACGCGCGGCTCGAATGCCACGCGCAACTCATTGTCTTCGACGATTTTGCGGTTGGCGTTGTTGACCGCCTCCTGCAATACGTCGCCCATGATGCTCTTTCCGTAGAGCTTCCTGAGATGGCCGATCGGCGCCTTGCCCGGGCGGAACCCCTTGATTTGACTCTTCGCCTGAAGGTCGGCGAGCTGCGCCGTGAGCTTGGCGGCTAGTTCGCCCGCGGGCAGAACGACTTTGTATTCTTGCTTCAAACCCTGCGAAGAGGTCTGCGTTACCTGCATCTCAATAGCCTTCTTAATGACTGCGACGTCGTCGACGCGCGACGACGAATGTGCGACTGCCGCGGTTGGCGGCTCTGGTGCGGGCGGAGGGAGTCGAACCCCCACGACTTTCGTCACCGGAACCTAAATCCGGCGCGTCTACCAGTTCCGCCACGCCCGCGATCGGCGGAAAGGCCGCCTCAAATCCTCTGCCCGCGAACCAGTCCCTGCGCGCTTTCGACGCATATAAGGCGCTCCAAGCGTGAGCGCGACTCGCCGGGCGTCGCTCTATAGCACGGACGCGGCGCGACGCCAGCGCCGCCGGCTACTGCGGCGCGACGCGGTGATCGGCGCCGCCCTGGCCGCGGATCAGCGTGATCAGCTTTTCACGCCCCTGAGGATCGCGCCACTTGGCGTTGCAGAGCGTCGGGCCACAGACGACTTCCGGAAACTTGTATAGGGACTTGCCGCCTGCGGTTTTCAGACCGTATCCCACGCTCGGCTTCCAGCCGCTCGCGATCAGCGATTGCCGATATTCGGAATAGCCTTGCGAAGACTGTCCCAAAGCGGCGAGGGGCAATAAACAGCCGACGACGCAGAGCCCTACGATGCCGGCGATCAACTTTCTGCCTGGCGCAGTCATGGCTTGAGCCTCCTTGCTCTTTTCGGTGGTTCTAGCGCTCTCCAGACGGCGCGTGAAGAGCGGGAGACGGCGCGTGAAGAGCGGCCCCCGTCATTGCCCTGGCGGCCGGGCTGCGCCATAGCTAGCCGCCATGTCCGAGCCTCTCTCCCGCCGCGCCGTCCTGTCCGGCGTCGCCGCCAGCCTAACCACGCTGTCGGCCCTGGCGCAGGCGCCCCCAGGCTTTCGAACGCTCGAGGCGCGGCCAGGGAAGACGCTCCTGTCCGGGAACCGCGAAACCGGCATTCTCGGTTTCGACGGAACCGCGCCGGGCCCGGTTCTGCGCTATAGGCAAGGCGAGGAGCTCGCGCTGCGCTTTGTCAACAGACTGGACCAGCCGGCGACCATTCACTGGCACGGCTTGCGCGGCGACAATGCGATGGAGGGCGTCGCGCCGCTGACGCAGGCCCCGGTCGCCCCGGGCGGGTCGTTCGATTATCGCCGCAGGCTCGCCGATCCAGGCCTCTTCTGCTATCGGCCGAGCGTCTATGGCGCGACTCCGGAGCTCATGGGCCGCGGCCTCAAGGGACTGCTCCTTGTCGACGAGCCGGCGCCGCTTCAGGCGGACGCCGACCTGCTGCTCGTCCTCGACGACTGGCTGCTCGACGACGCCGGCCAAATCATTGGCGGTTTCGACGACCCGGCCGCCGCGCGCGGCGTCGGCCGGATTGGCCCCCTGCTTTGCGTCAACGGCAAGGCCGCGCCTGCGGCGGAGATTTTCGCGCCGGGCGCAAGAGTGCGGCTGCGGCTCGCCAATCTCAGCAACGCGAGGATCATGGTCCTGTCCGTGGCGGGCGCGCAGCCTTTCGTCATCGCCATCGACGGCCAGCCCTGCGAGGCCTTCGAACCGATAAAGCGCAGCATTCCAGTCGCGCCGGGGGCGCGCTTCGAGCTGATGTTCGACATGCCGGAGAACGAGGGCGCAAAGGTCAATTTGACGCTGCGCGGGCCGAATGGCGAGGATCGAGATCTTGTCATCGCGGAAGCCAAAGGCGCGAAGGCGCCGAAGCGTCCGCCGGTAGCGTCGCTCCCGCAGAATCCGGCGCTGCCTGCCGAGATCAGGCTTGCCAACGCCCGGAAGGTCGATCTTGTGATCGAGCCGCGCAAGAGCGGATCTGGCCCCGCCTGGACGATCAACGGCGCGCCGACGAAGGCATATGAAGGCCCCGCGCTCTTTAAGGTGGCCCGTGGAACCCCGGTCACGCTCGGGTTTGTCAACAGGTCTGGCGTGGCGCTGGCGATGCATGTTCACGGCCAGTGCATGCGCCTTCTGCACGACCTCGACGACGGCTGGGAGCCATATTGGCGTAATGGCGTGATCATCCCTCCCGGAAAGACCAAGCACGCCGCCTTCCTCGCGGAATCGCCTGGAAAATGGGCGATTCATGATGATATCCTGGAACATGAAGCGGGCGGGCTGGCGACGTGGTTCGAGGTGTCTTGAGGCAGGCGTGCGCCGCGCTAGGTATCTCTTTGAAATCAGTTAAGTTTTTTTATTTTTCAGCGTTTCGTCTGAACCTCTCAAGGCGAAGATATGCAACCTTTAGTTGTAAATATTGACGAATGCTAGTTTAAGATCACATAGAGCTTCGAGCGGATCAGCCAATCCGCTCGAGCGCGTCCGAAGAAGCGTTGCCGTTCGTGCGTGTTCTCGCTTGACCGAGGGGGGAGGTCTTGGCCTTAACGGAGTGGATATGACGGGTCCCGCAAAGCTGCGCGGGCCTGCTCTGGATGATTTTCCAAACTGGACGTTCGACCATCTGGACGTCGAATATGACTTACCGACACAATCGGTCTGGATGATCTATAGTTTCGAGGGCCCTGTCTGTTATACCCCTCATACGTTGAGTGAAATGACCCGCTTTCGCCGATCCCTTCAGGCGATGTTCGCCGCCGGTCTCACGTCGCGCACGCCCATTCGCTATCTTGTCATCGCCTCCAATAAGCCCGGCGTATTCAATCTAGGCGGCGATCTGGGCGTATTCGCCGCCGCGATACGCACCCACAATATCGATCTCTTACGCCGCTACGCGCACAGCTGTATTGATCTAATTGATAGTCTTGTAAGGGGCCTTGATTTGCCTATCGTCACCGTTTCGGCGGTGCACGGCCAGTGTCTTGGAGGAGCCTTTGAGGCGGCGCTTGCGACGGATTTCATCCTGGCCGAAGAAAACGCTCGTTTCGCAATGCCCGAAATAGCCTTCAATACTTTTCCTGGGATGGGAGCGATTTCTCTGTTAACTCGGAAGCTGGGCGCCGCTCTCGCCCAAAAAATCATCTCGGAGGGCCGGGTATATACGGGCCGCGAAATGTACGATCTCGAAGCGGTAGATGTCCTTGCGTCGGATGGCCAAATTCGCTCCGCGACGCTCGCTTGGATGCTTAAAGGCGGCGACGCCGCCTGGGCGCGACGGCGGATCATGGCGGAGGCGGCGCTGCGCGGCGCCGGTCACGCGTGAAGAACTGATACGCATTACCGACCTATGGGCCGAGTGCTCGACACGCATCAGTGACGCGGACCTGCGCCATATGGAACGATTGGTTCGCGCGCAAAGCCGTCTGCTTGGCTCCATCGGCTCTGCAAAGCAAAGTGATTGCGCCGCTAAGGAGCCGTCAGAGGGGTGACAATGGAAAGCGCCTCGCGTCCGGTCGAATTGGAGAGCGATCCGCCCTCGGTCGCAGCTTCAGACGAATTCGTCGCCGAGAACTCGGACGCAATGGCCGAGACGAAGACCGACAACGTCATCTATCAAGATCTGGTCGAAACTCTCTTCGCGACGAAGGGCTCGTTTCTTGCGGGAATAGCCGCTGGCATGCTCGCGCCCATAATCGCTTGGCTGTCGACTTGGCAGGACGTCTACCTGCAATTGATAATTTTGATGAGCTGCATGGCCGCCTATCGCGTCTCGGTGTTGCTCGCTTATACGCGTCAGCCTTCCCGTGCAGCGCCGCAAGGATGCCCGGCGCTGGGAATTTCGATACGCGATCGGCGCGATCGGATTCATGACGGCGGTCGGCGTCACCGCCGCGATATTGTTTGTCGATCACCACGACGAAATGCTCGCCTATTACGGCGTGATCCTGATGACCGGGTGCGCCGGCGCGCTGGCGAGCCGCAACTCAGGGCGTCCAATGATCGTTTTCGGGCAGGTGATCGGAGCCTGCGCGCCACTCGCCATTGTCTGTCTCTTCTACTACAGCTTCTGGTATTGGGGCCTGACGCTCGTGCTGATCATCGGCATGATCTCCGTAAAATCTACAACAACATTTCTGCACGCCAATCTGGAAACGGCGCTTCGCAATGGCTACGAGGCCGTGAAACAGCGAACGCTATTCAGTCTCGCGCTCAACTCGATGACGCATGGCCTGTGCATGGGAAACGCGGATCTTTCAGTCACCGTCGTGAATCGCCGCGTATTCGATTTCTTCGGCATCGTGGCGGCGACGACGCCGATCAAACTCGAGGCGCTTGCGCACGCGATCGGCAAGAGCGTCGGTTTGTCGACGCAGGAAAGCCAGATCTTCATCGAGCGATGGAAGCGGCACGTCGCCATGCCCCATGCGAATATTTTCACGCATAAGCTCGGCGAGCGCTTCTTCGAATTCCACTGCGAGCGCGCCGAAGCGGGATCCTTCATCACCGTTATCGAGGACGTGACGATTCAAAAGCGCGCTCTGCGCGAGATCGAACGAATGGCGCATTTCGACGATCTGACAAATCTGCCCAATCGCTACCAGTTCCAGGACACGCTTGACGAGGAAATGGATCAACTTCGAGAAAGGGGATTGAAGTCCGCCCTGCTCAACATCGATCTCGATCGGTTCAAAGACGTCAATGATACATTGGGCCACTCGATCGGCGACCAGCTGCTGGCGGCGGTCGGCGCCCGTCTCGCGGCCTGCGTCCCGCATCCGCATGTCGTCGCGAGGCTCGGCGGCGACGAGTTCTGCGTACTGCTGCGCGCCGGCGACAGGCTTCCCGGCGTCGACCAACTCGCCGCCAAAATACTAAGCGAGATGCATCGCACCTTCATTGTCGAAAACCATGTCATCAACATCGGCGCAAGCATCGGCATAGCCGCTGCGCCAAAAGACTCGGAGAACGCCGACGGCCTGCTGAAATGCAGCGATCTAGCGCTTTACCGGTCGAAGGCCGAAGGGCGCGGCAAGGCGATCTGGTATTCGCAGGAAATGCAGGAGGCCCTGACTCGAAAACGCGCGATCGACACCGAGCTGCGTCAAGCATTCCTGGCGAACGAACTGGTCGTTTACTATCAGCCCGTCGTCGATTCCCGTACCGCGACCATCGTTTCGTTGGAGGCGCTATTGCGCTGGCGCCACCCGACGCGAGGCATGATCTCGCCGTGCGAATTCATTCCTGTCGCCGAAGAAACCGGCATGATTATCCAGCTCGGCGCCTGGGTGCTGAAGCAAGCTTGCAGCGAAGCCAAAACCTGGCCCTCGAACGTCCGTGTTGCAGTCAACATCGCGCCGAGACAGTTCCAGCAGAAGGATTTGGCCGAGATGGTCGCCGAGACGCTCCGCGAATCGGGACTGGAGCCCGATCGCCTTGAACTCGAAATCACCGAAACGACGCTCATGGAGTCCGATGACGTCGAAAGCAAATTACGAGAGATCGAAGCGCTCGGCGTGCGTCTCTCGCTCGACGACTTCGGCACCGGCTATAGCAGCCTCGGCTACCTCAATCGTTTTCCGGTGAAGAAGGTCAAGATCGATCGCGCCTTCGCGCGGCAAGCGATTGAGTCGCGCAAGACGCAGGCGATCGTCTCGGCGATCTCTGCGCTCGCGCAAGACCTGTCTATCGATCTCGTCGCTGAAGGAGTCGAGTCCGACGCTCAACTGGCCTTCATGGCGAGTAAGAACATTTTTCTCATTCAGGGCTATCTCTACACGCGGCCGCGGCCGATTGAGGAGCTTCGACCGCTGCTCGCCTATTGGCGCGACGCGCCGCGCCTTGTCAGCGCGGCGTGAGCTTGTCGGGATAGCCTCAGTTGCGCGCAAGCGCTGACAGGCTTCGTCTGTCGACGACAGGCTGGACCATGCGTTGTGCGCGATAAATCGCGTGCGAGGCATTATAGCGCCGGCCGAACTGCGCCAGGTAGGTCTCCATCGCGGCGATTCCGGCCTGCGGCTCGACCACGTCGCGAACGATCAGTAGATCGCGCGCCTCTTCCGCGGTCAGCGCGGCATTGTTCTCGATGAGTCGCTCGGCCTTTACGAAGCCTAAAGTTCGACCGATCGCCGCGTAAAGTCCAACGAGATCGGCGGGATCTCCTAAAAAGGAGAAATGCGCATTTTTTTCCGCGATAATCGCCGAGCAATGCATCGCGAAGTCGAAATCGCAGCCGCTCATCAGGCCTCGAGCCCAAGCCAGCGTGATCACCGGCGTATCGACGATCAGCTCTGAATTTTCAGCGGCGATTTCTCCGAAACCTTCCGCTGGGCTCGGCGCTTCACGCGCGCCATGGGCGAAATCGTAAATGAGATACCTAATGTCGCTCAGTTCGCATCGGTCAATGGCCGATAAGATATCAGTAATTGTTTTGATAGTTGGCGCGTCAAAACCCGGTCGGGTCTTTCGCAATACTAGAGCCTGGCGGTCCTTCAACCATACAGTCGATAGATAGCCGCCACTTGTGGAAGGTTCATCCTGCGGATGCAGATTAGAGAAGTTCAACATGTGTCCCGCCGTGGTTTGTGGAGGTAGGATAAAGTTAAATGAAAATTTAACTTCGCCAACCCTGACGCTGACGATCACATCCAATTTCCGCCCCGGAGAGACAAGCAACTGATATATATATATAAACCTTATTCGCCACGCGGCCGAACTCAGGATTTGTCGCCAGACGATATATGCAAAAATTAATCAGCCAGTTGGAATGTACAAGAAACGGGCCCTGCATGAGATTTTCAGCCGTGTGTCCGTTCGTCGCGGGACAAGTTCCTTTTGTTGACTTATATTAGCTGAAGCGCTGCGGGAGGCTCCGGAACATCGCCCGTCGCAGGTCGCGTTCGCGCACGGAGTGTGCGACACATGGCGCGTTGGAACCGGATCTACGCGGCACAAAGACCGCTCAGTCAGAGTGGCCGACCAAAAAGGGAGAAGACCAGATGATCATGCGATTTTTCGCCGCCGTTCTGGTGGCGGCGACCGGCTGGATTACACAGGCGCACGCGCATGGCGACGTCGGCATCGACCAGGGACAGTGCTTGATGAAACTCGGCCCCGACACGATGACGTTTACCGGGTATCAGCCGCAAAAGTCGCGTGAGCAGTTTTGCGACGATATTCCCGACGCAGGTCCGACCATCATTACGCTTGACGCGCAACAGGACGAGTTGCGCGACATGAATCTCGAGATGCGCGTCGTTCGCGACGTTGGACAGAAGGACGACAACGAAAATATCGAGGCGAACACCGAATATTACTCTCCGCCCAAGAAGTACAGGACCGGCACGCTCACCTTTGAGCACGTCTTTCCAAAGGAAGGAAAGTTCATCGGATTGGTGAAGGCGAAAAGCGATGACGGGACCAAGGAATATGTCGCGCGCTTCCCCTTCTCCGTCGGCTTGACTCAGACGAGGGACATTACCATCGCCGTGTTTTTCGGAGCCCTGGCGCTGGTCGGTTTCGGCCTCTGGTATAAGAACCAGTTTATGGGCAAGAAGCCGAAGGCTTAGATCCGCTTCAGCTCAAGAGCTCGATCCGGCCGTCGCGTAACGTTACGCGGCGGTCCATTTGGTTCGCGAGCTCGAGATTGTGAGTGGCGATGAGCGCCGCGAGTCCGGTGCTGCGCGCGAGCGCCAACAACGTCCCGAAAACATGCTCGGCCGTTCGCGGATCGAGATTGCCGGTAGGCTCATCGGCGAGCAGAAGGTGCGGGGCGTTCGCGACGGCGCGCGCGATGGCGACGCGCTGCTGCTCACCGCCGGAGAGCTCCGACGGCCGATGCGATGCGCGCGGTCCTAGCCGCAGATAATCGAGCAGCTGTTGCGCCCTGAGGCGCGCTTCGCTCTTGTTCAAGCCGTTGATCATTTGCGGAAGCGCCACATTCTCGAGCGCCGAGAACTCCGGCAGCAGATGGTGGAACTGGTATATGAAACCGATCGTAGCGCGCCGCAGCCGCGTGCGCTCCGCGTCTGACATGCGCGACGTCGGCGCATTCTTGATCAGGACTTCGCCGCCGTCCTGCCGCTCCAGGAGCCCCGCGATATGGAGCAGCGTCGACTTGCCGGCGCCCGAAGGCGCCAGCAGCGCGACCGTCTCGCCGGGGTGGATCGACAGATTGATATCGATGAGGATATCCAGTCGCGCTTCGCCCTCGCGGTAGTGCCGAGCGACGTTGTGCAATTCGAGAACGGCCTGGCTCATTGCGATTACTCGTGCCGCAGCGCTTCAATCGGATCGAGCGACGCTGCTTTCCAGGCTGGATAGATCGAGGCCAGAATGGCGAGAACGAGAGTCATCGCGACAATCGCCGCGACTTCGCGCGGGTCGACGATCGCTGGAAGCCGCGAAAGAAAATAGAATTCCGCGGGAAAAAGATTGGCGTCGAATACCTTGTTGATGAAGACGCGAATTGTGTCGAGATTTTTCGCCAACGCCAGACCGAGCGCAAAACCGGCGAGCGTGCCGACGACGCCGATCGACGCGCCGATGATCAGGAAAACGCGCAGCACCGCGCCGCGCGTCGCGCCCATGGTGCGCAATATGGCGATGTCCCGAGTCTTGTCCTTCACCAGCATCGTCAGGCCGGAGATGATGTTGAACGCCGCGACGACCACGATCAGCGCCAGAATGATGAAGAGGATATTTTTTTCGACCTGCAGCGTGTCAAAGAATGTCTTGTTGCGCTGGCGCCAGTCTGCGACGATCAGCGGGCGCGTGATCGCCTTTTCGACGTTGATGCGGAAGTCGTCCATCTTCCGGGATCGGCGACGAAAGCCTGATCACCGTCGCTTCATGTTCCTTGTTGAAGAAGAGCTGGGCCTCCGAGAGCGGCATATAAACGAAGACATTGTCGAATTCGGACATGCCGATCGAGAAGATCGCGACGACAGTGTAGGCCTTGATCCGCGGCGCGACGCCGAACGGCGTCTGCGCGCCTTTGGCGATGAGCAGGCTGACCGGATCACCGACGCTCACCCCTAGCGTCTCGGCCAAGCGCTGGCCGATGGCGACGCCCCCGGCCTTGTCGAACCCCACAAGCGCGCCGCTCTTCACATTGCCCGCCACGCCGGGCAAACGCGTCAGGTCCTTCTCGCGCACGCCGCGCACCAGAACGCCAGACTGGCCGAATTGGGTCGATATGCCGGCAGCGCCCTCGACCATCGGAATCGCAAGCTGGACTCCGGGCAGCTTCGCGGTCTTCGCCGACACCTGGTCCCAATCGGTGAAGGGCGTCTCCACCGCCTGAAGAAAGGCGTGGCCGTTGACCCCCAGGATTTTGTCCATCAGTTCGCGATGAAATCCGTTCATCACCGAGGTGACGACGATGAGCGTGGCGACTCCCAGCATGATGCCGAGAAAGGAGAATCCGGCGATCACGGAAACGAATCCGTCAGCGCGGCGGGCGCGCAGATAACGCAGCGCCACGGTCCGCTCGAAGGCGGAAAAGACCCCGGCGCCTCTCGCCGGCTGCGCCGCTTCGGTCATGCCTGCCCCGGCCTGATGGCGGCGACGATGCGGGTGACCGCGTCTTGCGGCGCAAGCAGCTCTCGCTCGCCCGTGCGGCGTTGCTTCACCTCAACCCTGCCCTCGGCGAGGCCCTTGGGGCCGACGAGAACCTGCCAGGGCAGGCCGATGAGATCGAGAGTCGCGAATTTCGCGCCGGGACGTTCGTCGCGATCTTCATGCAGCACGTCCAGACCGGCGTTCTCGAGCCGCTCGATGAGATCGGCGCAGACCTTGCCCGTCGCCTGGTCGCCGACTTTGAGATCGGCGACGCCGACATGGAACGGCGCGACGGATTCGGGCCAGATGACGCCGTTGTCATCGTGGCTCGCCTCGATAATTGCCGCGGCGAGACGCGACGGCCCGATGCCGTAGGACCCCATTTGCACTACGACCTCCTTGCCGTCCGGCCCATTGACCACTGCCTTCATCGGCTCGGAATATTTGGTTCCGAAGTAGAAAATATGGCCGACTTCGATTCCGCGCGCCGCGACCCGCGCCTCTTCCGGAATCGCGGCGAAGGCCGCCGGGTCATGCATCTCGCTCGTCGCCGCATAGCGGCTGGTCCATTGGTCGACGATCGCCTCAAGGGCCGCCGCATCGTCGAAATCGATCGAGGCGGGCGGCGGCGCGAAAGACAAAAAATCCCTATGGCAATAGACTTCGCTCTCCCCGGTCGAGGCGAGAATGATGAATTCATGGCTGTTGCCGCCGATCGGACCTGACTCGGCCGCCATCGGGATGGCGGTCAGGCCCATGCGCGCGAAGGTGCGCAGGTAGGCGACGAACATTTTGTTATAGGAATGGCGGCCGGCTTCCGCAGTCAGATCGAAGGAATAGGCGTCCTTCATCAAAAACTCGCGCGAGCGCATCACCCCGAAACGGGGGCGCACCTCGTCGCGAAACTTCCACTGGATATGAAAGAGATTGAGCGGCAGATCCTTATAGGAGCGCACATAGCCGCGGAAAATCTCGGTGATCATCTCCTCATTGGTGGGGCCATAGAGCATTTCCCGATCGTGGCGGTCGGCGATGCGCAGCATTTCCTTGCCATAGGCGTCATAGCGCCCCGACTCGCGCCACAAATCGGCGGGCTGGATGGTCGGCATCAGACATTCGATTGCGCCGGCCCGGGTTTGCTCCTCACGGATGATGGCGTTGATCTTGTTGAGCACACGAAGGCCGAGCGGAAGCCAGGCGTAGATGCCGGCCGACTCCTGCCGGATCATGCCCGCCCGAAGCATCAGCCTGTGCGAGACGATTTCGGCTTCCTTCGGCGTCTCACGAAGAATGGGCAGAAAATACCGGGACAGGCGCATAGGAGATCCAGTCGGGCGAATCGGTGCGGAGAGCATATCCCGTCCGCCGCCTGTGCAAACGGCGCGGGCGGAGCCTTTGAACCCCCCCGGGACGGAAAACGCAAGCGGCAGGCCCCCTTCCCTTTTTGTCGGCCCGCGCCCATTTCGAGGGATCAACTCTTGAGGAGGCCGACATGGGCCAGTTTATGGGCAAGGCGATAGGAGAGGCTCCAGCCAGACATCCCTGGGGAAGCGTCCGCGACAATCCTGAGTTCAACCGCCTCGAACTTGACGTCGATGGCGACACGGCGCTCGCCTATTACCGCATCGACAATGGCGTGATGGTCTTCACCTCGACGCAGACGCCGCCGCGGCTGCGCGGTCAGGGCGTCGCATCGGAGCTTATTCGCAACGCGTTAGAATTCGCGCGCGCCCGCGGCCTCAAGGTCAAAGCCGACTGCTCTTTTGTCGCGGAATATGTGAAAAGGCATCCGGAGTTTCGAAATCTGCTGTCGTAGCGTCATTCATCGACGGCTCTTGCTGAAAACAATTGGAGAGGCCTCGATGCATAGATCGAGGCCCCCTGCACGCCCCTCCCGTCGGGATGGGCTTATTTCACCACCGGCATCGTATAGGACAGCGCGCCGATATTGCCCTTGTCGCCCTTGAAATGCGCATGGCACATGACGCAATTCTCGGAAACGACCGGTATGCCGGTCGCCATGCGCAGATAGCGTTTGCCGTCTTTTTCGAGGATCTCTTCATAGACGGCGTCGCCGGCCCGCAGCTTCTTCGCCGCGGTCTTTTCAAAAGCGTCTTTGGGCTCGTCGTCTGGATCGGCGATCTGGTTGGTGAGTCCGATGAGCCTCACATCGTACCAGCCGTTCTTCTTCATCGCGGCGAACAGCGCCTTTGCCGCCGAAGCTGCGGAGGGGTCCGACGGCTTCTTCACGTAAGTCTCATCGATGAGCACCACCGCCGTCTTGAAGACGTCGTCGAGCATTTTGATGTGCTGCCGCGTGCGCTCTATCTCCGCATCCGTGGCCGTGCCGGCGCTTTCGGCATAAGCGGCGAGCGTGCCGCCGGCCACCGTCCCGGCAAAGGCGACCGCCAAAGCGATTCTCTTCCTGATTTCCCTGGTCATCTTTTCCTCCCGCCCCCGAGCGACCGCGCTTGACGCGCAGCGCGCGCCAAGCCGCTCACGACTCTTGCGTGACAGTCATTGGATGGGCGCGGGCGAAAAAGGTTCCCGAATTTTATTGGCCAGGGAGAGACGCGCGAGAACGGCGCATACGCTCTGTGCGCAGCGCGCGCCGCCGAACGGAAACGCCTCCATGACGAAGGGGCCGATTTCCTTCTCGAGATGCTCGCGAATGAGGCGGCGCGCGCGATGCAGTCTTGTCTTCACGGTCTCCGGCCGCACATCGAGGATTTGCGCCGTCTCGGCGACTCCAAGGCCCTCGACGACGCGCAAGACGAAAACGACGCGAAAATCCTCGGGCAACTTGTCGGTCGCCTTCTCCACGAGGCGCAGAATTTCGCGCTGCGCCAGCGATTTCTCGGGATCGTCGCAGTCCTTCGCCTGCGAGGAAAAAACCTCGTCCCGCTTTTTCTCCGCGCCAAAGAAATGGATGATCTTCGCCCGGCGCCTCACCCGCAGCCGCGCCGCGGCTTCGTTGATCGTGATCCGCGCGAGCCAAGTGGCGAGCCCCGCCTCGCCGCGAAATCCGTCGAGATGCGTGAAGGCCTTGAGATAGGCCTCCTGGACCACGTCCTCTGCCTCGTGACTGTCGAGCACGATGCTGCGCGCAATGCGATAGAGACGCCGGTTGTTTTGCGCCATGATGTGGCGCAACGCCTCCTCTTCGCCGGCCAGAGCGCGCTGCGCAAGCTGGCAGTCGTCTTGCCTCTCGGCCTTCGGCGTTATTTGCGCGGCGTCCGTCGCTTCCATCCGATTAACCCCTTAAAGCTGTCGAAAATACGCGCTGCGGGGCAGGCCCATAGATCCAGTGCAGGCTTATTTTTGCAAAGGACCGAAGACCGCCGGCGCTACGCTTCAGCCTCCGCCACGCACCCCCGTCGCCTTTCTGCGCCTGCAGGACGAAAGAGAGGCCTTACGGGCGATCCAAGAACGCTTCCCGAATGGCCCTTTCGACCGAACGTACGTTAAACGGCTTCGCAAGTTTGGGCGTCTGCGCAAAACGGTCGGGCAACATCTTCATGTCGTATCCGGTCGCAAAAATCACTGGCACGTCCGCCGCCAACAACACGTCAGCCAAAGGGAATGTCCTCGCGCCGTCCAGATTCACGTCCAAAATTGCGCCGTCGAGCGCGCTGGACTGCGCAAGAGCCATGCCTTCGTCCAGTCGCCCGACCGGACCCACTACGGCTCCGCCGAGATCTTCAACCATCAGGCTGAGATCGAGCGCCATGACGAAGTTGTCCTCGACAACCAAAATACGATGGCCTTAAGAAGCTGACCCATCGTGCTTCCCCGTGGTTGCCGGCAAGGGAAACTCAAGCCGATAATCGGCGCCGTCCGGCGCGAAGGATAGGCGCGCGCTTCCCCCCAACATGTACGCCAAGTTTCTCTCGATAACCTCTGTGCCAAACCCTCTGTTCGGCACAAGATCCTCGATTTTCGAGCCATGCTCTCGCCAACCAAACTTCAAATGCGGGGCGCCTCCAACTCGATCTAGACGCCAGCTGATTTCAATTCGTCCCTTGTCGGTTTTGAGCGCGCCGTGTTTGGCTGCGTTCGTCGCCAATTCATGAATCGTCATGCCCATCGCCTGGGCGTCACGTGGCCAAAGAGAGACCGCCGGCCCATCAACCGTGAAATGCTGTCCCAGCTCCGCGCCGCCCGCCGTAAGCTCCGTGACCACGATTTCCCGAAGCTGAACCGAGCCGGAAGGCGCAGTCAGCAACAAATCCTGTGTCCTCGCGAGCGAATCCAGTCGCGCGTCAAACGCTTCAATAAATCCGTCCAAGCTGCGATGACGCCTTCGTGTCTGCCTCGCCATCGAACGCACTTTGCCGAGGATGTTTTTCACCCGGTGCTGGAGCTCACCCATCAACGCCTGCTGGCGCACCTGATGATGGCGCTGCTCAGTCACATCGCGAATGGCGAGAAGGATGAGATTTGTGTGATCCAGTCGGCGCGCATTGAGCAGCATGATCCGAAGACCGATCGTTTCGAACTCGTGCTCTATTTCGTAGTCGTCGAAACTATTCTGTTCCGGCAAAATTTGCTCCAGGAGCGTGCGCAGTTCCGCAATGTTCCATTGGCCATTGCCGAGCTCCCAGACGAATCGGCCTTCAGTTTCTTCCTTCGACACACGGAAATGATCGTAAAAGCTCAGATTGGCGTAGCGGACGCGCAAATCCCAACCCAAAACCAATATGCTCTCTCGAATGCTATCGATGAGTTTCTCGGCGAAGTCCTTTTGGCCTTCCAGTTCGAAGCTTAGATTTTCTCTGTCCGTGACGTCACTGATAGCGAGCAGAATACAATCATCTTCGCCCTCGCGGCGCATTCGGTTCGCATTCAGCAGCATCACCCGTTTGCCGATAGATCTAAATTCATGCTCCACGCGAAACCCGCGGATGATGAAGTTTACCTTCAAAACGTCATCTAACAGGTGTCGTAACGATGCGATATTCCACTTGCCATTGCCGAGTGAATAAATCGTATGTCCTAGCGTTTCGTCAGGCTCGACCTTGAAATGGCGATAGAAGGCGGGATTCGCCGCCATGACATGGAATTCTGTGTCGAGCACTAAAAGCGGTTCAACGATGGTTTCGACAATCGCGGCCGTGAGCAAGTGTTCACTCAGAACCCTCGGCGCATCTGACGTGACAATGGCTGATCGGTTTCCATGCGCCCGCTTAGTCATGGGCTCCGCCCGAGTTAAGCGAGTCGGGCGGCCGGCATGTTCGACAACCCTCTAGCATGGCTGTTCTCAGCTGACGGCGACATACGTCCTAATTGATAGGGCGGGCTGCTCGATAATCAATCTAATGCAAACCTTAAGCTTCCGCCTCGGCGGCGAGCTCCAACCATTGTTCTTCCGCGGCGGCGAGCGCAACCGCCAATTCCTCGCGCTGAGTGGCGAGCCGCGCCGCCTCCTGCACGTTGCGCGCAAAGGCGTCGGGGGCCGCGAGCGCCTCGTCGACGCGGGCGAGCAGCTGGGTGAATTTTTCGACCCGCTCCTCCGCGGCGGCAAGCTTGCGCCGCGCCTGGCCGGCGTCGCGGCGCTTCGGCGCATCCTGCCTTGGCGCCGCTTGCGCGGGCGCAACGGGCGTGCGCTTTGGCTCTTCGTCGCGGGATTTCGACAGCACCAGTCGCGCATAATCGTCCATGTCGCCGTCGAAGGCGCGCACCGTTCCTTCGTCGACGAGCCACAAACGATCGGCGCAGGCCTCCAGCAGATAGCGATCGTGCGAAACCAGAATGACGGCGCCTTCATAATCATTGATCGCCTCGATCAGCGCGGCGCGGCTGTCGATGTCGAGATGGTTCGTCGGCTCGTCGAGAATCAGGAGATGCGGCGCATTGAACGCGGCGACGCCGAGCAGCAGGCGCGCCTTTTCGCCTCCCGAAAGACTGGCGATCGCCGTATCCGCGCGCGCGCCGGAAAATCCGGTCTGCGCCGCGCCGCGGATGCGCGCCTCGGCGGCATCGAGCATGAACGCGCGAACGGCGTAAGGCGTCTCGCTTTCGTTCGATTCATCGATCTGATGCTGGGCGAAAAATCCGACGTCGAGCTTGGGCGCGCGCACCATCACCGCCACAGGGCGCAAGCCGCCCGGCGAGCAATTTGGCAAAGGTCGATTTGCCGTGCCATTGGCCGAGCAGTCCGATGCGATCGTCGTTCGAGATCGACAGCAAAGCCGCGACAGCACGACGCGATCGCCATAGCCGACCACGCCGCTTTCTCAAGCGCGATGATCGGCGGCAGGGGCTTTTCAGCGAGCAGATGAATCGGCAAAATGGCGTCGTCGACGATAGCCGCGACGGGCTCCATTTTCGAGAGAAGTTTGGGGCGCGACTGCGCTTGGCGCGCCTTCGTCGCGTTGGCGCTGAAAACGGTCGACAACCTGCAGATGTTTCGCTGCTCTTCCTGCTTCTTGGCGCCTTTGGCGGCGAGAAGCTGCATCACGCCGCTGCTTTTCGAAGGAAGAATAGTCGCCCTTGTATGGCGTCAGCCTGCCGCGCTCGAGATGGAGGAGTATGAGTGGCGACCGCGTCGAGCAGATCTCGGTCATGGCTGATGACGATCAGCGCTCGCCGGATAGCGCGACAGATAATCGACGAGCCACAGCGTGCCTTCGAGATCGAGATAGTGGTCGGCTCGTCGAGCAGCAGCGGGTCAGGCTGCGCGAACAGGGCCATGCCGCCAGCGCGACGCGCATCCGCCAGCCGCCGGAAAATTCCGACAAAGGCCGGCGCTGCGCCGCCGCGTCGAGGCCAGGCCATGCCCAGAATGGCCGCGGCGCGCGCCGGGCCGAATGAGCGTCGATGTCGGCGAGCCGGGCCAGATGTCGGCGATGTCGTGCGGATCATGGGCGGCCTCCGCCCACGCCGCTGAGTTCGGCGCGCTCAAGGTCCGCCGCGAGCACGAAGTCGATGAAGGCGCCGTCGGTACGCCCGGCGCTTCCTGCTCGACGCGCCCAAGCCTCATGCGCGAGGGCAGCGAAATGCCGCTTTCGGCCGCGATTTCGCCGCCGATCAAGCGGAACAGCGTGGTCATGGCGCCGTTGCGGCCGACGAAGCCCGCGCGCGAGCGGCCTGGCAGAAAAACCCCGGCATGGTCGAAGAGCAACCGGCCGCCAAGCCGGTAGACGAGATCGTTGATGGTCAGCATCGCCGCGATGCTTTAGGGCTTCGCCGGGGACGGCGCAAACTGAGGGCGCGCCGATGCGCACTGCGCCGGGCGGCCGCGCCCTTCGGCTTGGCGCAACCCACAAAGAGGCGGCGATATGGCGCGCGGCCGCCGGCCTTGTCTTGCGCCCGTCGCGCCTCTATACAGCCCTCGCGCCGCCACGACGCGGCCGCGCAGCAAGCGCCCATCGTCTAGAGGCCTAGGACGTCGCCCTTTCACGGCGAAAACAGGGGTTCAGACCCTTGGGCGCGCCACTTCGGAACAAAACTGGGAACGCCGATTCCGCCGTTTTCGCAGGCGGCGACAAGCGTTCATGGGAGAGCGCTTTTGTGGCCCATGATGCGGACTTCTCGCTCGTCGACCTCGACCCGCTGCGCGAGCCCGGAGATGATCGCGCCGGTAGCCCCCTTTGGCGTCGCGCATCCGCTTGCGCGCCTGCCGGGCAGACGTTGTTAGCGCCTCGGGCGTGAGAGTTGGGCCGGCCCTCTCGATTTCCGCCGCCGCGCGCTCCGCGTCGATGCGCGATTGATCCCGGATCGCCGTTAGCTCGGCAACGCGCTCCTTGAGCCTCGGATCGGAAAGATCGGCGACGCCGTTCTCGATGGCCTCGTATAGGCGCATCAGTTTGGCGTCCGCCTCGGCGGCGCGCTTGCGCAGTTCAGCGATCTGTTCCGACCGGCGGTCCCCGCGCTCCTCGCGGCGGTTCAGGACGGTTGAGAGGATGTCCTGCAGGCGCTCCGGTTTGAGAAGCCGGCGCTCGATATGGTCGGCGACCAGGGCGTCGAGCTTTTCCATGGGAACGGTGCGGCCCTTGCAGCCGGTCTCGCCCTGCCGGGCCTTGGTCGAGCAAGTGTAGTAGCGATAACGCCCACTCTTGCCGGTGCGCAGCGTCATGGCCATGCCACAGCCGGCGCAAAAACAGATGCCGGTCAGCAGCGTTGGCCCGCTCACCACGCGCGGCGCGGTCAGCGCCGGGCTGCGGTTCTTGAGCAGGGCCTGAACTTCCTCGAACTGCGCCGCGTCGATGATCGGCGGGACCGCCATCTCAACAATCTCGGACTCGGGTTTGCGTGCGCTCGTCTTCCAATGATGAGTGTTAAACTGGTGACGGCCGACATAGGTCGTCCGAGTCAGAACCTTGTGAAGCGCGCCAAGACCCCATCGTCCGCCGTCGCGCGTGCGTATGTTGTTCGCGTTCAGGTGAGTGACGATCGATTTCACGCCCATGGCGCCGGACGTTCCGTCACCTTCCCGCGCGAGTTTGAAAATCAGACGCACGGTCTCCGCCTGGATCGGATCGATCTCCAGCGTCTTCTTAGTCTTCGCGCCGCGCTGACCCGCGTCGACGATGCGATAGCCGATCGGCGCGCGCGATCCATTCCAGTAACCCTGGCGTGCGTTCTCCTTCATCGCCCTCAACGTGTGCTTGGCGTTCTCCCGGGACTGATATTCGTCGAACAGCGCCATGATCTGGCGGATCATGTTGCTCATCGGGTCATCGCCCAGCTCCTGGGTGATCGAAACGAGCCGCACGCCATTCTTTGCGAGTCGGCGGACATAGAACTCCAACTGGAACTGGTCGCGGAAGAAACGGCTGTAGCTGTGGACGACAATCGTTTCGAAGGCCGGTGGCTTCGTCGTCGCCGCGTCGATCATTCTCTGAAACTCGGGACGCCGATCGTCGGTCGCGGATTGGCCGGGTTCGATATAGTCCGCGACCACTTCCCAGCCCCGCGCCTTACAAAAATTCTCCGCCTGCCGGCGCTGATCCGGGATGGAAAGATCACTGTCGACCTGCCGGCCGGTCGAGACGCGAAAATAGAGAGCGGCGCGTATGGGCGTGGCGGGGACGGGCGTGGACATGACGTTCTCCTCAACCCTGGTGGCCTCAATGGCGAGTCGAAAACAATTCATCGAACAGATCGCCGAACCAGGCCTCGAACACATCGACCTCGGCGTCGGTCACGGGCACGTCTTCGGGCCAATCGTCCTTGACGATCCACGTCGCCGGATCGTTGCGGATCGAACGGCCCGGACGCCGGCGCGGCGGCCTTGCATAATCATAGAGGTCGTCGGGCGCGACGCCACTCTTTGCGAGTCGTCGGCGGCGAGAATTCTGTGAACGAGACATGCCGGAAGTGTGGCATGCCTCCCTTCACGGCCGCATAGCCTATCTCCACGCGGGAGTATCCTTCTCGGCGATCCGGACTCGGCGCGCGCCGCGAGCGATCTCAGACGGGAGTCGCGACCCAAAACGCGGCGCCGAGGAAGGGCAGCGCCGACGCATCTGCCACAGCCGCCGCGAACAAAAAACTAACTCGCTCCCGACGCCGGTTTCATCGCCGAGCGACTACCGATCGCACCGCTCTTCCTCCTTCCCGGATTGCTTCATCGAATGCGCTGCCTTCAGTGGTCAAAGAAGCGTGAGGTGTGGGCAGGCACGGTGAAAAGCATGTCGCATGAAGCTCTTGGCGCAGGCACTGGCTCAAGCGCACCTCGCGCAGTGCCGTCACAGCCTGTGAAATCCCATCGTGAAATCAAATAGTAATGTGCAGACCCGACCGCAGCAACACCGTTGCTTTTATCTTGCCGTCAAACTACTCGCCGGCAATCATACGCAAAACTACGATGGCATACTACTCAACATTCTCGAAAATAGCAGGTATAGGCCATCTCGTCAGCGCGCGTCGGGACGCAGCCAACGCGCAAATACACTGTAAGAACCATGCGTGTTCGCTGCAAATCCGCGCTCAAAAAGCGCGTCGCGACTCGCAGCCGGGATGCAGAATGTGCGTCTGTCGATGTGTCGGTCGGACGCGCTTTGAGTCACTGAGAAACACGAAGAAAGTTCGTTCGGTGTGCAGTCGCTCGTCGAACCACGGGTCGCCGGGGCATTCCCCGATTTGATTTCTGATCGCGGCTAAAATGCAAAGCGGCGATGACTTTGGGCGCGGCAAATCGGCTCAGCAGACCGTTCAAGTGGAAGATCGCAACCAACGTCAGAGCCACCTCGGCCTGGGCGCCGGTCACATGTGGACACGGAGCCGAAGATCAAGGGCGCACGCTTTCCGTACGCTTTCTATCGAATCCACTAATGACGCCATGAGCAAGCATCATGCGCCGGGTGACGTTCGACAGGATAGAATCCGTCGGCGTCCAAAGCCGTCCCGGAGTTCTCATGCGAACGAGCCTATTCCTCCTGTCAGTGCTGGCCGTTTTTGTGAGCCGAGCGGAAGCCGCGCAGCAGCCCAATTACGAGATCATCGCAAGGCTCGCGCTAGCGCCCGGCAACGTCACGGTCACCGGGAGTGGCAAAATTATCATGAGCCAGCATCAGTTCTACGAACCGAATTACTCGGTCGTTGAGCATCGCGACGACGGTTCGCTCGCGCCCTTTCCGAACAAAGAGCTCAATGACCGGCTGAGCCATTCTGAGCTAAAGCTGGATTCTGTTCTTGGCATTAGGAGCGACACCAACGGCGTTGTCTGGATGCTCGACAATGGCATGCGCAGCGGAGTCACGCCAAAACTTGTCGGCTGGGATACGAAGGCCAATAAGCTGCACCGCGTTATCTATTTGCCGCCGCCGATCGCTCCCAAAGATGCGTTCGTCAACGATTTTACCGTCGACGGCAAGCACAACAAGATATTCATCGCCGATCCCGCGGGTGGAGCAAATGCAGCGTTCATCGTGGTGGATTTGCGAACGGGCGCGGCGCGTCGCGTGTTGGAAGGTCACTCCAGCGTTGTGCCCGAGAAAATCGATCTCGTCATCGATGGGCGCCCCATTCAGGTGAAAGAGCCCGCCGGCTATCTCGTGCGACCCCATATCGGCGTCAATCCGGTCACCGAAGATCTGCAGAACGAATGGGTGTATTTTGGTCCTATGCACGGAACGAGCCTTTACCGCATAAAGGCTGCTGATTTGGCCGATGAAGCTCTCGGCGAAAAGGAGCTTGGCGCGCGGGTTGAGCGCTATAGCGCTAAGCCCATTTGCGACGGCATTAGTATCGACAGGGACAATAACATCTACCTCGGCGATCTTGCAGAAAATGCGATCGGGGTCATCAAGGGGGATCGCAGTTACCAACGGCTCGCACAAAACGAAGAGTTGTCCTGGGTCGACTCGCTCAGTTTTGGGCCGGGAGGCAAGCTCTATGCCGTGGTCAATCGCCTGCACAAATCCGCTGTTCTAAACGGCGGAGAGTCATTGTCGAAGCCGCCGTACTTCCTCATCGAGGTCAAAGCGATGGCCCCCGGACTCGCGGGCAGATGAGCTAAACTTCAGAGGAATTGTCCAAAATCTGGCACGCGCCAAGATTCGTTCGCGCAGCCAACGATGATTGTATCTCAATCATCAGATCTGCCAGGCGATCTGGCTTCACACCTAAGGAGATCGGAGAGACGGGTCATGAAGGCGTTCGCTATCGATCGTTACATGAGCAAGGAAGGCATGCGCGCTCGCGAGACGCCTGTTCCGGAGATGGGGAACAACGACGTCCTGGTCGAGATCCACGCTGCGGGCGTGAACCCACTGGACGCCAAGATCCGGGACGGAGAATTCAAGTTGATCCTACCATATCGGCTACCCCTCATCCTGGGCAACGATCTGGCTGGGGTCGTCGTCCAGGTGGGGTCGCGTGTACGGCGGTTCAAAGTCGGCGACGAAGTCTATGGACGGCCGGACAAGGACCGGATCGGGACGTTCGCGGAATGCATCGCGGTAAACGAAGACGACCTGGCCCTCAAGCCAAAGGCGCTCACGATGGAGGAGGCGGCTTCTATCCCCTTGGTCGGGCTGACCGCCTGGCAAGCGCTGGTCGAAACTGCGAAGCTGAAGGCCGGGCAGAAGGTTCTCATTCACGCGGGCTCAGGCGGAGTCGGAACATTCGCCATTCAACTGGCCAAGCACCTGGGCGCAACGGTCGCAACAACCACGAGCACGGCAAACGTCGAATGGATGAAGAGCGTCGGCGCCGACATCGTAGTCGATTACAAGAAAGAAGATTTCGAGAAGGTCCTAAATGGCTATGACGTCGTCTTGAACAGTTTGGGCAAAGACACGCTTGAAAAATCTCTCCGCGTTCTGAAACCCGGAGGGAGGCTCATCTCAATCTCCGGTCCACCTGATCTCGATTTTGCGAAGGAGCTTGGATTGAGCTGGGTCTTGAGGCAGGTGATGCGCCTTTTGAGCTATCGCATTCGGATGAAAGCAAAGCGCCATCGCGTGAGCTATTCATTTCTTTTCATGAGAGCGAACGGTGCCCAGTTGCGCGAGATCGCCTTTCTCATCGACTCGAAAATCATACGCCCAGTCGTGGATCGGGTCTTTCCATTCGAATTGACTAGGGAGGCTTTGGCCTACGTCGAAACAGGACGGGCAAAAGGCAAAGTTGTCGTCAAGGTCAGATAGCTAAACACGCAGGTTCCGGGAAACTTCCACGATTTGATCACGCAACCAACGATGGGCGGGGTCTGGATCCCGGAGCGGGTGCCAGACCATAACGAGATCATAGGCCGGCAATTCGATCGGGAGGGGCAGGATGTTCAGCGGCGCCAGGCCGACGAACTCGTTGGCAATTCGCTCCGGCAGGGACAAGATCATGTCGGTCTTCGCCACAATAAACGGAGCCGAGAGGAAGTGGGGCACGATCAGCGCGATGCGGCGCGCCAGCCCTCTCTCAGCGAGCCACTCATCGATCAACCCGACGCGTGTGCCGGTGCGGGAGATCAGCATGTGCTTGCCCGAGACATATTCCTCTAACGTCAGCTCCCGTTTCTTGCCAACTTGGTATTTCTTGCTGACGACGCAGGTCATGCGGTCGTCGAAAAGCTTCGATCTGCTCAAATAGACAGGCGGTTTCAATATCGTATCGAAGCCCAGAACGACGTCGAGATCATTGTGCTCAAGCGCCGCTTCCGGGAACGGCAACTCGGTTCTCTTAACATGGATGTCGATACTCGGCGCCCCCGATGCGATACGTTCGATGAGCGGAGGGAGCACCAGCAGATCCATATAATCCGTTGCGGCGATCACGAACCGCCGCCTGCTCTGCGAAGGATCAAATTCCTCGGGGGCGCGGATCAGGCGCTTGATGTCGCGCAGGACGGCCTTCACCGGGTCGACCAGAGAAAGCGCGCGATCGGTCGGCTTCATGCCTGCCGGCGTCTTGACCAGTAACGGATCGTCCAACTGTTGTCTTAGCCGCTGCAAGGTATGACTCATCGCCGACTGCGTCACGAACATGCGTTCGGCGGCGCGCGAGACGTTCTTTTCTTCCATGAGGAGGTCGAACGCCACGAGCAGGTTGATGTCGAAATTATGCAGCTCGATCACGGCATTTCCTCACTATGCTCTTTCCGCGCGCGGCAAATGCGCCAACAGTGATTTTCATTCATAGGCCTATCAAAACTCACCATTTCACGCAGCGCCCCGTTCCCCCTAGGCTTGCCGATAGTTGCGCCGTCTCGCCGTCCGCCATTCCGAGCGCCGTTCGGGAAAGAGCTGCACAGAAAGCAAACCTTCGTGGAGGACCGCATGCCGGGCAAATCCCTCGACCTACCAGCACAGCCATATACAGGGGAAAAGGCAAGACTGACCCGCGCCTATGATTATCTGATCCTGGTGCTCGCGTTATTCCTTTTCATTGGCTCCTTCCACTTGCACGTCGCTCTGACGGTCGGCGACTGGGACTTCTGGCAGGACTGGAAAGATCGGCAATGGTGGCCGCTTATCACTCCCCTGATGATGATTACCTTCCCCGCGGCGGTACAGGCCGTGCTTTGGCCAAACTTCAGGTTGCCGCTTGGCGCGACGCTTTGCATTTCATGCTTGCTGATCGGCACATGGATCACGCGCTTCTTCGCCTATCACATGTGGAATTTCTTCCCGATAAGCGAAGTCTTGCCAGCCACGATGTTGCCGAGCGCCCTCGTCCTCGATGCGATTCTGATGTTGAGCAACAGTCTGACTGTCACGAGCATCTTTGGCGGCATGGCCTTCGCCCTGCTTTTCTATCCGACCAACTGGCCGATTTTCGGCATGTTTCACGTGCCGGTGGAGTATGGCGGCGCGCAGCTCACAGTGGCCGACCTCTTCGGTTTTCAATACATCCGCGCGGGAACGCCTGAATATCTTCGCCTCATCGAGCGTGGAACGCTGCGAACCTACGGCCAATATGCGACGCCGTTGTCGGCGTTTTGTTCGGCGTTGCTTGCCACCCTGATGTATCCGCTCTGGTGGTATCTGGGAAAAGCGTTTGCGACGACAAAATACGTCAAGAATATCTGAGGGAGAGACAACGAGATGAAAAAGTCACTCAAGACGCTTTTCAGTGCCGTTTGCCTCGGATTATGCGCCGGGCCGCTCGCTCCCCAAGCGGCGCTCGCCCATGGCGAAAAGGCGCTGGAACCTTTCGTCCGCATGCGTACGATCCAATGGTACGATGTGGCGTGGTCGAAGGCAAAGCTCAACGTCAATGACGAGGTTGTCATCACCGGTAAGTTCCACGTCAACGCGGACTGGCCGCGCGGGGTGGCGCAACCGGACGCGACGTATTTGAATGTCTCCGCTCCGGGGCCCGTCTTCATTCGAACCGAGCGTTACCTCAACGGACAAGCGTCCGTCAGCTCCTCCGCTTTGAAACTCGGCGGCGACTATGACTTCAAGATCGTGATGAAGGCCAGGATGCCTGGTCGCTTCCATCTTCATCCGTTCTTCAATCTGCATGATGCGGGCTCCGTCGTGGGCCCGGGCCAATGGATGGAAGTCGAGGGCGATGCTTCCGCGTTCACCAACCGGATCAAGACGCTCGATGGCAGCGTTATAGACATGGAGACATACGGGCTCGCGAATGGCGTCGCCTGGCACGGCTTCTGGATCGCGCTCGGTTCGGCGTGGCTGCTTTGGTGGGTCAGACGTCCGCTGTTTATTCCGCGCTACAAAATGCTCCATGCCGGCCAAGAGTCGAGCCTTGTCTCCCCGCTCGACCGGATGATTGGCGCAGTGATCATCTTCGCAGTTCCGATGATCGTGTTCGGCGCGAACTTCGTAACGGATCGACAATATCCAAACGCCATCCCGCTGCAAGCCGCAATGGATCAGATCGATCCGCTTCCGCCTGCCGTCGACGTCGGAACGGTTCAGGTCAAGATTCAGCGCGCAGAATACAATGTGCCTGCTCGTGCAATGATCATGACCACCCTACTTCATAACGGCTCCGAGCATCCCGTCCGGGTTGGCGAGTTCGCGACCGCGAATGTGCGCTTCCTCAACCCTGCGGTTATCCAACCGCCACAGGGCGAAGGCACCGCTTTGGCTGCACGCGAAGGCCTCAGCATCGACAAGGCCGATCCGATTGCGCCGGGCGAGACGAGGACGATCCGCATCACGGCGGAGGATTCGCTTTGGCAGCGGGAGAGGCTCGACGGCCTGATCCGCGACGCGGATACGCGGATGGGAGGCTTGCTCTTCCTCTACGATGACGCTGCCCAGCGCTACGTCTCCAGCGTATCCGCTGCGGTCATCCCGAAGTTCGACTGACAATCTCGCGCGGCGGGATAAAGACCGTCACGCGGGCAAAAACAGTTCAAGCGAGCCAAAGGAACAGCCATGAGCATCACCACGCAGACAATCGCCCGAACCACGCCGCGAGCGCCTTTCAATCTGCCCTGGTATCTGAGAGACCTACCGAAGTATCTCCTGACCTTCGCCGTGATGACCATCATCTACGTCGGGTTCAGAATGTATCAGGGCGCTTATGCCATTTCGACCGGTCTAGACTCTTCCGATCCAGCGTTCGACGTTCATTGGATGCGATTGCTCTACCTCGAAGGCGCATTTCTGGCGATCGTTTTTCCGTCGCTGTGGGGTTATCTCTGGTTCACCCGCGACCGAAACCTCGACAAGATTACACCAAAGGAGGAGATCACGCGCTACTTCACGCTGACGATGTGGATCAGTATCTATACATTCGCCGTTTATTGGGCCGGCAGCTATTTTGCGGAACAGGATAATTCCTGGCATCAGGTTTCCGTCCGCGACACGCCTTTCACCGCCAACCACATCATCGAGTTCTACTTCAACTTTCCCTTCTACATCCTCATGGGCGGCTCGGCGTGGCTGTATGCGAGGACGCGCCTGCCGCTTTACGCCAAGGGGATTTCCCTCCCTCTGACGCTTGCGGTCGTCGGTCCGTTCATGATCTTCGTTAGTGTAGGATTTAACGAGTGGGGCCACACCTTCTGGTTTCGGGAGGAGTTTTTCGCTGCGCCGATTCACTGGGGCTTCGTCACTGGCGTGTGGTTTGCCCATGGTGTCGGCGGAATTTTGTTGCAACAGGTGATCCGTCTCATTCAACTGTTGGACCAGATCGAGGACGTGGCCTGACAAGACCGTCTGCAGCGAGTGCGAGCGTCCCGACGAACCCTCGGGGCGCTCGTTTCCAAGAAGCGATCCGCACTGAAGCTGCGCTCAAATCGCGTTGGTAACATGAGGAGAGATCAAATGCCTCTCGTGCGCATCGATCTCATCAAGGGCAAGCCTGTCGAATATTGTCGCGGGATCGGCGATGTCGTCTATCACGCGATGATCGAGGTCTTGAAGGTTCCCAAGAACGACCGCTTCCAGGTGATCGCCGAACATCCAGAACACGCCCTCATTGCCGACGAGAATTACCTTGGCATCAAACGCACGCAGGACTGCGTGTTCATTCAGAATCACTCTCAATGCAGGTCGGTCGGTCGAGCAGAAGAAATCTTTTTATCAAACGGTGGCGAAAGAACTTCATTCCCGCCTGGGACTTCGCGTTGAGGACGTCTTCATCAGCCTCGTCGAGGTTCCCAAGGAAAACTGGTCGTTCGGGAACGGCGAAGCGCAATACGCCAATATGTGAGTCTTGGAATGACAACTGGCCGACTGACAATCAAAAGCATCAGGGCGCGGCCCTTGATCCTCAAATTGGAACGCCCGATCGTCGCCAGAATAGCGACGATCTCCGACTGGCCTGTGATCCTCATCGATCTTTTCACAAACGAAGGAGTCGTCGGGCGAAGCTACCTCGAACCGTACACGGCAAAGGCGATGAAATACATCGTTGCCGCCTTGGAGGATTTTGGCGAGCTTCTCGATGGTCATGCCGTCGCGCCGACCGAGATATTTGAGCTGACCCGAAAGTCTCTCCATTTCGTTGGCTATCAGGGCTTGAGCATGATCGCCGTTTCCGGCCTCGACATGGCGGCGTGGGACGCCTTGGCGAAGGCCGCGAATCTACCGTTATGCGTGCTCCTCGGCGGCACGGTTGGGCCGGTGAAGGCATACAACAGCAACGGTCTTTGGCTGACTGATCCAGCGCAATTAGGGGAGGAAGCAGCGAGACTAATCCAAGAAGGAGGATTTGCCGGACTGAAGATTCGGCTAGGCCGCGCGACCGCGGATCAGGATTTGCGCGCGATTGAGGCGGTGCGCGCGGCGGTCGGCGCCGATATTCATCTGATGGCGGACTTCAACCAGGGACTAGACGTTGCTGAAGCGCTCATAAGGTGCCAATTGATCGACGCTCTCGGCCTTGACTGGATCGAGGAGCCGATCGTCTACGACAATTTAGACGGTTATGCGCGACTATCTTCGAAACTTAAGACGCCGTTGCAACTCGGTGAGAATTTCTATGGTCCTCGGGAATTACATCGAGCGATTCAAATGAAGGCCTGCGACTTGGTTATGCCCGACTTCATGAGGATTGGGGGCGTAACAGGTTGGTTAAGGTCCGCAGCGATTGCGGCGGCATCGGGGGTGCCTATCTCTACGCACCTCTATCCAGAGGTCGGCGCCCATGTCATGCGAGTTTCCGAAACGTCACATTGGCTCGAGTGGCAGAACTGGGTCAATCCAATCCTGAAGCAGCCATATGATGTCGCCGATGGCAAGCTGTATATACCCGCTGTAGCCGGAACAGGACTTGACTGGGACGAAACTGCTATTGGAGTCAGCATTTCGGACTAACTGCTTGTGCGGCGCACGTTCTGTTCAAACGGGCCTGGATGCGAATCCGCAATATTATGAACGCTGGCCGAGTTGAAAAGGTGCGGAATCGGCGCGCCGGTCGCGCGGCCGGAAAATTTTCCGCGCAGGAGCGCGCCCTGTCATCGCGCCACGGCAAAGCAATATTGCCCATCTTCATCGACCGTGGCGCGCCATTTGCGTATAAAACTGCGAACACCCTTGCCGATTTGTTCTCCGGCGATGACGGCTTGTTCGAGGTTGGCTTTCGAGCCATGGATGCGAATAAGCTTATCGTCGACCTCGATGGCGTCGACGATCGAGCGCAAATAGGCCTTGCGGAACGTCGTTTCGCCAGTTGTGATCCTTTCGCGCATGAAAGCGCCGAATCGTTCGATCTGGTCGGATTCGAGCGAGATATTGGGCGCGGATTGGATTTTGATCCGCTCCAGCGCGGCCTTGGCGCGCTCCCGGTCGGATTTAAGCGCGGCGAGCCGATCCCCGAGCACATCGTCGAGATCGGTGACGCCGTCCTCGACCATTTTGTAGAGACGGCGGAGCTTGTCGTCGGCCCGCTCGATTTCGCCTTGCAGGATGCTGGCCCGCCCTTGGACCTCGGCGTTGCTGGAGGCGCGTTTTTCGGCCAGTGAGGTCAGAAGGCCCGCCAAACGATTTGGGCCGAGTAACCGGTCGGCGAGATGTGTCGTCACCAATCCGTCGAGCCGGTCCATGGCGATGGATCGGCCTCTGCAGCCCGTCTTTCCGACGCGGGCGGCGGTCGAGCAGGTATAATAGCGATGGACCTTGCCGGACTTGGACGTTCCGGTGCGCAGCGTCATCGCCCCGCCGCACGTCGCGCAATGCGCAAGCCCCGTGAGCAGGATAGGACCGGTGACGACGCGCGGCGGCAAAACGCGCGGGTCACGGGCGGCCAGACTCGTCTGAACCCTGCCGAAGACCTGCAGCTCAATAATCGCCGGAACAGCAACCTCGATGACTTCGTTCTCGGCTTTGGTTCGGCCGGTCTTGGCGTCGCGCTGATTGAAACGCCAGCGACCGGCGTAGACCGGATTGGTCAGAATCTTGTGAACCGACGCAACGCCAAAGCGCGCGCCGAGCCGCGTCCTGAGCCCTCGCCCATTGAGCGCCTTGGTCACCTCCTTGACGCCCATCGGCCCCCGACCGGAGTCACCTTCGAGATAGAGGCGGTAGATGAGCCGTACTGTCTCGGCTTCGACCGGATCGATGACGAGTTTCTTCTTGGTGCGGT